>JBFFWQ010000082.1:0-26731 GCA_041570195.1 Promineifilaceae bacterium (SeqCode) | reverse complement strand
GCCCTAGGCTCATGCGATTCGCCCTAGGCTCATGCGATTCGCCCTAGGCTCATGCGATTCGCCCTAGGCTCATGCGATTCGCCCTAGGCTCATGCGATTCGCCCTGGGCTCGCTCAGCTCGCCCTTACGACAACCACCGTTTCCTGCGCTTGTAGTGTTTCACATCGCGGTAGCTTTTGCGGGTGCCGACTTCGTTGAGGCCCAGGTAGAATTCGCGAACGTCGGCATTGTCTTTCAGGGCTTGCGGCGAGCCGTCCAGGACGATGCGACCGTTTTCCATGACGTAGGCGTAATCGGCCACGTCCAGGGCCAGGTTGGCGTTTTGCTCGACCAACAAGATCGTCGTGCCTTTTTCCTGGTTAATTTGCTTGATGATCTGGAAGATGTTTTTGACCAGCAACGGCGCGAGGCCCAGGGAGGGCTCGTCCAGCATGATCAATTTGGGCTGGGCCATCAGGGCCCGGCCGATGGCCAACATCTGCTGTTCGCCGCCCGAAAGATAACCGGCCGACTGGTTGCGCCTTTCTTTGAGGGGTGGGAAGTAGTCGAATACGGCCTGTATGTCGTCGCGGATGTTCTGCCGGTCACGCCGCGTATAACTGCCGGCTATGAGATTTTGCTCCACGTCCAGATGGTCGAATACCCGCCGCCCCTCCATTACCTGGAAGATACCCCGGCGAACGATGTCGGCCGCGTCCAGGTGATGTATTTCCTCTTCTTCGAAGACGATGCCGCCGTCGGTGACTTCGCCATCTTCCTGTTTGAGCAGGCCTGAAATGGCTTTAAGCGTCGTCGACTTGCCGGCGCCGTTTGAGCCCAGCAGAGCCACGATCTGGCCCTTGGGCACTTCGAGGGACATCCCTTTCAGGACCAGGATGACGTGGCTGTAAATGACTTCGATGTTGTTGAGGGTAAGCATCGTCGGACCTACTCAGCGCGAATGTAGTGTGGTATTTCCGGAAACCAGTCGACCGGTTTCCGGAAATACCGCTATGTCTGATTGTTAATTAGGGGACGGGAACGTAATCAGAAACGGCCGTCCATGTCCCGTCTTGAACTTCGAAGAATTGCACGGCTTTGTTGGCGGCGTGGTCGTCACTGCTGAAGGTGAGAGCCTGGGTGATGCCGCCGGTGTCGAAGTTCTGCATGCTTTCCAACGCGGCGCGGATGTTGGGGCCGGTGATCTCGTCGCCGGCGGCCGCGACCTCTTCCATGGCTGCGGCCATTACTTTCATGGTCAGCCAGCCTTGCACATAACGGACGCCCTTCTCGACCAGGCTGTCGCCTTGTTCGGACAGGTATTCGTCCATTTCCTCCAGGCCTTCGGCGCCACTGCCGGGGAAGGCGAAGGGGCTGGTCCCGAGAACGCCATCGGCCGCGTCGCCGGCCAGGGAAATGAACAATTCGTCCGAGCACCAGTTAAGGCAGACGACGGTCGCATCCAGGCCGAAGTCGCGAATGTTATTGACCAGGGTTGAGGCCGGCGAAGAGACGTTCTGGATGATGATGTATTCCGCGCCAGCATCCTGGGCCTGGGTTAATTCGGCCGTGAAGTCGGTGGCCCCGCCGGGCATGGGGAATACGTTGAACTCAACGCCGTTGGCCTCGGCGTATTCCTGGGCCATGGGCACCGGCGACTGGCCAAAGGGGCTGTCGTGGTGGAACATGGCCACGCTGGTGGCGCCGTTGTCGATGGCCCACTGGACGGCGGCCACTGCCTGCGCGCCATAGCCTGTGCCTATCAGGAAGTTATAGGGTGCTTCGCCCAGCACATCCGAGTAGGAGGCGGACATGAACGGGATTTCGTCGTCGGCGATGCGGCCGCGCAGCGCCTCGGTATCGCCAGTGCCCCAGCCCATGAAGACCACAGCACCTTCATCGACATACTGGCTGTAAAGTTGCTCGGCCTGGTCGACGGCATAGGCGTAATCGGCCGATAATAACTCCAAAGGCCGGCCGTCGACGCCGCCAGCGTCATTGTACCAGTTGACGAAATCAGTCAAGCCCTCAGAATAGGGCGTGCCCACGTCGGAAGTTGGGCCAGTCAGGTCGAATATCGCCCCCACCTTGACCGCTTCCTCCTCCTCCGCTCCGCCACATGCAGCCAACGCCAGGACGCCGACCAGGGCAACTATCAGAAATACAACACTTCTCCTAGACAATTTAGAAAACATTTCCCTTCTCCTTACTTACCTACACTCTCCAATAACAGGACAACAAACCCAAAACGCGAGGTGTGGCGTTGTTAGACGGGGCACTTCTATTGTTCACACATCGCGTACCTACCAGACACAGTGGCTGAGTGCATAGTGTTAAGTGGTCAGTAGCTGAATGGCCATAAACGGAAGTAGTCCTTGATATTGCGCCAGATCTTGGCCAATCCTTCGGGTTCGAATATCAAGAAGACGATGATCGTGATGCCAAATACCGCCTGTTGGACAAAGGGAATGAGCCTGGCCACGGCGGGAGCGGTGCCGCCCACCGACCGGCCCAGGTTGCTCAGAACGGCCGGCAACAGGGTCATGAATATAGCGCCCATGATGGAGCCGGAAACAGAGCCCAGCCCGCCGATGATGATGACGGCCAGGTAAAAGATAGAGGCTTCAATGGTAAACCGTTCGTAATTGACGATGCCGCGATAGTGGGCCAACAGGGCGCCGGCCATGCCGATGATGAAGGACGAGGCGGCAAAGGAAAGCAGCTTGTATTGGAACAGGTTCACACCCATCACCTCGGCGGCTACGTCCTGGTCGCGAATGGCGATGAACGCCCGGCCGATCTTGGTGCGGAAGAGATTGACCGTGAAGAGGATCGTGATGGCCAGAAACAGGTAGATTATCCAGTAGAACCAGAAGTCAGTACCGCCGACCGGTCCGATCTTCAACTTGTTCAAATTGGTGCCAAAAACGCTTATCCGGGGCACTACCAGCGCATCGGTGCCAAAAGTAGAGCGGACGATAGCCCACTGGATGATCTGCTGGGCGGCCAGGGTGGCAATGGCCAGATACAGGCCTTTGAGCCGCAGCGACGGGATGCCGAATACGCCGCCGACGACGGCCGTGGCCAGGCAGGCGAAGGGGATCGTCAGCCACCAGGGCATGCCTATCTCGGCCGCCAGAAAGCCGGCCGTATAAGCGCCCACGGCCATGAATGCCCCGGTCCCCAGGCTGATCTGACCGGTGAAACCGGTCAGGATGTTCAGGCCAATGGCGGCGATGGATACAATGCCAATTTGATTGGCCAGGGTCAGGGTGTAGGAGCTGCCGAAAAAGGGAAAAACAAGGACCAGGACGATGACTAGGATGAGGCGCCAACGCATAATGGGCGTCCGCCTGAGGGCCATGTCTTCTTCGTAGGTTGCTTTGTAAATCCCAGATTCCATATCAGGAGGTCCTATCTTATACGCGCTCGATTCGCTCTTCGCCAAAGAGGCCGTACGGTTTGATCATCAAGACGATGATGAGAACGATGAAAGGGATGATGGTGCTAAGAGCCAGGTGGCTGGGCGTATAACCGGCGGTGTAAGCCTGCAGCAGACCGATGATGATGCCGCCTATGACGGCCCCGGGAATGGAGTCAAGGCCGCCGAGAATAACCACCGGGAAGACGGTCAGCCCCAATCCGGCGATGGCCAGGCTGACGCCGACGATGTTAGCCACAATGGCCCCGGCCAATACGGCCGTCACGGCGGCAATTGACCAGGCCAGGGCGAAGACTTTTTTGACGCTGATGCCCATGCTCAAGGCTGCCTGTTGGTCGTCGGCCGTGGCCCGCATGGCAATGCCCTCGCGGGTGAAACGGAAGAAGAGCGTGAAGATGACGAACAGGATGATCACCAGCCCGATGGCTATCAAGCGGTCGGCCGGGACGGTTGCCCCGAGTATCTGAACGGGTTGGCTGGGCAGGAATGGCGGGAACGGCCGGCCCGTGGTACCCCATATGGCACTGACGACGGCTCTAAGCAAGCTAGACAAGCCGATGGTCACCATGATGACGGAGATGATCGGTTCGCCGATCATCGGGCGCAAGATGAAACGTTCGATCAAGACGCCCAAGAGGGCGGCCAGTAGAACGGCTACCAACACGCCGATCGACCAGGGCAGGCCGACCTGAACGATGAGCCCGTAAGTGATAAAAGCGCCGACGACCATGAAATCGCCCTGGGCGAAGTTTATGACATCGCTGGCCTTGTAGATCAGCACAAAACCAAGGGCAACGAGCGATAAAATCGCGCCATTCGTCAGTCCGGTCAACGTCAGTTGTAAGAATTTCTCCACGCCGGGCCTCCGCTATCGGTGGTTCAACCTATTCACTTTCCCGGAAACTCGAGAGTTCGGAGAACCTTTTCCGGGAACGTATGAATCTGTCTGTTTAATCACGGCCGTTTGCCACTTGCTCAATGCGCAGGCGGGTCTTCAGGGTAGCAACCCGGCCGTCCTGGTAGGTGATCTTCGTTTCCACTTCCAGGTATTCATCGTCGTCATATAAGGCCGAAATGATGTCATCGTAACGTTCGGCAACGTAGTGACGCCGCACTTTACGCGTCCGGGTTAATTCGGCGTCATCGGCGTCGAGTTCCTTGTGCAGCAGTAGGAAGCGCCGGATGCGCGCCGCGCCCGGCAAGTCGGTATTTGCGTTTTCCACCTGGTCGCGTACCAGGGCGTACACTTCGGGTTTCTGGGCCAGGTCGGTGTAGGTGGTGTAGGCGATGTGGTGATTCTCGGCCCATTTCCCCGTGTTTTCCATGTCGATGTTGATGATGGCGGTCACAAAGGGCCAGTCGCCGCCAAAGACCACAGCCTCCTTCACATAGGGGCTGAACTTCAACTTGTTCTCAATGAATTGTGGACTGAACTTGGTGCCATCGTGCAGCGTCATCACGTCCTTGGCCCGGTCGATGACGATGAGGTGCCCGTCGTCGTCGAAGTAGCCGGCGTCTCCAGAGTGGAGCCAGCCGTCGACCAATGTCTCTTTCGTCGCTTCCTCGTTGCGGTAATAACCGGTGAAAACGGCCTCTGATTTGAGCAGGATCTCGCCG
The DNA here is from genome assembly GCA_041570195.1 of Promineifilaceae bacterium (SeqCode). Lineage (GTDB taxonomy): Bacteria > Chloroflexota > Anaerolineae > Promineifilales > Promineifilaceae > UBA11865. The sequence continues at coordinate 21,693 of JBFFWQ010000082.1, read as the reverse complement.
CTCTCGGCGATGAGCACTTCTGTGCCGATTACCGGTTTGCCCACCGTCTGGAACTTGATGTCGCCATCACGATGCAAAACGCTGATGCCACTGGCCTCCGTTTGCCCGTAGATCTGCTTCAGATTGACGTCCAGAGCATGGAAGAAGCGAAAGACGTCGGGGCCAAGGGCCGCGCCGCCGGTGTAGGCTCGCTTTAAATGGCGCAAGCCCAGGTGATCTCTGAGCATTTGAAAGGTCAGGAAATTAGCCAGGGAATAGCGGGTCTTCAATCCCCGGCCGGGTTCCTCCTTGCGAAAGCGTTTATCGGCCATCTGGTAGCCGACCTTCATGGACCAGTTATAGATCGCCTTTTTCAGCCAGCTGCTGTCCTCCATTTTGACCAATACCTGGCTGACCAGGTTCTCCCAAATGCGTGGTGGGCTGAACATGGACTGCGGCCCGATCTCGCGCAGATCGGCCAAGGCCGTCTCTGGCTTTTCCGGGAAGTTAAGGGTGAAGCCTTTTTGTAGGCTACAAGCAAAAGACATCATCTGTTCGCCGATCCAGGCCATGGGCAGGAAGCTGACAAAACGGTCATCGGTTTCCAGGGGGTCGATTTCCATCAGCTTTCGTCCCATAGTGACGAGATTGTTGTGGCTTATCATGGCCAGTTTGGGGTCGCCGGTGGTGCCGGATGTGGTCGAAAGAATGGCCACATCATCCCCTCGACCCTGGGCTACCTGCTGCTCGAACCAGCCAGGGTTGTCTAGTTCATATTTCCGGCCCAATTCCTCGACGTCCGGGAAGTACATGAGGAAATCTTCGGAGTAGCCGCGCAAGCCTTTGGGGTCATAGTAAATTACTTTTTCTACCCCCTTCAACTCAGCCCACATTTCGAGGATCTTGTCGACTTGCTCTTGATCTTCCACGACGATGAACTTCACGCGGGCGTGGGTGATGATGTAGACCATCTCGTTGACGATAGCATCCTGGTAGATGCCAATGCTCTTGGCCCCGGCGGCCTGGGTGGCCAATTCAGCGTATATCCATTCCGGTCGATTGTCGCCAATGATGGCCACCGTATCGTCGGCCGTCAGGCCCAGGGCCACCAAACCCTGGCAGAAGTGACGGACATGGTCCAGGTATTCGGGCCAGTTGACCGAGCGCCAGATACCGTAATCCTTCTCCCGGAGCGCCGGCCGGTCGCCGAGTTCCGCAACGCGTTCCAATAGTAGTTGGGGGAATGTCTCTTCCATCCCTATCTTTCCTGGTCTTTATGGCGCCGCGTAGTCTTCGCCCAGATAGGCGCGAATCACTTCAGGCGATCGCTGAACTTCGTCGGCCGTTCCTTCGGCGATCTTGGAGCCGAAGTCCAGCACGGCCACATGGTCGGAGATATCCATCACCACGCCCATATCATGTTCGATGATGATGATCGTCACCGCGTGTTCTTCGTTCACGTCGAGGACGAAGCGGGCCATATCCTCTTTTTCTTCCGCGTTCATGCCGGCCATGGGTTCGTCGAGGATCAGCAGGCTGGGCTGCAGGGCCAGGGCCCGGCCGAGCTCGACCCGCTTCTGCAGGCCGTAGGCCAGCGTGCCCACCGGCTGTTTACGAATGGCCTGAATCTCAAGCAGGTCAATGATGTCTTCAATCAAAAATCGATTTGAGACCTCTTCTCGTTGGGCGCGCCCCCAAAAAATGCCGCCGGTGAGTAAATTGGCCTTCAGATGCACGTGCCGGCCGAGCATGAGGTTTTCAAGGACGGTCATGTGCTTGAATAATTCGATGTTCTGGAAAGAGCGGGCGATCCCTAACCTGGCTATCTGGTGGGGTTTCATCCGGGTTAGTTCATGTTCACGGTCGTGATAGAACCGGATGCGCCCTTCTTGGGGATGGTATAGGCCGCTGATGCAGTTAAGCAGGCTTGTTTTGCCGGCGCCGTTCGGGCCGATGATGGCCGTGATCTCGCCCTGGTTGACTTCTAGGCTTACCTGGTGCAACGCCCGGACGCCGCCAAAGGAGAGGGAGACGTCTTCGACTAGAAGCTGCCGATCTCTAGGCGATAGCCGACTGCTATTGAGGTGATGAAAGAATCCACGTGGCACAATCTACTCCAGCTTGGGCGGGAATGAAAAACGAATGGCCAACGGTCGATGCTTAAGGCACAATGGTTTCTTATTTGGTTTGGTGGTAGCGATGTAAGTCTATGATGGCAGATCGGAACCGAGAGTATGGACTTATTATGCAGGATTGGGGACAGGTAGGCAAGTGACAGCCATTAGCGGTGAGCTTTTTGCCGTCAACTTTCAGCGATCAGTTTTCAGCTGACAGCTCTCAGTTTAGAGTCGCGAGTTCACAGTTCCCTGGGCTCTCCCAGTTCGCCCTTGGTTCCCCCAGCTCCCATAGTTCCCTCAGTTTCCTCCTCTTCTCCCCGGGCGATGGCATTGGCCGTGACGGCGACGGCGCCGGCCAGGGCGAAGAGTAACACGACGATGGCAAAGGCGCCTTGCAGCCCGATCTGATCGGCTGTCCAGCCCAGGATCAGGGGCGCAGTCATGATGGCCAGCCCGCTGCCCATGGACAGGCGGGCGCTGGCCCGGTTGGCCTGTTCGGCGGCCACGCCGGTGGCGACGGACAGGCTCATGGGGAAGAGATTGGCCACGCCCAGCCCGGCGATGAAGAGTCCGGCCACGTTGGCCGCAGGTAGGATGGCCAGCCAGTAGAGCAGGAAACCCAACAAGGCCAGGGCTAGAGCCAGCAGGAGTAGATTGGCGGCCGGCAGGCGCCGGGTCAGGCGGCTGCCGGCGAATCGGCCGCCGACCATGGCTACGAAGAAGACGCTCATCAGGGTCACGGCATTGGTCCGGTTGAGGCCGACGACGGTGTTTAGGAAATCGGCGCCCCAGAAGATCAGCGACCACTCGATGGCCACACCCAGAACCAGCACGGTCCAGTAGGCCCAAAAGAGGCGCGGCAGCCGCCGGGCGCGGCCGTCGTGCTCGACGACCAGCGCCGGCGCTTCGGGGATCGGCTGGCGGCGGTAAAGGATCAACAGCAGGAACAGGGTAGCCACGCCGGCCAAGGCGGCCGCGCGCCAGCCCGCTCCCAGGCGCAGGGAAGCGCCGACCAGCAGCGGAGCCAATCCGGCGGCCAGGCTAGCGCCGACGTTGGCCTCGGTTAGGGCGATTGCCCGGTCGTCGCCGTGGTGGTCGGATAGGGCGGCCTGGATGATGACCAGCAGCAAGGTGCCCATGAAGCCCATCAGCAGCGAGGCGGCGATGGTTTGACTTACCTGGCGGCCGAGCACGAACCATAGAACGCCGGCGGTCATGCCCAAAGCGCCGCCCCAAAAGACGGCTCGGCGACCGAAGCGGCGTGCGAAACGGTCGCCGCTCAAGCCGGCCAGAATCATGCCCAGGGCGAAAGCGCTGAAGTGCAAGCCGCCGGCGGCGTAGTTCAGCCCCAACTCGGCTCGCAGGAAGGGCATGATCGGGCCCAGGGCGGCCTGGTAGTAGGCGTAGTAGGCCAGCATGAGGTAGGCTAGCCAGGTGAAACGGTCGCGAGTGAATGGTGCGGCGGCGGATTGGATCATGTCTGTCATTTTCCCGGAAACTGATTATCCGGCGGTGCAGCACAGCATATCGCCAAGTTTCCGGGAAAATCGCTCAATCGGTTTCCAGCGGCCGAAGCTTAACAGATTCGTCGTCGAAAGCATAGCCCAAAACGGCCGGGGGCGATACGATAGGCGCACACTTGTAGCGTAAACTTCCAGTTTGCCCACGCAAGCCGGAGGCATGCGCTATGATTAAGAGGTGATAATGTTTCACGATATGCCGGCCGAGATGGTGGCCGAAATGGAACGATTGCAAGCGATTGACACCCAGGACCGGGTCGACGGCACGCCGCATTTGCAGCGCTTGCGCCAGATCCCGCCTGAGACGGGTAAGTTCCTGGCGTTGCTGCTGGCCAATGCGCCGGCTGGAAAGATCATCGAGATCGGAACCAGCGTCGGTTATTCGACCTTGTGGCTGGCCCTGGCCTGCGTGACGACCGGCCGGACTATCACCACTTTCGAGGTCTTGCCTGAAAAGGTGAAACTGGCTCGAGCTACTTTTGCCACGGCTGGGGTCGAAGATGTCGTCACGCTGATCCACGACGATGCCCGCCAGCACCTGGCTGACTATAAGGACGTCGCCTTCTGTTTCCTGGACGCCGAAAAGGATATCTACCGTGACTGCTACGAGTTAGTGGTGCCCAATATGGTTGCGGGCGGGTTGTTTGTGGCCGACAATGCCATCAGTCACGGGCAGGCGCTGCAACCGGTGATCAATCAAGTCCTGGCCGACGAGCGGGTGGATGCCATGGTGGCGCCGGTGGGCAAGGGGTTGTTGCTGGCGCGGAAGGGGTGAGGGGTTAGCGGTTAGCCGTGAGCTTTCAGCTTCAGGTGGCCGACCGTAGCTTTTTCGTATGGGGTGCGAACAACTTCTCACTTGCATGACGCCGCCGGCCGGTTACTATTTGAGTGATGAGTAAACAGTGGCGAGTGAACAGTAACCAGCGACCGACAACCAGCACCCAGCGACCAGCCCCGAGCCCCGAGCCCCGAGCCCCGAGCTCCCAGCGGCCGCTCCTGTTGGTGCTTCTGGTGGCCCTACTCATGGTCGCTTGCAGCCAGGATGGGGAGCAGATGGTGTTGACCATCGAAGCCGCGCTGGAGGATATGGGGACGCCGGTCGGCGACGGGGCCGGTTCGGCCCTAGCCGCCGCGCCGACGGAAACAACCACGCCGGCGGTGCGATCAGACACGCCAACGCCGCTGGCCACGGCCGTACCCCAACCGACGGCTACCCTGGCGCCGACGGCTATTCCCGGTCTCATCGGCCCGGCCGATTTCCCCGATGACGTCAACCCGCTGACCGGCGAGCAAGTGGCCGATCCGGCCACACTCGAACGACTGCCGCTGGCGGTGAAAGTGGCTAATATGGCCCGGGTACGGCCGCAGGCCGGCTTGAACCAGGCCGACCTGGTGTTCGAACATTACAGCGAGGGCGGCATCACCCGTTTCACGGCCATCTTTTATACCAATACGCCCAAACGGGTGGGCTCGGTGCGCAGCGCGCGGCTGATCGACCTGGAAATACCATTGATGTACGACGCCGCCTTCGGTTTTTCGGGTTCCAGCCACCAGATCAAGGAAATGATCCGCGAGAGTTTATTCTTCGAGCGGATCATCTCGCCCGATTATGGTCACAGCGGTTTCTGGCGCACTTTCGACGACAAGAATCCCAGCGCCTTCCAGGTTGATAGCCTGTTCACCAATACCGAGGATCTGCGAGCTATCCTGGCCGAACGAGGCCTGGATGTGGCGCCCCAATTGCGCAACGGCATGGCCTTTCATCCCGACCCGCCGCCGGGGGGCGAGCCGGCCACCGAGGTCGAGATCATCTATACCGGCACGGGCATCTTCTGGCAGCTTCAACCCCGTTCACGCGAGTATGCCCGCTGGAGCGACGGCGCCCGCCACACGGACGCCAGCACAGGGGAATTATTGAGCTTCAAGAACGTGGTCGTCGTCTATGCCGAGCATGTCAATACAGAGATTATCGAGGATACGGGCGGCTCGCCCTCGATCCAGATCCGCATTTGGGGCGAGGGGCCGGCGGTTATCTTCCGGGACGGCCAACGCTATGATGGCCTCTGGCGCCGTGAGCACCCGGAGGAAATGCTGTCCTTCTATAACCAGGAGGGCCAGATCTTGCCCCTGGCGCCGGGCAATACCTGGTTTGAGCTGGTGCCGCTGGGCTTCGAAAATCTGGCTTCGCGGCCGTAGCGAAGTTCAACACCATTCACGGCCGAATATGGTTGATGGCCGATTTGCATCCAGCGTTTGTACAGACAAAGCGATTCCAACAATAGAAGAGGAAAAAACCAATGAGATCTCAAATGATCAGCTCGCCTGACGATCAGAGCGTGACCTTCGTCGAGCTCTTCTTCGACCTGGTATTTGTCTTTTCGGTCACCCAGATCGTCGGCCTGCTTCACGAGGGGCTCGATTGGCAGGTTGTGGGCCAGGTAATCCTCGTCTTCTGGCTTGTATGGTGGGCCTGGACCCAGTTCACCTGGACCTTGAATGCCGCCGATACGACGCATCCGTGGGTTCAATTTGGAACGCTGCTGGCCACGGCCGTGGCCTTCTTCATGGCCGTCGCTCTGCCCGGCGCCTTCGGCGATCGGGCACTGTGGTTCGCGATCACCTATGTTCTCGTCCGGGCCATTGGACTTATCCTACAGGCCTGGGTGACCTCTGAGGACCCATTACAAAAAGCCGCCGTTCGCATCTGGATCATCGTCTCTCTAGGCGGACTGGCGGCTGTCTTGTTGGGCGGTCTTATTGGCGGCGCGATGCAGTATTGGTTATGGGCGGCCGCGATCGTGCTGGACCTCATTGCCGGAGCAATTGGTGGACGGCTTGAAGGCTGGAACCTGCATCCCGAGCATTTTGCCGAACGCCACGGCCTATTCGTCATCATCGCCTTGGGCGAGACGCTCATCGTGGCTGCCGCTCGGGTATCGGGTGCGTCGTGGACAACCAGCCTGCTGATAGCCGGGGTTCTGGCGGTGGCCATCACCTGCGGCCTTTGGTGGAGCTACTTCCCGCGTACCAAACCTGCCCTCGATCGCGCCTTTGAAGCATCTTCCGGTCCAGAGCAGACGAGAATGGGCAGAGACGTCTTCAGTTTGCTGCACTTCCCCATGTTGTGCGGCGTGATCGCCTATGCCTTCGCCGTCGAGGAAATCGTAGCCCATCCGGGTGAGCCGCTTGCTTTGGATGGACGGATCGCCCTGGCGGCCGGGCTGGTTCTTTTTGTGGGCGGGATGGCTATCGCCATCTGGCGGGCGACTCGACAACTGCTACTGTCGCGAATGATCCTGACCCTTGGGGCGGCCGTCGCTGTCGTCGTCGCCTCTGGCGTCAGTGGACAATTCAGCCTGGCGATAGCCTTAGCCGGTATCCTGGCCATCGTGGCTATCGAGCAAAGAGCGGACAGCCTTGCAGTTACCCGGCCACATAATTAGCTAGCCGGGTGTTTCCTCATGAAACCGGACCAAAACAGGGATATCCAGTTCTAGAATTTGGGTGAGGGCCCGATGGTCGTCTTTTGCGACGGCCGTCTCAACTCACTCCTGGCTTCGGCTGGTCGCTTCAGGGTGGGGTGGAAAGCTAGGCACAGATGCCCGAAAGAGTTCCTGCAACTGCGACCATCCCCGGAAGTAGTGGGTCTCGCCGGTTGGTAAGTGCTTGAGTTGGCCGCGCCATTCGGAACGGCCGTCGCCCAGATCCTCTACCCAAAGACGGAGCACGAAGAGTTGAGTACCTGGGGCGGACGGCGCATTCATGTTGTCGCCAGCCCCGCAGTAGATGATGTGGATTCCGCTACGCGATCCTGCACCCATGGTTCCAGCCTGGTAAGCTCCATAGGATACTGCTTGAGCGTATCGGTGGGATCGAAGGTGAAGTCGGTCGTTTCACTCCATACGCTGAAGGCGAATACCTGGCTGAGGCCGGGATGGAACGGCTTTAGCAGCGGGGACATAACTCGCAACGCAGCCAAAGGCAAACGCGTGACTTTCGCCTGGCGGCCGGACAGCTTCTCGTACAAATGGACGATCTCCATCCTGCTGCAGTTATCGAAGCCGCCGATTTCGATGACCTGCCCGGCCGCTTTCGGATCTGTCAAGGCGATGACGGCAAAGCGGGCTACGTCGTTGGCAGCTACCAGATTAATCAGATTTTCGCCTGGGCCCAGCAGTGTAACTTTTCCCTCTTCAAGGATCGGCTTGCCAATGAATTCATGGGCGTGCCATTCCATGAACGCGGTGGGTTGCAAGATCGTATGGCTTAGACCACTCTGCTTCAGGTACTGTTCGACATCGGCTTTTATGCGCGCAAACAGTACCGGGCTTTGTGCCGTAGAACCATGAGCTGAAGCGTAAACGAAGCGCTGCACGCCAGACTCCCTGGCCACATCGATCAGTCGCTTATGTCCGATGTCGTCGACATATTTGGACGACTCCTTGCCTCGTCCCATCAAGGCATGCGCCGTGGCAAATACGCGATCTGCACCGCTGCAAGCGCGGCGCAGCGACGCCCCGTCACGCAGGTCGCCAAGGAGTACCTCGGCGCCTAGTTCTCGCAATGCCTGGGCTTTGGCCGGCGTGCGGGTCATGGCCCGTATAGATTCGCCACGAGCCAGCAATCTTCTGGCCGTAGCACTTCCCAAATATCCGGTCGCACCAACTATGAGAATCATGACGTCCTCCAAGTTTCCAGGCTTCAGGGATTGATTAGCTGGCCCTCGAATCTGAGTGCCGCCGAGTCACCCCCTCCTCCGTAATAGATGCCGCTGCCGGCTGCGCCACTGAACCGACCGGTACCTTCCACGATCTGGTACGTGCCCCAAAAGTCGAATCCACCGACTTCGTTAAGCACATTTTCGCCTACAAAGTCACCGATCAACTGCGAGCCATCGGCAGCTGTAAAGACCATATCCCCATACTGTGGCGCTGGGTTAACAAACGGGTTCTCCGAGTCCATGAAAGCGGTCACTTCTGAAAACCATTCGCTATCCCCCAAGTGGGTACCGACACAATCTGCCGGGATTGCCGCAACGATGTAGCTCGGGCCTTCACCTATGATTTCAGGATAGGCCACGCATCTAACCTTGAAGGGCACGGTTGCCCCTGCGGCAGTAACTAACATCGGGCTGGCCACGGCCACGAGCACAAGAACAATCAATAGGCCTAGCAAGCGTTTCATGATTTGACTCCTTTCCAGAATGACTGGATGTGCCGGCTCGCTCAACAAAATGCGGCCGGGTCAAGAAGATAAAACCTGATGGCCACATCAGACACTCACTTTATGCCATTGTGCAGGGTAAAGCGTTCCCAAAGCGTTCCCGGGAAGCAGTTTTCGAGTTGTTATGGGGAATTAACTAGAGGTAATGGTATTCTTGTGCCAGCCGGAGGGCTTGCTTGAGGTCAGATCGCGCCGCATCTGGCCGATTGTTTTCCCAGGCATCGATGGCTTGCTGCAGCATAGACGTTAGCTCATCTCGGAAGCGCATCTGATCAGGGCTTAGCGGCAGTCGAGCATACTCGATCGCCATTTCGTCCTCGCTATGCATCAAGGCGATGCTGATTAACGGGAAGCATGCAACCCACTTGCCCGGCCAACCGAAGGGAAGATCCGTTACTAGTGCCAGTGAATGTTCCCCAAAGCGCCTTGACTCAGCGAAATCCCTCTTGCACCACGCGAACCAAGCGCTCAGGCCCTCGCCCATGGCTACATACTCCAAGATGTTAGCTTTCTTAGCCAATTCGAGCGCTCGTGGTAAGTGAGACGCCACGGAATCCAAATCTCCGTGCCGGAGATAACCTTGGCTGAGGTGGAAAAGGCAACGAATTTCAAGGACGACATCCCCGAGTTCCCGCGCCAGTCTTAGAGCCGACTTCATGTGAGATTCAGCTTCAACGAAGTCACCCAGCCAGCCATGATAATTGAGAGCAAGTCCTAATACAAATCGAGAAAAGGCTATCTGATTCAATGTACCCGATTCCTGAAGCGTGGCAAAGGATTCTCTTGCATAAGCAATCGTTTCATCCGTAAGCAGACAGCGATCGCGCCTGAACGCAAGAATGACCAGCCGCTGATAGTGCAATCCTTGTTGTAAGAGCGTGCCGTATTCTTTTACAATCGGATGAATCTTCCCTAACAAGCTCTCTAGATCCTCCATCCGATTTGTCCAATACAACACCCAGCTTCTATCTAGTTGAATGTACAACCATTCTTGCCAATAGGTCTGAGGCCAGTCGCCAGAGAATTGATTTAGTCGCTTCTCAGCTGTTTGCCAGGCTTCAAATGCTTTGTCATGCTGCCGTCGCAATTGCCAAGTATTGGCAATCTTGCGGTAGATGCGTGATTGGGACACAGGTTCTTTGGTGTGGTGGACGGCTTTGGCAAATGCCGCTTCTGCCTCTTCATAACGGCCGATAGTTGTTAGGACATCGCCCTTCTGTTCGAAAATCTCGGCTTGCAGTTTTGGATCTACTTTAGTCCGAGATAGTAGGTCTGTGGCTCGTTGCAGATAGTTAAGCGTATCCTGGTTGGCATAGACGGCCTGCGCTACATTGGCTGCTCGCCGGTAATGAACAATCGCTTCCTGGTGACGCCCGGCCGCTTCACAGTGCCTGGCGATCTGCCCGCTGACCGGATCGAGGTCGTCCGCATGCAGGGTTTCCAGTGCCTGCCAAACTAGCCGGTGGAATTGCCGGCTGCGAGCCTGGCCTAACGCGCCGTAAGCCACCTGGCGGATTTTGTCATGGCTGAAGTCATAGGCATCAATTCCGCGTTCGCGGATGATGCGACGCTGCCATAATTCGTCAAGATTACGAATGACGGCATCTTCGCTTTGGGCGCAGGCCTGGTTCAGCAGGTTGAAGGTAAATGAACGGCCGACGACGGCCGCCAGTTGAGCCAATTCGTAGGCCGATGGCGACAGGGAGGCCAGGCGCGTTTCGATGACCGCCTGCGCCTTTGGCGGCAGTGCCGGTAACTGTGAGCTGGCTTGGCCAGCAGACAGGCTGGCCCAGGCCATTTCCACCACGAATAGCGGGTTGCCTTCCGTTTCAGTATAAAGATGGGCCACCTGCCGGCTATCCAGCTCTTTTTTTAGCACATTTTCTGCCAACTGGGCCGAATTCTGTGAATCCAGGCGCTCCAACGTGATGCTTGTGAGCCGGCCTTCTCGCTCTAGCTGCTGCCGCCAGGCGTTGAGCGCATGTTCGGCCGTGATTTCTTCAGAGCGGACCGCGCCCAATAACAGGAATCTCGACTGCGGCTCATAGTGGACGAGGAATAGCAACCAGTCCAGCGTATCCTGATCGCACCACTGCAAATCGTCGACATACAGCAACATAGACTGGCGCAATTGCAGCAGCGTCTGGGCCAGGACGCTAAAAAAGTGCTGGCGCTGCCAGCTTTCGGTAAGAGGGCCGGGCGCAGTCAGGCCCGGATGATGGTCCAGCAATTCCGGCAACAGGCGGCTGCATTCAACCAACAAACGTTTGTCCAACCGACGAAAGACAGGCAAGAGCGTCTCGTTGCGCAGCCACTTGGCCACCGGGGCATAGGCCAATTGTTGTTCAGAGGGGTAGCAGTCGGCCGTAATCGTCACGATTCCTTGCCGCTCGGTCCAATCGAGCAATTCCTCGGCCAGGCGTGTTTTGCCGATACCAGCTTCGCCGGTGAGTAGCACGACGCCCGGTTGCCCTTGCCGGCACTGCTTGAATGTGCTTTGAAGCGTTGACCAGGCTTGTTCGCGAGCCACAAGGGGCAGTCGAGCCGGGGCCGTCACTGGCGCTTCTATGTTGAGCAGACTTTCGTAGATTTCCCGGGTAGCCGGACTGGGGTCGACGCCCAGGTCACGCTGCAAGCGGGTGGAACAGGCGTGGTAGGTGCGCAAGGCGCCGGCGACGTTACCGTCCAGGGATTGCAGGCGCATCAGACGACGGTAAACTGCTTCATGCAAGGGGTCTTCCCGCAGCAGCTTGCGGGCCAGGGCGATGGCCGTTGGGTATTGCCGCTGGTCCTCATAGAGCAGCAATAGCTTTTCTAGAGCAGCCTGGTATTGCTGGCGGTAAGTCTCGCGGGTTGACAAAACCCAATCATCGTAATGACTGGGTAGAAATTCGCCATGATACGTGTCGATGGCCTGCTCCAGGCTTGTTTGCCGATCGGTCGAGTGATCTGTTTGTTGGGCCTGGGCAACGGCCGCTTCGAAATCCCATACGTCGACAGTACACGGCGCATCACATCGCCACTGCACGGTCTGCCGGTCGGCGACCAAATAGCAATCGGCGTCAGGTAAAGTCTTGCGCAGGGTGTGAAGCGCCTTGCGTAAATTGGTGCGGGCCTGGGATTCGCTCGAGTCCGGCCAGAATTGAAATGCTAGTTGTTGACGCGAATGAATGTGTTGGGCCTCGACGACCAGATATGCCAGGAGCGCCTGGTAGCTGGGTGTGTCTAGCGTTATGATCGTTTCCCCCTGGCGCAGGGCAAACTCGCCCAACAAAGAGATCTGGAGGGCTAAATGCATTCCCTGGGCTAAATGCGTTCCCTGGGGCAGATGCTGGGCGGAGATCTCAGATGAATTGCCCATGGCTCAGCCTTCGCATTTTCACTACCCCCTAACGTCCTCTGTCACGATCCGGCCGTAGAATAATGGCCATCGTTGAAAATATCATAGCATATGTGGGAAAGCTTGAGAAGTCTGCTGAGGTTTGTTGCCACCGCGGCGGAGCGACATCGAGGTTTCTATCGTCGCACTGACGAACCCTAAAAAACGAACCACGCCAGAAGCGCGGAAATCAAGCTTATCACCAGGCCAATGATCAATCCGCGGGCGAAGCCCTGCACATGGGGCTTCATCGTCGTGTAATATGGGGTGTCCGGCAGGCCGGTGATGAAACTGGGCCGGTGTCGCACGACCAGGACGTAGTCGAGCACGACCAGGTCGTAGAGGTTAACCAGAAAGAAGATGGCGTAAGCCATGGCCCACATCCCGAGGAAAGAAAAGGAATAGCCGGCCGATTCCGCCAACCAGATAGCCACAACCGGTACGCCAATCAACAGCGAAAAGACAAGAACCGACAGCAGAAGACCCGTGAGACTCCTGCCCGCTTCCAGGTTGCCGGCCTCGTCGCGCAATGAGCTTTCTATGCCCAGCGCATACTGCACGAGCAGCATACCGGTAACAAGAAGCGCCAGGACGCCTGCAGTTCCTAGAATAATCAACAGAATCGTCATGCCGGAAGGTTTATCACAATATGAGGATGGCCGCGAATATCATTGGCAAATAGGGTCTCTTCCTTTGAAAGCCCAGATTTCGTCTTTATGCTTGAATCTATGAGAAGCGAATGATCAATGCAAGGAGCGATTCGTGTTCCAGGAACAGATTCTTCTATTACAGGGAAGGCTACACAAACACGCTGACGCCAAAACAAAGGCCTGGTGGGAAAACTATGTCAAAGATAGCGCTCCTTTCTTAGGGGTCAAGATGGCTCTGGTCCGGACCGAGGTGCATCAATGGCACCAGGAACAGATAGAGGGCGAACTGGCGCTTCCGGAACAGCTGGACCTGGCGCTGACGCTGTTTGAGGGGGCATATACAGAAGAGAAGCTGGCTGGAACACTCTGCTTGCAGGAGATTCTTCTGCCCGCAGGCGCCCTGGATTGCGCGCGAGATACTACCCGGTTCGCTTCTCTGTTTGACGAGGGGCTGATTTACGATTGGAACGTTTGTGACTGGTTTTGCATCAAGGTGCTGGGGTCACTCATTGAAGAGATCGGGCCGGACTGCGCCGGGCGTCTCGCCGGCTGGCGGGACGCCGAAAATCTCTGGCGGGCCCGGGCGTCGCTGGTGGCTTTTGTGCCGGTCGCCGCCGACAGCGCCTACTATCCGGCCGTCGAAGCGTCGTGCGCGGCCTTGATCGGCCGGCCGGAAAGGTTTGCCAAGACGGCCGTGGGCTGGATCTTGCGCGAGATATCCAGACACGACGAAGACTTTGTGCGCGAGGTTCTAAACGCCAACATCCGGAATTTCTCCGCCGAAAGCCTCAAGAATGCCACCAAGTACTTTGGGAAAGCGGAGCAGAAGCGATATCGCCAATTGCTCAAGGAGGTTGGCTAGCGCGATTCAGGCTGTTCACTAACTCCAACGCTGCCAAAGGTATCGCCGATCAAGCATACGGCCGCCTCTACGCCATGCTCGGCCTGGATCTCTTGACCCAATCGCGAGGCGGCCGCCCGTCGTTCGGCGTTGTGTGCCAGATCCTCCAGCGCAGCGGCGAGGCCTTCCTTGTTTAGCTTTGACCGGCCGATTGCTGGAATGATCACCAAGTCGGCGTCCTGGCTAGCGGCCAGAATCTCTTCGTGAGCCTGGGCCAATATATCGAAGGCCAGGTTCATCACCCGGAAGAGGGCGGCCAACATGTTGCTGGATCATTGGCGAATGACCGTTGTTTCCTGGACCATGTCGGCGTTGGGTCCGATGGGAGTGAAGTTGACGGCGTGGGCTTCGACCAGCGGCCGCATGGTCGAATGTGACGTCAGCGTGACCGTGTGTCCGGCGCGCTCGAACCCCTTGAGCCAGGGCGATAAAGGGCTGCACATCGCCCCGGGAGCCGATGGTAGGAATGAGTACGCGTTTCGTTACCCTGGGGTCATTCTTGTCTTTCAGTAGAGCTATTGGGTAAACTCACGAGAATGCTGACGAACTTCCTGGCGTCAATCCCCCAGCGCCGGCGTCAATCCTTACTGGCGCTGGTGATCTTCGCTATCTTGGCCACGGTGTTGTTAAATCGGGCGTTGCTGCCTGGCTACACAATGTTGCCGCTCGACATGATTCCATTCATTGCTCCCTGGGATCATCTTGAATTAGGATCCCTGGCGAATCCACTTATTTCGGATCCCTTCTATATATTCTTCCCGAACCGATACTTTCAAGCGTCAACAATTCAGAGTGGCCAGATTCCCTTTTGGAACCCATATATTCTTGCGGGCAGTCCAATTGTTGCCGATCCCAATTTCCAACCCTTCTATCCGCCCAATTTAATTGCGGCCGTCTTCTTACCCGTCCAGCATGCCTTGCCATGGCTGGCCTGGGGTCAGCTGATCCTGACTGGCGGGCTCATGTATGGGTTCTTGCGGCAGCGAAAACTGATTTGGCTGGCTTGCATTCTCGGGGGAGGGATCTGGATGCTCAATGCTTATCTGGTGGTCTGGCTGGAGAACCCACATAGGTTGAGCACGCTGGCCTGGCTGCCGGGCGTTTTCTGGGCTTATCAGAAGGCCCTTGATGAACGCCGCCTGGATTATGCGGCCGTGGGGGGGGTGTTACTCGGTCTTTCCGTTCTCGGTGGTCAAGTTCAGTTCATTCTTGCCAGCGGGTTGATGCTGGGCGTTTACGCCTTGAGTATGGTGGTTTGGAATGGCTTCAAACGCAACCAGTGGTCGCTGAGGTCTCTTATCCCGCTCTTCATCATCGGCGCCATCGGCTTGGGGATTGGCGCCATCATGCTGATCCCATCCGGAGAATTCGCGGCCTATAGCCAACGAGTTCGCTACACGCCAGAAACTGTCCTTGGTACGCGACTTCCCGGGCAACATATCATTACGCTCGTTGCGCCTGACTTCTATGGCAACCCAGTTAATCCAGAAGGGTACTGGGGTCAACTACCCAACTACGCCGAGCTGGCAACTTATTTTGGCGTTGTCTCTCTCCTGTTAGCCTTAACAGCCCCCTTTGTCGCCCGACGGCGCCAGTTTGCGTTTGCGGCAATTGTCGTCACGATATTTGCCCTGGCGATTGTCTTGGGCACCCCTCTCGTCAGAGCAGTTTTCTTGTTTCCTGGCGCCCAGTTTCTGGCCCTCAGACGCCTTTTGTTCTTGCTCCCCCTTTGTGGCGCCTGGCTGGCGGCGATCGGTCTGGACGGCTGGCTTGCCTCGCCCAAGGAGCGAAGATGGATCCTGATACCTATCTGGATCTTGCTAGTTGTCATCACCGTCGTTACGCTATGGACCCAACAGGCGACGCCGGATGATCGTCTGGAAACATATGTGGACTTAGCGCGCAGCGGTGTTTTGCTTTTGCTGGCCACATTCTTGCTTCTCATCTTGCCTCGCAGCCCACGGGTTGTCGGCGCAATGTTGGTGTTGTTAGTCTTTGTCGATCTGTTGCAATGGGGTTCGGACTTCAATCCCATAACGTCGACCGCCTACCTATACCCTGAGAATGAGGTAGCTGATTACTTGCAACAAGACACATCCCACTTCCGGGTTTTGCCATTACAAAGGGAGAGACTACTGTTTGGGCCGAACGTCCTGAGCGTGTTTGGCGTGCAGGAAATTGGCGGCTATTCGTCGTTGATCCAGGCTGATTATTATGATCTCTATAAAACCATTAGTGACCAGGTTGACTTCGCCTGGTTACGCTCCAGCTCTTATAAGTTGGCGATGAGCGAGTTTGAGCCAAGGGTCAGCTTATTGAATGCCAAGTACATATTGTCGGCAAAGCCACTGCCAACAGACGAAATCTTGCAAGCTGATCAGATGCGTTGTGATGCGGCCGCTTTCCTAAACGCGGATTGGACGACACAAACATTTACGGCAGCTGATCCTGGCCTGAATCGAATTGACATCTTGCTTGCTCCACGGCCATCTAGCGAAGAGTCAGCCATTCAGTTTCGTTTGTGGCGTGATGGCGTTGGCGGCAATCTCGTTGCCGCGACGGAGATTCTGGCAGTTCCAACGGACATTCCGGCCCCTCATACGATTTACTTCAAGCCGGTGGCAGACTCGGCCGGGCAATCCTTTGTATGGGGTGTCAGTGGTAATGAGGAAACGGCCGTTTGCACTGCCGGCCCAGGCGAAAATCTGGCTTTCACTGCCTACGGGACACAGTTGATTTCTCACGGTGAAAAAGACGGCGTTTGGATTTACGAGAACCCTAATGCGCTACCCCGGGCCTACCTGGTCCACCATGCCGAAACGGTCCCGGCCGAGCAACTGCTGGAAAGCGTGGTCGATACGGATTTTGACTTCTATCATTCGGTCTTGCTAACAAGCCCGCTGCCCGGCGAACAGAGCAGGCAGCTTTCAGCGTCGCCCGTTCGGTCACTAGGCGAAGTAGAAATCACGGATTACGATTTACACAGCGTGGACCTGAACGTCAAGACCGACCGGCCGGGTATATTGGTCCTGGCTGATGCTCACTATCCCGGCTGGGAAGTAACTGTCAACGGAGTCGAAGGGGAAATACACGAAGTCAATGGCGTGTTCCGTGGCGTTTTCCTGCCGGCCGGGACGCATGACGTTTCCTTTCAATTTCGCCCCACGACGCTTTATTTGGGGTTAGGAATAGCCGCACTAAGCATCATGCTGGCCCTGATCATTATCTTTGTCGTCTATTGGCGCCGGAGATCGGCTCTAGCCATTCCTAATTGAACTCTTCGGATTAGCCGTACTTAATCGTTACGACCGAGAGCTTACTACTCAAATTCATGAATCCTGACGGCAGCATCTTTCGTCGAAAGGGGCAGGGCCGTGGGTTTGCTCAAGGGAAGGCGTTCCCCGCTTTCTTCGTTGTAGAAGCCAAGCCACAGTTCGAATGGCCCCGGCCCAAGATCGTTCAGAGGAATCGACAAAGTATCGGTGATGATCTCGTTAGCTTCCCACCAATCGGTAGGGTATGTCCAATTCCGGGGGATCGTGTCGGCCTGACTCACTATCTCGCCCGAACCCGCCTTTCTCACATGGGCAAAGACTTTGTATGATTCTGTCGGCCGCTTCAGCGCATGCCAGCGCACATCCAAATGCAGGATAGTGGAGTCAGTTCCGGTGACATCATAATCAGCCAGGGCAATGCTATCGTCCCAAATAATGTCATAGGTCGTTTTGGGATTAATATCTGCGGCGCCGAAAGTCCGAGGCTGTGCAAAATAGCCTATTTCGCCGAGCACGATCTCGTGACCGCGATCTGCTTCTTCGCTTGAATTCACTGAGGCCTCGATCGAATAGTCGCCGCTTTCCAGGTAGGGGCTGATCTGTAAGTTGTAGGCTTCGTACCTGATCTCAGGTATCTGCCACTGGCTGGTCGGTAGGCGAAGCGACAGAGGCTCACAGATCTCTTGCCTGCTTTGGCCGGATTCATCTTTGAATGAAAAGCAAACGTTGTAATCGTTGAGCAGTTCTGCGTCAGCAACCCATTTGACGACCAGTTCCACCTCTTCTGCTTGTGACAAGGTTTCGGGAATCTCATTGTAAGCCAGGATGCCTAGCCCTTCTACCTGCGTGGCCTGGCTTTCCACTTCACCGATGTCGTCCAGACCACACTGCATCACGATATGGTTATCCCCCTCAAAGATCTGCAAGTTGGCGGGAATATCCTCTAATACATAGCCCGCCCCCGAGGTTATTTCGGCATTTAGTATGCTGTTGTAGGGTTCAAAGAATATCCATTTACGTTCCGAGTTACTTAATTGATCTGGCACGACAACGAAATAGTCCACTCCGTATGTTTGACAGAATTCCCGCACTTCACTCAAACTATCGGAATAGTAAGCTCTGTAGTTGTCAAGGACTCGGTTTTCTGCACTGCGTGTATAAAACTCGCAGCTGAAAAGGATCTGCCGTCCGGCTGCCATAGGTACATCGTTCAGGGAGCAGGCATGGCCAGCCGTTAACGAATCTTTAGGCATTGTTTGCAGGAAGGATATGAGATCCTCTGCCGACGGCTCGACCGCGCTGAAGTGGTGATCATCCGCGGGGAGTGCAACCAAGGCCAGAGTCGCCAGCAAGATTACGAAAAGGATCGAGAATTCTTTCTTACGGGCCAAACGGGCAGCCCCCGGTGCAGGTTCTGAAGTTGAGCGGTGGTCCAGGCCTACCAAGACGATGCTTCCGACAAGGAAAGCATAGGCGGCCAGTAAGATCCCTTTGAGTGGGATCCGAATTGCCCCCAGCCGATTCCAAAGATCGTCCTGCTCCAGCAATATGTAAATCGCTATGGCGGCAACTACCCCAGCAGCAATCGTCAACGCTTTTGGTGGAAGTGCTAGATTCCGGAGCCGCATCCAGAATATCCGGATAGCCGGGCCTAGATGCATCACCACAAACAAGAGTAGAACCAAGGCCAGACTGGTCTGCGTGTAGCGGCTGGGAAAATAGAGCAACAGGGAAGATGTCAATAATAACGCCAACCAAGACAAAATGTAAAGGATAACGCTGGCTAAAAAAAGCAACTTCAAAGCTCGAGGAAAACGTTGATACGCTTGGGGTCTTAAGAGATGAATCGCCGCCGATAGCGGCGCTAGCACTATCAGCAACCACAGGTTCATATAGTTGTTTGTCAAAGCGCCAAGACCCTGAAATGGGAAATCTCTGAATAAAGGCCAACGTCCACCGCTGATGTAGTTCGGGTTCTGCAGAATCGCCCCGAACGACCAGCTGAAGTTGAGTAGAGCGGACCAAACACTCTGCAAACGCGCAACGACAATAGGCAGCGTCAGGAGAAGCAGAAGAAATAACACCACCAGCGGGAGAATACGGCGCCAGACAATGCGGTAGCGCCAACGACCGGCCGCCGGCTCTATCGCTGCCAGAGCGATGGTTGTCATGCCAAGCACAGCGCCTGGCAAGTAAATGGTTGCCGCGATCAATGCCACCCCGGTCGCCGCCCAATAGCGATTGATCATCAGGAAATAGACGATTCCTAGCAACAATGGGGCCATGAAGGAACGGGGTAGGCCGGCCGCCACTGACGTTGCCGATGTCCATAATGGCGTCAATATGATGAAGGTTAAGGCCAGGGTAAATCCGGTGCCCGGATCTTTGGCTATTTCTCCAATGCGAAAGAGGAAATAAACTGACAACAGCAGCAGGGGAAAAATGAGTAGCTTGTTGAACATGAGTGGTGGAAACAGGGGGCTGGCCAGGTTAAACAGCAGGCTATAACCCGGCCGCGTGCTATCCACGTACAAACGAACCTCCCCAAGGCGCACCTCCGTAGGTGAGGTGAGCGGATCATCCGCGAAGAGTTCTGGATCCTCAAGCCGGCGCATCCAGTGGAACTTGCGGAAATCGTCTTGGATGGTGTAGGGGTCTTGTAGTCTTGACCATTGAACCCGCAAAGCTACCAACATCGCGATGAGCAGCGCGAGATAGAGCAGATTGCGGCGTTTAGTAAGCATCCTGTCGTAACCTCGGACGATCCTTTAGATCTGAGGCCGGGATTTTAACATGGCCTGTCCGGCGAAGCACTGTTCAACGGCTTAGAATTGACCCGTCGCCAGGACGAATGCCTCTGGGTGATCATGTATTATGGCGCCTTCGCCGGCTTGCTCTATAATGCAATCCACTACCCTGAACGTTTACCTTCAACCTGGTTTGCGGCGCGGAGGAAAGATGCGCCAAGAAGCTATCGACGCCATCCAGGCCATGGACAACCTGATCCTGCGCAACCTCAAGATCACCCAGAGCTATTATCAGTTGGCGGAGGAGTTGAGGGATTTTGGCTGGGGCGCGAACGTTAGTTGCCCAAATTTAGCCCCAATAAGGGGGCAAGTCATTAGAGATGAAGAAAAGCGATAGACTTCCAGGCAAGAATAGGGACACCGACGTCCTACTTGCCAAAGGAGGCCTATCGCCATGCATACTGATATCCTATTTTCGCCACGAGCCAGTTTGGCCATGATTGGCCTTTGTGCCCAACAGATGGGCATCTGGGAAATGGTTGGCCAGCATATCAGCATCAAACAGAAAGTGATCATCCACACACCGCTCGAGAAACTGCAAGACGCCTTCATCAACATCATGGCCGGCGGACATGGTCTTGTGGAGGTGAACAACCGCGTTCGGCCCGATCCGGGTTTGTCGCGGGCGTTCGGCCGCAGCAACTGTGCTGAGCAATCGACGGTAAGTGCCACGTTGAACGCCTGTGATGAGGAAAATGTAGACCAGATGCGCGAGGCGATGCGGGCCATTTATCAGCGCTATGGTCAGGGTTACGGCCATCATTATGGAAAAGGGTGTCAACTGCTGGACGTGGACATGAGTGGACTGCCCGCCGGTCGACAAGGAGAAGGGGTCGAGAAGGGTTACTTTGCCAAGCAAAAGAATAAGCGTGGCCGGCAACTGGGACGGCTGGTGGCCACCTTGTATGGCGAGATTGTTGTTGAACGCCTCTATCCCGGAAAGACCCAACTGAATCGCAGCTTGCAGCCTCTGGTTATGGAAGCCGAGCAAGTCTTGGGTTTGAATCCCGGCTTTCGCCGCCGAACCATCATTCGCACTGATGCTGGGGGCGGCCGTGATGCAGATATCAACTGGTTACTGAATCGCGGCTATGGCTTCCTGACCAAGGTCACCAACTGGAGGCGCGTGGCCAAACTACTCCAGTCGGTCAGCGTCTGGCACGCCGACCCCAAAGACCCAGGCCGCCAATTCGGTTGGATTGAGCAGTGCCACCCCTATGAGAAGCCGACTCGTCAATTGGCCGTTCGCTGTGCCAAACAGGATGGTAGCTGGCGTGGCCAAGTCTTGGTCTTCAATCTGAGCGACGACAGCCTCCTCTGGCTAACCCCGCATCTGGAGGCCACCGACCCTGACTACAAGGTGATGCTGGCCGCCGTGTACGCCTATGACCAGCGTGGCGGCGCTGCCGAAACATCCATCAAGGGTTCTAAACAAGGGCTGGGTTTGACCAAACGCAACAAGAAACGCTTTCAGGCTCAGGAAATGCTGCTCTTGATGGCCCAACTGGCCCACAATCTCGTGCTCTGGACTCGCGACGGCTTGGCCGCTTGTAGGCCGGCGCTGGGCCAGTTTGGCATGTTGCGGATGGTTCGCGATGCTTTTCATGTCCCGGGGAAGCTCGTTTTCGATACGAATGGTCGCATTGTCCAGATAACGCTCAATCAAGCCCATTCATTAGCTCGACCGTTTGTCGCGGCCCTTGGTGCTTTCCTCGCTCGCGATGGAACTGTCGCCAATTTGGGCCAAATTTAGGTAGCTAGTCGTGGCCGCCACCGCGGTCTGTGAGTCCACACCGTCCGGCACCGGCTCCGCCTTCTTCACCGGGATCACGGCATGCTGAG
>JBFFWQ010000081.1:0-26916 GCA_041570195.1 Promineifilaceae bacterium (SeqCode) | reverse complement strand
TGCTGGCTGGCGGATTGATTTAGATTCCTCGAATCCCTGGTCGCCCGGGAGTCTACTACCCATCTTCCGGCGACAACACAATCGTTTTCTTTGACATCGTCAGTTCGTTGGCCATTGTCACAGGAGTGACTTTTTGGGTGGGGCGGCGTGAACCCAATCGCGAATATCGCCCGCGTTGCCGTGATTATAGAGCAGTGCCAGCCACGGCTCGGTTGCGGGCAAATACCAGCCCCACAGTTGGGTGCCGTCGGCCGCGGCAAACGACGCATCCTCATAAACCAGGCCCAACCTGTCTGGCGTAAAATCTGGCCCGGCGAACATGCTTTCCGGCCGGTAGACGAATTGATTGATCACATGGAGCGTGAACGGATTTCCCTCGCCGAAACTGTAATCCAGGGCCAGTGAACGCGCAACTACGCTATGATCAGAATCGCTGTCGAGAACAAGTGCTGCACAAGTTGCAATGCCCATCACGTTGCCAGGCAGGTCGGCATGATAATCGTCGAACTTGACACCAACGACGAAGAGATGCTCGGCCAGTGTGCCGAGATACTGTATCAGGGATTCAAGGAGATCTGGCCCCACATCTGTCCCGATGCCGTCGCCGCTGCGCGGGAGGTTCAGCGCGACGTTACCCCTATGAGTTCTATCAGTAGCTCGGCTATCTAATCGTCGGCGTTGTCCCCGACGCCAATGGCTTCGGCAAGCTCGATATCTTCATGGCCAAACGGCTCTCGGTCGATCCGGGCGATACACTATGAAACTGTACCATATACTCTGAGGTCCGAGTTTCCTGAGAGATCCACGAACGAGTTTCCATTCTCGGGTTGGCGGGTATCCAAACGTCTGGATGCTTCACCCTCATGAATGTGGGGGGCACGACAATGCCTGACAGGACGTTTGCAGACCTTCGCCAGAGATTAGTAACGTCCCCGGCCGACTTATGCTAGAATGTCCCTGCTAGCTGCTCAAAGCTAATCGCTAACAGCTTCACAGACAGGAGAAGAACATGTCCCTATTCGACCGGCGCTTGAAGGAAGTCAACACGCGACTCTGGGACGCCACCAGGCCTGATTTCAGCTATCCTGAGATCGACGATCCCGAGCTAAAGGTCGCCGGCTTGACCGACCGGCCGAACCTGGGCCTGGCCTTCTCGGGCGGTGGCACCCGCTCTGCCTCGGCCACCCTGGGTCAACTGCGCGGGCTGCGGGCCATCGGCCTGCTCCAGAAAGCGCGTTACGTCTCTTGTGTCTCGGGCAGCAGCTTCCCCAACACGGTCTACGCCTATCTGCCGGCCGATCAAGACGAAGATCACCTTCTTGGGCCGGTCATCGCGCCCGAAGAGTTGACCGCCGAAGACCTGGCCGAAACCGAAAAAGGCTCGTTTGCCTACGCCATCACCCATTCCAGCCTGGTCGACGATTATCTGCTGAACGTCCTGAAACTGGCCGGCGATGAGACCTATAGCCGCACCGTCGGCGACAACTTCCTGCGACCCTTCGGCCTGGACGGCTCAAAGCGTTTCTTCACTCACAGCCGGGACGCCCTGGACAAGATCCTGGCCCACAATCCAGAGATGAAGCCGTCCGACTTCTACCAGATCCGGCCGGATCGCCCGTTCCCGATCATCAATGCCATCATCTTGCGCATGGACAACCAAAGGCCGCTGCCCAACAAGATCCCTATCGAAACGACGCCGCTCTATGTGGGCGTGCGCGCCGTCCATCCGGGCGCCGGTCATGGCGGCCGCGATCTGGGCGGCGGTTACGTCGAGCCCTTCGCCTTTGACAGCCGGGCGCCCGAGGGCGATCCCGACGCTGCCGGCCGGGTTACCGTCGAATTGGGCAAGGCTCGCCATCGCTATACCCTTTCCGACGCCGTGGGCACCAGCGGCGCCGCCCCGGCCGAAGGCCTGGTCGAGGATGGTCTCGACTTCCTCGGCTTTCCCGAATTCCGCTATTGGTCCCCTCCGCTCGCCGGAACCGAAGAGGCCATCGAATATGAGTTCGGCGATGGCGGCAACCTGGAAAACCTGGCCATCATGTCCTTGCTGGCCCGCAAGGTGAAGCGCATCATCATCTTTGGCAACACCCGCCACCCGCTGAAGGGACCCGGCCAGGGCGATATCAACAGCGCCATCCCGCCCGTCTTCGGTCAAACGCCCGACTTCATGAACAATGCCGTCTTCCCCTCTGGCCAATATAGCGCTTTGGTCGACGGCCTGCTGGCCGCCAAGCGGGAAGGGCGGTCGCTGCTCTTCAAAGATACCTATCGCGTCCAGGATAATGCCTTCCACGGCATCGAAGGCGGCTGGGACGTCGAGGTTTTATGGGTGTATAACGAGCGCGTGCCGGCCTGGGAATCGGCGCTATCGGCCGCCATCCGGGACCAGATCGGTCATGGCTCCCTGGAACGATTTCCCCATTTCAAGACCATGGGCGAAAACAAGCCAGCCATCATCGACTTGCGGCCGGAACAGGCCTTGCTGCTATCCCATTTGTCGTGCTGGAACATCACCGCCAACGCCGACCTATTCCTATCAATGGCCTAGCCGCCCCACCATTCGCCAAGCGCCAGCGAATGAAATCGCCGGCTGATATTGAAGAAAACCCGTTTCGACGGGTTTACATAATTAGAAAGCTAAGCCGAGCGAAGGATCAAAGGAAAGTTGACATAACGTATATGGGACTTATGCTACTTCCCACAGTTCCTTACTGACCCGAATACGGGTTTCTAAACAGCACTCGCGCTAATTAGGACGGTAACTGTTTGGCGAGTTATTTGCAGGTCAGTAAGTATCCCTCGACACCTCACCCGCTCGCAACCTCTTCATCCTTCATCCCTGCTCCTTCGTCCCTCACCCCATCGCCAAGATCTTCCTCAAAACGGCGCGCCCGGCCGCTGAGCTTCACGGCCGAGATGACGATCACGGCCGAAAACAGGGCCATCAGCAGTAGCAAAACCAAAAAAATTATCAGTAGATCCATAATTGGTTGCCGGCGCCGGCTGCCGCAAGCGCGGCTCACCGCCAGACTTCACGGATTTCTGGCCACGACAAGAGGCAAACAGCACCGTCTTACGCGGATTTATATATAGTCCTATTGTACTATTGTCGCCCATTTTCCCAGAGAGGGCGGAATTTTAAAGTTAAATTTAAGAAAAAAACGGGTGAAAAAGACTATACTTTGCGGTAATTATGACTGGGGTGTTTCTACCCTGATATTCATCGGGAGTTGGTAACTCCCTATCGTAGATAACCCTGCACGACAACTCAATAGCCAGTGGCGCGCACAGTATGACTCAACACTTCGAATGTTGAGATAATGAAGGCCGAGTACCATCGGTACCTGTCGTGCGCTTGTTGGCTGGGCCCTGACGGAGCATTGACCCTGTCGCCAGAGTATCCTCTTGAAGGTCCCAACCGTCAACCGAAATAGCCGCAGAGATGGCCGTTCCGGAAGGCGGAAAGAAATACAAATGGCGTCTCTGTTGTAGCCACTGCTCCGGAGCGCTTGTTAAAGAGAGAGATAAGGTCAGGTGAAGGATGCCTGGCCGGGGCGGAGCTTGGCAGGGTGTTGACCCGGCCGCTAGTGGTAAGAGGAACTTCTAGGGATGTATAGGCAGTCTCCGAGCTGCCATGGCGCATGCACAAAATGGGATCCTGATGTGAACAAAAAGACAATACTGATCATAGATGAAGACCGCGAGTTACGAGAGTGGCTGCGGAGCGCGTTGGCTGAACGAGGGGCTAATGTTTCCACCGCCCCGAATGGCGCCGAAGGACTACGCAAGTTTCTTGGTACGTTGCCGGATCTGGTGCTCATAGATGGGCATATCCGCGAGCGCACCGGCATGGACGTCTTGCGCGAGATACGCTTACTGACAGACGTGCCCGTGGTCATGGTCAGCGCTGACGACGGCAATCCCGATATCGTCCGTTTTTTAGATGCCGGAGGCGACGACTACATTATCAAGCCCTTTGAGCGACGGGTACTTCTGGCCCGCATCCGGGCCCTGTTTCGACGCGCTCACTGGCAGAGTCGGCGCGCGCAAGGCCTCATCTACGATGACGGTCGCCTGGTTATTGACTTGCCAGCCTTCCGGGCTACCCTCGACCAGAAGCAGGTCAAGCTGTCGGCGACTGAATTCGCCCTCTTGGTCCACCTGGTCCGCCGGGCCGGGCAGCCCTGTGCTTACGACGAGATCCTGGCCGACGTCTGGGGCGAGGCTTTTGTTCGAAATCCTGAGTATGTCCACGCCTATATCTGGCAGCTTCGCCAGAAGATAGAGCGGAACCCGAAGAAACCGGCCTACTTGAAGAGCGTGCGTGGTGTGGGCTATCGTTTTGTTGCTCAGCTAGCACAAACCGAGCATCATCGGCCGAACGGCACGTCCAATATTACCCACCGGGCTGCCACGGAATAGCGTTAAATATCCTCGATCAATCCTTTCTATTATTTATACATAGATATCTAGCAGCATCACAGACAGAAAGAATCAGAATCGCCGCGAAAGCCCCCAAATCAATCGTAGTGGTGGAGCACGGGGCGTGCATATCCTCTCGGCCCATTGGCGGCTGTGGGGTCTGGGATCACTGTTGTAGTTTCAACGGGAATAGACATGGAAGTAAAAGAGTACATCAGGGTCATAGTCAAGAACTGGCGCATTTTATTGGTCAGTGTCGGCGTAACGGTCGTGGCCACGCTGCTGTTCACCCTTCGGCAACCGCGAGTCTACGAATCGCTGGCCTCCTTCGTGATCCGGCCCCATTCGAGTCTGATCGTGCAGGATGATTTCGTGAGCACTTTGGAGACTTTGAGCCGCCGGGTGGAAATCAACAACACCTTTGCCGAAGTGGCCAACAGCAAACTGATCAAAGACCAAGCCATAGAGCGGTTAGGCTTGAATAGCACCGAGCGCCGCGGTCTGTCGGCCGACGGCCGGGTGCTGGTTGGCACCAACATCCTCGAAGTCAAAGTGAAAGCCGAAGACCCGGAAGTGGCCCAGGCATTTGCCGGAGCGGTTAGCCTGGAGATCGTGGACTTCGTCAGTAACCTGTACGATGTCTTCGAACTGGGCCCGTTGGACAGCGCGTCGCTGGCCACCCGGCCGATCAGCCCTAAAATCGGCGTCAACCTGGTTTTGGGCGCTGTCCTGGGCATCGGCCTGGGACTGGCTCTGATTTTCCTGTACGAATATCTGCGAACGCCAGACGGACACCTGCGCCAATTTGACATCCTTGATCCTGACACCGGGGCCTACAATAGGGCCTACCTGGAGATGAGGCTGCGCCAGGAAGTCAGCCGGGTGCGGCACAGCAATGGCGAACTTGCCCTGGCGTTGATCCGGATCAGAGACCGCGGGGCGGTCAATGACGACGGCGGCGCCGGTCGCGAGGCCATGCCCTCGGCCGCGACTCTCTTTGGACCGCTGTTACGTGATGAAGACTTGTTGGCTCGCTTCGACGACACGACCTTCGCCGTGATGATGCCCGAGATGTGCGGACCAGAGGCCAAAGTGGTCGTCGAGGAACTGCATCTCAAGTTGGGCGCGGTGCCGCTTTCGCTTGATCAATATAACGTCAGGACGTCGGGCTTTCGCGGCGTGGCCAGCGTGGTCGAACTATGTGAGCACGATGCCAATGCCGAGGAACTGCTCCAAGAAGCGATGATGGGCCTGAAAGAAGCCGAGCGCGGCACCTATGGTCGTGTTGCCTTGCGCCCTATGCCGGCGCACGATTCCCCTCGACAGGCAAACGGCCAAGTTCAGCCGGGCCTGGCCAATGGTAGCTTACCCCTAGGCGCTTCCCAGACGGCCAGCGAGTATCCGGAACAAGTACAGCATGAACCCAAACCATCGCTGACCCGGGCGGCTCTGAAGCTGGCCCAGCAACATGGAATCGATCCCGATACCATTCAAGGTTCCGGGAAAGACGGCCGGGTCCTGAAATCGGATGTCAAGCGACTGATCAAGGACGAACCAGAACTCGGGCTTTCTGCCCAAACATAGTGCGATCCCTCATGAGGAATATCTGACAGATGACTGTCGAACAGAGTGTGCCGGCCGCTGCGCCGGCCCTACAGGCCGAGCCGGCCGCAGAGGATGAAGCGACCGAGCAGGTTGATCCGGCCGCGGAAGCCGATACCACCGCCAGGGTCCATTCGCCCGCAGAGGTCGAATCACCCGCAAAGGTCGATAACAATCATGCCGAGAACGCCCTGACGGCCGCCAAAGGCGGCGGCATCGTCGCCTCCGGCAGATTGTTCGTCTACGGCACGCGCTTCATCCTGGTCTTCCTGATGGCCCGCGCCCTCGGCGCCGACCAATACGGCCTCTATGCCCTGGCCCTCAGCGCGGGCACCGTCGTCGCCGGCGTGGCCGTGATGGGTTTGCATACGGCGATGGTCCGTTACGTCGCCATTCTAAGAAAGAAGGGCGACGAAGACATGATGTGGGGCACGCTTCAGATCGGCATCGGCCTGCCCGCCATCGTCAGCACCTTGCTGGCTATCGGGCTTTTTGCCCTGTCCTACGTGGTGGCCGACCGCGTTTACCATCGACCCGAGCTGGCGCCCATGCTTCAGCTGATGGCCTTCATCGTGCCGTTGATGACCCTGGGTACGGTTCTATCCGGCGCCACCAATGGCTTCAAGAAGATGCAATACGCGGTCATCGCCCAGAATTTCGTCCAGGT
This sequence comes from Promineifilaceae bacterium (SeqCode), assembly GCA_041570195.1. Taxonomy (GTDB): domain Bacteria; phylum Chloroflexota; class Anaerolineae; order Promineifilales; family Promineifilaceae; genus UBA11865. The sequence continues at coordinate 20,222 of JBFFWQ010000081.1, read as the reverse complement.
GATCGTACGCCTGGTCCTGATTGGTGTTCTGTTCTTTTTGGGCATGAAAGCCATTCATGCCGTCGCCGTCTTCGGCATAGCCAATGTTTTCGTCGTCGGCCTTCTGTTTTACTTTCTGAATAAGGAATTCCCGCTGCGACGCGGCCTTCGTGCGGCCAAACGCAACTGGCGCGAACTCATCGGTTACTCATTACCCGTATGGATTTCGGGTCTGCTGCGTAACTTCCGTTCGAACATCCAGGTCTTGTTGCTTGGTTCGTTCTACACCGCCGCCGGCGTAGGCGTCTTTAATGTCGTCGGCCGGGTCAACCTGATCGGCCGCATGGCTTTCAACTCCATCAGCACCTCATCCCGGCCGATCATCGCCGAGATTCACGCCAGGGAAGATCGGGCCGAGCTAGCCAGTATCTATCAGACCACTACCCGCTGGGGTGTCACCGTAAACCTGCCCATTTTCCTGGCCCTCCTGCTTTTCTCCGAGGCCATTCTGGCCATCTTTGGCGACGATTTCATCGCCGGCGCCATGGCCATGCGGGTTCTGGCTTTCGCTGAGTTGGTCGACGCTTTCACCGGTACCTGCGGCGCCATCATCGATATGACCGGCCTGAACAAGATGAAAGTGGCCAACTCGGTGATCCAGCTGGTCTTGGCGATCACCGTGAACATCTTGCTCATCCCCCGCTACGGGCTCATGGGCGCGGCGATTGGCGCCTTGATCGTAAACGCCACGATTAACATGCTGCGCATGGCCGAGGTCTGGTATGTATACCGGATCTTGCCCCTGAACCGGACATTCATCAAGCCCATCATGGCCTCGCTATTGGCCCTGGCTGTTGCCTTGTTAGTCCAACAACTGCTTGGGGACGACATGAACCTGCCGTTGCTGGTGGCCCAGGCATCTGTCCTCTTCGCGATATACGGTGGCATGCTCCTATTGATGGGACTGCCCGAAGAGGAGCAAGCTATCGTGGCTCGGGTGCGGCGAAGAATCGCCAAGAGACGCCTGCGAACCGCCAAGGCGTGACCATCGCCCGTCGCGTAATCGTTTCCCATACCATAGGACCTGTGAGTTATGACTGATCCAAGAGGCGTTTGTATCTGGTTCACCGGCCGTAGCGGCGCCGGCAAGAGCACGATCACAAATGCTTTACTTCCCTTGTTGAATGAAGCCGGACTCACCGTTTCGGTGCTGGACGTGGTGCCCCTCCTCAAAAAGAGGTGGTGCGAACGAACCAGTGAAGGCAAACTGCTTAGAAAAGCGTTGGTGGCCAGCGAGATCGTCAAGCATGGCGGCGTGGCCATCTGCGTGACCGTCAGCGCCCGGCTGGAAGTCCGCGAAGCCGCCCGCGAATTGATCGGGCCTGAGAGCTTCCTGGAAGTCTTTGTCGACGTGCCGGCCGAGGTTGCTTTGGCCCGCAAGGCCACGCGCAAGCGCAAACCATCACGGATTAAAAGGGCCAGGCACGCCCTGCGGCGCCGGGCGGCGAAACTGCCTTTTCGAAACAAGCGGCCCCTCGAAGCGCCACGTTCACCGGCCCTGACTATTGACGCCGTAAACCAGCCGCCTGAAGAAAGCGCGCGCAATCTTTTCCAATTATTGGTGGACCGCGGCTTCGTCTCGCCGGTTGACGGCCAGAACGGATCACCGGCCGGCGCGGACGCGTCGCTGAGTCGGCCAGAGCTTATCTCCGGCAACAGCCGGGTGGAGGCCAACTGATGTCTGCTAGAACAGCACTGCCCGTTAGGGGACCGCTCTTCCTGGCCGGCATAGACCGAAGCGGCATTGGCCTGCTGGGCGAGTTGCTTGAAGAACATCCGGAAATCGCCGTGACGCGACGGATCAATTTCTGGTCCTTCTATTACAATCGCTACGGCGACCTGGCCAAGCCAGACAACCTCGACCGCTGCCTGGCCGACATGATGCGTTATACCCGTATCAGTCGCCTGCAGCCCCAGCCGGAACAACTCCGCTCGGATTTCCAGCGCGGCGAGCCGACCTACGCCAGGCTGTTCGCCCTGCTGCAAGAGCAGAATTTGCGCCGCCTGGGCAAGTCGCGCTGGGCCGACAAATCGCTGAACTCCGAACGTTATGCCGATACTATTCTGGCCGCCTATCCGACGGCCAAAATGATCCACATCATACGCGATCCTCGCGACCGTTACGTGTCGCAATTGACCCACCGTGGCGCGAAAAAGGGCAAGATCGGCGGCGGTACCTCGCTCTGGCTGTGGTCCGCCCGCTTGGCCGAGCGAAATGAGCGAAACTACCCTGACCGCTACAAAGTCGTTCAGTACGAGGATCTTGTGAGCGACCCGGAGGAATTTCTCCGCGACCTATGTGATTTTCTACACGAGCCTTATTCGCCGGAGATGTTGCTGGTCGGCCAGGGGGATTCCAGACCTGGCGCCCCGGCCGCCCGCGCGCCGAGAGAAATACGGACCACATCCGTCGGCCGCTATCAGGGCGCACTTTCTGATCGCGAACTTGCCTTCATGCAGATGGTGGCCGGTCGGGAGATGGCGCGCTATGGCTACCGGCCCGAAGCGTTACATTTATCACGCTCAGCCCGACTGACCTTCTATTTGAAGGACATACCGCTCAACCTGGCCCGCCTGATATTCTCTCGCTCCCAGGCCGGTATCAAGGACAGGGTGGGGCGTCTGCCTTCCGCACGCCGCCTGGCCCTCGCCAACTGACTCAATAGCTCATCACCAACCGCTCACAGCTAACCGCTATTTTCCAGGAGGCCAAGATGATCATCAGCCACAAATACAAATATGTGTTCGTAGCCCTACCCAGAACCGGTACCACCGCCATCGAAAAGGAATTGAAGGAACTCTATGACGGCGCGCCGATCCTGGGCAAGCACAGCACCTATCACAACTTTCTTCAGGTGGCCTCCGATGAGGAGAAGCAGTACTTCGTTCTCTCCAGCATTCGCAATCCCATGGACGATGCCGTGAGCCGCTTCTTTAAAATCAAGAGTAATCACAGCTTCAGGCATACCCGGCCGAAGAGCATCAAGCGTCGTAAAGGCGCCGTCGAGCGCTACGAAGATCTACTCTTCCGTTACGTTCAGCAGAGTGGGGCCGACTTCCCGACTTTTTTCAAACTGGCCTACCGTTTTCCCTACGACAACTGGTCAAGCTTGAATCACAATGATTTCGATTTTGTCATCCGTTTTGAGAATTTGCCGGAGGACTTCGCCGCCGCCCTGGAACTGATGGGTATTGAGCAAATCCGGCCGCTGCCGGTGCGCAACACGACCAAGATGCGCGATCAGAATTATCTTTCCTACTACACGCCCGAAATCATGGGCCAGGCCCGGCGCGTCTTTGGCCCTTTCATGAAACGGTGGGGCTACGAATTCCCACCCGAGTGGGGCGAAGTTGAAGTGCCCTGGTCACACCAGGTGCAGTATCAGTGGGCCCACGCCGTCAGGTCGGTTTATTGGAAGTATCTACGGGGACGCATTTAATGGACAAGGGACCTGTCTTCATCGGTGGCCCGGACCGCTGTGGCAAGACCACCATGCGGGCTTTCCTGGCCTCTCATCCCAACATCGCCATCCCGGCCGTCGGTTCCAACATGTGGACCTACTTCTACGGCCAATATGGCGACCTGGCTGACAAACAGAACTTTGAGCGCTGCCTGGACGATATGCTGCATTACAAACATGTCGCCTATCTCCAGCCCGACGCCGACCGTGTCCGGCGCGAGTTTGGCCAGGGCGAACCGACCTATGCCCGGCTCTTCTCGCTGTTTATCATTCACTTCGCCGAGCGCGAAGGCAAACCGCGCTGGGGCGTCCAGACCGGCCTCATCGAGCGATACGCCGATCAGGTGCTGGCTGCCTATCCCGGCGCGCGCATCATCCAGATGGTTCGCGACCCACGTGATCGTTACGAAGCGTCCCTGGCCCTCTGGCCACAGGGTAAATTGCGGGCCGGCGGCGCCGTGGCCCGCTGGCGTTACTCGGTCCGGCTGGCCGAGCGAAACGTAGACCGTTATCCCGGTCGCGCCCTGATCGTGCGTTATGAGACGATGGTTTCCCGGCCCGAGGAGACGCTGCACCAAGTATGTGACTTCTTAGGCGAAGCGTATGATCCGGCGATGTTGACCATGGACGGCGCGCCGAAGTTTCGGCGCAAGATCAGCGGCGACCGCGACCTCCAGCCCGACCAGACGTCGGTCACCGCCGAGTACATCGGCCGCTATCGTGGCCGCGTACCGCAGGCCGAGATCGCTTTCATCCAGAGCCACGCCGCCCGTGAGATGGCTGCTTACCAATACGCGCCCGATGAGATTCATTTCTCAACCGGCCAGCGGCTGCGCTACCAGCTGGTCGATCGACCGGTCAACGTGCTCAAGATGTGGGGCTGGATCACGGTCGAACGTTTGCAGCACAAGTTTCCGCGTCTGATCGGCCGCACGCCCGGCAAACGCATGATCGTCGATCCCAACTACCGCGCATTGCGCCAGGCAACCGTTAAAGGCTAAGAGCCAAAAGCTAATCGCTAGCATCATGTCTTCCTACGATAACCACGTAAGCGCCGGACCGATCTTCATAGGCGGTCTATCCTTCTCGGGCAAGACGACCCTGCGCCTCATGCTTTCGTCTCACCCGGTGATCGTCCTGTCGCGCCGGACGTATATGTGGCAACGCTTTTACGGTCGCTACGGTGACTTGCGCCGCCCGGAGAATCTGGAGCGCTGCCTGGAGGCCATGCTGGCCCGTAAGTCGATCCAGGCCCTTTCGCCGGATCCGGAGCGGATCCGACGTGAATTCTGGCGCGGCCCGGCCAACTACGGTCGCTTGTTCGCCCTGATCCACCGCCATTTTGCCGAGTCGATTGGCAAGCGTCGTTGGGGCGCGCAAATCGGCCTGATAGAGGAATATGCCGACGTCATTTTCGCCGACTACCCGGCCGCGCGCATGATTCATATGATCCGCGACCCGCGGGCGCGCCAGGGAAGTGTTTCTACCAGAAGCCGGCAGCGTGCCGGCAAGACCGGTTGGGAGACCGCCCGCTGGCTCCATTCGGCCCGCCTGGCCCGGCGCAACGAGATCCGCTACCCCGGTCGCTACCTGGTCGTTGGTCACGAAACACTGCTGGCCGATCCTGAGGGCCAACTGTTCCATATCTGCGACTTCCTGGGTGAGCGTTTCGAACCGGCCATGCTGACCATGGAGTCAGCCGTCAGGTTCGGTGAGCCGAAACCCGCTCCTGACAACGCCGTTGCTGTCACCGAGACGCCGCCCACGAAGCAGATCCCCCATCGTGATCTGGCCTTCACCCAGACCTATGCCGGCCGCCATATCGCCGACTTCGGTTATGACCTGCGGCCGGTGCGATTGTCCTGGAAAGACCAACTCCTATTTAACGTCTTCGACCGTCCGGCGAATCTAGCCTCTATGTTCGCCTGGCGTACTCTGCAGAGCATCCGCTCATAGTACGGTTAGTGGAGATACCTACAATGCAAAACAACCCCGTCTATGTCGCCGGTTTGGAACGCAGCGGAACCAGCCTGATCTACGCCTTGCTGGCTTCCCATCCCCGGATCGCCATGACCCGCCGCACCAATATGTGGACCCATTTCTACAACCAGTACGGCGATTTGTCCGACCCGGAGAACTTTGAGCGCTGCCTGGCCGCCATGATGACTTACAAGCGCCTCATTAAGCTTGAGCCGGATCCCAGGCGCCTGCGGCAAGAATTCGGTCAGGGTGCAGCCACCTACGGCCGGCTATTTGGCCTGTTGGAATCGCACTTCGCCGAGAGACAGGGCAAGCCGCGCTGGGGCGACAAGTCGCTCCATACCGAGCGCTACGCCGGGCCGATCTTCGACGCTTTTCCCAAGGCCCGGGTGCTGCACATGATTCGCGATCCCCGTGACCGATTCGCCTCTTCCCTCAAGCGTTGGGGCGCCACCCGCGGCGGCGTTGGATTTGGCACAGCCATGTGGCTCGCCTCGCTGGAAATGGCCCGGAGCAACGCGGCCGAATTCCCGAATCATTACATGATCGTCCGATACGAAACGCTGGCCAGCGAACCGGAAGCCACCCTGCGCCAGATTAGCGACTTCATAAACGAACCCTACGCGGCCGAAATGTTGACCATGGACGACGCCGATTCCTTCACCGGCTCCAACAGCTCATATGATTTGAAGCGACCTCGCGGCGTCATCTCCACCGACTCTATCGGCCGTTACCCCCAAGTGCTTTCTAAGCGCCAGATCAGCTTCATCCAGGCCCACGCCGGTCGGGAAATGGCCGCCATGGGCTATGATGTCGAGCCGCAAGAGCTAAGCGCCCGCGATCGACTGGCCCTGACTCTAGGCGAGCAACCGCTCAACCGGGCGCGCATGCTCGTCTGGCGCACGCGGGAATCGTTCCTGGACCGCCGCGGCCGGCCGGTGCCCTCTTATCGCATTGTCGAGGATTCGCCTTACAAGGGTCTATAAAGTGGACTATTCAGGTTTATCGCTGGAGCGATTCATTCCCGAGTCGATTCTGGCCCGGATCAAATCACTCTTTGAGTTGCAACTGTGGTTGCTGGCGGCGGGCCTGGCCTTTGGCCTGGTCATCGCCTACCTGGTCGTCGACGATAAGTGGTTTGTCGCCCTCGGCCTGATCCTGGTCATTCCCGGCGCCATTCTATTGCACAACAACCCCTGGCTAGGCCTGGTAGTCTGGCTATTAATTACGCCATTCGTGATAGAAACCACGGGCGGCACGTTGCGCCATCTTTATTGGCTGATCCACCGTGGCTTGCCGCTGGTCATTCTGATCATCATCATTCTTAGTAGTATGTTGGGCGTTCGCCGCATCAATATACCCAGGCCCGCCTGGTTCGAGTGGGCCATGATCGCCTACTTCCTGGTCAGTATGGCCTCCGCCTTTGAGATGAGCGAGTTGACCAACGAGAGCGCTTACCGCGTCTACGACCGGATCGGCGTGCCTATGCTTCTCTATTTGCTCATCCGTCTTCAAGTCCAAGACGAGGACGAGCTAAATCGCCTGCTGCCGGTCATACTTTTCATTTGCCTGAGCCAGGCCTTGTTTGGCTTCCTCTATGTCACCGTTCGCAGTGTATTGCCAAAGGTGTGGTTGAGCATCGACGGCGCCCGGGCCACCGGTTCTGTTGGTTCCGAAAGTGTTTATGGCACGACCATGCTCTTTGTCGGCGTGCTGTCACTGCACACCGCCTTGAGCAACAAGGTCTCCGGCATCGTGAAACTGGTCTATATCGGCGCCTTTGCCGCCAGCCTGGCCGCCGTCTTCTTTACCTTTTCCCGGGGCAGTTGGCTTGCCGGGAGTATGGTCGTAGCTGGCCTGATGATTCTGTATCCGAGGTTCATGGTCAGATTTGTCGTGCTTGCCTTGCCGGTGGCCATCCTTGCCGGCGGCGCTATGTTTGCCGACGATATCGCCTATGCCGGGCAGCGAATTGGCACCGATCAAACGGTGCGCGGCCGGCTGCCGGTAGTCCTGGCCTCGATCAACATGTTTGTAGAAAAGCCTGTCTTTGGGTGGGGCTATAACAACTTCGATCTATATGACCGCCAGTTCCAGGGTCGCGTCGGCGATTTGGCGGCGCCCGAGAAAGATCACGCTTCGCACAACGTGTATCTGACTATCGCAGCTGAGCAGGGCGCCGTCGGCTTACTGCTTTTCCTCTTGCCGGTCGTTGGCTTGTTTACTGCCAGCCTCAGAAAATGGCCCTCTCTGGCGGCCGACGGCTTCTGGAGCAGGAAGCTGCTGGTGATTCTCTGGCTGACCATCGCCGCCCATTTCGCCGTTAACAACTTCTCCAATATGCGCGTTGTCTTTGGCCTGGGCCTCTATTGGATGACCCTGGCCCTCATCGCCGTCATTGTCTTGCCGCGGAACCAATCGTCTGACGTCGGCCTTGCCCGACTCTCCGACGGCACTCGCCCGGAAAGCTCCAACCGAAATGTTCGGAACGGTTTCTCCGGTTAGCGCGCTGGCCACTTTCCCGGGAAGTTTCCCGGGAACACAACGCCGATTCCCAGCTCATTATTCATGAAACACAACTCCAGCTTACTAGGATCGCTCGAGAGAGGATGGGTTTCGTTCATCGATTCCCAGCGCTTTCGTCGATTCGCCAGGCACGGCGTGGGCGCGCGTTTACTGCGCGGCCGGGCCTACCAGGGCGCGGTGCGCGTCAAGCGCTACGCAACCTCCTATTACCAGGCCCGAACCAACTCGGCTATCTTCTCAGATGTGACGTCCTTTTGCTTCCTCATCGGCCACACCAAGAGTGGCGGGACGATGATCGGCGCTTTGCTCGACGCCCATCCCAATATCATCCTGGCCGACGAAATTGATATCTTGGACCACATTAAGGCTGGCTACAGCCGGGAACAGATCTTTCACATCTTGCTCAAGGGCTCGCGCCGCGAAGCGATGAAAGGCCGGGTGACGGCTCGCCGGCTGGAGGCCTACTCCTTCGAGGTCAAGGGCCAGTGGCAGGGTCGCTATGATCGGATCCAGGTGATCGGCGCCAGCAAGGCCGGTCCCACCACGCGTCGCCTCGGCGCCGACCCGGCGCTGCTGAACCAGGCTGATCGGACCATGGCCGGTCTAAACCTCAAGTTGATTCAGGTGATTCGCAACCCCTTTGACCCGATGAGCGCCATGCGCATTCGCGGCAAGCGAACCATCGCCAACGCCGTCGACCATTACTTTGACTATTGCGCGACTCTACAGGATCTACGCCATCGTCTGGGTGATGATCAGTTACTGCCCGTACACTACGAGTCATTTGTCGGCCAACCCCGGCGCGAGCTGGCCCGCATCTGCCGTTTCCTGGGCGTCGAGTCACGCGACGACTATCTCGACGCCTGCGCGGCCGTCATCTGGCCCGAGCCCGAGCGCAGCCGCGAGATGGTTGAGTGGCCGGCCGAATGGGTCGAAAGGGTGGAAAAACTAAGCCAGCAGTACGATTTCTTGCGAGGATATCGTTTTGATGATTGAGTCGAAAGCCGCCGCGCCAATAGCTGAGAAGCACGAATCCGAGATTTCGACCGCCTGCTTGCTGGAACCGGCTGAGGTTGGGTCCTTGCCAGCCGATCGACCGCTAAGGGCTGCTGTGGCCCTGTTCGCCGAGCTAAACGAGGCTGGCGTCCGCTATTGTCATTGGAAAAGCAACATCCGCCTTGATCAGGCCTTGGCCGGCCGCACCGACCTGGATTTGCTGGTCGATCCCGATCATGCGTGGCGTTTCACGACCGTCTTGGATCGCCGCCAGGTCAAACGGGCCATCGCCGCGCCAGGCAAACGTTATCCTGAGGTCGAGAACTACCTTGGCTTCGACCCCGAGACCGGCCGCCAATTCCACCTGCACGTTCACTACCGGCTGGTTCTAGGCGAGCAATTTGTCAAGAATTATCGCCTGCCACTGGAAGAAGCGTTTCTTGATTCAGCCCAGGTTCACCAGGGAGTCAAGATACCGGCCCCGGCAATGGAGCTGGCTGTCCTATCGCTACGCGCTCTGCTCAAGTACCGTGATCGTGACGCCTTGAAGGACGCCTTGAAGATCCGCCGTCCGGGACTGCCCAGGGACATCCTGGCTGAAGTCAAGCACTTGCTGGCCCTGGTTCCACTCGGCCAAATGGATGCCACGTTGGATAACCTGTCAACGGTTCTACCGGTGACAGCCATCAGAGCCTTCATTGACTTAGTGGTGACGCAGCCGCGCGACGGCCGGCGACTCTTTAGCCTGCGCCGTCAGGTCCGGCGTGGCCTACGACCGTACCAACGATACGGGCGCCTACGGGCAGCGCTGGCCTACTACGGCGCGCTATGGCGCCGGCGCAAACGATTCCGCCTCAGCCCGCCCGACGACAAGATGAGGCTTGCCGGCGGCGGCCTGACCGTGGCTGTGATCGGCGCCGACGGATCGGGCAAGTCGACCATGAGCAAGCTACTGCGCAATTGGTTGAGCTGGAAACTGAGCGCTCGCCGTCATTACCTGGGTAGCAAAGAACCGTCCCGCCGCAGCCGCATGCTTTACATAATATTCAGAGCCGCGCGCCGCCTGCATCGGAGTGTTTACGCTAGATTGGGCCAGGCCAATCCCATTTCGCGCCTGATTGGCCGGATCAGAAACGGCTGGTTCGACGCCCATTCCTTGTCACTGGGTTACGACCGGCGCAGCGTATACCGGGCCGGCATGCAGGACGCGGCCGCCGGGTCGGTCGTCCTGTTTGACCGTTATCCCTTGCGGGCGCCGCTGGATGGCCCACGGCTACATTTGTCACTCAACGACCGGCCCGATGCCATTAAACGTGATGCCATCACGCGAGCCATGGCCGGCAACGAAGGCCGGGTTTACGGTGCCTTCCGGCCGCCCGACCATTTCCTGGTACTCAAGGTGAGTCCAGAGGTTTCCCTGGCCCGCAAGCCCGATCACGATCCGGAGGCCATCGTGGCCAAGTGCCGGGCCGTAGACCAATTCCTGGCCGGCGACATGCCTCTCGATTTCAACGTCGCTACGACCGATGGCCTGCTGGCCCTGGCCATTGACGCCGACCAACCCTTCGAGCAAGTCGAACTGGCCCTGAAACGCTGTCTCTGGGCCCTGCTCTAAACTCGTAACTCAAAACTGGAAGCTAACAGTTCGCAGTTCAAAGCTAATGGCTATTTTGCTCGAATTCATTGGCCCGCCCGGCGCGGGTAAGACGACACTACTGCCGGCCGCGGCCGAAGCCCTGGCCGATCGTGGACTGAGCGTCTTCACCGTCGCCGAAGCCGCTCGGCCATTTGCCCGGCGCACCTGGCCCGGCGCGGCCGTTGCCCGCCTGGCGCCCAAACGCTGGCGCGGACCGCTGTTGTGGCAGACTTTCTACCGCCTGAGCGTCCTGGATCGATTTCGTTTCTTCGCCGGCCATAAACGGCTGCTTCGTTTGGTGCTGGCCTCCCAATGGCGACGCCCGGCGGCGGCCGACGCCCGCCAGAGGCGTGTCCTCTATTGGTATTTCCGGCACGCCGGCTACTATGAGTTTCTCAGGAAGCGGGCCGCGCCAGGCGAGGTCCTGCTATTCGACGAAGGCTTTCTACATCGCGTGGTGCAGCTATTCGCTTCAGTCGTCGAGCGACCGGAATCACAGACGATTAAACCCTACCTGGATCTATTACCCCGGCCGGATTTGACCATCGCCATAATGGCCCCGGCCGAAGTGTGCGTGGATCGCATTTATAGTCGCGGCCTCTGGAATCGCTTCGGCGACAAGACGCCCGAAGAAGTGAGTCGCTTTGTGAGCCATTCTCACCGCGCCGTCACGCTGGCCCTGGACGCGGTCGTCGAAGCCGGCTGGCCCGTGCTCGAAGTAGAAAATAGCGCCGGCGATCCGGCCCGGGCCGCTGCTCTATTGCAAGAGAAGTTGGCCCGCTATCCGCTGCCTTCCGGCGCGGCCCCGGCCCGGATCACTGGCGAACAAGCCGTCGAAAACCGGGTCCAGAGCGCCGCCAAGAGCACCGCCAAGAGCGCCGCCAAGAGCGGTATCAGATCATGACCCTGTCCTTATCAAGTTTTTTGCTCCCGCGGCCGAAACGTGTGGCCCAAGCCATAGGCGCCTTCTTCTCGCCGTCGAACATCGACGTCGATCAGGTCTCTGTTGTCCTGGATCAATTTGGCTTGCAGTTGGTCGGCGCGCCGAAAAACGTAGCCACTGGCCGGCGCAATCGAAACCTGGTCGTTCACACCGACCAGGGTCGTAAGGTACTCAGGCGTTACCGGGATGGCTGGCCATTGTCGACCATCGCCTATGAACATTCGATACTGGCTCGCCTGGCCGAGCTGAACTTTCCAGCCCCGCGGCTGGTGACTACCGTCAGCGGATCGACCTTCCTTAGCGCCATGGATGGCAACTACGCCCTGTTTGACTTCGTTGACGGCGCCAATATCGTCGGTCGCTACCTGACCGCTGCCAGGCTACAGCGTCTGCGGATCACGTCCGGTGAGCTTCTGGCTCGATTGCACAGCGACCTTGAGGGATTCTTACCCCAGGGCCGGCATCATCTGGGCTTTGATTCCTACAGTGAGAGCCGGCGCCGCGATCTGGCCTGGTACGAACAAACCATTGCCCGGTTGAAGGAACGGTCGGTAGAACTGGCCGCCGGACCATCCGTGGCTGGCGCACAGGTAGACGACGCCCGCTGGCTGGCCCGGAACGCCGACGAGGTTCTGGAACGCATCGCCGATTTACGCCAGACCCTGGCCGGCGTCGAACTGCCGCGCGCCGTCATCCACGGCGACTTCGGCCTACACAACCTGCTGTTCCAAAGCGACCGCTCGGCCACTGTGCTCGACTTTGAATTGGCCCGCCTCGAATGGCGCCTGAGCGAAATAGTCATGATTATGGGCCGCGCCGGCCTCGAAAGAAGCGGCCACATTTTGGCCGCTTACCAGGACATTTACCCGCTGACTGGCGATGAATGGCATGTCCTGCCTCAGGTCTGGCAATTGCGAAATCTGGAAGGGGCGGTGCAGAATTGGAATACCTACTTCGAGCAAGGCATTGAGAAGAACTTGGCCGCCGCCCGGACTCGTATTGCCCGGGCTGATTTTCCTATCGCCCAGGCGGCCGAATTGCGCGAACTGCGAAGCCGGCTGGAAACCAGGCCCGGCAAGCGAACGCCGCGCGTTTTCATGATCGTGCGTCTGTTCTATCCCTGGATCGGCGGCACCGAGCGCCAGGCCCACAAACTGGCCCTGCAACTGAAGGAACAGGGCGTTCCCGTGGAAATCGTCACCGGCTGGTGGTTCCGGGGCACGCCTCGCCGGGAAACACTGGACGGTTTGCCTGTCTTCCGCAACTTCACCTTGTGGCAATTCTTTGGCATCAAGGGCCTGCGCAAGTTCGGCGGCTACCTCTACATTCTGACCCTAATCTACTATCTGTGGCGCCGGCGGGCCGATTACGACGTTTTACACGTCCATGGTCTCAACTACCATACCTTCGCCGCCAACCTGGCCGGCCGCTGGTTCGACCGGCCGACCATCGCCAAGTTAGCCAACAGCGGCCAAGCCAGCGACGTGCTGAAGATGCGCCAGGATCGCCAACTGGCCCTGGCACGCCACATGTTGCCCGTGGCCCTGCAATGCGACCGCTTTGTGGCCATCAACGAAACTATCGTCGACGAGCTGGTAACCGCCGGCGTCTCGCCCGAACGCATCGTTTGCTTCGGAAACGGGGTGGAATCCGATCGAATCCAGCCCAAGATCAATTATGGTCTGGGCGATCCGCCGCGATTGCTCTACGTCGGCCGCTTGCACCCGCAGAAAGGCCTTGACGTGCTTTTGCAAGCCATCCGCATCCTGACCGAAGATCCGGCCCAGCTGCTCGATCTCCGGCTCATCGGCGACGGCCCGGCCCGCGGCGAACTGACCACCCTGGCGGACCAACTTGGCCTGAACGATCGGGTGACTTTTTGCGGCCAAAGCGACCAGGTCATGGAGGAACTGGCCGCGGCCGATATTTTTGTTTTGCCTTCTCGGGCGGAGGGCCTGTCCAATGCTTTGCTGGAAGCGATGGCCGCGGGGCTGCCAAGCCTCGTATCTAACATCCCCGGCAACGTGGACGTCGTCGAACATGAGAGAAACGGTCTATTGTTCCGGGCCGAGGACCCCCAGGCCCTGGCTGAATGCCTAACATCGCTGCTGGAACAAGAGGATCTTCGCCGCCGTCTCGGCCGCGAAGCCCGGCAAACGGTGGAAACCCGCTTCAGCCTGGAGACCATTGCTACACGCTATGCAAATCTCTATGAACAGGTGATTCAAGCCACAGTTTGAACAGCAAAGTGATCGTCATTATCCCGATGTCGTAGCCGAACGCCATCTGGCAGAACGTTATCCATTCTTCCAGGGGCTTCCGGCCAGCATCAAACCAAACCCTTTACCATTGCAGGAGTGACTACATGATTCGTTTTTTGAAGCAGCGCACTTTCTATCTGCCCCTTTTGCTCGGGCTCGCCTTGTTCTTCCGCCTTCTCGGACAGAGTTCGGCATCTAGCTTGCAGATCCCAGACAGGGTTCTTAGCGAGGTGCGCTCCATAGAAACGGCCGACTCGGGCCTGCTGAATCCGGCCGGCTTGGCCTTTTCTCCGCTGGCCAACAGCTTTCTTTTGCTAGACACGACTGAAACAGACACGCCTGCCGACAGTGCGATTTTCATGATTGATCGCCGAAATGAGGAGTCGGCCGGTATGGTTGCTGTTGCGGCGGCCATTACGGATCCAACTCTGATGGCCTTTGACCCGGTGTCTAACGCTCTCTACTATTACGATGATGCTGCTCACCAATTGGTCCAGATCCTGGCCGACGACGCGGGTTTCCCCGGGTCGACCCCGGATGTAATCACCCGTCAGGACCTGGCATCCCTCAATCTGGGCCAGGTTCGCGGACTCACCTTCGATCCAGCTACCGGAGATCTGTATATTCTCGACTCGGCTGCCCGACAAGTCGTGATAATCAGGCCACGATCGGATGGCTACTTCGGCGGTCAGCTGGTGGCCAATGGCGGCCGCATCAGTAAAATTGCACTGACTTCTCTGGCTGCGGGTGAAGCGCGGGCCATCGCCTTCAACCCGAACACGGGTCACTTATATATTCTGAACGCTACCGATCAAATGCTTCACGAGGTCACGACCGACGGACAGGCATCGGCCGTCTTGGACCTATCTGAGTTCAAAGTGAGTGGCTCGAGTAGCATGACGTTTGCCCCCAGCGGCAGCTCTGTCGACGCCCCGGCTAACATGAGCCTGTACATCGCCGACCGGGGTCTAATCTACGAGTTGATATTGGCTGATGCCAGCCCTGCGCTCATCGCGAACGCGCTCCAGGCTGATCTGTCCGCGACCCTGGTCCAGACCATCCAGGCCAAGAACTGGAAACCGGCCAGCCCGGACACGGCCGGCCTCGTCTACCGCGAAACGTTAGACCAGCTGTGGGTCACCGACAGCGAAGTAAACGAATTTGATCCCCCATTCTACACCGGCGACAGCCTATACGTCTCTACCCTGGGCGGTTCGCTAGTGACCAGCCACAACGCCGACGCCTACTCCAATGAGCCGACCGGCATTGGCCACGACGAGAGCGGCGGCCGGCTGTTTATTTCCGATGACACCGGCAACCCGAGAGGCGTCTATGAAATTGACCTCGGCCCCGACGGGCTCTACGAGACGCTGGACGTCAATAATGATGTCACCTACATCGAAACATGCAAGGACAAGAGCTGTAAGGCCGCCACCGGTAGCATTGACAATGAGGGCATTGCCTTTGCCCACGGCAAGCTGTACATCGCCGGCGGCATCGATGCGGTCATATTTGAACTTGATCCTGGCGCCAACGGTACCTTTGAAGGCATCGCGCCTTTCGGCGACGATCAAATAAGCGTTGCCATTAACAACGCCTACGGTCTGACCAATATCGAAGGCCTCGACTATATTCCTGAGAACGATACCCTCGTGATGGTTGCCAACAACCAGGATTTTGCCGTTGAGGTGGCCTTTGATGGGTCGCTGGTCAACATAATCAATTTCCCGCTGGATATTGCAAAGCCGGCCGGCGTCGCCTTTGGACCCAGAAGCACCAACCCCAATTTGCGCAGCCTCTACGTCGCCGACCGCGGCATCGACAACAACAGCGAAAATCCGCCACCCAACGACGGCCTGATATATGAGATCACCTACGATGGGACCTTGGGACCGACGCCGACGCCGACCAACACGCCTGCTCCTTCGGCCACGCCCACCATAGGTCCAACGCCGACGCCGACGAACACACCCACTATCACGCCCACGCCGCTGCCCGGTGAGGTGCCGTCTGTCAATGCTGTTTCCAGCGCCATCGCCAATACAGATGCGTCGAGCCTTACGATGGCCCATACTACAGCCGGCGTCAATCGCCTGCTGTTGGTTGGTGTTTCGATAAACAACGATAATTTTGAGACCGTCACTTCGGTGACCTACGGTGGTTTTCCGCTCACCTTCATTGGCGAAAGAATCGATACCGACGACGCCAGAGTCGAGATCTGGCGCCTTGTTGCGCCGCCAGAAGGCGTCCATGACGTAATTGTACAATTCAGCGCCCCTCTATTGCGCTATGCCGTGGTCGGTGCAGCCAGCTTCGTCGACGTGGACCAGGCGAATCCGGTCGGAGCCTTCGCCAGTCTGAATGGGACAAGTGGTCAGGCCGACGTGTCCTTGTCCACACTGCCGAATGATCTGGTGATGGCCGTGTTCGCCTGCGAAACTTGCACTTCCTTGGTGCCGCTGTCCGCGGCCGTGGAGCAGTGGAACTCTATCGCTGGTAACGGCAACATGATCGGCCTTGGCGCCAGTCAGCCGGGTACCGGCGATACTGTGACCGTCAGCTCTGCATTGGCCGTTGCCGACCATTGGGCGGCCGGCGCTGTCGCTATCCATCCGGCGCCGCCTAGCGGGCCAACGGCAACACCAACCAATACGCCGACGCCGACCTATACACCCACGCCAACCAATACGCCGATGGCGACGAACACGCCCACGGCGACGGCGACGCCAGACCCGTTGGCTACATCCACGCCCACGCCCACGCCAACGAATACCAACACGCCCGCGCCCACGAATACGCCGACGCCTACCAGCACGGCGACGCCTACCAGCACGGCAACGCCCACAAATACGCCTTCGCCGACGCCATTGCCGACTAATAGTATCCATGTGGGCGATATGGAAGCCGGCCGCACCTTGGGCTCAAAAGGCCAATGGAATGCTCACGCCTTCATCGCCATCCACGACGTCGATGAAGGCCCGGTGACGAATGCCTTGGTCAGTGGCAATTGGGAAGGCAGCACCTCTGGTAGCGGCTCTTGTACGACCGACGCCAGCGGCGCTTGCAGCGTCAGCGCCATCAACATTAAGGGCGGCAGGGTGACTTTCACCGTGACCAACGTGGAGCTCGCTTCCATGATCTACATCAGCACCGCCAACCACGACGCCGACGGCGACAGCGATGGCACGACGCTTTCTATTGCAAAGTCCGGCGGCTAGTATTCTGATACATACCGTGCGGTCACCTTCCCGGAATCTTGCAGGTTTGTTTACCAGAACCGCACGATGCCAAGTTTCTGGGAAAACCGACCGCTTTCCTGAACAACCGATTGCCAGACGCCTAACCCGACCCGCAAACCCTTACCCATCTTTCCAAGGGGACATCAACCCAGCACAGACCCACGCCCCGCCAGAACAACGAGCGAATACATGATACGTTTTCTGAAACAACGTAAATACTACTTGTCCCTGTTGCTGGGGTTGGTCTTGCTCTTCCTGCTTTTAGGGCGGAGCTCTGCCTCGGTGTCGCAGACTCCCGATAGGGTATTCGAACAAGTGCGGGCCATCGAAACGGCCGATTCAAATCTACCCAACCCGGCCGGGCTGGCTTATTCGCCGCTGGCCGACAGTTTGTTGGTGTTGGACGCATCTACCCTTGGCGTCACCGGTGACAGCGACGTCTTCATGATTGGCCGCCGGCATGAAGAGCTGAACGCCGTGATACACGTTTCCGCCGCCATAACCGATCCGGCATTGATGACCTTCGATCCATCGTCAAACGCTCTTTATTACTACGACGAGGCCGGCCGCCAGTTGGTCCAGATTCAGGCTGACGAGGCGGGTGTCCCTGGTTCATCGCCCGAGGCGATCACCTGGCATGATCTGGCGTCTCTCAATCTGGGCCAGGTTCGAGGCATCACCTTCGATCCGGCGACCGGAGAGCTGTTTCTGCTGGATGCGGCCGCCCGGCAAGTGGTGAAGATCAGCCCCGACCCGGAGCCCGCAGTGAGTGGTGCCTTTGACGGCCAGAAGGCGGTGAATGACGGCCGTATCACTCGGTTGGGCCTGACTTCCCTCACTGGGGGCCAGCTACAGGCCATCGCCTTCAATTCTCAGAACGGACGGCTATATGTTTTGGAAGGCTCCAGCCGGTCGCTTCACGAGCTTACCGCCGACGGACAGACATCGGCCATACTGGACCTGTCTGAATTCAAATTGAATGACCCGGGTGGCATGACCTTTGCCTCTAGCGGTAGTTCGGTCGACGACCCGGCTAACATGAACCTTTACCTCGGCGACCGGGGACTGATCTACGAGCTGACGTTGACCTTTGCTGGCCCTTCGCTCTTGCAGAACGCGTTCCAGACCGAACTGTCCTCGACCCTGGTCCAGACCATCCAGGCCAAAGATTGGAATCCGGCCAGCCCGGACACGGCCGGCGTCGTGTATCGCGAAACGTTAGACCAGTTGTGGGTCACCGACAGCGAAGTAAACGAATTTGATCCCCCATTTTACACCGGCGATAGCCTATATGTATCCACCCTGGGCGGTGCGTTGGTGACCAGTCACAACGCCGACGCCTACTCCAATGAGCCGACCGGCATTGGCCACGACGAGAGCGGCGGCCGGCTGTTCATATCCGATGATACCGGCACCCCGAGAGGCGTTTATGAAGTCGACCTTGGCCCCGATGGGCTTTACGAGACATTAGACGTCAATAATGATGTCACCTACATCGAAACGTGCGACGGCAAGAACTGTAATGCCACCAATGGTAGTGTTGACAATGAGGGCATTGCCTTTGCCCACGGCAAGCTGTACATCGCCGGCGGCATCGATGCGGTCATATTTCAACTTGATCCTGGCGCCAACGGTACCTTTGAAGGCATCCCGCCTTTCGGCGACGATCAGCTAAGCGTTGCCATTAACAACGCCTACGGTCTGACCAATATCGAAGGCCTCGACTATATTCCTGAGAACGATACCTTCGTGATGGTCGCCAGCGGCCAGGATTTTGCCGTTGAGGTGGCCCTTAACGGGTCGCTGGTCAACATCATCAACTTCCCGGTAGACATTCAAAAACCGGCCGGCGTCGCCTTTGGACCCAGAAGTACCGATCCCAACTTGAGAAGCCTCTACATCGCCGACCGCGGCATCGACAACGGCGCTGCCAACCCGCCACCTAACGACGGCCGGATCTACGAGATCACCTACGACGGAAACTTCGGCCCGACGCCCACGCCCACGGCCACGCCGACCATCGGCCCGACGCCCACGCCGACCAATACGCCCACCATCACGCCCACGCCGCTGCCCGGCGAGGTGCCGTCTGTCAACCAAGTTTATACCGCGACTGCCAACACCGGCGCCACGAGCCTAACCTTCTCCCATACCACGGCCGGCGTCAATCGCCTGTTGCTCGTCGGTGTTTCGATCAACAACAATTTCACTGAGACCGTTACCTCGATGACCTACGCTGGCCTTCCGCTCAACTTCCTCGGTTTCGCAGAACAAAATGACGATTCCAGAGTTGAGCTCTGGCAGCTACTCGCGCCGCCGGAAGGTACCCACGACGTGTCTATTCAGTTTAACGCCGCCCTGTCCGAATATGCTGTGGCCGGTGCGGTTAACTTCGTCGACGTCGACCAGTCCGATCCGCTGGATACCTTTGTCGGGGCCAACGGGAACAGCGCCGAGGCCGGCGTCGAGGTGAACACATCGCCAAAGGATTTGGTGATGGCCGTATTCTCTTGCGAGAACTGCACATCGCTGACCCCACTTTCTCCGGCTACTGAGCAATGGAACCTCATAGCCGGCGGCGGCAATATGATCGGCGTTGGAGTCACATACCCTGGCGCCAGCGCTTCAGTGCTCGTCAGCGCTACACTAGGATTGGCTGACAAATGGGCGGTAGGCGCGGTCTCAATCCATCCGGCTGAAGGCGTCTCACCAACGGCAACGCCGACGCCATTGCCGACGGCTACGGCAACCAACACGCCAGTGCCACCGACGAACACGCCGACGGCGACGTCAACGAACACGCCGGTTCCGCCGACGAACACGCCAACGGCTACCGCAACCAACACCCCGCTGCCGACGAACACGCCAACGGCTACCGCAACCAACACCCCGCTGCCAACGAATACGCCAACGGCTACGGCTACCAACACGCCGACGAACACGCCCGTGCCGCCAACGGCGACCAACACGCCGACGAACACGCCGCTGCCGCCGACGGCCACCAATACGCCGACCAACCCGCCGCTGCCGCCGACGGCGACCAATACGCCGACCAACACGCCGCTGCCGCCGACGGCCACCAGCACGCCGACCAACACGCCGCTGCCGCCGACGGCCACCAATACGCCGACGAACACGCCG
>JBFFWQ010000080.1:0-27431 GCA_041570195.1 Promineifilaceae bacterium (SeqCode) | reverse complement strand
TTCAATAGTGTGGCTCCATCCACCAGCCGCCAGGCGCCTTCCGTCCGGGCTAAAGGCGAGGCTAAAGTGCCTAGCCTCTTCCGGATCACCAACCAGGGTCAACAGCATTTGTCCGTCGGCCGCGTCCCAGACCCTGACGGTCCCGTCGCCGCCGGCCGTGGCAACCAGCTTGCCATCCGGGCTGAATAGAATTCGGGTCACCATATCGCCGTCAACAAGGTCAGCATAATCGTCTTTACCATGCCCGCTAAGGGTCAGCAAGAGATCGCCGTTGGTAACGTCCCAGATTCGAGCCGTATGGTCGTCGGCGGCCGTGGTCAGGCGCTGACCATCCGGGCTGAATTGCACGGCCCATACCCCTTGGCTTACAAAGCCAGTGTCTTGCAGTTCCGACACATGACCCTCCAGGCTGAACAACTGCTCCCAGGTGTCGGCGTCCCAGACCTTAGGGGTAATATCATTCCGGCTTGCCGTGGCAATCATCCGGCCATCGGGACTCACGTCGACTTCCGAGATAATTCCCTCGTGAGCCTGCATAGCCCTTATCTCCTGCCAGCTGTCTGTATCCCAGAGTCGGAGCATACCGTCGTCGCCCACCGTCAGCAGCTGTGCGCCATCGTTCAGCAGGTTGAAGTCTCGAATTTCCCCGGCATGAGCCTTGATGGCCGCCACTTCAGCGCTGCCAGCCGGCGAGATGTCCCAGATGCGGGTCTCCTGGCTGCTGGTGTACAAGAACTGCCCGTCAGGGCTGAAAGCGGCTCCACCAACATACCTTGAGTGACTGGGTAGTTTCCGGATCTCTTCCAGGCCGTCGGGCGAAAAGCGCCACAATCTAATCGATCCATCTGCGCCGACCGATGCGAGCTGGGTGCCATCGCCGTTGAACTGAACGTCGAAGACATTATTGCCAGAGTGGCTAAGAGTTTCGGAAAGTTTCTCTCCGGTGCCGGCGTCCCAGACCTCAATGATGCCATCAAGACCGGCGGTCACCAGATAGCGACCATCCGGACTATATCTAGATTTGAAGTTAAAATTTGATTCCAGCGTATGCAGCCTTTCATCCGAAGCGATATCCCAGATGACCAGCTCACCTTCGCTCATGTTGATCGCCAGACGCTCGCTGTCGGGGCTGAATTCGACGTTATTATTCCAGGTGTTGGTACAACAGAAGGTGGCTACCAGCTGGCCGGTGCCTGTTTCCAGGGTCGCCGCAAGGTCCCAAACCTTTACCGTTAAGTCACCGCTGGCGGTGGCAAAGAGGTTTCCATCGGGACTGAATTGGGTCGACTGCATCCAGGCGTCATGAGCCACAAATCTAACCACTTCTTCTCCTGTATTGGCATCAACCAGGGCCACTTCTCCCGGCCGGTTCTCTCCCGCGTCATTATAAGTTTCGTAGTTCAGAAGCAAGAGGGCTCCGTCCGGGCTAAAATCGGTCCGGTTAATCCAGTCTCCTTCAGGAAGACGATGGCTATAGAGTAGCTCGCCAGTCGTAGTATCCCAGGCAGTACCACCGCCAGCACCAGAAGCATAAATAATGCGGCCGTCCGGACTGGCAGCCATCCAGCCCTGCATGCCATTGCTGAAGAACGTTTGTCTCACAGGTGAAGTCACGATCGCCTGGTGCAGGGTGCTTTCGGCTTCGGGGGTGTGCCAGGTCTCCAGACCCTCCAGGGCCAGCAGGATGCTGAGTTCGGGATCTGCTTCCAGGTTGACCAGCGCGGCGGCCGCCAACTCGCGCGATTGAGCGATCAAGGCCTGTTCTTGAGCGTTTTCTTTTTCCTGTACGGCCGCGGCGCGGGCAGCGTCGGCTTCTACCTCAGCCTCTCTAGCTGCAACGGCCTCGGCATCAGCCCGATCTCGTTCACTCAGTGCCTCAGCCTCCGCGGTCGCTCTTTGCTCCGCCTCAACCAGCGCCTCCACCTCGCGGGTAGCGGCCAGGCCGGCGTTGCCTTGAGCTATCAGGGCATTTTGCTCGGCCTCGGCCGCATTTTGGTTCGATTGCCGGGCGAAAAAGAAAGCCGCGACGGCCAAAAACACGGCGATCACCAGCACGCCAGCCAGCACATAAGCCCGGCGTCGAAATCCTCTGGCTGCTGATGCTTGTTCTTCGGCCCGGGCGCGCTCCGTCTCGGCCAGTTTTTGGGCCGTTTCCAGCTCTCGTTGCCGGCGGGACTCTTCCTCGGCCTGCCGTTCCTGGCGGGCAGAAAGACTGGCGGTCAGGAAGTCCCGCTCATCCTGGGTGAGCGCCAGGCCGGTTTCTTGTGACCAGCCTTCGAATTGGTCCAAACGGGAACCACGCAGCAGAAAACCAGGATCCTGGCCGGCCGATGACCATTCTGCGGCGCTGGTGGCCAGCAGACGCTGCAGCCGGATGTCACCCCGGCTTTCGTCTAGCCACTTTCTGAGCCGCTCCCACTCCCTTAATAACGCCTCATGGGCAACCTCTACCGTCGGGCCACGAGTGACCGGATCGCGGTCAAATGTGAGCAAACGGGAACGGCCGAAGACGTCGATCACGCCGGGGATCGGGGACCGGGGATTGGGGCTCAGTTGCTGGTCGCCGGCCGCCGGTTGCTGGTCACCGTCCACTGACCACTGACCACCGCTGCCCAGGGCAGCCAACTCCGAGAGCAAGACCCGCCGCCTGGTATCCTCGCTGCCTTCTCCCAGCGTCACCAGGCGCAGAAACAGCTGGCGCGCGGCCTCTTGTGATCCAGACCCAGGTCCGCCGCCATCCAGCGTGGCGTACAACGCTTCCGCCTGCTGGCCCAGCGCGCCGCGTACGCCGCCAATTTCCCCATAAGCTGCCCTGGCCAACTGGTGATCTTGCCGTCTCTCGAACAGTTCGGTCATGGCGTATTGCAACAGCGGCAGCGCGCCCGGCTGGTCCGATACATCAGCGATGATCGTTTCAGCCAGCCCCGCTTCCAGGCTAACGCCAACCCGACGAGCAGGTTCACGAATCGCCCAGGCCAACTCCTCGACGTTTAAAGGCAATACGATTTCGCTATGCTCCTTGAGTAACCGGCCTAAGGACTCATATTGCAGCGGCCGGTCGTAGAAGTCAGCTCGAAGGGTGATGATGATCCGCAGTGGACTTCGCGGGGCGCGAATGGCCGTCAGCAGGCTGTCGATGAAGAAGTCACGCCGTTCTTCACTTTCAACCAGCGTAAACAGCTCTTCGAATTGGTCGATGATCAGGAGAAACGTGGCCTCATCTTCGCCAGGCAAAATACGGCGGATAGTCCGCAGCAGGCCCCGGCTATCACGCTGCATGGGCTCGACCAACGAAGGAGGCGGATCGACGGCGATGGGCCACAAAGCATGTTCCAGTTCCTCCAGTGGATGGGTGCCGGGAACCATCTCGGCGATAAACCAGTTCTTTGAGCCCGGCAACGCCCCTTGCCGCAAGGCTGGAATTAGTCCGGCCTTGACGGTGCTAGACTTTCCGGAACCGGACGGACCGATGACGGCCAGGAACCGATTCTGGCCGTCCTCTGGCTTCGCAGATCTAAGGCGGCCGATTAGTTGCTCGACGAGCGCTTCCCGGCCGTAGAAGTCGTCGGCATCGGCTTCCTGGAAGGCGCGCAAACCTTTATAAGGATTGTAGAGTTCAGCCACCTGCGGCCTGGGAGACCTGGAGATGATATCGGCCGCAAGCTCCGAGCCTCTAAGGGCTGATCTGAAATCCTCGGCCATTATCAGGGCGTCAGCGTAGCGGCTTGCCGGGCTTTTGGCCGTGGCCTTCTGGATAACTTGGTCAATTTGAGGAGGAAGGTCTGGCCGGCTCGAGGATACCAGAGGCACTTGCTCGTTGAGATGTTTGTAAATCAGGTTGGCCACCGACGAGTCGGCAAAAGGCTTTTCGCCGGCCAATGTTTCGTAAAGCACAGCGCCCAGGCTATAGATGTCACTTTGAGGCGTAACCGGGTCGTTTAGAATCTGTTCGGGCGAGATGTAATCAGGCGTGCCGATGACCGCGCCCTCGGCCGTCATTTGCATTTCGCCGGTCAGATCTTTGGCGATGCCGAAATCAGAGAGATAGGCATTGCCTGACTCATCCAGGAGGATATTGGCCGGCTTGATGTCGCGATGAACCACCCCCTGGCGGTGGGCGGCGGCTAAAGCAGAAGCTATCTGGTCCAGCATCCTTGAAGTCGATGCCGTATCCCAGGGCCCGCCTTCCAGGGAAGCCAGCAGGTTGCCGCCCCGCAAATAGCGCATGACCAGGTAAGCGCCGTCGGGGTCGCGCCAATAATCGTAAAGGGGGACGATGTACGGATGCTCCAGGCGGGCGACGGTCTGGGCTTCGGCCTCGAAACGGCGGATGAACTCAGGATCGTTGGCGTACTTGCGGCGGATGACTTTAACGGCCACCTCGCGGCCGACGGCCGGTTGGATGGCCCTGTGGATGGCCCCATAGGCGCCCTCGCCAATTTCATCTTTCAGATCGTAGCCGCGCACACCGCGGACCGGGGCCTTGTCAAAGGAAAGATCGCCGGCCTGGATCTGCTCATATATCTCGGTCGTCCTGGTCGACGGCGCCATGCCGAGTTCTTCCCTCAGCAGGCGGCGGCAACTCTCGTAGACGGACAAGGCCTCCGAACGCTGGCCGCTGAGAGCCAGGACTGACATCAGCTGGCGGTAGGCGCTTTCCCGCAGGTTGTCGATCTCTAGCTGGCGTTCGGCATAGCTTCTGGCTTTGGCATAATCCTTCTGACGCATGGTGATGGTGGTCAAGGTCTCCAGGGCGTCGAGCACCTTGCGGCGGTAGTGTTCCCGCCGGGCATGGGCCCATTCCTCAAAGGTCTCGCTATCAGCCAGGTAAAAGTCCGTCAGGAAATCTCCGTCATAGATCGCCACAGCCTGCTCTAGTCGCGCCCGACAGTCATGGCAGGTAAGCAGGTCAAGGTGGTCATGGTTTTGGGCGTCATCGATCACCGATTCGAATCTATCAACATCCGATTCGACATCGGCTGCCGGATTTATCTGAATCGTCTGTCTCGTCGGTATGAGAAGGGGAACTTCGCTTGATTCGGCTATCTCCGAAGCGGGTTTGCTGGCCAAGTCAGGGATTCTCTGGCGCAGATGATACAGAACGTTGCGCAGATTGTGCCTGGCCGATCTTTCAGGCATACCCGGCCACAAAAGGGTCATCAGCTGTTCGCGCCGGTGGGCCACATCTGGCTCGGCGACCAGGTAGATCAGCAGGGCTTGCACTTTGTTGGACCGGAAATCTTCCAATTGCTGTCCATTCAGAATAATGCGCGTTACGCCCAATAGATATAGCGAAAGAGCAACCATTACTGACCTCCGGACTTCTAAAGATTGGAGAAACGAGATCCCATTACTATTTTGTGTCGGAAGATTTGCTCTGTGATGTGTGTCGTCGACGATCAAACGTCAGCCACATGTTGAAATCATAACACACCTTTTTTGTGAACATCGAGCTGGTGACGTTTTTTGCCGGAATGGTGACGCTTTTTAGTCACGATGGCTGCCGTAGACGAAAGATACCGTCCAATCGCCGCTTGATCCCCAGGAATTTCCCGTTTTACAGGAGAGAAAACCTTTGTTGACGATATGGTGACTTTACGTCCCCGGTTGTAGACGGCCGCTAGACGGCCTGATGGCGCCTCTCGCCGAGACTGCTAGCAGAAAGAAATTCTGCAGCAGCGAGGTGAAAAATGGCGCAAAAGGTACTGGTAATCGGCTCAATTCTCTTCTTCTCCTTGATTGGCAAGGTAGTTTTCCCCGAGATAGCTCAGGTTCTGGCCTTCTCAACGGCGGTCGAGATCGATCCGGCGGTCGAGCGGCAGATTCTGGATGCGACGGTTAGGATCTCCGTCTTCGCCCCAGCGGTCGACGAAAATGGGCAGTTGGTGCAACAAATCGCAGATGGGCAAAAACACACCGTTTACGACGGCGGCACGGGCCTGGGCACCCTGGTTCAAATGGGGAACGAAATGGTCATCATCACCCATGATCACTGGCGACTGCTCTTTGAGCCGAAAGCGTTCGTCGAGTTCACCAATGCGGCCGGCGAGTTGTTGCTGACGATGAGTGGTCCTGACGTGACCAGCCTGATCCGCTACCGTGATGGCGGCACGATCATCTTGAACGCGCCCCAGGAAGTCGCCAGTAAATTGCAGCCGGTTCTGGTTGGCAACAACATCGAAGTGAATAAAAGAGATACTGTCTTCATCGTCTACCGCCATTCAGATGGCTCCGATAAGTTGAGTGTGCAAGCCATGTCGGTGACTGAAACCAAAGATGCCGATGGAATACGGGCTTTCGAGATGCGCGGTCGGGAAGGCACGATCATCACCACCGGAAACTCAGGCGGCGGGGTCTGGCAGGATGGCCAACTGGTGGGCAATATGTGGTCGACGGTTTTGGAGCAACGAACAGATGGCTCCGGCGAGGCCATGCCAACCAACCTGAGCCTGGCCGCAGAACTGCCGGTGATATCATAACCACATATTTCCCGGTCGTAGGACAGTTGGCCGAGATGCAGCAGCATCAGGCTATACTGAAAGGCTCCTGGCGCCGATCGGCAACACAATCATGAAGGTCGCGCCCTATCGGCCGCCCCCACTGGCCCTACTACAAGATCGATCGCACCTTGGCCACGTAAAAGCTGGCGCCTAACGCTTCAAAGCCTTCCAGGGCCCGGTTCAGGTGCGCCTGGCGCTCGTCACCCTTGGCATGCCGGCCGATTTCATAATGAGCCAGCGCCTCGTCAAAGGGCATTTGCAACCGCTGGGCGGCCGTCAAACTCTTCTCCCACGAACGTCGCGCCCGTTTTGGTTCGCCGTCCAGCCAATCATAGACGCCTTGCCATAGGTAAGTACGCGGCTGGAAGATAAAAAAGGCGCCGGTCGACTTTTCCAAGGCAGCGATTGATTCTTTAGCCAATGCCTTGGCTTTAGCCCATACCTTGACTTTAGCCAATGCCTTGGCTTTGGCCAATTCTTTGGCTCCGTCGGCCGATATCGCTGCTTCCGAGATAGCAGCCATTTCCCAGATGGCCAGATAAACCTCGGCGATGTCGGAAAACACCTCCAGGAATGACGCCCGCTTGGGCGCCGATAAGAGGCGGATGGTCTTGAGTGTATGGGCGGCCGATTGCAGAGCGCCCTCCTGATCGCCCAAACGCAGCCGGGCCAGGGCCAGTTGGCCGTGACCTCGCAGCGCGGTGGTGCGGTTTTCAAAGGAAGGTTCGGCCTCTTCGCTCAACAGTTTTATGCCCTGCTCAAAGAGTATCGCCGCCCCCGCATGACCGCCGCTGGGCAGCATATTCAAGCCCTGGCCAAATAAACCCATAGCCTGGTGCTGGAGATTGCTGCTTTCGCGGGCCAGCTCGTACCACTCGCTGTAGAGCCGGCGGCTCTCTTTGAGTTCGCCGATATAGGTCAATACGGCCGCCTCTACCCCCAACGCCAGGCCTTCCACGCGCGTATCGCCGATCGGGCGCGAAGCGTCCCTGGCCCGCTCGCAATAATCAATTGCAATTTGAAAGCCGCCAACCCCGGACTGGTAGGTGCCCACCAGCAAATGGGCCCAGGCCAAGGCCGGTGGATCGCCTACGCGTTCGGCCATCTCGGTCGCCCGACGGCTATAGGCTTCAGCCATCCCGTGCCAGGGAACGAGCCCGGCCATCATGGCCATGTTGGCATAGGCCCGGACCAATTCGGGTGAAGAACCGGCCCATTCTGAAGCGTTGAGCACGTTCAGCGCGGCGAACAGAGTCTGGGTTCTCTCGTTGGCGAAGTAGTAAATCTCGACCAGTTGCTGGTGAGCCCGGGCCACCTCCAGAAAAGTCGTCGCCCTTTCGCCCGAAGCGCGGCCGATCACCCGCGAAGGCCGCAGACGGTGCGATAGCTGGATCAAGAGATGCTTGACAAGACCGGCTCTCAATCCGGTCAACGATTTGGGCGCCGGATAGCCAGCCTGGTCCAGCATCCGCTCCAGCGTCCGCCGGCACTCATCCAGCCGGCCGAGCCCAAGATATGCCTGGCCAAGCTGCCGCAGCCACTTGAGCTTCTGTTGGTTACTGATCGGGGGCGGCGCTCCCGTTTGCTCGTCAACTTCGCCGGCCAACTCCAGCACCTGCGTCAGCAATTCGACCGCCTCCTGGTTGGCGTAGCTTCTCAACGCTCCTTCGCTGGCCAGGTCCAGGCACTCGATCGTCTTGGAGATGATGCCCGCTTTGCCCCAATGATAGGCTAACAAGGGATAATAATGGCTCAGATCGTCAGCATACGTCTTTTCGTACCAGGCAGCTACCGATTGGTGCAGCTTACGGCGCTGGCCAAATAGCAGCAGACCATAGGCGACGTCCTGGGTGATGGCATGCCTGAATATGTAGGATGCGTCGGGCTCAGGGGTCTCCAGCGGGGTGATATCCATCCGGGCCAGCGTGGTCATATACTCCGGTAATAGCGGCCGGTCAACTTCCACGGGGTGAATTTGCCGCAACATCCGCAATGGGAAAATGCGGCCGATCACGCTGGCCACCTTGAGAGCCAGTTCCGGTCCCGGCTGGAGCATATCGATCCGGCTGGTGATAATGCCCTGCACGGTATCGGGAAAGCTGATTTCTTTCAGATCAGCCTCTTCGGCCAGGATCGCTTGCCCGTCTTCAAGCCGGATCAGACCCGCGTCTCGTAGGGCAAAGGCGATTTCTTCGCTGAAAAACGGATGGCCCTCGGCCGCCTGGTTGATCAAATCACTGACAGGATCCGGCAGAGTTCTGACCCCCAGCCGCCGGGCGACCAGGGTCAGCGTCTCGCCAGCCGGCATCGGGCCTAATTCGTAAAACTGGGCGCTAGGCGAATCGAGCAGGCGTCGATATTCGGCCGGCACGCTGCGGCCGGTGAAATTGAGCCCCATCGGCCGGGTGACGACCAGCAAGAGCAGATTCGACACGTCGCGTCTGACCCTTTCGAGCAAGGACCAGGAAGCGGAATCCAGCCAGTGGGCGTCGTCAATCACGATCATCATTGGCTGGCCGTTGCCCTGCGCTCCCTTGAGCAGCGCCACCAGCAGGTCAAGCGTGTTTTTGGCCCGGATCTCGCCGGTCATGGCCGCCGTCAATTCATTATCGGCCAGCCCCATCGGCAATATATCGTTGAGCAAAGGAGCCCGCTGCTGCTGATCAGATTCGTCAGCCAGATGGCTGATCACGGCCTCTTGTAAGGCTGCCGGCTCATCGCTGCCGGCCACATTGAACAGGGTCGCCAGTACCGGAAGCCAGGCATGATAAGGGGTCGTCTGTTCGATGGCCAGTCCAGCGCCCAGCAGCGGCTCGAGGCCGGCAGCTTTGCCCTGGGCCACCAGCTCTTCCATCAAGCGCGACTTGCCAATGCCCGCCTCGCCTTCGACGATGGCCTGGCCGCGCCGGCCGTCTTGCAGCGCTCTCAACTGCTCGGCAAACCGCGAGCGCTCGGCCGACCGGCCGATAATCGGAGCCGATTCACCCTTGGCCCGAGCCGGGCCGGCCGGCGAGGGGAAACGAGCGTTATAGGGGCGTTTACCACAGACCTCAAACGCCAGCAGAGGCTGGTCAAGCCCCTTAATGGCCAGTGGACCGAACTCCTGAAATTCGGTCAGTCCAGCCGCGGCCCGGGCCATGGCTTCTGTAGCCAGGATCTGGCCTGGGTTGGCCAGCATCATTAGCCGGGCAGCGATATTGACTTGCCGGCTATGGACGCCATAGGTGCGCCTGGTCGGGCTGCCGTAGGCGCCGCTTCGCGCCTGGCCCCGGCTCAAGCCAATTTGAATGCTGTGGATGAAGCTGAGATCGGCCGGCGGAGACAATAATTCGATAGCCGCGGCCGTACACAAAGCGGCGTCATCCTCGAAAGCTTGCAAAACGCCAAAGGCCGCCTGGAAATAGCAGCCCTTGTCGCCGATGGTCAGCTTGATCAGGTGGCCGTTGTGCTTATTGACGACCGAACCCACCCAGCTTACATACCTATCCAACTTCTCACCGCTCTGAGGGTCATTATCATAATCGATGCCGTCAAAACGCAGGAAAAGCGAACAGGCCAGCCGCAGTTCAGATAGGAATTCACCTTCCCCTCGCTCCAAGCGCTGGAAGACCGGCCGCGGCATCCATTGCCCGGCCATCTCCGGGCTCAGTTCAGGCGCCGGCGGCCAGGGAGTCGGATCGGCCGGTTGCTTCAGGCCGGTCACGGCAGCGGCGAAGATCCGCGATCCGGCACCGGTCCGCCAAAAGCGCCTGTCGCCATCCCTGGAGAACAGGATTTCATGACCCAATAACTCCAGCGTGGTCTGGTCAACCACCACTTCGCCCGGGTGCGCCACCTGGTCGGCCGTCAGCCGGTCGAGCAATGAGCCGGCCAACGTGTCCGTTTGGTGCCCGAGGCTGGCGCTTTGGCTCTCGCCCGAGTTGTCGCTCACCTGGAAGCGGTGCACCTCGCCGGCCGTGACGGCTATCTTGACCGTCAGCGGCAAAACAGTTCTGGACGGCGTCGTAATGGCTTCCATGTGGCGCATCGTCGCCTGCATCATCAGGGCGCAGGTGAGCGCCAGCCGGGTGCTGCCTCTTTCGTCCCCGCCGGCCGCCGACCGGTCGAACCAACAGGTGATGGCGTCGCCGGCGAAGCTGACGATGCTGCCGTGATAACGGTGGACCTCGGCAATGAGGGCGCCGAATATCCGATTCAGATGGCCGGTCAGCTCCTCAGCGCCCCGCTGCGAACCCAGCTCTTGGGCCAGAACGACCGACACCTGGGTGAAGCCGGTTACGTCGGCGAACAAGGCGGCGCCCCGCGTCCGGTCGGGCAGCGCACGCCCCTCAGCTAGGGCGAAGCGCCGGTCCATCGGAATGTACGCGGCCAGCGACGCTGCTAATTGGGATCGGGGAATATTCGGCTGAATACTCGGGTCCGGGTCCATTTCTGTGCGATCTCCATGAACTCAGAAGAAGCATGAGTATAAGCCATTGCATCGGCCAACTCAACTGAATCCAACCGGTTTCAAATGTGGGGCTGATCGGCAGCCTGCCAGCGCGAGCCCTCGCTATTTTGAGATCCCTCCCCCCGGCGCGGCCGCCGACGCGCCCAGGCCGGCAACTGTTTCTTGTGATTCCTGCGCCGGTTGCTGGGGCAAACGCAGAAATACCGCGGCCACCACGGCCGCTGCCAGGGAGAGCACAAAAGCGACCATGAAGACGCCATAAGGACCTAGCATGTCGCTTGCCAGCACGACCGTTAACGGACCAAGCACACCCCCCAGAGCGGCCGAAGATTCTTTGAGCCCCATAACCCGAGAGCGGTGCCGTTCGCCTGCTATATCCAGATAATAGGCGCTCAAAGCAGGCCAGAGCAAAGCCTCGCCGGCGCCAGAAATAGCAGCCACAATGAGCATCAAATAGAAATCAGTGACAAAGACCAGGCCAATGTAAAAGGTCGCGTTGAGCAGGATGCCGGCTATGATAACCGGCTTGCGGGCAAAGCGGTCGCTGATGGGGCCGGCGGCTAATTGGCCACCGGCCGTCACCAGGGCATAGACGCCAACCAAAATACCAAACTGGGTCGTCGTCCAGCCAAGATCATCGTAGGCGTAAAAGACCATCTCCGGTTCGATGAAAGCGAAGCTGAAGATGATGATGAAATCTATAAGTAAGAGCGCGCCAAATACGGTGAGCGGTCGAGGCAGCGAAGACCAAAACGACTCTCGCTCAACCGCCTCGATTCTTTGTTGTCTTTCCCGGTAACGTATCTGGCGGGTACGTGTCTCCGGGACCATGACGACGACTGCGACAAGCCCCAGTGTGGCGACGACGGCCGAAACCAAAAATGGCGCGCCAAAACCAAAGGCATCGTACATGAACCCTCCGATGGCCGGGCCGAAGATAAAGCCGGCCATGTAGCTGGCGGAGACAACGCCCACCCACCGGGCTCGCTCCTCTTGTGGAAAGAGGTCGCCGACCATGGCCATGGCCGACGGGTAGAGGCCAGCGCTGAGACCACCCTGCAGAGCCCGCACCAGGATGAAGGCCTCCGCGCTGGAAACAAGCAGATAGCCCACGTTGGCCGCGGCAAAAGCCATAAGAGAGAGCAGAATAATCGGCTTGCGACCGATGCGATCGGCCAGGGAACCCATCAGCGGGGCAGATACAAACTGGGCCAGCATGAAGGCCGTGGTCATCAATCCCAGGAGCTCAACGCCGGCGCCCAATTCGGACAGTCGCCTGGGGAAAACAGGCATGATGATGCCGAAGCCGGTCATCACCAAGGCCACGCAGGCGGACAACAAAAGAATAATCCGCCGGGCTTGCTCCCGATTTGGTTCCCGATCTTCGGTTGTGGGCCTAGATAACTGGAGACTCATCTAGGCATCATAAGTCGTAGCTGTGATGTCGCCGCCCTGCCCCGTCCAGTTCGTGTGGAAGAATTCGCCCCGCGGCCGGTCCACCCGCTCATAAGTATGGGCGCCGAAATAATCCCTCTGCGCTTGCAGGAGATTGGCCGGCAGTCGCTCCCGCCGGTAGCCATCATAGAAGGCCAGCGCGCTGGACATAGCCGGCACAGGAATGCCCAGGGACACGGCCGTACCCACCACCCGTCGCCACCCGGCTTCAGCTCGCCCTATCTGCTCCCTAAAGAACGGGTCCAGCAACAGATTGGTCAGGCCTGGATTCGCTTCAAAAGCGGCCTTGATATCCTCCAGGAAAGCGGCCCGAATGATACAGCCCTCGCGCCACATCAGCGCGATGGCGCCGTACGGTAGATTCCAGCCCGCTTCCTCGGACATCGCCCGCATGAGCATATAGCCCTGGGTGTAAGATACGATTTTGGATGCGTAAAGCGCCTGTTCGAGATCGTCTATCAAGGTAGCCTTATCGCCGCTGTAGGCCGGCGTGGTCGATCCCAGGGCGGCCGCCGCGGCCACCCGCTCCTCTTTGAGCGCCGACAGGAAGCGTGAAAAGACCGCCTCGCCGATCAGGGTCAGCGGAATGCCGCTTTCCAGCGCGGCGACGGCCGTCCACTTGCCCGTTCCCTTCTGACCCGCGCTGTCCAGGATCTTATCCACTACCGGCAGGCCGTCTTCGCCGGTGAAAGCCAGGATATCGGCCGAGATCTCGATCAGATACGAGTCCAACTTACCTTTGTTCCAATCGGCAAAAACGGCGCCCATCTCGGCCGGTGTCATCCCCAGCCCATATCCCATGACGTCATACGCTTCGCTGATCAGCTGCATATCGCCGTACTCGATGCCGTTATGGACCATCTTCACGAAATGACCGGCGCCCTCTTCGCCGACCCAATCGCAGCAAGGCGTCCCGTCAGCTACTTTAGCGGCGATATCTTGAAATATCGGTTTGACGTGCGGCCACGCTTCCGGCGCGCCGCCGGGCATGATCGACGGCCCATACCGAGCCCCTTCTTCGCCGCCCGAAACGCCGGTGCCGATGAACAAAATGCCCTTCTCTGCTAGTTCTCTCGTGCGCCGGGTTGAGTCTGGGTAATGGGAGTTGCCTCCGTCGATGATGATGTCGCCCGGCTCCAGCAGCGGCACGAGTTGCTCGATAGTTGCGTCGACCGGCCGGCCAGCCTTGACCATGATCATGACCCGTCGTGGTCGTTTCAGGACCGACACCAGTTCTTCCAGAGCGCGGGTTCCAATAATCCTGGTTCCCTGAGCTTCGTTGTCCAAAAAGCGGTCCACCTTGCTGATGGTGCGATTAAAGACGGCCACCGTGTAGCCGTGGTCGTCCATATTCAGGACCAGGTTCTGGCCCATCACCGCCAATCCAATCAATCCGATATCTGCTTGCTGTGTCATTCGTTCCTCTTGTTCATCTTGCTAGGGTGTTCACATGCGCCTGTTCATGACCATGGGCCACGCCACCATCAATAAAAATGAGGTCCAACCATAATCAACTCTGTCCTAATCCGCGTTATCCGCGTGAATGCGCGTCCCATTCTTAGAGGGGCGACATGGATCATCATTCTACCGAATTTCCTCATACTTCAACAGGCATGTTCGGAGCGGCTGTGATGATGACCTTCTCAGCCGCCGTTGGCCATAAGCGGCGACTTACTCAACAGCCAGCGGCGGATAAGCGGCCGAAAGGCCACGATCAAGTGCCGTCTGAAGCCCAGCAGATCCTTCACTTCCTCGATGTAATCGTCCAGCGTGCGCCGTTGGAACTGCAATACTTCCTGGCTCTCGACCGTGTCCAGCCAGTCGGTTGGATACGGCACGTCGGTAAAAGCCTCCTCCGGCAGCATGCCCATGCCAACCGCATCCAGCACCCCGCCCACGATATCCCGTTGGTAAAGCTGGCACGCTGGCCCGCCACCGATCAGCCAGGTGCCGCCCCAAACCCGATCATTCTCCAGCCCGTTGGCAATGGCCAAACCCACATCGCGGGTGTGAACGAACTCAATGCGGTTGCCCAAGGGCACGTCAAACATATCCGGATCCAGTACTAGGCGCACTGGCAAGGCGGCCGCCAGTCGGAAAATGGTCCAGGTCAGTCCCGATTCCTTCACCAGGTGCTCGCATTCCACCTTGTGCTTGGCGTATTCCTCGATCGGTTGGGGGATATCGTCGACCGTCCGCGGTGGCGGCTGGTCGTGCGTCCGGCCGTAGATGTGCAGCGATGATGTAAACAATAGCTTCGGCGGCGTTGGTTTCGCTTGCATGGCTTCCAGCAAATTCTGGGTGCCGCCAACATTGATCGATCGCGCCCATACCGGGTCGTCCTCGCTGCTGACGCCGGTGACCGACAGGTTGGTGGGGATGACGAAAGCCAGGTGGACGACCATATCCTGCCCCTGGACGGCCGCAGCTACATCCTGGGGGTTCCGCAAGTCGCCCCAAAAAACCTCCGTCTGGCCCGGTATCTTCCTGGTCGCCAGAATCTTTCTGGCTGCTCTCCTGTTAGCCGCCGTCTTTACGTCGAAGCAGCGCACCTGGTGGCCCCGCTCTATTAATTCCTCCAACGCGCTTGTGCCGATATTGCCAAATGCGCCTGTAAGTAGGACTTTCATTATTTCACCTTTTTTCGAACCCTTTCAATAAAACCTTCATACCCTCCTCCGATACCCTTGCCCAATCGCCCCCTTGGGGATCGAATAGACCCTGGATCAGTAATCCAACGGCCAGAGCCACGACGACGCTGGCGCCCGTTTCCGGATTCATCGGTTGCAACGCCCCTTCGGCGATACCGGCCTCGATCAGCGATGCAAAGTAGTCGCGGTAACGCCGGTAAGGTTCAGCCATCGCCCCCCAGACTTCGGGGTCGCGCACGGCCCGGGTCCAGAATTCGAGATAGATGGGCAACTGTCGATCGGCCATCATGAGGATGGGACCGAGCAAGGCGGTCATGGCTTGTAGTCGGTCCGGTACGGGGGTCGTGTCATCGCCTTTCATCAGGAGTTGGGGATCGATTCCCGCCAGCCAGCGGTCGAGTAGAGCCAGAAAGACGGCCTGCTTGCTGGCGAAGTGGTGGTAAAACGCGCCCTTGCTAACGCCGGCCGCCTGGCAAATGGCGGCCACGCTGGCGCCGTCATAGCCCGATTGGGCGAATGCCGCCTCGGCCGCGTCCATTAAGCGGTTACGTGTTTCCTCTGATCGTTGTTCTTGCGTCGCCATCTATCGTCATCTCCAAAAATAATACCGACCAGTCGGTGTGTATTTTACTGCAGAGGATCTCTCTGTCAAATTTGGTGGGATGGGGGCTGCAGCGAGAAAAGGGAATCAGTTTAGCGTAGTGACTGCCTCATCGCAGCATCACAAATACTTACATCTATAATATAATGGTGCGAGTTTCCGACGTCACGATTTTTGCTGTGGCCATCGCAGGTATGGGATACCTGCGCCGAGCGACAAAAGGAGGAACGATGTTCTGGGATCAAGCTTTTTGGGCCGAAACCATCGACGAAATCCAGTCCAGCCTGTCCACCTGGCTACCAGCCATATTGGGCGCTTTGCTCTTGCTACTCCTCGGTTGGATAGTTGCCCGTATCGGCCAGGCCGTGATCGTTCGTCTGCTGCGGCGGCTTGGCCTGGACCGATTGGCTGACCGTACGGGAATCACCCGAGGCCTGACGACCATTGGCGTCCAGAATAGCCTGTCTTACGTATTAGCACGACTTACCTACTGGTTAATCCTTATCTTCTTCATTCTGTTGTCTCTAGGCGCACTGGGTCTAACGGAAGTAGTAACTTCATCCCTGAACAGTTTCTTCGCGTTCTTGCCCAATCTCGTCGTCGCTACCGCCATTTTCCTGGTAGGCGCTTTCATCGCCCGCGTGATAGGAGACGCCATCACGGCCATGACCATACAGTCCAATATACCAAGCGGCCGAGTCTTAGGTCAGGCGGTTCGTTACAGCCTTTTACTCGTGGTAGTTATCCTTGCTTTGGATGAACTCGGGGTCCAGACCACCATTTTGACGACGATTATCATCGTCAGCGTGGCGGCCGTCGCCTTGGGCTTGGCCCTGGCCTTTGGGCTCGGCAACCGCCAGTTGGCTCACGGCATAATGGCTGGATTCCACGCTCGGGAGGAGTTCAGCACTGGCCAGAGCCTCACGGTTGGCGATTATTCCGGCAGGTTGGTGCGTATTGGAGCAACCAAAACCCTTCTCGAGACAAGCGAGGGACAGGTCTCAATTCCTAATGTTGTACTGCTCAACGAGGTGGTGCGACTACGGCCGAGCGATGATAAGGCGGCTGAGGAGAATACCCAAGCGGCCACTGATTCACAAGAAGTAACCAGCAAATGAGCGCGGGAGGTGAAAATCAAGATCAACATATTAGCGCCGCTGTTTATGTTACCGGCCGTCTATCGTCTTCCGAAAGCCAGGTAATGGAAGCGCACCTGGCCGGCTGCGCCCGCTGTCGAGCCGCGGTAGACGCTGTCCAGCGACTAAAAGCCGACCACAGTGACCAAAACACCCGGGTACTCGTCAATTACGTGGCCGACCTGCTGGTCAGCACGGTGGTCTTAGTCGCTCCAATAGCCAATCAACTTGCTCAACCAGCTGCCCCTCCAGAGCCACAGGAGGTGGCGGCCGAACAGCCAGCTTTTGAACCATTACGGGTCCTGCAGCCGCGCATCGCCGCCGGGGCAAACAAAATGTGGCGGTTTGTCGGGCGGTTTGGGCTGGTCCTATTCTTGACCATAATCGTCCTGTTAATACCTCGGCCCGACGGACTGACCGAAGCAGGCCAACACGCTCTGGCGGCATTTGTCTTCACCGGCAGCATCCTGGCTCTGGAGCCGGTTTCATTGCCTATCGCCGCCCTGATGGTCCCCTTGGCCCTCGTCGCCTTGAGTGTAGCCAATACAACGGAGGCGTTCGAGCCCTTTTCCCGCCCAGTTGTTTTCCTCATCCTGGCTAGTTTGTTTATCGCCGAAGGGCTCCGCAAACATGGTCTTACCCGCCGGCTGGCCCTACAGACCTTGGTCGCGGCCGGTGGTAAAGTATCCCTCATCTTGTTGGGCATCATGTTGATCGCCGGTCTCTTTTCGATGTGGGTTGAGAACACGGCTACAGCGGCCGTCTTGATACCTGTAGCCCTGACCGTCGCCTCCCAGGTTCCTGACCCAAATAAGGCCAAAGGTCTATTGATTCTGTTGGTAATGGGCATCGCCTACAGCGCCAGTCTAGGCGGCATGGCCACCGTAATGGGAGCCGGTTCCAATGCCGTAGCCGCGGGTTTCTTGACCGAGATCATGCCCTTTTCTTTCGTCGATTGGATGGTTTACGGCATGCCAGCCTTCATATTGCTGTTTCCGGTGACGTGGTTCTTGCTACTTAGACTGATCAGGGTCGAGGTCGATCATATCGATGTGCAGGCCGTTCGACGCCAGCTTCAACAAATGGGGCCATTGTCCAGCGCCGAGCGAGAACTCTCGGTAGTCATGGCGGTGACCATCATTCTGTGGGTTGGCGGTTCGTTCCTCGAGCCAGCACTTCAGTTACCAAGCACTTTGCTGGCGCCCGCCATGGTGGCAATCATGGCTGTTTCTTACCTAGCCATCCGAGGCATCATCAACTGGGAAGATGTCAAAGGTGTAAGTTGGGGCATATTTTTCATGATTGGCGCCGGCCTCGCCTTGGGCGCTGCGTTGACCCGCACTGGGGCAACCGATTGGGTTGCCGAATTGATCAGCCCAATCGTTTCCGGCCCCCCGTTGATCATCAGTATACTGCTACTGGTTTTTCTCTCAGCTTTGCTAACCAATGTGATGAACAACACGACCATTGCCGCTGTGTTCGTACCCATTCTCATCAGCCTTGCGCGAACCGATACCACGCTCAACCCCGTATTACTGGTGTTGGCTGTGACCTTGGCTACGACCTTTGGTTATTCGCTGCCTTCGGCATCCGGTCGAATGGCCTTGGTATCTGCCAGCGGCATCATCGAACCCCGGGACATGATACGCTATGGACTCGTGGCAACGACAATCAGCGCGCTAATTTTGGGATTGTTCTTTTACATCACTTCTGCGTTGAATTTGATCTAAAAGGAAGGTGTGAAAATGCGAATCCTGGTCGTCGGCGCCGGACACGCAGGAGCACAAGTGCTGCGCCAATTACAGAAGAATCCTTCCCTAACCATTATTACGTGCAGTCCACATAAGGAACCATTTGCCGTTCAAGAAGGCATAATCCCCGAAGTTGATATCCAAGAAACCCTTACACCGCTTACCTTGGGGTATGTTTTAGATCTGGCCAAGCCTGATCTCATCCTTCTCGCCAGCGCTTCCGGGGACTTCGGGCTGGGTACGGCGCCAGGCGTTGACGTTATGGTTGACTCGCTTAAAAGGGAATTAGCCTCAATCTCCAATGTACCCCTTATCGAGGTAGCCAGAGGGATGGGCTAGAAGCATGAGCGCTAATCAATGAATTAGTCCCATCTACTCGATACAGGATACGATGAATCGGAACGATCCTTCACGAAGATCCGTTGTTATTTTGCCGGCGAACAGTCTGGTATCCAGCAATTTACGGGCTTTGGCCGGGGCAATGCGGGCCAAAGCCTACGAGATCGACAGTTTGATCATCAATTCATTTGCTACTTGCATCACACCGATAGTTTGAGCTGGACCGTGCATTGCCGCCACGATGCCTTTCGTCTCTTCGCGCACAGTGAGGCTTGAGCTGGTGTGAAAGGCGTGCTTCGCACCATGTATGACACGAGGCGAGCAGTCGGCCGCGACCAGGGCTCGGAGCATAGCCGGCAAGGCTGTCTCTCCCATTGCCGCCAATCCCTCGCTGGCCGCCCAATGTACGCCGTAATCGTCATTGTCTAAGGCCGCGACGAGAAGGTTAGCCGCTTCTGCCGTGCCATTTTCGGCCAGGAATTCGGCCGCATGGACCCGGATCCGTTCTTCTTCGTCCGTATCCTGCAAAACGGCTTTCGCTTGCTCAAAGGTTTCTATCATGATGTTGCCAGTCTCCTGTCTAGTGTGTTAATGATTCAACTGCTTGCACCTGTGCGTCGGCTATGATCAAGCCCTCGCGCAACAAGCAGAAACTAGATCATAGTATTCTCTTTATTCTACTCACATTCTGGACATTCGACACAAACCGGGGGAAGATCAATTCATACACGTTGTTCGGCCAATTGAGCTAGGTCGGCTGAGAGCTTTACTCAATAACTCCTGACGTTGGCCGGCAGCTCAATCGTGAAAGTCGTCCCCTGCCCCACCTCGCTGGCGACGGCGATCCGGCCGTCATGCGCTCGCACCAGCTGTTGGGCGATGGCCAGCCCCAGGCCGGTCGAACCGCCGTGCGGCCGCGATGGGTCGCCGCGCCAGAAACGGTCGAAGATATAAGGCTGATCCTCGGCCGGGATGCCATTGCCGCTATCGGCTACTTGAATCCGCACCCCTTCCTGGATAGGCGCCGCGCTCAGGCTGATGGTCCCCCCGGCCGGCGTATAGCGCAGCGCGTTGGCCAGCAAGTTACCCAGCACCTGGTCCAACCGGCCGTAGTCGGCCCAGACATTCAGTTCTTTGTGATCGCCGTCGATAGTCAATTCCAGGGTCACCCCGGCCGCTTCGGCCGGGCCGCTGAAACTCGTCTGGACATCGGCCAACAATTCGGCCACGTCCACCGGCTCGCGCACCAATTCCAGTTGACCGGCTTCGGCCAGCGATAAGGTCTGCAGATCTTCGACCAGGCGAGACAACAGGCGCGTTTCATCCAATGTGGCCTCGATATGAGTGTCCGTTGGCTGGTAAACGCCATCCAGCAAACCCTCCAGGTTACCTTGAATGATGTGCAGCGGCGTGCGCAATTCGTGAGCCACGTCGGCCGTGAGATTGCGCCGCTGCCGTTCGGTCCGGTCCAACTCCTGGGCCATGCGGTTAAAAGAGCGGGCCAATTGCCGGAAATCGCCCGGCCCTTCCTCGGCCAGTCGCACGCTGAAATCGCCCTCGGCCACCGCATCGGCCGCCTCCATCACCCCGGCCAGGGGCGTAGCATAACGCCGGAAAGCGCGCACGGACAAGGCCAGGGCCATCAAGGGTAGAGCCAGGGCCAGGCCGCAGCCCAGGATCCAGACCAGGACCGCCATCTGTCCGTCGCCGCCAAACAGGCGAGTCAACAGGAAAGCGGCCATGGCCAGCCCGCCCAAAAACAGCAGGATGATGAAGCCAACGAAGAGAACAAAGCGGGCAAACAGACAGCCGCTCCGGCGATTCCAGTCAGGGCGATGGCCCGGGCCGTCCTTGTAGCGCCAGCCGCCGCGCGAACGGCCGAAGCCCTGCCAATCCTTATGGCGCCGCTTGTCGAGCTTCACACCCCCTCCTCGTCGGCGAATTTGTAGCCGATGCCATAAACAGTCAAGATGTAACGCGGCTCGGCCGGATCGGGCTCCAACTTGCGGCGCAGATTCTTGATATGGGCGTCGATGCTGCGATCGTAACCCTCGTATACCACCCCATGCAGCCGGTCCAGCAGTTGGGCCCGGGTAAAAGCCTGGCCCGGATTCTGAGCCAGGGTAGCCAGCAGGTTAAACTCCGTTCGCGATAGATTTACCGGCTCGCCATCCCGGCGCACGGTATGGCCATTCAAGTCGATGGCCAGATCGGCCGCCCGCACCAGGCCCGGCTGGCGCACGCCGCCCTGGGCCCGCCGCAGCACCGCCCGCACCCGGGCCACCAACTCGCGCGGCGAAAAGGGTTTGCTGATGTAATCGTCGGCGCCCAGCTCCAGGCCGATCAGCCGGTCCGTCTCTTCCGAGCGGGCGGTGAGCATGATGATGGGCACGTCGCTCTCCCGTCGCAGCGTCCGACAGACGTCCAGGCCATCCATGCCAGGTAGATTCAAATCCAACACGACCAGGTCCGGCCGTTCCTGGCGAGCCATGGCCAATGCCGCTCGCCCTTCGCCGGCCGCCAGCACCCGGTACTGGGATCGCTCTAAATAATCCCGGGCCAATTGCACGATCTTCGGTTCGTCGTCGACGACTAAAATCAGTTCGTTCATCAAATATCAATCACATATTTAAGCGCCAGGCCACGGCGGATGGGACACAACCGCCTGCCTGGCGCTTCATTGTACCTCAAGGCGTATGGGACGCCGTACAGATGGGATCAGGCCTTCATCGGTTCGTCTGATTCGTCATCGTACCAGGGCGGCGTGTGCTCATGATGTTTGGACCAGTGCTTGTGCTTTCGCCAGCCAGAGCTGGCGCCCCACCGGCCGTGGCGACCCCATCCGTACCGACCCTTGCGCCACATGAGAAGGCCGATGAATTTGAAGAACATGGCGATCAAGAAGAGGAAAAGGAAACACTTGACCACGGTTCCAAAGAAACTATCGGCCCGTGAAAAACCTCCTCCGTAATGCAGTGCCCGGCCGGGCGCTGCTTCGGGCGTGACGGCGGCCGACTCGCCGCCGTCCGAGACCTTGCCCACGAAGTAACCCTGAGTCCAACCGGCGCGGTATATCGACGAACCGGCCAGGCCCAACAGGCCCACGACCAGCAGCATCGCGAAAAGAAAACCCAAAAAACGTCCACGAAACATCTTAACATCATCTCCTTGATGAAGCGGTTAGCGGCCGGCTGTTAGCCGTTAGCTTTTGGTAGAAAAGTCAGGCATTTCCATTCCTAACCGCAGGCCGCTCAGATCAACAAATGCCTGACTTTTCGCAGTATGGAGGAAAGTTGTGAAAGAATTGTGAATGGTTGGCGGAAATGTGGTGAAATGGGCGAATGTAATTGAACAATTGCCCAGCCATCTCGAAATATGCTAGGATAATGTCTAGCACTCGCTTCTACGGACGCGCAACGTGGTCCAACGATCTCAAACTGACGGACAGTTGCCTAGACGACTCGAACAGTAAACTGTTATCTAGTCCAGGGTTCTTTGCATGAGCATAAAAAGCAAGGCGCTGCTGCTTTTTTTACTGCTGTTCGTTGTGCTGCTGGCATTCTTGCAGCGGACAAGAGTAAGAGTCGTCCAGGCCGGCAGTACGCTCCGCGTCCCTCAAGATTATGCCACGGTGCAGGCTGCCATCGACGCGGCCGCCGACGATGACTTGATTCTTGTTTCGCCCGGCGTCTATGATGAAAATCTGAACATCAACGGCAAGGGCGTTACGCTCGCTTCTCTGTTCTTGCAGACGGGTGATCCGGACATAATCGAGCAGACGGTGCTTGACGGCGGCGGGAGCACAGTCTTGACCGTAGACGCATACGACGGCCCCCAGACTCGGATCACAGGCTTCACCATCCAGAATGGCGACGATGGCATCTTAGCCTTTGCCGATACCTTGATCGATAACAACATTTTCACCGGCCACGCCGACGCCATTGACTATGAGAGCGCCGGCGGCATCTGCCGGGACAACGTCTTCGTCTCCAATAGAGACGACGCCATCGATCTAGATGGCGCCGTAGCGGTGCTCATAGAAGACAACACCATCCTGGACAGCGGCAACGATGGCATCGAGATCCGGCTGCAACCGTACAGCGGCCCGACCCTGGAGACTGTCATCCGGGGCAACGTCATCGACGGCAGCCTGGAAGATGGCATCCAGATCATCGACTATGACGAACTTACCGACCGTGTCTTTTTCATCGAGCGCAATCTAATCACCAATAGCGCCATGGTTGGTCTGGGGTTGATGGACAACGCCGAGACCGATGAAGACTTTCGGGCGGCCAGCATTCTGGAACGCATTCATCTCTACTATAACACCTTTTCCGGCAACCCTTATGCCGTGACTGGCGGCGACAACATGATCGTCCTGAATAACATATTTGAGGGTTCGACGGTTCTGGGTCTGAAGAACATTGACGGCGGTCGGAAAGGATCGATCGTCGACCACAACATATTTTGGAACAACGCCGCCGATCACAGCGGCAGCAATGTAGAGGAGGACACCGCCTTGCTGGCCGATCCGCTGCTGGACGGGGACTATCGGCTGCAGGCCGGAAGTCCGGCCATTGACGCCGGTACTGCATATTACGTCTGGTACGGCGAAATTGTGCTGGACATGTTGCCGGCCGAATATGACGGACTGGCCCCCGACCTGGGCATGTTCGAAACAAGCTTCAGCGCTGCCACACCAACGCCCACAAATACGCCGACGGCAACGCCAGACAGCACGTCGACGCCTATCGCGGGTGATCTGACTTTCGCCGTGATCGGCGATTACGGTGATGGATCCTCTGCAGAAGATTCAGTAGCCACTCTGGTCGCCAGCTGGGATCCCGATTTCGTCATAACAACCGGAGACAACAACTATTCGGACGGAGCGGCCGAAACAATTGACGACCATATCGGCCAATTCTACAGCCAGTTCATCGGCAATTACCAGGGCGACTATGGATCTGGCAGCCCAACCAATCGCTTCTGGCCTTCTCTGGGTAATCACGATTGGCGCTCGTTGAGTTGTGACGGCAGCGACTGCAGCGGGCCCTATTTTGACTATTTCACCCTACCAGGCAACGAACGGTACTACGACGTCGACCTTGGGCTGGTTCACCTGTTTGCCATCGACAGCGACGGCCGCGAGCCCGACGGCGATCTGCCGGATTCCGTCCAGGGAAAATGGCTACAGAACGGGCTATCCGCCTCGGACTCTTGTTTTGACGTCGTCTATTTTCATCATCCACCCTACTCTTCTGGCAATCATGGGTCTGACGAAGACATGCGCTGGCCTTACGCCGACTGGGGTGCCGAAGTGGTCATGTCCGGGCACGAGCATAGCTACGAGCGCCTGGATGCCAGCGGCTTTCCCTATTTCGTTAACGGCGCTGGCGGCAAGAGCCTGCGCGACTTCTTGCACATAGGTACGCTGCCCGCCGGCGTGACCTCGGAAGTTCGCTACAACGCCGATTATGGCGCGATGCTGGTCATTGCTTCGGACACGGCCATG
Source organism: Promineifilaceae bacterium (SeqCode) (assembly GCA_041570195.1). Taxonomy (GTDB): domain Bacteria; phylum Chloroflexota; class Anaerolineae; order Promineifilales; family Promineifilaceae; genus UBA11865. Next base: position 3,036 of record JBFFWQ010000080.1, on the reverse strand, counting down.
ACGCTTCAATTCTTCAACACGGCCAGCACACTAATCGACGAACTTACCATTAACAAAGATTGCCGACCGGAGCCGACGGCTACGCCCACAAGCACGGCGACCAACACGCCGACGGTAACGCCCACCGATACCCCAACCGCGACAGCCACCAACACCCCGACGGCCACGCCCAGCCACACACCAACGGCGACGCCCACAAACACACCAACACCCACCGACACCCCAACCGCTACGCCCAGCCACACGCCAACGGCGACGCCCACAAACACACCAACACCCACCGACACCCCAACCGCTACGCCCAGCCACACGCCAACTGTGACGGCAACCAGCACGCCGACGGCCACGCCAAGTCACACACCAACTTCAACGCCAACCAATACGGCAACAAGCACTGCGACCGGCACCACGACAAATACCCCAACAGCCACGGCCTCTCATACACCGGCAGCCACGCCCACCCCAGAACCGAGGCTGTACCTGCCGTTCGTGGCGATGACTAATGGCAAGCAGGGGCCGGAAGAAGCGCTCGAAGGGCCGTGCACCCCGTCTCCACAGATGGCGGCCGGACTGACCCATTTGCTCGGCTGACCCCGTTAATGCCCAGGGCTATGGCTGATGGTTCGATTCAGGATGACCATTCCCTGATCAACATACCCTTTGCCCTTGTGCATGGGTTGGTCAAAGCAACTATACTTCGGATTGATTGGTAACCAACTGGCGTGCTCGCCAGTTTCTTGTCACAAGCACGGCGTATGTCTAACTCAGCAGGCGATCCTAAGAGGGTAGCAGCTCTTATCTTAGCCGCCGTCTCGGCCGGAATCATCGTCTATTTGGGGGCAAGTCATCCATCATGGCTTACCTTTGACGACGCCTTCATCACTTATCGTTATGCCGACAATCTGCGTCAGGGTCTTGGCCTGCTCTACAATCCAGGAGAGTGGGTGTTGGGAACCACGACGCCGCTTTACGCTTTGCTGCTGGCCGGGCTAGGCTTGTTCCTCTACGATCTACAAATGCTGGGCCATTGGCTGGCCGTCTTGAGCTGGATCGCTGCCTCGTGGGCGGCCATCGCTCTACTCTGGCAAGAAGGCTGGCCCCGCGCCGGGCTCGTCGCCGGTCTTTTGTTGGCCGTTCAACCCTACTTCCTACTCAGTCTGGGCATGGAAACCGCGCTGGTCGTGGCCTTAATGCTGTGGGTCGCCTGGGCCTGGCTGGGCGGCCGCAAACCTTTGGCCGTGGTCCTAGCGGCAGCATTGATCCTGGCCCGGCATGACGGCGCGCTATGGCTCCTTGTCCTTGGATTGGAGATCTGGCGTCGCGAAAAGAAGTTGCCCTGGCGTGAAGCGGCCTCGGTTTCGGCGCTCGTTTTGCCCTGGTTTCTCTATGCCTTCTGGCGCTACGGTTCATTCCTGCCCAACAGCGCTGCGGCGAAGTTCGGTCAAAACGAACTCATGTCGGTCGGTGGCCAGTTGCCATTTTGGCGCGAACTCCAGCGGGCGGCTACGGCCGAGTTTAGCACGCCAATTGCCCTGCTCTTTGTTACCTTGTTGCTCTTGGGGCTAGGCGTCATCGTCAGCCGGGCCCGCACACTGTGGTGGCTAGTTGGTTGGGTCGTCCTGTATGTGGCCAGCTATCTATGGTTTGGTGTGGTCAGTTTCCCTTGGTACTTTGCACCTCCGCTGGCGGCGATCAACCTGATCATCGCCTTAGGAATTGGTTTCTTGCTAGGCGACTGTCGACCTGTCGCCTCAAGCGCTGATACGGGTGAAACGACCAAAAAACACTCGCTCTCGTCACCCTCGTTCAACCGCCTGCTACAGGTGTCAGGCATCCTGGTCTTGGCGCTCCTGATCTTGGGTCAGGTAACCCACTTACGAAGGCTGATTTCGTTGCCCGAACAACCGCTAGCCTATGTTTCGGCCGGCCAGTGGCTGGCGGACAATACGGCGGAAGAAGCCAGCGTCGCCACCATCGAAATCGGGCGCATCGGTTACCATTCGCAGCGGCCCATCGTCGACACCATGGGTCTGGTGAGTCTTGACATGACCGATCACCAGGTCGGCTGGGTAGAGACCCTAGTCTACGCGGTTAATTCTTACCAACCAGAGTATGCCCTAACCCTACGAAACACAGGCTGGGGCGCCCTGCGCGGCCAATGGTGGTTTAACGACATGTACCAGGAGGTTGCTTCCTTCGACCACGTAACGATTTACGAGCGACGGCAACCAGAGCAAGAGCTGGCCGAAGTTACCGCGGATGTTGACTATGCTGGCGGCCTGGAACTGACAAGTGTCTCCTTCGCCGACCTGGAATTGTCGCCTGGCGAGGATATGGTGGCCTGGCTCAATCTGTCGGTTCAGGAGTCTCAGCCGCCAGACTTATCGATCAGAACCCAGTTGGTAGATGCCCAGACATTGACGCCCGTGACCGGCGCTAAAACCAAACCATTTGGTGGCTGGTATGGCAGCGATCTCTGGCAGCCAGGGGATGAGCTTAGCATTCCAATCCGCTTGCCGGTCCCGACCGATTTGTCGCCCGGCACATATCGGCTTGGCCTAACCGTCATTGATCCGGCCCTCGATGGCGGTCTACCCCTCGCGGCCGCGCCAGATACGCCGCACCCCGGCATCCACATCGGCTGGCTGCGGTTGGGCGAGCCAGAAGCGCCAGATCGCGCAAACGATCTGGATGAGGAGCAGACCCAGGTCCGCTGGCAAAACGGGATTGAACTCACCAGTTTGGCTTTACCCAGAGGTTCATTTACGGCCGGGGAAATCTTGCCAATCTGGCTGAACTGGCGGCCGTCACAGGCGATCGAACGCGATCTGACGGTCTTTGTTCACCTGGTAGACCAGGCAGGAGGGATTGTAGCGCAGCAGGATCAGCGACCTTTCGGCGGCCGCTGGCCCACGCAGGTCTGGCAACCAGGGCAGCTCTATTCCGACCTGTACGAGATCACGTTGCCAGATACGCTGCCGGCCGGGGAGTATGCGATCCGCTTAGGGTTATACGATGCGGCCGGACGAGCGCCGC
>JBFFWQ010000079.1:0-27463 GCA_041570195.1 Promineifilaceae bacterium (SeqCode) | reverse complement strand
GGAACCAGGCGCAACAGGTGCGCCTGGTTCCGCCGTCTGGCCGATCTGGTTTGCGCGCCCGTGCCCCTCTTGTTCAAAGGATGGCTCAGGGCTAACGGCCGGCGCGTAATCCTGAGACGCAGGATCCGGCGTTGGTGCTGGGACGGCCTGCGGCTCGGCTTCGCCAATCTGACGCTCCAATTCGGCCAGCTCCGCAGCGATCCGTTGCTGGCTGCTCTCATCTGGAGCCTGGCGCAAATCGCGCCTGAGATCGGCCCGCCGATCCTTCAAGATCTGTACCTGCCCTTCCGGCCCAGATAACCAGGCCAGGTGGTCCCGCAGCTTGGCCAGGCCGACCTGCCGGTCACCGCTGAACTCGACATACTGCCGGTTGGCCAACCGAAAAGGCGTTTCCGCGTCGGCGTGCAGGCGCAGGGGCACGATCGGCTTTCCGTACTTGAGCGCCCGGGTCCATTCTTGCTTGGTGACCGAGGTAGGATCAACGCTGTCAACGGTCATGACAAACAACAGCGTCCCGCAGTCGCGAATGGCCTCGACGATTTGCTCGTCCCAATCCTGGCCGGCGCGCAAATCACGCTTATCCAGCCACACACGATAGGCCGGCGGCCCGGCCGTCAGTTCGTCGGCCAACCATATGGCGAAATCGGCCGCATCGGCGTTGGAGTAGCTCAGGAAATGGTGGTCGGTCATGATTCAAGTCCCCTGTGTGAGAGAAAATTCGGGCAGCAGACCCTGCTCATTTTATACCACCAACATCTGGAGATACAAAGGATTTACTCAGGGGCGAGGCAGTAAAGCAGGGATAAACCGCAGCCTCTGAAAACACCGGGCGCATTGATCGCTCGACCTTGTCTCGGAACGTATGTTCTGATATCATCGCCAGACGACCTTGTATCACGCCAGCCATCAAAGCCGCCTTTCCAGGTTTCATGCACAATAGCCGGCTGAAGGCTGACGGCTAAAAGCTAACAGCTGATAGCCACATCCCAAGGAGGTATTCTATGTCCCAGACCCGCGTCCAGGTACTGGCCGGCACCCGCAAAGGCGCCTTCATCTTCGAGAGCGATGCCGCTCGCCAGGAATGGCGCACCTCCGGACCACACTTCCCCGGCTGGTCGCTAACCCACATGAAGTACGATCACCGCAACCACATGCTCTACGCCGCCTTGACCCACGACGTCTACGGCAGCAACATCCACCGCTCGGCCGACCTGGGTCAGAATTGGCAGATGGTCGACGGTCCGCACTTCGCCGAGGGCGACAAGCGCACCGTGCGCCGCATGTGGCACGTGCAGCCCGGCCATACGAGCCAGCCGCAAACGCTGTGGGCCGGCGCCGACCCGGGTGCGCTGTTCCGTTCCGACGATGACGGCCGTACCTGGTCCGGTATGCCGGGCATCAACGACCATCCCACTCGCGATCAGTGGCAGCCCGGCGCCGGTGGCTTGATGGTCCACACCATCGTCCAGGACCCGACCAATGCCGACCGCCTATTCGTCGCCATCTCGGCCGCCGGCGTTTTTCGCACTGAAGACGGCGGCCAGACCTGGGCACCCAAAAACCAGGGTGTAAGAGCCGACTTTCTGCCCCAAACCTACCCCGAGGTGGGCCAATGTTGCCACCACCTGGTCATGAGCCCCGAAGACCCAAACGCGCTCTACCAGCAAAACCACTGCGGCGTCTATCGCACGGCCGACGGCGGCGAAACCTGGGCAGACATCGGCAGCGGCCGCTTACCTTCGACCTTTGGCTTCCCCATGGCCATTCACCCGCGTGACGGCCAGACTGTCTACGTCGTGCCCATGCACAGCGACGAGTACCGCTACACGCCCGAGGGCAAATTCCGCGTCTATCGCACCCGCGACGGCGGCGAGAGCTGGCAAGGCATGACCCAGGGCTTGCCCCAGGAAAACGCCTACCTCAACGTCTTCCGCGAAGCCCTGGCCACGGACGGCCTCGATCCGGCCGGCGTCTACGTCGGCACCGGTTCCGGTCAGCTATTCTACAGCCGCGACGAGGGCGATTCATGGGATACGCTGGCCGATACCCTGCCGCCGATCTACTCGGTCGGGACGGCCGTAGTTAGCGGTTAGCGGATGGCTGCTAGCGGTGTCAGCCGTCAGCTATCACGTCACCCTTGAACTTCGTCTTCCCTGAGTATTGACATGCTGCGCAGCTTTCCTATACTTAAATCCAATACGGTTTACTGTTAAGATCAAGAGGTGCAACATGATCGTCGTTGAGAGAATGATAACGGAGATATATCCGGGTAAATTTGCTGAACTCCAGGAGCTTGATAAGCGTTATGATGCCATTGAGGCTGGTCTGGGTTATCCGCCCAAAAAACGCTTCTGGAATATCAGTGGTGTGTATGACTTCAATACGTTGATCCTTGAGCGCCAGTGGGCAAGCATGGCCGCCATGGAAGCTGCAGTGGAAAAGTCTTTCGTAAATCCGGACATCCAGGCGCTCAATGAAGAAGGGCTTGCCATTGTAAAGAGCACTCGCATTGAACTATATACACCGGCCGGTTAGCCGCGACCGCTTAGCCGCGGCCCATTAGTCGCGACCGGTGAGCCGCGACCGGTGAGCCGCGGCCGATCAGCCGCGGCCGATCAGCCGCGATGACCAGCCAGCGGCCGTCGGGCGATTTCCCTGTCCAAAAGGTCAAACCGTTCAGGGTAGGTTAACATAACGTGTGCCTGCCGTGTTGCAGCACGCCATCTTCGTCAAGGCACTGCCCCCCGATCGCCACTCCCCGCCCACAAGCCCGGCTCACCGCCCGTGTGCAGAAAGATCGCCCGCTGCCCGTCGATAAACCTACCTTTCGCAGCCAGATCAAGTAGCCCGGCCATCGCTTTGCCGGTGTAGATCGGATCCAGGAGGATACCTTCCTGCTCGGCCACAATTCGCACGGCCGCGCCGGCCGCCTCTGTGAATGCCGCATAGCCCGGCCCCACGTACCGCCCCTCGATGATAGGCACATCGGCCGCTTCAAACCGGCGCGGCGAACCCAATTCCATGCACAGATCGCTGGCCAACCGGGCGATGCTGGCCGGAAAACCCTTCCACAACTTACCCACGTCAATGCCCAGCAACTGTACCGGCGACTCCAGCAGCGCCAACCCGGCCATCAGCCCGGCCAACGTGCCGCCTGTGCCACAGGCCGTGACCAACGTCGCCGGCCGGTCCAACAGCCCTTGTTCGGCTAGCTGCTCGTGTAGCTCCAGCGCGCACTTGACATAACCAAGACAACCCCGAACATTGTGACCGCCGCCGGGAATATGGTAGGCGCCCCGGCCGGCCAGGGGCAGGGCGGCTGCCTTCACCAGCCGAATGACCGTTTCCAGGGACATGGCCCCGCTGCTGCCGCCGCCGAAGGGGATGAAGTGCAGCCTGGCTCCGAACAGCCTGTCCAGCAATAGGTTGCCTTGCAGCTCACGCGGCCGGCGCTCAAAGAATAAAAGGTGCGCCTCCAGGCCCAACATCGCGCAGGCGGCGGCCGTGATGCGGACGTGATTCGACTGGAGACCGCCATAGGTGACCACCTTGCGCTTCCCCTGTTCCAGTGCCTCGGCCAGCAGGTATTCCAGTTTGCGCGTCTTGTTGCCGCCCATGCCTGGCCCAATGCCGTCATCCCGTTTGATCCACAGCTCCGGCCCACCAACATGACTCGTCAGCCGCTCAAGTCGAGCCAGCGGCGTCGGATAATCGGCGAGCGCCAGACTGGGAAAGCGAGCAAGTCGCTGGCGAAGTTCTTCAGGCTCCATCACTTGTTGATTCGGCGCCGAACAGCAGCGAAACGGCCCCTAGCTCCAGCCCCCGATCAAGTGCTCGGCCAGCCTCTTCGCCAGGCTGATGATCGTCAACACCGTCGGCCGGGCCAGGGCCTGTGGGAAAACGCTGGCGTCGCACACATATAAGTTCTTGATCTCCGTCTCCAGGTCGCGCGAAAGCATCGTATCGATGCGCACCGTGCCCGAAGGGTGAGTGCCGCGCAGCGGGCTGGTGAAGATCGTCTCCGGGTCGCAGCCGGCCTTGAGCAAGATGTGCCGGGCCACTTCCTCGGCCCGGGCCTGGCGTTTCGCGTCGCCCTCGGTCAGTCCTTTGCTGATCACGCCGCGCTCATCCACCCGGCCGCTGATATCATCCTTCAACTTGATCATCACCCCTATTGTCCGTCCCCAGCGCCGCCAGTTCAGCACATGGGCCGGCGCTTTAGTTAACATAACGACAGGGTAGTTCAGCCAGGGATCGATCAAGGTCGAGAACATGGCCCCGATCTCGTCGTCGGCGGAGCTCCAGGTCATGGGCGGCTCGTTGCCGTTGCCCTTGAAAGGCACCAGGCCATAGACCATCGACGTGGTATCTAACGTCATGCCCCGGCCGGCATCCTTCAGCCCGCTGCGCTGTAGAATACGCGGCGAGCCCAGCCCGCCGGCCGCCAGCACCACCACGTCGGCCTCGATCTCAAATGCTCGCCGGCCAATTCGCCCTCTGACCCCTGATACCGTTCCGTAGCCGTGCAACAGGGAATCCGCCCGCGCCCCAGTCCACAGGTCGATGCCATCGGCCAGCGCCTGGTCCACGTATTCGGCCGCATTCCACTTCGCCCCGCAGCGACAACCCAACATGCACGTCGCCCCGCAATCAAATTCCGGATAACGTTCCGGGGCCACAAACTTATCCTGTGGCGTCCATTCCATGCCCAATTCGGCCGCCGCCTCGGCGATGCGGGTCGAGGCCACGCCTCGTAGTTCGGCCGGCAGCGGCCCAATGCCCAACTCCTCGATCGTCTGCTGAGCGTAGCCATCCAGGTCGATGCCATACTTCTCCCGCCACCAGGGCAGGGGGGCGGCCGCGCAGGCGCAATACATGCTCGTCGCCCCGCCGACCATCATCGGCCGCACGATAGACAGCCCCTCCTGGGTGTACAGGAATGAGGCCCGGTCCGTATACAGCATCGCCCCCGGATAGGTGCCGTACAGCGGATTGTGCCGCCAATCGCGGCCGCGCTCCAGTAGTGTAACCCCCATCCCGGTCCTCGATCGGGCCAACTCGCGGGCCAAAGTCGCCCCGCCCGGCCCACTGCCGACGATCACCACATCCGTTCGCTTGCGTATCATACCCATTCCCCGATTCTAGCCCACGCCCATCGCCCGGCAACCTAGCCGCGAGCCTCAAGCTCCGAGCCACCAGCTCCGGGCTTATAGCCCCTGGCTCCTCTTCTCCGTTGGTCCCCAGCCCCCGATCCCCATTTTCCGATCCCCATATTACCCACCCGGCTAATACCGATCTACCTGACTGTCCGATGCGCTTTTCCGGCCGATCCCTTATCCTATTCTCAAGCCTGCTCCTGTCGGTTACACACTGGATCCCAGGCCCCAATTGACAACACAGACGGCTCAAAGCTCAAAGCTCATAGCTCATAGCCAATTGCTCATCTCCAGGGAGGTTACGATGGGTAGGTTGCAAACCGATACGAAACTCCGCCAACTGTATATGTCCTATCAGAATGACGGCGTTTTGGAGGTATTCATAGGCTGGTGCATCTTCCTGGCCGGCCTGATGTTGTTCACCGAAATGGTCTGGATGGTCGGCGTCTACGCGGCCCTCTTCGCCCCCATGCTCTGGAACTTCAAGGAAACCGTGACCGTACCCCGCCTCAAGCGACAAGAGCTAGACGAGTCCGCCGCTCGCAGGACCACTATGCTAGGCGCCGCCCTGTTGGCCGCCCTGGTTGGCCTGGTCGTCCTGGGCCTTGTTCTTCTTGTCCTCCTCCTGGGCGAGTCGCGCTTCGCTCCCTCAAGCGATCTGATGCGCTTTGGTGCCGTGGGCGTCGCGGCTGCCTTTGCCCTGGGTGCATTCCTGGTTTTAGGCTACGTATTTCGCGCCCCCCGCTGGTACGCTTACGGCGCCCTGGCGGTCATCTTTTTCGCGGTAGCCCATGCAACCGGCCTGGCCTTTCCCTGGAGTATCATGGCCATCGGCGCGCTGATCGCCCTGACCGGCTCCGTCATCCTGCTGCGCTTCCTGCGCAGCCATCCGCTCCTGCCGATGGGTCGACGCCCCGAGTGGTAACCGGGCCCCGGGAAAGCAATCGAAGCTAAACTGAAAGGCCGGTCGACAGCCTAATGCCATCGACCGGCCTCAAATTTTGGGGCAATCAGAAGTCTATCGTCAGCCGAAAACTTCGCACCTGCCACCCGCCACGTGCAACCTGCCAGGCGCCAAATCTCAATTACTTGCGACTTCAGTTAGGGTATGTCCCAGAGGTTCATTCTGTATCCGGCGCTCGGCGATGGCCTCGCGATAGATCTCCAGCAACAAACCGGCCAGGGCATCGTAGCTGTAGGCGTTTTCAAACCAGTCGTGGACCAGGGCCGCCCGGCCGGCTATCTTGCCCGGGCTGAATTCCAGCACCTGCCTGGCCATTGCCATGGGCTCGCCTTGGGGAAATAGAAAGCCGCAACGGCCGTAATCGACCAGTGAGCGAAATGGGGGGACATCGCTCACGATGGGAATGACGCCGCAGGCCATGGCCTCCAGCACGACATGGCCGTTGGTGACCCGGCGGTCGGTTTGCAAGAGGAAATCGGCGCTGTTGAAGATGGTCTCCGAAGATCCGTCCGGCGGCCGGCCGCGAAAATGCACGTGTCCGGCCAGCGCCGGCCGGGCGATCACGTAGGCCCGCAGCTGGGTGAGTAGCGCGTCTCCGCTATAGTAGACGTACAACTGGGCCTTGGGCCACCTATGCAAAATATGCTCAAAGCCCTGCACGGCCGTCATCGGGTCGCGATCCGGGTCAAGATTGGCGAACCACAGAAAGACCGGCGAGCCGTGCATGGCGCTTTCCTTGCGCGCTTGCGGGCGCGAGGCCATGGTCATCGCGGTCGACTTGTCCATGATGGTGACCACTTGCTGGCGCTCCAGCAAGCCGGCGTCCACAAACCGGTCGGCCGCTTCCCCGCGACCGAACAGCGCCCGTTGCACCTGTTTCAAAGCCTGCTTTTGCAGGCGGCGCGACACGCGACCCTCAGCCGGTCGGCCGCCGTGATACTGGCCGACGATGACCGGTCCGTCTTTGCCCCGCAGCACTTGTAACGTACGTAGACTGGCGTTCATGGTCAGCCCATGAAAATGAACCACATCCGGCTTCAGAGCCAGGATATGCCGGGCTGCACGGGTCGCCGGCACGTGACGGGTCCAGACTCGCCCGTTCAGCCGTCCAGCTGCCCGCGCCCAAGCCTTCTCCAGCGCCGCCGGACGGATGAAGTGATAATCCACATTTTCCGAAGGGATCAACGCCGCTTCCGGGTACAGTTGCAGCACACTCACCTGGTGCCCGGCCGCCGCCAGTGATGCAGGCAAGTGCCTTAGCATGGGCATGCGTTCGAGGAAGGCGCTCGGGGACGACTGCGCCATAGCTATATTGTAGTACAGATTGGCGATACAGATCTTCATGGCTCGAACCATATATTCTCACCCATTATGCACCACTTTGACCAATTGATCTAGCCTTGGGGGTAGGACAATAGTCCACTCTGCCAGCGCCAATCACGCCTCTTCTACCTCAGAGAATCAAGCGTCCTTTGCGCCTCGAACTTCGCGCGTGCCAAACCGCTGAAGTAACGTGAGCTTTCCGAATACAGACCTGGGCAAAGCATGACCTGAAGACCAGCGCCAATGTACGCTGGCCTTCCCTCATCGGCGAAACGTTCCGGTAAAAAATGATACAATGATTGTTGAAGCGCGTGAGTCCGCTTCCGATTATCTTGGGTGTTCATGCATGGCCGGCGCGCCGCCTTGGATGAATATCGACAACCATTGGAATTCGCAAAACTGAAGGCTGAAAGCCAAATCTGAAGGAGAAGAGTATGCTCGATACCAGGTCCGAATTCGGCCGCCGCGTGACCCGCCGTTTAGGTGAAGAGCGCATCATCTGGCTTTCCACGACCGGCGCCGACGATTATCCCCAGCCGCGCCCCGTATGGTTTCTTTGGGATGGCGAGAGCTTCCTCATTTACAGCCGGCCGGGCACGGCCAAGCTCAAACACATTGCCGCCCGGCCCAAAGTGGCCCTCAATTTCGACGGCGACGGCCAAGGAGGCGATATCGTCGTCTTCACCGGCCGGGCCGCCATTGATGCCAGCGCTCCGCCGGCCGATCAGTTGCCGGCCTACTCCCAGAAATACCGCGCCGGCTTTCAGCGCCTCAATATGTCTGCAGCCGACTTCGCCCAGGACTATTCAGTCGCCATTCGCGTCTGGCCCGAGGCCCTGCGCGGCCACTGAGGATGTAGGGCAGAACGGGTGAGCGGCTGAAGTAGAGCGCTCGGCTTCCAGCCCACGGCTGACGGCTGACGGCTGAAAGCTTTCAGCTAGAGGCTCGTCGCTGGTCGCCAATTGCTCCCTTCCCGTCCCTGGACTACAATCCTGCCCATCATGAACACGCGCATTCTCGACCGCGACCGTCTCAGCGTCTTGAGCGGGGCGCTGGTACTGGGACTGGCCCTCGGCCGCTTCTTCGACGCCCCTATTCGCTCCGTCGGCGTCGATGTCTTGGGTTCGCCCCTGGGCATCAACCTGTCGGCCACGACCATCATGCTATTGCTCTCGGCCGGCCTGGGCGCTACGGCCGTCGAATCCCTGGTGCGCAGCCACCCGCTGGCCCGGCAAGGCCAACTGGACCGCTCGGTCATGTACTGGATTATGCCTGCCCTGCTCCTGCTGGGTTTGGCCGGCTGGCTTTTGGCCTTCGAAGGCGTCGGCGTCTGGACGGCGGCCATTGTCGTCAGCGCGATATTGACGCCGCTGGCCCTGGCCGCCGAATACGCCAACGTCGATCCAGAAGATCGCGGCCGGACCGCCGTACGCTGGGGCGAGCGCGCGCTGATCTACCTGGTGGCTTTCTTGCTCTACAGTCGCATTTATGATTTGCGGGTCCGGGCCCTGCTCAGCGGCACGGCCATCTTCGCCGCGAGTTCGCTCTTGGCCGCTCGCTACCTCTGGTTCGAAGCCGGCCGGGCTCGCGACGCCTTCCTATACGGCGCCAGTGCTGGCTTGCTGTTGGGCTTGATGAGCTGGGCTGTCAACTACTGGTCCCTGACCGCCATGCAGGGTGGGCTCCTGCTATTGGTCGTCTTCTATGGCCTGGTAGGGCTAATCCAACAAAGCGTGGTCGGCCGCTTCAGCCGCCAGGCCGTCCTGGAATATGGCATTGTCTTGCTTATCGGGCTGCTGATCGTTATCCTGGGCCCCGGCTAACTCTCATCTTGCACCCCTTCGACTCCGCTCAGGGCAAGCCTTAATACTTCAGCATTTCCCCCAAACTCGCTCAACCTTACGCCAGCGGTGGTCCTGCCGTCGACGGGCCAATCATCGCCAGCGGGCTCAGGCCAACATCCAAGGCGCCCACCGGCTCGGCCGGCACCTCAAATCGCTCGCTCTCCGGCAACGGCGAGTTGCCAAGGCTGTCGCTGCCCCCTCCGCCAAGACCAACGAACAAGGAAAAGAGCATGCTAAGGGCGATCAAAATGCCCAGCACGATCATGACCTTCTCCGAATTCGATCTTCTTCTTCTCGCTTTCCTTCTTGCCATCTTTGCTTGAATCTCCTCTCTACTTGGACCGGCCGTCTTCTCTGTCGCGACCAGGTTCAGGCAATCGCAGTCATCAGTGCTGGTGCCTGATGCGGGCAGCAAGTATAGCACATTTCAACCTTCGGCCGCAGGTTTGGTGGGCCAACCAGGTCCGGCCGCTTAACCGCCATTCATCGGCCGGGGCGCGCGGCAAACAGCTCCGGATTAGCCCGCACCCATTCATAGAGATCACCGATCCCCGCGGCCGGCGTCACAGTTGGTCGCCACCCGAGCCAATTCGCGGCCCGGGCGATGTTGGCCACGAATACCTTCTGATCGCCCGGCCGCCAGTCGTCGAATCGCACTTCGACTTGCCGGCCGAGCAGCGCTGCCAGCAACGGGCCAAACTCAGACCAGATGGTAATGGTATTGTCCGGCCCGCCGCCCAGGTTCAGGGCCTGGCCCTTGAGCCGGTCGATGTGCCTGATGCACAGCTCATAAGCCTGCACCAGATCCGAGACGTGCAACAGGTCCCGCACCTGCCGGCCGTCGCCGTAAATGGTTATGGGCCGGCCCAGCGCCGCGGCAATGACGAAATGGGCTACCCAGCCCTGATCTTCAACGCCGAACTGCCGCCGGCCGTAGATGCAAGACTGGCGCAGACTCACCGTTCTCAGGCCGTAGATGCGAGCGTAATCGATGGTGTACTGGTCGCCGGCGCCTTTCGAACAGCCGTAAGGCGAATGAAAATCCAGTGGGAAATTCTCGGGGATGCCCTGCACGAAATCGGCGAAGGCGTATCGGCCGCCCTCGTCGACCACCTTCACACTTTCCATGCCGCCATAGACCTTATTCGAGGAGGCGTACAAAAAGGCCGCCTCCGGCGCTTGATGGCGGACCGCCTCCAGGACGTTAAACGTACCCCAGGCGTTGATCTCAAAATCTTCCCGCGGATTCTCAACCGAGGTAGTTACCGCCACCTGGCTGGCCAGGTGCAGCACAGCCTCAGCACCCTGCATGGACGTCGCCAAAAGCTTCGCGTCCCGTACATCGCCCTGTATGAACCGTAGTCGGCGGTCGTGTCGCCCTTGCAGCCAGGCCAGATTGGCTGGGCCGCCGGCCCGGCTCAGATTGTCATAGATGACGACCTCGTGCCCTTGCCCGAGGAAGTGATCGGCGCAATTGCAGCCAACAAACCCGGCCCCGCCGGTGATAAACATCTTCATAACTTCATCCTAATCCGTGATTCGCGCGACCCTGTTGGCCGATTCTTTTGCAGATCCGCGACGAAATGCAATGTCATACAACTCAGACCGTCCCGCACTAGTCCCCGGCGCCACCCGGTGGCTCATTCTGCAAGCGCCCGAAAAGCGCCTTCTGGCACTCCTTCAAATGGACGCGATAAGCGGCGTTTAACGGCCCGGCGTTCATGATCAGCGCATCTTCGCGACTCTCATAGTAGCGTCGTCGCTCGCCGACAATTTCAAAAAGATACTTCTTGTATAGCGATTGGGCGACGATATTGCTGCGCCGTACTTCCAACGTCACCAACGTCACCGGCAGCTGGTAGGCCAGGGTTAACATATTCAGCAACAGCAACTCGCCCAAACCTTTGCCCTGCCAGGTCTTGCTAACGGCGATGGTGCTGATGTGCAATTCGTCGGCCAGGGTCCAGGTGCCGGCGTAGCCGATCAGTATCCCCGGTTGGTCGCCCAGCTGCGCCAGCAGTACCTGGTAATGGGCCAACCGATTGCGGGTCACTTCATATTCATAAGCGCTGGCCTTCCACGGCGTCGGAAACACAACCTGTTCGATGCCCATCACCTGGGTGATGTCCGACGGCCGCATTTCTCGTAGAAGGTAGGGTAGGGGAGGTTTTAACACGGGCTTTCCAAGCGAACTTCGATTGGCCAGCGACTACTATCAGCCTGCGACTACTGTCGGCCGGCGACCATTGTCGGCCAGCGACTACGGTCGGCCAGCGACTACGGTCACCTTCGACTCTTACTATTCGTCCGCCTTTGCCCCGGCCGGATCGCGTAGATAGACCGGCGCCAGGCTTATCGGATCGTTCGTCCAACCCCGCCGCAGGCGCAGCCAACCGATCTCGGCCAGGTAGCCGGCCCGGCGCACAGCATTGGCGGCCGAGATAACTTCATGGGCCTTGTTGGCCGCTCGAATCGCCTTCACCGCGCTCGGCGCGATCTCTCCGGCAAACGTCACCGGTTCCTTCAGTTGGTCCAACAACGCCGGCCAGTTGACGCTGTCTGGCTGACCCTCGCTTCGCCAGCCTTTGCCGGCTTGCCAGCGGTAGAGCCCAGCCCAGATTCGCGTGCGGCCGGCTTCGGCTACCACTACCAATGGCCCTTCCGATAAGGGTTGGGCAGCGGCCACGATATCTAGTGTCGGCACGCCGATGAGTTTCAACTGGTTGGCCAGCGCCAGGCCTTTGGCAAAACCCAGGCCTATGCGCAAGCCGGTATATGAACCCGGACCGTTGGCTACCGCCACTGCCGCCAAATCGGTGGCCTGTTGCCCGGTCCGGCGCAGCAACTCCATCACCGCCGGAGCCAACTCGATCGTTTGCGTTCGGCCGCCCATCCAGCCCGTCTCCGCCACAATGGTCCGGCCGTCATGGATGGCCACCCCCGTCCAGCGCGTCGCCGTGTCAATCGCCAACAACATAGATTGCCCCTAGGTAAAACAAGCCACTGACCTGGTCCCTGCGCCAAAAGCAGCTGTCATCATTACACCCCAAACGCGTTCTGTTTAAATCGCTTAAGCAGTCCGGCCGGCCGATCACCGTTGGCCGTCATCCGCAATCCACGCCGGGTCTCGCTAACGTAGCGCATGGCCACCCACAATTGGTTCTCGGGTAACAACTGCTCGATCCGTTCCGGCCACTCGATCATAGTCGCGCCGCCGTCGTCCAGGATCTCCTCCAGCCCGACTGTGGCCACCTCGGCTGCCGTCTCCAGGCGATAGCAGTCGATATGATACAAGATCAGGCCGTCGTGCAGCCGCGGGTACTCCTTGACCAGGGTGAAGCTGGGGCTGGTGACCTGCTGTCCCGCGCCCCAGCCGCGGCCGATGCCGCTGGCCAGGGCCGTCTTACCCGCGCCCAGTTCCCCGGACAAGCAAATCACATCGCCGGCCGACAACAGCTCGCCCAGTCGTACGCCGAGCCGCACCGTTTGTTCCAGGCTGTTGCTGATGAAATCCAGCGTATTCTCATCCAGAATGGCCATAGCGATATTATACACTCCCCGGGCGATCATGGTATCATTACAATTCATGCGCTATCTTGTCATTTCAGATATTCATGGCAATCTGGCGGCCTTTGAGACAGTTTTGAAGGACGCCGCAGGTGAATGGGACGTCATCTGGTGTCTTGGCGACGTCGTCGGTTATGGCCCCGATCCCAATGAGTGCGTAGCCTTGCTGCGCGAGCACCCTCATCTGTGCCTGTCTGGTAACCACGACTGGGCCGTTCTGGGTCGTCTCGATCTATCGACTTTTAACGACGACGCGCGTATCGCCATCGCCTGGGCTCAGGGCGTGCTCTCTGAGGAGAGCCGCGCTTACCTGGAGGGACTGCCATCGCTGACGGTCAAAGACGAATTCACCTTGACCCACGCCAGCCCGCGCCAGCCAGTCTGGGAATACATCGTCGACCGCTACACGGCGCTGACCAACTTCCAGCACTTCGAGACACTTTATTGTCTCGTTGGCCACACCCACGTGCCGATTGTTTACGAGGAGCTGGACGAGCAAGAGATCATGACCCACGCGCCGGTTTATTCCCAGCCCTTGCCCCTCGACAGCGCTCGCCTGATCATCAATCCGGGCAGCGTCGGCCAACCCAGGGACCACGACCCGCGCTCGGCCTACGCCATCCTGGATACAGATAAAATGACCTGGGAGCATCGGCGCGTTGCCTATCCTATCGCCGCCACGCAGGGGCGGATGAACGATTATGAGTTGCCATACCGGCTGATCGCCAGGCTTGACTACGGGCTCTGATATGTGGACCGTCGGGAACCATCCTGAGCCAAAAGGCGTCTCAAGTATAGTTGTTATTGATAGATAGATCTTTAGCCGTCAATATCTGGAGACGTCCCATGAAGCGCAAAGCCATCCTCCTCATCTTATTTATATCCGTGTCGCTAATGACCGCTTGTGCCCAGGGCGAAGAGGCCGCAACTGACTTTGATCGCGGTTTCACCGCCACGGCCGAAGCGCCTGCTTTCGAGGCCGAATCGGCCGTCTCCGACGATACCTTTTCTGGTGAGAGCTTCAACGTTAACCTTCAAGGTCAGGAAGGACCCGACAGGCTCATCATTCGGACCGGCAACGTGTCCATCGTGGTCGAGGACAGCGAGGCCAGCGCTCAGGCCATTGCCCAACTGGCCGGCGACAGGAGCGGCTGGGTAGTCGCCAGCGATCTCTATGAGTCCGGCGGCGCCAGGCGCGGTACGGTCACCATCAAGATACCGGCCGAGCAGTTTGATGCCGTCCTGGTCGACATCAAAGATCTGGCCAAGGAAGTGCGCTCTGAATCCACCTCCAGCCAGGACGTCACCGAGGAATTCGTCGATCTGGAAGCCCGCCTGGCCAACCTGGAAGCCACGGCCGACCGAGTTCGCGCCTTCCTGGACGAGGCCCGCAATGTGGAAGAGGCCTTGCAAGTGAATCAGGAGTTGAGCCGCCTGGAAAGCGAAATCGAGGTCATCAAGGGCCGTATGCAGTACCTTAGCCAATCGGCCGCCTTCTCCACCCTGATCGTCGACCTCATCCCCGATGAACTGTCCCAGCCGATCGAGATCGGCGGCTGGCAGCCCGAGGGCGTGGCCAAGGACGCCATCGAAGCGTTGGTCACTGCGTTACAAGGCTTGGCCGACGCGCTCATTTGGGGCGGCATCTTCTGCCTGCCACTGGCGCTACTGGTTGGCATACCGCTGTTCTTTGTCGGCCGCTTTTTCTACCGCCGCCGGCGAGCGAAAAAAGCCGGGCTAGAAGCTGACAAGGACGCGACCGAAGCGGCCGAAACATCGTCAGCTGGCGATGATATGTCACAAGACAGCCCCTGACGCGACCAGGGCGGCCCGTTCTGGATTCAGCCAGTCAGCTCAACCCCAAAAGCTCTGCCGCTCTAAACGTGGACGTGCCGGTCGCGGCGCGGCTGATGGGTCTGCCAAGATCAGTTCAGACGTCACCGCCCGCGCAGTCCGTTTGTCCTTCCCACCACCTGTCGTCAAAGATGGGCCCGAGCAGATTCCGTTCGGCCGCAGTGGCTCGATCATGCACGGTTTTCGAATAATGATCCCAAATGGCTTCCCTGGCGGCCGGCCAACTGTGCCAGTCGATCGGAACAACCAGCATCCTGGGATCGGGCGGATCCTCTTCAGACTCTTTTGCGCGTGGAATGGGATACGTGCATGGTTCACCCGGGGCCTTGTCTATCGGGCACCGGATTGGCTCGTGTACATGAACTTTTATCCACGGTTTCAGGAACAAGGCTTCGCCGTGCGGGCTGGATACCGGATCATAAGCCTTGACAGCCTGGCCTAGACTCCCCGCCACCGGGCAATCGACGAAGTCAATGCGCAGGACCGAGGACATCCAGTCCACTACGTGGCTGTCAGGTATCAGCTCGAGTGATTTGGTTTTGGTGTAAACTTCACCGGACACGATCACGGCCCCGTCCTGTGAAAGGCTATAGGTTCCTGCGCAATCGAAGTCCGGCTGCAAGAAGAAACTATGGTGGTAAATCGCCTGGATCTTCCCGGTTCGCTCTTCCTGGTGGACCGTAAATTCGACGCTCCTAAGATCATTGGCGGTCCCCAGCGTTGGGGCCACGGTCAGGTCAAATATGACGTCGTTATAGTCCCAATCGTTACCAGCGGCCAGCGCATTATCTTCATAGGCAATGGTTATGTCGCACTTCATACTGGCATGCACCAGTAGATTGTCCTCTTGAACGGTTCGGGTATCGCTGGTCGTGATTCGGGCCACATTGTCGTAAACATCCGCGCACCGGTGAATGAACGGTCCGATCGTTTCGGAATAGGTGAAAGCGTGGGGTGCCTGGCTATGGTGAATCGTGCCCAGCTGGGTGCAAGGTGAGGGCGACGAGCCACCCCCCCCTCTTATCAGCGGAAAGTAAATCATCTGTCCAGAGTTGGCACGCAGAGCAGATCTGGCCGATCCAAGATTCAAGCCACTTGTACGACTCGTTATGCCGCTATCACATACCGCCA
This sequence comes from Promineifilaceae bacterium (SeqCode), assembly GCA_041570195.1. GTDB lineage: Bacteria > Chloroflexota > Anaerolineae > Promineifilales > Promineifilaceae > UBA11865. The sequence goes on along the minus strand of JBFFWQ010000079.1, from coordinate 11,624 downwards.
CCTCTTCGTCGATCTCATTGGCTGGTATCTGACCGAATTCGACGCGCGTGGTGTCCGAAATGACGGTCGTGCCGCCATGGTTGTGTTCAAAATCAGCCGCGGCCGTGACCAGCTGCGCATCGCCGTCATCTACTCTGATTGGGCCAAAGTCAATGGTTGTCGATTCACCGCCGGGCACGGTCAGCGGGCTATCGAGAACTACCGCTTGGCCATTCGAGAGGCCTACCGTGAGCGTCAAGAACGTGGCTGCAATCGGCGCCGGATTTGAAACCGTGACACTGCCGCTAATCACGAAGTTCTGGTCAATGGCCGGGCCGTCCAGGCCGACCTCCACCGTATAGGTAATCGTCTCACTTTGAGCCAGCAACAGACTGACCCTGGTGTTGCTGACCGCCTTGTCTATCTTCCAATTGTATTGGCGGTCGAAGGCTGTGGTGGCCTCGACGCTTAGGCTAGGAAGCTTGTGAACTGTGCACGGTTGCGAGTGCGTCACCGAGGCGAGAACAGCCGCATTGCCATAGTGGCCGCTGGCTTCGGCATCACAATTAATTGGCCCGATATCCTCTGTTCGATGCGTATTCGTGTATGTCTTGCTCTCGCCGGGCTCGAGGCGGTCGAGCGTGCCGAGCGGCCCGGCTCGTTCACTGCTGACCTCGACTTCGCGCACGTTCACACGCCCAACGTTACTGACCGTGGCCGTCATGGTGACATCGTCGCCCACGAAGACCTGCGGCGGCGAGCAACTTCGCGTGATCTGCAATTGCGGCCGGCCGTTGCCGAAATTCAGGCCGGTGACCTGACGATTGTCGATGTTGACCGTCACCGCGCCGTATTCTTGGCTACCGCAACTGTCGACATCGGTAACGCCCGGCGCGGTCTGGACCCAATCAGCAGGGCAAAGCTCGCCAACCGTGTACTCGCCGTCGAACAAATCGTCGAAGCGATAATGACCGCTGGCGTCCGTTACCGTGCTCCGCTCACCGTCCAAATTCATCGTCCAGCCCGCGAGTCCTGGCTCGTCCGGCCGGTCCCATTGGCCATCGTCGTCGACGTCCAGGAATTTGTGTCCTTCCAGCGAGCACAGGACGGGGAAGCGGCCCATGCCAGCTAAATCCTTGAGGTCAGAATTTGGCTCCAATGACGATCGACTCTTGGCATGAACCGAGCTAAAGGATGCACACGCCGGTTCTATGTCGAACTTCGACAGATCAATTGCCGCCTCGGCGAACTGGAATGGACCAATCGTGTCACGCGGGCTGCCACTGGCGTCCGTTGAGCCCCAGGGTGGTGCGGCGAACGGCGCTTCGTTCATCGTCGCCTCGCCAAATCCCGAAGCCGATAGCATGGCCCCGTCGCCCATGAAGCGATAGTAAAAGCCACTGTCGCCATAGGGCGGGCAGGCTTCGCTGCCAGCCTGAATGATTGACGGTTTTGAGCCGCCGTCCCACGTCGTCTGGCACATTGCCGGCGCTTGACCTGGTCCGTACTGGAGCAAGATCACGCTCAAATCCTTCTGTCTATCGGTGGGATTGCCTTTGAGCTCGAATCCCACCACCAGGTCCCCGTCGCTCCGCTCCGGCCCCTGCCTATGGTCCGTCCACGCCCGGCGATTGTACTCGAAGTCCAGGAAGAACGTCCCTTCTTTCTTGGTCCGTTCCATGCCCATGATCAACCAGGTGTGTTCCGGATTTCCATCCCCCAGATCGCCAGGCAGAACGGCCCAGGCCATCACGTTGGTCAATTCATTTTGACTTGGGCCGGCTTTACCCGGCACGATCGACCAGCCGGCCGGATCGTCAAACTTGCCGTCCGGCCGGAACGTCGTCGGGTCCGTCGCGGATTTTGAGTTCGGATCATAAAACAGTTGCCCGGGCGGCATGGCGCTTTCCCAGTCATAAGTCAAACCCTGGTCCAGCGCGGTATTGCCTTCAATTTCAAAACTTACCTGGTTGTCGGCGACGGCCCACTCGGCCGAAAGGGTCGCCGCGAGCAAGGTAATCAGTACCAGTAAAAAGGGAACGACGACTATCTGAGGTCTACGGAAACGTTTGCTGGACATTGTTCTCTCCCCGTTCAAAAACCATGGTCGCCAACATCACCGTCGACGTTGGCTGGTAATTGACAAAGAAAATAGGCCTGGCACCGCAGGGCACCTATGACTATTCTCCACCCGATTTGCGCCTGTGCGCTTTCCCACTATTCGGCAGGTCCCAACATGCCTGCCTTCAATACTTGCACTCCCCGCCATGATACAATAAGTCCGTGGTCTAGATGTGGACCAAATCGTGGCCTAGACCCGGGTTAGCGTCGACCTTGTCTTGTCCACGTCCCAGGATCTTCCCCCTTTCATTTCATCCGCGTTCATCCACGTTCATCGGCGCCCCATTCCCCTCTATTCGCCCCTCAATGCCCGCCCGCACCGCCGCCGTGATATCGTGAAAATCGCCGCTGATCTGCATGGCCATCTGCCGTGGCCGGGGTAGATCGACCGGCACGCGGCCGGCGATGGTGCCCGGCCGGCCGTCCATCACCAGCACCTCGTCGGCCAGGAAAACCGCCTCTGGGATACTATGGGTGACCATGAACACCGTGACCGGCATGGCGTGCCAGACCCGCAGCAACTCGCCGCTCATCCGCTCCCGTGTCAAGGCATCTAGGGCGCCGAAAGGCTCGTCCAGCAAAAGCAGCGACGGCCGGTGCACCAGGGCCCGGGCCAGCGCCACCCGCTGGGCCATGCCGCCCGACAACTGGGCCGGATAGCTCTGTTCAAAGCCGGCCAGCCCCACCAGTTCGATCAACGCCTGCACCCGACCCATGGCCTCCTCTCTGTCCACCCCGGCCAGTTCCAGCGGCAAACGGATGTTGTCCTGCGCCGTCCGCCAGGGCATCAAATTGTCCCGCTGAAAGACGATGCCAATGGAACCGGCCGCTTCCTTTGGACTGTGACCGTTCATCTGCACCTCGCCGGCCGTTGGCGTTAGCAAACCGCCCAGCACCCGCAGCAAGGTCGATTTACCCACCCCAGACTTGCCTACCAGGGTCACAAAGGACCCGGTCGGAATCGCCAGCGTGATATCGGCGATGGCCGCCACGCCGTCCGAAAAGGTGTGACTAACCCCGGCTACCTCAATAAAGGGCCGACCATTATTCGGCATGGATCATCACCCTATCTTCCTGGAAACTCCAAAGCTCGGAGAGTAGCTTGCAGAGCCGTTGCCGGGAAGATCCCTCGCTCTTCAATCTGCAGCGCCATGTCCCGCTCAGTCAGCACTAAAACAAATACTGTCAATCCTGTCAATCCTGCTTATCCCTATTCTTCAACAAACTCATTGCTAAACGCCGCTTCCAGCTCCGCCAGCGGTTCATCCAGGAAGCCGATAGCCACCAACGCATCCTGCGTTCTCCGCCATGACTCAATCTCGCTCTGGCCCGGATTCTCCGCCTGCCACAATGGCAGCGACGCTTCCAACACCCCGTAGCGGTCGTCGCCCAGGCCCTCGACGTAGCCGTTGCTGATCTCAAACGCTTCGGCCGGATCGGCCAGCGTATCGGCCAACCCACGCAGCGTGGCCCGCACGAAGCGCCGCACCATCTCCGGATCGTCCTCGATCTGGGCCTCGTTCGTGATGATGCCATTGGCCACCATGTCCACGGCGTCGGCCACGTAGATGACGTTTATCTCTTCGTCCAGGGCGGCCAGTTGCAGCGGCTCGTTGTTGGCATAACCAACCACCGCCTCCACCTGGTCGGCCAGCAACGCCTCGACCTGGGTGAAGCCGATGTCGTTGGCGTTGACCTCGTCCTGGCTCAAGCCGGCCGCTTCCAATAGCCCGGCATAGCCGACATAGCTGGCTCCAAAGAATCCGGGCAGGCCCACCTGCCGGCCAGCCAGGTCCTCCGGCCGCTCTATGCCCGCTGCTTCCTTACTGATGACGGCGATGGGGAAACGCTGAAACCACTCCATCACGTACACTACCGGCAACTTTTGCGCCCGGGCCAGGATCACCTGTTCGCCGCTGACGATGGCGAAAGGCAATTCGCCGGCCCCAACCAGGGCCACACCATCCGTCTCAAAGCTGTAATCAAACTCGATCTCAAACCCCTCGTCAGCGTAATAACCCCGCTCCAGGGCCACATAAAACGGCGCGTACTGCGGGTCTGGGATATATCCCATCGGCAGCCGCAAGGTCGTCACCGTCTCCGGCTTGGCCGGCGCCTCATCCTGCCCTTCGCCCGCGCAAGCCGCCAAGAGCAATACCAACAGCAGTAAAAACACTCGAACGTTCATCACGGCATACCTCTCTCAGCTGCCAGCCGGCGGCCAACAGCGGTCAGCTGACCGCTGTTGGCTGAAAGCTGGGCACAATCATTCACTTCCCATTCGCCACTCGCCACCGCAGCAGCCTTCGCTCCAGCAAGGCCACCGAGCCATACATCGTTAAGGCGATGGCTGCCAGCGTGACCAGCACCACGAACACCAGGTCCGTCTTGAACTGGTAGCGGGCCGTGACCAACAGGTAACCCAGCCCCTGGCTCTTCGGCTGGACGAACTCGCCCACCAGCGCGCCGATAACCGCCAGCGTCGCCCCGACCTTGAGCCCGGCCAGCACGATGGGCATGGCCGCCGGGAACTCTAATTTACGAAACACCTGCCACCGGCCGGCCCGCAGCGAATACATCAGGTCATACAATTCATCCGGCACCGAGCGCATGCCGGCGATGATATTGATCGCCACCGGGAAGAACACCACCAACGCGGCCACCAACACCCGGCTCCAGTAGGTGGAACGGATCCAGATCGTCAGCAGCGGAGCGATGGCGATGATGGGGATAGCCTGGGAGGCGATCAGATACGGCGAAAGAAGCCGCTCGGCCAGCGGCGATTTGGCCAGCACATAGCCGATGGGCATGGCCACCAGGCAGCCAATCAGCAATCCGGGAATCACCTCACTGACAGTGTGGAAGGTGTGGGTGAGCAGCCGGCCGTCCTGCAGGACCAGACTGAACTGCCTGGCCACGTCGGCCGGTCCCGGCAAAATGAAGCGGTCCGTGTCGGCCACGGTAACCACCAGTTGCCAGGCGATCAACAGCAATAGAAACGAGAGAAGAATAGTGGCCCAGGCCGGTAATTTATGAAGCGCGCGCATAAAACACTCTCCGGCTCGGGGTTAGGGTGGGGGGATGGCCCGCGGATTGGCGCCGGCCGGGTCGGCCGGGCGTTACGCCGGCCGCCGGCCCGTAGTTCGACCGGCGGCCCGCACTCCGGTTGATAAAGAAAACCCACCTTTAGAAGGTGGGGCAATATCAAACCGCGCACGGTCCGCATTTTAACCTTCTCCCATCCAGACTTTCACTGTCGGCTCTGGAATCGCACCAGATCAACCGGACCGGCCTCTATCGAGCAATCACTGTCAATCGCTCGATTTCGAGTAAACCGTCCAGGTCGCGGGCTTGGCCTGTGCTGGCCTTACCGCCGATCGGGAATTTCACCCTGCCCCGAAGGTTGATCGCGAAACTGGCGCATGGTGTCAGTTTCGCGACGATATTCATTTGTTCAAATCATAGCCATTATAACTCACCCACTGCGGCCGCACAATGGTTGGCGATGAGTTCTCACTGGAATGTGACCAGGGGACAGTACTGGATGCTCCAAACTGCAAACTCTGAACTCGCAACGCCAAACGCTTTACTTCCGCCGCATCCAAACCGCACTTCTCGATCAGCGCGTCGATCCCGTGCTCGAAGTCAACCACGAATTGGTCCACTGCGGCCAGGTTGTCTTGTAGGTCCGGCGCCAGGGTTATTCTGGTGCCTTCAGCGCCGCTCATGTGACCCAGCAACACGACGCCATCACGCGCGACTTGGTGCACAGCCAGGGAATGGCCGCCATCCTTGCCCGTCAGAAAAGGGTGCGCCTTGAACCTGGCCTCTGACGACGGCATCATGTCCGGCGTTTGATCGAAGAAGCCGGTCTCTACCAGCCACAAAATCGAATCCTTTGCTCGATAGCGCCCTTGAACCCGCATCGCGCCGCCCACGCACAGAAAAACCTTCCGGCCGCTTTGGTACAGCTCCTCGGCTATCTGGCAGCCCGCCTGGCCCGCCCAACAACGATGACCTCGATGTGTTCAGCCACGTTGAACCTTCTGTTCAGTGGTGTCGAGAATTCAGTTCTATGCAATGGTGGATTACAGACGATCTTGCCCAGGATATTTTCGCGTTAGAAGAACGGCCAGATAGACCTGACGCCGGCGGAATCCACAGTCGCAAGTATATCGCACCGCCGTCCAAAGCTAGCTTGAAGCGCCAGTCTCTGTGCGCTAAAATAACGCTTGCAATCATTGGCAATTCGACGCTTAGGAAGGAAGAAGGTGGAAGACAAGTCCCCGGACAAGATTGAAGAAACGTTGGAAGTTAAGAATCCGGACCGCCGCAAGCTGCTGAAGCTCTTAGCCGCCGGCGGCGCAGTAACCGCTGTAAGCATGCTGCCTGGCAAGTGGAGTTCCCCGGTCGTCAAGTCAGGTGTCCTACCCGCCCATGCTCAAGCCACTCCAGGTCGCTACGAGGTTGAGTGTAACCAACAACCGGACTTGGAATTCTCTGATGCCGGTGTTACATTCTTCATCTCGGCCACGGCAACGGACATTGTGGCAAATCAGCCGCTCAATGGTGTCACACTCACCGCAACAATCACGACCTTGGTGCAACCGCATACGGACAGCAAACCAACCAACGCACCGGATGGTATTGCACAATTCGTAATAGCAATACCTTCTGGTGAGCTCGGATCGGCCACCACTGCAACGGTTGAATTTGACAACCAGGCCCTTTATGGCACCGACTCATGCTCGACACCGTTGCCTCCTATAGAAACGTGATCATAAATCGTATGTCCTACTGAGCCAGATTTCTTCCCAGGAATCGTTGGTAGCTATATACGAAGAATCCAGCAATTACTGGACAGGGTGCCTGGCGAATTTGGTGCCCTGATATTATTTTGTTCCCTTCAACTTCCGAGTTTGATGTTTGATGCTCTATTGGCGCTGTGCGCCCGCGCTCAAAGCCATCCGGCCATGCGGGAGCGCCTGTTGACCCAGGCGCAACGTTATGCCTGCTGGAATACCTTGCTGGAAAGAGCCGAAAGCGTAGGATTGGCGCCCCTTGCATTCGAACACCTCCAGGCCACTGGCATTACGATTCCAGAAGATTCTCGCAACGCGTTGTTGGCGCTGACCATACGTCATCGTCGGGCCAACCGCATTCGCGGGTCTGTTTTGGCCGAGCTCCTGTCTGCTTTTCAAGACCAAGGTATCCGCGCACTGGCGCTAAAAGGGGTCGCCCTGGCCAACACCGTATACCCTCGCCCTGGCCTGCGGCCGATGCGCGACATGGACATTCTGGTTCGTGAACAGGACGCTCGACCGGCCCAGGCGAAGCTGCTGGACCTGGGCTTCGTCCCCGAGCACGAGCGAACCGGGCCCGAAGAACCCCAACACCACCTGCCTCCGGTTCAGCGAGAGCAGGATGGGTTGCTCGTGAGCGTAGAGGTGCACAAGAAGCTGCTACCGTACGCGGTTGGGTCGCCTTCATTTGAGGCGCTAAGCGCCGGCGCTATTTCGTTCTCGATGAACGGGCAGCCCGCCCAGACCCTGCGCCACGAGCACATGCTGTGGCACATTTATCGCCACGCTTTCGGTCCACCCTTGATCGATCAGCCCATCCGGCTCATCTGGGTGGCCGATTTTGTCAGCCTGGTGGAGAAGTACCTCGACGAAATCGACTGGGCCGAAGTGAAACACAGCTACCCCGAGGTCTGGAACATCCTCCCCGTTTTTCACTTCCTGACGCCGTGGTCGGACAAGACGCTCGAGACGCTAGAGATCCAGGTCGATCGGCCGCCCAAAGGCGTCGGCCGGACCTTTCACGGCTGGCCCCAGTCGTCGCTGGCCGTCCAGCGCCAGAAAGGCCGGAGACGATTTCTGCTCGACACCTTCTGGCCCTCCGAATGGTGGACCCAATTGTACTACGGCGTCAGTCGCCCGTCGCTACGCTGGTGGTGGACGCGCCTTGTGGGCCACCCTCTGCACATCGCCGGATGGCTGCTACAATACCAGCGCACCAGGAAATGAGGAACAACTTACCCGGACTCTGGCTAGCGACGCATTTGCGAAACAAGCTCGTGTGATTTCGGGAAAATGACCATACGCGCAACAACTCTCCCGGAAACCGATAGACAAAATGCCCTGGGAAACAGGCCCGTGGTTTTGCGGGAGCATGATCGGAAAGTAATTGACATAAAAAAGGAAGGAAGACTACAATCATGGATCACTCCGCGACACCTAAACAGAAGCCCGGTTACCATATGGAAGAGATCGAGGGCGAACTGCTCCTCTATCATCTAAATGAAACCAGGATCATGTACTGCAATCAAACGGCCGCGCTCATCTGGCGCCTGTCCGACGGCCGATCGACTGTCGGCGAGATGATCTCTCTACTCAGTGGCGCCTACCCCAACGCCGCCGGCACGATGACTCGTGACGTCGAGTTGGCGCTGGGACGATTTCTGGCCGCCGGCGCCATCGAAATGGCATGAACCGGCGTCTCATCAGCTTTGGTAACAGCACCATTTCGATCGTCTGCGGCGACGGCCGCCCGGCCGAACTGGTCGACTTCCTATTCCAGAACATCCCGCCCGCGGAATCGGGCAAGCCCTGGACCCAACTCAGGCTTAAGCGGCCGCCGGGCGTCGAAGGTCTGAACCTCTGGCAAGACGATACGCTGCTGTCTCAAAATGAGCCGGCCGCGGACATGGCCCATACGCTCATGAGCCAGGCCTGCTATACCCTGGCCTATGAGAGTCGAGATGGCCTGCTGTTGCATGCGGCCGCCGTCCAGCTAGCTGGCATAGGCCTCGTGCTGCCCGGCAAGACCGGCGCCGGAAAAAGCACCCTCAGTGCCTGGTTGCTGAGCCAGGGCGGCCGCTACCTGACCGACGAGATGGTATTCGTCCCCACCAACGGCGATGCGTTCAGCGGCTTCGCCCGCCCACTTACCATCAAGCCAACGGCGCGACATCTAATGCCCGCGTTGCTCTCCGGGCCGGTGGACGATAGCGACATTCTGCGCGGCGAGCCGGTGGACATGGTTCAGCCTGAGTCGTTTGGCGCCAAACTCCACGTTGGGGACTCGCCCTTGGACCTGATTGTATTCCCAACCTACCGGCCCGATCATGATCTCGAACTGAACCGGCTAACAAAAGCTGCGGCCGCCTACGAATTGATGCGCTGCCTGGCCAACGCCCGTAACCTGGCCGATCACGGTTTGCCCGAAGCCCTGCGCCTGGCCAACGCCGTGCCGGCCTACGCCCTGAGCTACTCGGACCTTGAACAAGCCGGCCGGTCCATCATCCAACTTCTGCAAAACCAGCCCGCTCCGCAGTAGATCAGACGCCAGGCTCTTGACAGGGCTAGCCCTGCCTCACAAAATCTGGCAACCCCTCCCATTCTTGTTATACTGAAAGCTGACGGCTAACTGCTAACTGCTCAAAGCTAACCACCAAAGGCTATCTTAATGACCGACACACCCATCATCAACAACGAAGAAAAAAACCGCTTCGAAGCCCACGTCGACCAGCACCTGGCGGAACTGACATACTATTACTCCAGAGACAGTATCGTCTTCACCCATACCGGCGTGCCCGATCCGATATCCGGCCGGGGCGTGGCCAGCCGCCTGGCCCAAACCGCCCTGGATTACGCCCGCGAGCAAGATCTCAAAGTGGTGCCTCTCTGCCCGTTCGTCTCCAGTTACATCACCCGTCACCCTGAATATCAGGATCTCGTCCGCAGGCGCCCCAGCGAATAGCCCGTTCGCAATTAGCACCATTCACTAATCACTATGATGTTCCCTCGCTGCAAAACCAAGATCGTCTGCACCATCGGCCCGGCCTCCAATTCGCCGGAGATTCTGAGCGACCTCATCCGCTCCGGCATGAGCGTGGCCCGCCTGAACTTCGCCCACGGCGACCTCGACGGTCACCGCCAGGTCATCGCCGACATCCGCGCCGCGGCCGTTTCGGCCGGCCGGCGCGTGGCCATCATGGGCGACTTGCCCGGCCCCAAGATGCGTATCGGCCGCCTGGACCAGAATTCCTACGTGCTAGAGCGCGGCGCCCCATTCGTCCTGCAGACAGAAGAGATCGTCGGCAACGATAGCCGGGCCTCGCTCACTTTCAGCGGCTTGCCGGCCGTGGTTAAACCGGGCGACAAGATCTTCGTCAACGACGGCTACATCCAGCTGGCCGTCGAATCCGTCGCCGGCCAGGAAGTTCACTGCCGGGTCGAGGTGGGCGGCGAGCTTCGTTCCTTCAAAGGTGTCAATTTCCCTGGCATCGATTTAGGCATCCAGGCCTTCACCGCCGAGGACAGCGCCTTTCTGGCCTTCGCCGCCGAGCAGAAACTGGACGCCGTCAGCCAATCCTTCGTCCAGGATGCAGCCGATATCCAGGTCGTGCGCCGTGCAGCGGCCGAACTGGAGTACGAGCCCTTCATCATCGCCAAAATCGAGCGCCAGGCGGCCGTCGACAACCTGGACCAGATCCTGGACGCGACCGACGGCCTCATGGTCGCCCGCGGCGATTTGGGCGTCGAGATCCCGATCGAAGAGATCGCCATCGTGCAGAAGAAGATGATCCGATTAGCCAACGTCGAAGGCAAACCGGTCATCACCGCCACCCACATGCTGGAGTCGATGATCTACAATAGCCGGCCGACCCGGGCCGAAGCCACCGACGTGGCCAACGCCATCCTGGACGGTACCGATTGCCTGATGCTCTCTGGAGAGACGGCGGCGGGCAGTTTCCCTCGAGAAGCGGTCCAGACTATGGCCAGCATCGCCGCTTTCACCGAACCCTACGTCGAGATGCGCGACGCCGACGAGCTGATCCGCGCCGAGGGCAGCGAGGCCGACGGCGAGCGGTTGCTGTCGATGACCGTTTGTCGCAGCGCGGCCACCGTCCGGCCGGCGATCGTCTTCGCCCCCACGCTCTCTGGCGACAGCGCCCGGCTCATTTCCCGCTTCCGCTTGCGCGTCTGGATTCTGGCCTTCACTATCAGCGAGGCCACCTGCCAGCAGCTTGCCTTCACCTACGGGGTGTTGGCTGTCTGCGCGCCGGCCCGGCCCGAAAACTGGGCCTACTACGCTCAGGACACCCTGGCCGCTTACGGTATCTCCGGCGGCCTGGCCCTGCTCGCCCTCGGCCCCGGCACCACCAAAGACGGCAGCCTCAGCCAAATCCAATTCGTCGACCTCTCCGCCAAACTGTAAAACAATCTCCCAGATTGTTTCCTTCCCTCGTGCAAGGATCTTCCAGGTTTTTCATTACAGGCAATCCAGAAACTTGTGGTACGCAGCGGGTTGACGGCCGCCCATTTTTGCAGATAATCGCGAAGTCCGGCATGAGCCGCAACGCGCCGGCCGATCATCAATTAACTAGTATGTCTCTTGGTTGATCGCCAAGCCCGAAGCGCTACACAAAATGAACATGACGAATCAGCAAACAACGTCCGTACGGGACGGTAGAAGGCTAACCGAATTCACTTACAACCGAGCTCAGCGCCGTTTCC
>JBFFWQ010000078.1:0-27593 GCA_041570195.1 Promineifilaceae bacterium (SeqCode) | reverse complement strand
GTCCCTTAGGTTTTCTCTAACTGCACTGAGGGAAAGGTAACTCATGAACAATACATCACCTCCTAGCCAGCAGGCCTATTACGAACAAGTGTGGGATCTGGTCCGGCAAGTTCCGTATGGAAAGGTGGTCACCTACGGAGAAATCGCTCAAATGCTCCCTCCACCCGCGGGAGTTGAACTTCAAGAATACCAAGCATTCGGCCCACGCTGGGTGGGCGGGGCCATGGCGGCCTGTCCTGATGACGTGCCGTGGCAACGCGTCATCAATTCGCAGGGGAAGATTAGCGAAAGACCCGGCGCGAAGAGACAACGACAACTGCTGGAGGAAGAGGGGGTAGTGTTTGTGAACGACAAGGTTGACTTGAAGGTATACAGTTGGCGAGGCCCAGGTCAGGAAGATGCGCCGAGGCAAGCTAGATTGTTCTAATAGAATCCTCGGGGAGTCGAACTCGTTATGAGAGGAATCAAGACAAGAAGAGCGCCGCATAAATGGCGCTCCTCAAAGCGGGGAGAATGGTGCGACCGTTCTCCAAAACGCAAAGGACGGCAAAACAGCCGACCTTCTTGTCAGGCGCCCTTGCGGCGACTCATGTCGAACTCTCTCCGAACTTCGAACTTCTCGGATAGTATTTTACCTGATGTGAGGGAGAATCTAATGGGGTGGTCCAGCATGCGCAGCGCTTCCTCTCCCCAGGCGAAGCGGGCCACCAGTTCGGGATTGCCCGGTCACAATCCCCGGCCTTAAGGCCTTGACGGCTACTACCTTTCGCGTCTAGGTATCACACAGGGCTTGACACAAGATCATATGGAACAAGTTTGGCGACAGGTTTCCCGGCCTTACTTATGATGACTTCATCACCTTTCAAGACCCCTTCAACCAATTTAGACAGAGTAGCTTTTGCCTCAGAAATGTTCGTTATTTGCATCCTAACAGCTCCTTTCAAGCATATATTGTCACTATAGTCTGGTCCAGTCTGGTTTGCAAGAAACACTCAACCCTTGTAGCTCGGTCCGGCCTGCCTTTCAATAAGTCGCTAGGAAGTTCGTCCAGCAGGTGTCGTTTCTCGAAACGTAACCCTGCCAGGATCGCCTCGGTGTCATTAATTGGTGGAACGACCAAAGGAGATTCGAACTTTTCAAATGGCCAGGAATCTGAATTTACAGGAGAAGAGCGCCGTCTGAGCGGCGCTCTTTTTTCGGATGCCCCTAAGGGGACCAATGTCGAACTCTTTTGCGATCTCAATGAGCCAAGATTATTCCCAAACAGATCGATTTGGACAAGATTCCTTATAAAGGATTCTGGTCATAAAGAGCACCAGGATATCGTTGACGGCCGAAATAACTCCATTGATCCGGTTCATGAGTGATCCCTCGGTCAATATGCTCAGTAACCGGATCGGCATCTCTCCTCCCCCCAAGGAATGATTGGGATAGTATGAATAATCGAGTGACTACACCAGTTAGGAGAATCCTGCAGAGATTGCATCATCTGGACCTTTTCCATTTGATTGGCAAAAGGAAGCGGTAAGACAAGCTAATTCCCTTTCACGCCAGGTTGAACTACATTAGTGCTCGCTACGGTATTCTCGGTGTAGAAAGTACCGTAATGACCTTTTGAAACTACGGTATTCTAACGCATGACGCCCCACTACGTCTGATCTATGCTGTTCCCAACGTAACGACCAGTTATCGAAAGGAGCAGCGAGATGAACGGATACCACAGTCACGACGTAGCAGAACATAATCGGGCTAATCGCGAGTTGGAGCTGGCTGCAAACAGCCTGTACAATAGGGTCTCGAAGAAAGGCTTCCTGGCAAGTCTTAGGCGGATGGTTGGCCGCGAGGAAGTACCGCCGTTGATTGCCCTGGACGAGGTAAAACGCCAGATTCGCGTTCAGGGGCATGAGGCGGTGGGCGAAATGACGATCGACCTGGACACGGTTTTAGGCACAGCTTCTGATGGACGTGCCCAAGATTTCGATGTCGACTTCCGGCCCCTGCAGACGCATAACAAGGAGCGTTGGTTGGGCGTTGCCGCTGCCTGGATTAGCGGTCGCCGCCTCGGACGGGTGAAGCTCGTACAAGTAGGCGATATCTTCTTCGTTGAGGATGGTCACCATCGCATCTCCGTAGCCAAGGCGATGGGTGAAAAGGTCATCGAGGCCGAGGTAGTGCGAATTCTCGGCAGTGGCACACTGTCGGTTCCAGTCGCTTCAGAACAGAAGCCAGCTGGTATCAACGGAACGCTGGTTCCCCAACCAGCCTGAGGTGAATCCGCGAGGAATTGAGGACATACCTTATGAATTTTCCAGGGAAGCTGGTTGGTCGCGATAAAGAACAGACTGGCATTCGCGCCGCTCTTGACAAAGCGCTTGCCGGACGTGGTGGGCTCTTGCTGATCGGCGGCGAGGCCGGTATTGGCAAAACCCGGCTGGTGGATGAAGTGCTGTCGTCAACCGGGGAGCTACACCTGAAATATGCTTGTCAGGAGCTGCGTACGCCTGCATTTGCCCCGGTGGCGGCCATTTTGCGCCAATATCTCCGGCTCACCTCTGGTGACTTGAGCGCCGCTGGCGCGCTGGCTGACTATCTCAATCTGTTGATGCCTGAGTTGGGATCGATCCCGGCCGATGCCGGTGACCAGCCGACCTTGCACGAGGCGATAAGAGCAGCACTGGCTACCCTCTCTGGAGAAAGACCTGCAGCAGTTGTTATTGACGATCTGCACTGGGCGGATAATGCTACGCTGGACGTTATTCTGTCCCTTTCCCCCTTTCTCTCCGAGATGTCTATTCTTTTGGTCGGCATTTACCGCAGTGATGAGATTCCGCGTGGGCATCCGGTCCGTTGGCTGCGCAACCAGTTACGGCGTGCGCGGACTGCACAGGAATTAACTATCGGACCGCTCGACGAGGCCGGTACGACAGCAATCGCCGAAGCGGTACTGGGGCAGAAAATTGCCCCATCACTGGCCGGGATTCTGCACAAGAAGAGCGATGGTATCCCCCTTTTCGTGGAGCAGTTGATGGCCGCGCTGGACAGTGACGGCCGCCTGCAACCGGGAGAGCAGGGTCTCAAGCTGGCCGACGATGACCAGCTTCCCGTGCCTGAATCGATCCGGGACGCCGTACTTCTACGTCTCGACAATTTACCCGACCCAGCCCGCCGTCTGGCCGAAGCGGCCGCGGTAGCAGGGGAGAGTTTTTCCCTGGAGCAGGTGATTGAACTGGCAGGCAGCGACCAGGGCCTGGAAGCGTTGCTGGTACGTCGTATTCTTGCCGAAACCTCGCCAGGCCAGGCCGCCTTTCACCACGCCTTGACCCGGGAAGCCGTTTACCAGGAGATTATCTGGACCCGTCGACGGGCGCTGCACCGGGCGCTGGCCCAGCGTCTGAGCGACGAGGGTGCCGCACCGGAGGTCGTGGCCAATCATTGGTTGGCGGCGCAGGAAACCGGCGAAGCCCGGGATGCCCTGGTTGATGCGGCTCAACACGCCTGCCAGATTCATGCCTATAGGGATGCAGCCGGGTTTGGCAACCAGGCACTGGAACTTTGGCCCGAAGGGCAGGACGAGGAGTCCCGGCTGGCTGTTCTGGATCAGTTGGGGAACTGCGCCCAGTTGTCGGGGATGCTGCCTGAGGCAGTGCGAGCCTGGCGGGAGGCGGCCGAAGGCCGCCGCCAGTTGGGGCAGACGGCTGCCTACGCCGAGACACAGCGGCGGCTCGCTTCTTCCCTCGAACTGCAAAGTGCCTGGACGCAAGCCGTGACCGCCCGTAGCGAAGCGGCGGAAGCTTTCCGGCAAGCCGGCCAGGCGGCCGAGGCGGCGACGGAGTTCCTGTCGCTGGCTGGGATGCTGAACACGCAAGCTCAATATAACCAGGCAATCCAGCATGCTGAGGAGTCGATGGCCTTAGCCCAGGAAGCGGGGCGGTCAGATCTATTGGCACGCGCACAAGGATTGTACGGACTCCTGCTGGCCAAGCTGGGAAAGCCCGACGAAGGTGTGAAACAGGCGCAGAAAGCTTTGGCGCTGGCCATGGACCAACCCCTGACGGGTCCTACAGCCGAGGTGTTCATGCGCCTCGGCGCGGCGATAGAACGAACATCTGATTATTCGGGCAGCCGGGCCATTTACCTGGATGCGGCCGATTACTGCATCTCGCAGGGCGATTCTGTGCACGAAAATGTCTGCATGTTTTGCCTGGCTTATATCCTCTGGCGTTTGGGCGACTGGGACGAAGCGCTCAAGGTCTCCCAGAAAACTATCAACGCGCCCACGAGTCCGGAGACGGTGCGTAAATTCTTGAAAGGACTTATCGGGCGCATCCTGGCTTTTCGGGGTGAGATTGACGCCGCCCGACCATTGTTACAAGAATCCTTAACCTATGCCCGCAGATTAAACTATAACAACGCTATTTTTTGGTTCGAGTGGGGACTAGGCATAGTCGCCGCCGGGGAAAACCGGCCGGAAGCCGCTATTGAGCATTGGGGGCAAGCGTGTGAAGTCTGGGAAGGCAGTGATGATATCCACTATGGTATCGAACTGTTTCGCTGGGGAGCTACACATTTTGCTCTTTGGGGAAATAGCGAGCTAGTCCAACACGCTGCCTCTAGCCTGAGTCGGATTGTAACCCAGACCTCCAATCCCGAGGCGCTGGCAGGGCTCGCTCACGGGTTGGGGGAGGTTTTATTATTGGAAGGTCAGGCGATGAATGCAGTCCGGCAATTTGAACAGGCGGCCGCGCTGTTGGAAGAGATTGAAGCGCCTTTTGATAAGGCAAACACAAGCTGGCGCCTGGGCACGGCGCTGGCAGCTGCTGGCGAACATGAGAAGGCGGTCGACGAGTTGCAGGAAGCTGCCCGGGTATTTAAACAGATGGGGGTAAAATCATTCCGTTCGGAGGTTGAGAAAGAATTGGTTGCGCTGGGCGCTCATATGGAACCCTTACTTGGCGCGCGTGAAGGGCGGCGACTCAAGCAAGCCGGACTGACCCGACGCCAGATCGAGGTCCTACACAAGCTGGCCCAGGGGATGACCAACCGGGAAATTGCGGAAGAACTGGTGCTCAGTCCGCGCACTGTGGAAATGCATGTGGCCAATGTGCTCAACAAGCTGGGTTGTAATAACCGGGCGCAGGCTGTGGGTCGGGCAGCAGAGTTGGGCCTGTTGGCCGAAGCTGGGACCTAAATATGAGCTGGTAGTAATATTGTCTACCAGATTGGGCCTTAAGTATATTGCGACATGCGGCGGCCAGATATCCTTCAACACACGCACCGCTTTAGCCGACGAAGTGACAAGGCGTGAAGGGCTGCCAGTGACAACCGAACTATCAACACTGGCCGACGTTGCTGCCTCGAACCTTGCCAGCGAACAGGTCCAGCTGGCCATTCAAGAAACCATTGAGCGCGGTCTGACCTCGGCAGAAGCGCTGTGGCGCTATGCTCAGAAACGAGGTCGTCAGGGTTACCTCTGGTTCGTCTTCGCAAAATGGTTGACTTCGATCGCCTTCTTGCGCGTCTAGTGCAATCGCAACCTGACCAATGGATAGTCCAAGGTGGCATGGCGCTGCAACTCAGGCCAGGGGATCGGGCACGACCAACGAAAGATATCGATCCGCTAGTCGAACCTGTGGAATATCTTGTCGCGCCGGCTCTCTTGTCGTTCGCTGAGTTCGATCCCGTTATTGTTCCCTGCTATCCGATCTCACAGCAACTGGCCGAGAAATGGGACGCTTATGTGAGAACTTATGCTTCTGGCGCGAGTTCACAAATCAAAGATTTCATCGACATCGTCCTGTTCGCCGAAATGGGGAAAGCTCGGGGCAGAAGGTGACTGCTGCCATCAGAGCGAGTTTTCGAAACGCTGGCGACATGGATATTCCCCATCTGATTCCATCGCCGACGCTAGCTGACATGGTTTCTCAAGTGCCTGTCGACAACCAGAGAAAAGTCTGGGAAGAGGTTGGAGCAGCTCTAGCCAAGTACGAGCGCAACGGCAGGTTTGAGGTCGAGCACCGTGTCATAGTAGCGGGAGGCTCGGCGACGTAGAGCATCGTCATAAAAGGAAATGCCAGTCGGCAGCATTAAGGAACTCGACTGAATAGCGTGCCCAGTAGGGCGGGCTGGCTACGCTTGGTCCCTCCTGCTAGCCGGACAGCGCCGGCAGACCTCGTTGGACGACCTGGCGCATGACGCCGAGTGGCCAGGCGTCACCCGCGGTCTGCCCGTACCGGAAGGGCGTGATGCATTTCAGCCATTCCATACCTCCTGACAAAGGTCGACAGTAGAATGGTCTTCAAGTGTCTCAGCCCCTAAGGCGACTCATGTCGAACTCTTCTGGAATGATAATAGTCCAAGATTGTTCTCAGACAAGTCAGTCAAGTCTGTTTTGACAAGACTATGCTGCAGATGTCCTGCTATCAGACCAGCCCCGACGCTGGTGTGTCGTGCAACTCAATCACTATCAGCCTCCTGAGACGCAGTGACTGGAACGATAGACAACAGCGTTACGCCAAGATCACTCAGTGCGTTCAATAACGCATGCAAGGATGCTTGATCATTTTCTGCCATGGTTAACAGCGTCGTCCCTTCTGGCAGCGGGGCAACTGTCACGCCCTCAAACCAGGACAACCGCTTGGGGTTCAGATGCCCCCTGATCTGGATTTCATAGCCACGATTCGTAACCGCGCTTTGCCTGCTCATGTAATACACCCTGATTGTACCGGACTATTAGGCATTGCTACCCACCGAAGACATAAAAACTGCACAAGTGTGCCGACCGGTTACTCGGCCGGCACACAGCCTTCATCCTCATCCCAAGTCCCGGCCGAGCACGATGCCGTGAACGAACACCCAGATAATAGAAACTAGCCCACACAGCCACTCGGTAGTTACCGCCATGGTACGGCCGATGACTTCGAACTCGTATAACATGAATCCGGCAAAGAAGATGAGAAACATTGCCACGAGGCTGAAGCTAGCCAGCGGCAAGATCCGTGGCAACTTCTTCATGGACCACTCCTTGACGAAAATGATCGATTGCAGGAAGACAACGCCCAAGAAGTACAAACCGATACCCGCTTTGTGCACCGCCGGCGCTGTGCTGAAGGGAACGGCCGTCATGGCTATGGTGCCGAAAGTAGCAATGAAGCCGATGACCAGGACCGCCAGACCAAAGCGCCGTCCAGCGCCCAGCTGCACCATTCTCATGGCAAATAGCACCAGGACAAGATAACGAAGAGGCGCGACGATGAGCATCCCAGAGTTAAACAAGGCCTGGGGCCAGCCAGGCGTGTCGCCGATGTCGCTCAAGAATGTATTAAGCGGCGAGAATTCAGGATGTCCGGGAATATAAGCCAACGTAGCCAGCAGGATTGTGAGCAGACCCAGAATACCCGCAGCGAAGCTGACAAACCTCAACGTCTTGGAAACGTTGAGTTCAACTGGTTGAGACTGTTTCAGAAGCATTTCAAAAACCTCCAGGTTGGAGACGCTGCGCATCAATGCCATGATGGCAGTTATCCGATTGCGCCACGTCAAATACGATAAGACGGCCTCATCATAGCTGTGGCGGCCTATCGATGTCATTCACCCAGGGTGTATTTTGGGGGTGAATCCAGCGCCAGAGGTTAACCTAAAGCAGATCCAGTTCACGAGCCCTTAGCACAGCCTGGGTACGATCCCTGGCATCCAGCTTGGAGAATATCCGATTGATGTGTTTCTTCACTGTACTCAGGGCCACAACCAATTGATCGGCGATTTCCTGGTTGGTCAGGTCTTGGGCGATAAGTTGCAAGACCTCTCGTTCTCGCGCCGTCAAAGGATCGGTAATGCCTTTCTGCACTACTCGAGCCTCGCTGGCACGGGCTTCCATTAGCACTTTATCCACGAAATCAGGCGCTACGTGTCGCAGCGCGTGTAATCGATTCGAGATGCCCTCGCCCTCTTCAAGAAATGGTTGAACATACCCTTCTTCAGCGGCCAATCGTACCGCCTTTTCCAACAACTGAGGAGCTTTCTGATCGTTACCCAGCATCGTATCCAGCATCATCCGCTGCAAGCACACTGGAATCAGCGTACCCCACTTGCTTGCGCTCACCAGCTTTCTTTCCAGATCATCCAGCGCGCGCCGGGCCTCATCGTACCGGCGTTGCGACAAACGAACACTCACGTACGTAAGCAGAGCCTGGTCGAACCAATAAGGCGCCCCCGTGGTTGTAGTATCGAACGGATTCAACGACGCAGCCCAGCTTGTCGCTGTTTCCAGTTCTCCGCGCTTGAGTGCGATCAAGGCCTGCAAAGATCCGTACAATCCTTCGAAATAGTGATCTGGATCCAGAGTCGTTGTTTGCGACCATGCGTCTTCCGTCATAGCCAATGCTGCTTCAAAGTTTCCCTTTGCCAGCAGAACGCGACCCAGATAGTAGTGCCCCAACAAGACATTGCTTCCCAATCCGAAGTAGGCGCAGGCATCCAACCCTTTGCGCAACAAGGTTTCTGCATGCTCCAGATCGCTGGCCCGGTAATAAAAGACGCCTTCGGGCAAAAGCATAATATCGGCCAAACGGAGTCGCCCTTGCCTGGGACCGCCGCGTCTACGCGTCTGCTGGCATATGGCCAAACCTTCTCGGCGCTTACCTAGCGCGTCCAGAGACAGAGCCAGGTTAACAAGCGCCAACAGCACAGCAAAAGGCTCCCGCGCCTGTTTGGCCATCGTCGATGCCTGACGATAGACCGAGGCCGCAGCCAACGTGTCCCCGCGTGCCTCGTAAGCCTGCCCGACGGTGACCAGAACAAAACTTTTCGCAAAAGGGTCTTCGTCGGCTAGCCAACTGGTCGCCTTCTCGCCCAATTCTATCGCGCTATCAATGTCACCGTGTCGCGACGCGACCCAAGCCTTCATGCCCATTAGCCGGCCTCGGGCCAACGCTGGTGCATCGGGCGGTAGCTTTTGCTCTAGCAGGTGAAGATAACGCTCTGCGTCCGTCGACTGGGTCAGAATAAAAGATGTGAGCGCGCGATAGGCCAGTAGGGGTATACTCTCCAGGATCTTCTCCTCTGGCAGTTTTTCTAGCCAGTTGCTTAGTGTCACCAACCCCCCTCGCTGAAACTCTGTGTAGCCGATGCGCTCAATCAATGTCGCCGCGCCATCTTCCTCGTCCGCTGCCAGGAGATGCTGTATCGCCTCACCCATGTACCCTTGGTCCTCGAACCATTGGGCCGCCCTGCGATGGACCGTTTGTCTCTGCTTCTCGTTTAGCTCGGTCCGCAAGTAGCTGGCAAAGAGGTGGTGGTACCGGTACCAGGCCCCGTGCTCATCCAGAGGAACAAGGAACAGATTGTCACGCTCCAGCTGTTTCAGGATGGTGCCGCTGTCGTCTCGCCCGGTTACCTGATCACACAAGGCGCCCGTCAAGCGATCAAGGGGCGCCGTCTGAGACATGAACACACGCAACTCGGGCGGTTGCTGAAACATAACCTCATCGGTCAGATAATCAACGACATGCGTGTGGCTGCCTCCAAAGATATTGATGAATTTCCGCGTCGCAGACGCATCTCGCCCGCGCAATGACAAAGCGACCAGCTGTAGTCCCGCTACCCAACCCTCAGTGCGTTGTTGCAGCACCGTCAGGTATTGGGCAGATATCTTCGATTCCGTCACGATTTTCAAGAAGTGGCCTGATTCCGACCTGGTGAAGCGCAAATCTTCAGTCCGCAGCTCGATAAGCTGACCCTCCACCCGAAGCCTGGCCAGTGACAGCGGCGGCTTATGTCTTGTGGCGATAACCAGGTGCATCTGGCTTGGCGAATACTTCAATAGTAGATCAAGGGCACGATGACATTCAGGCGTCTGGAGCAGGTGATAGTCGTCAAGCACCAAAACAAAATCTGGCGTCATTTCGGCGATATCGTTCAGGAGCGCCGTAATCGTGGTTGTCAACGGCCAAGGCTGAGGGAACTGAATTACACCCTCAATGTGCTGACCAATGCGTGGATCTATTCGCTGTAGTGCTGCGATGAGGTAGGAAGTTAATCGGGACGGGTCATTATCCTGTTCGTCAATCGTTAGCCAAGCATATGGCCGGTCCAGGTCAGTGAGCCAGTCGCAAATCAGAGTAGTCTTACCATAGCCTGCTGGCGCGGAAATGAGAGTTAGTCTGTGCGTCAGCACCTGAGCCATGTGATTGGTCAGTCGCTGACGTTTTACGTACCCCGGACGCAAAGGAGGGACATGTAGTTTTGTAGCGAGCAACTCTGCACACATTTGATCACTTGCGAACGTGCCTGTAAGGCCACTGAATGATCGCAGCCGTCCAATTCAATAACAGTGTACTATGCTTCTGACATGGTTCCCTGCAAAAACGCCGATGATGAACAGATTCTACCCGAACGGGAAACCTTCAGCGACTCGTTCCGTTTTATTGGATTCGTATCCGGAAGAACCCAGATCTTTCTCAAGGTCGTCGTTTCAGATTGTCTCCCACAAGATTGTTGGGAAGTGCGCCCAACTGATTCCTCTTCTCGTAACGCAATCCAGTCAAGAACGCTGCCAACTCTGAACTCGAGGTTGGACCCAGGGAGATTCGAACTCTTTGGATGGCGAGGAAACTGAATCTACAGGAGAAGAGCGCCGCTTAGACGGCGCTCCTCGAGGCAATGCCCCCACGGAGATTCGAACTCCGGTTTCCAGCTTGAAAGGCTGGCGTCCTAGTCCCCTAGACGATGGGGGCGCTCACAACCGGCGGATTCTATCATTTGCAGTGGGGCCGGTCAAGCGGGAACCGCACTCGCCCATTCATGCCAGAATGAACGAATCGTGAAGTGAAAACGGCCGTGTCTACTCGTTCACCAGCTTCGTCGCGGTGGGCATGGCTCGCAGACGTTCGACGGGTATGAGCTTGCCTGACACACTGCTAATTCCGTAGCTGCCGTTGTCTATTCGAGCCAGCGCCCGGTCGACGGATCGTAGCCGTTCGGCCGTCTGGTTATGTTCAAACAGCATCTCTTCTTTCATCAGCACCTGGTTGGCGCTATCCCCCAGATCTTCAGCTTCGACAAAATGGTCGTCACGGGCCATACGCCTATTCAGCGTCTTCATCCGCGCTTGCAGTTCCAACCGCTCCTGGCTAAGCAATTCACGAAACTCGGCCAATTCGGTTTCGGTCAGCATCAGATGCTCCTTTACTCGACCAACTCCACATCGTCGACCACGCCCACGATCACCGCCCGCACCGGCGCGATTTCTCGTCGCAAGACCTGGCGGGCGCCGTTGCCTTCGTCAATGACCATGACCGTGTCGCCAACGCCGGCCTGGGCTACGTCGACGGCGATGTCATAATGCCCGTCAGCCCGCCCTTCCAAGTCCAACCGGTCAACAAGCAGTAACTTGCGGCCGAAGAACGCTTCGTCCTTGATCGTCGCTACAACTGTTCCCACTACCCGGCCGATATACATCCTATCCTCTGACCTCAAAACTGGCAAGTAGAATACAGCTTAGAATCTCAGAAACCTTCGACATCTTCCAGTTCAGTTGCCACCTCGACATCATCGACGATGCCCACGATGGCATGATCGACTGGCACAAAGGGCTCTGGCATGCCCTGGGCCGCCTCGCGACTGCCAACGATGAATACGATGTGTCCTGGGCCGGCCTGGGCAGTGCCGTCAGCCGCTACCACCGGTTCACCGATATCTTCCTGCTGCTTGGTGAGCGGCTGGACCACCAGGAACTTGATGCCTGTCAGCCCTTCGTACTTCCTGGTCGCCACCACCGTGCCGATCACCCTGGCTAATTGCATCGCTACCTGGCCACCCTATGCCTGTTGCCACTCAAAATGCACGCCGAAGCGTCCGAAAGTAGCCACATTCTCTTTCATCTCGTCATGCAACTGGGCGATGATCACTTCACGTACTAACTGGTCGTGAACATGGCCGATGGCGATCTCCACCGCTACTTCCACGTCGGCCACCAGGCCGGCGAACAAGACAATACCTTTGCCGCCCAATCCATCGGCCAGCCTGAGCTGCCACAGCGTCACCTCGGCGCCTTTCAAACCGGCGTCGGCCGCATGGATGGCCGCCGCTACCGTTCGCGTTTCGACCACCCCCAGCGCGTCATCTTCTTCCAGCGACCGGCCGCCGCTGATGCCTGCCACCACGCCAGGATGCACATTAGGCAAGAAAACCGTGTCGCGTAGGGCGCTTAGGCCGACTTGCCGGCCGGCGGCCACCGCCTCCTCAACTGGCCCCACATCGCCGGTGACCATAACCAGGTAGTGACCTGGCTGAACCGTACCGCTCTGAATAGTTTCCACCGGCGCCCGCTTGACCATCGCATCGCCGGCCTTAATGCCGGTAGCGATACTGTCGAATTCAAGCAAGGCCAACGCAGGTTGGTTCACACCATCTCCAACCATCACACGATTCGGAACGAATCGACCAATGTGCAGCGCCGCAGGCGGCTGAAGCTAACCGGCCCGGTCAGCCCTTCGCCCGTCGGGCTGGCAATCGTGAAGGAGCAGAATCCCTCGCCGCCATAACCCAGACCGGCCAGGCAAGGGCCGTTCTTGACAAATATACTGCAGTCCATTTCCCTGGCCATACGACTCAGGTTGTCCAGATTCTTGGAATGCATGACCGCCGTATGGCGAAAGCCGTGTTCGGCTGCTACGGCCAAATCAATGGCCTGGTCGGCATTGGCCACCCGCACCACAGGCATGATCGGCATCATCTGCTCTGACCAAACCAGCGGGTGCTGTCGATCCACCTCGGCCACGATCTGGCGCACCTCGGGCCCGGCCGATACACCGATCTCCGCAAGCAATACTGAAGCATTCTTGCCGATGAAATCCTTGTGCATGTCGGCGTGCTTGCCCGGTCCACGATCCTTAACCGTCACCGCTTTCCATAGTCGCTCGAGTTGCCAGCTGTTGAGCTTGACCGCCCCGTGGCGAGTCATGGCATCGATCAATCCGTCGACGGTCGCGTCGACGGCGATAGTCTCTTTCTCAGTCGTACAAACGATGTTGTTGTCGAAGGAGCCGCCGATAACGATGTCGCGGCCGGCTTGCTCGATATCGGCCGTTTCGTCCACGACCACCGGCGGGTTACCCGGCCCTGCGCATACGGCTCTCTTGCCGCTCTGCATGGCCGCCCGCACCACACCAATGCCGCCGGTTACCACCAGCAGCCGGATGCCTTTATGATGCATCAAGGCTGTCGCCGAATCCAGCGTCGGCTCAGCCGTACAGGTCAGCAGGTTAGCCGGGCCGCCGGCCTTGCGGATGGCCTGGTTCAGGACCTGTACCGTGCGATTCGTGCAACGCTTGGCCCCAGGATGGGCGTTGAAGACGGCGGCGTTACCAGCAGCAACCATGCTGATGCTATTGCAGAGCACAGTACTGGTCGGGTTGGTGCTGGGCGTGAGTGAACCGATGACGCCATAGGGCGCAAATTCAGTCACCGTCAGCCCACCGTCACCACTCCAGGCGCCGGTTTCCAGCGCCTCAGGTCCGGGCGCCTTGTCAGCGTTGAGGATATTTTTCAGGATCTTGTCTTCAACCCGGCCCATACCTGTTTCTTCCACGGCCATTTCAGCCAAGAGCGTGGCATTCTCTCGGCCGGCCTGGCGCATGTGGGCGACCATGTCATTTCGAATGGTCAACGGCAAGGCGTTCAGTTGCTGAAAGGCCACCGTGGCCGCGGCTACCGCCTGGTCAAGAGTGGGGAATACGCCATCCTGACCGCCAGTTGACACCTCGCCTGGTGGCGCCTCTCGCAAGGTTTCAAAACGTTTAAGCGGCATCCGCGTCGGCCGGTCAGGTGCTATTGGTTGCGCCGTCGGCTCGCCGACCTCGCGCATCACCTTCTCGACGAGGGCCTGAATCTGCGCATCTTCCAGCATAAGTTCACTCTACCAAACAGAATACAATAGCGTCGACGCCCGGATCCGGTCGCTGGCAACAAGGCCATTACCGATCACCGCCTGCACGGTCGGCTCAGACGCCAGCAGAAGCGCTATGAAGAAACGCGATTGCTCGCGCTTACTTCCAATCGCCAGGATCATGCCGACTCTGAGGAAGCGGTCAGCGGATTCTCGTCGTCCAGCCAATCGCCGCTTTCACCCGTCCATGGTTCGACCTTGACGTATTTCACGTCGCCGTCGACTTCCCAGGTGTCGACAATGGCCATGATGACCGCGTCATTCGGCCGCTGGTGTGTTAATTTGGTTTGGCGGGCCGAGCTGCCGGTGGCGTACAAGACCACCTCGCCCAGGCCAGCGCCGACCGCGTCCGAAGCTACGACGTAGCCCTCGGTGTCTTCATTGTCGATGGTCAGTCGCCGCACAACGAGGAAGCGCAACCCGTCAAGGGATGGCTCTTTGCGTGTGGAGACCAGCGTGCCTACTACTCTGCCTAGTAACATGCTTAAACCCTCAATTGCCGATCGACGATATCCGTTGCAGAAGCCCCGGCCGCTAATCTATGGGCCGGACACAGCCTGCCAGTCGGAGATCGACGGTTATTCGGCCGGGGTGCGGCCGAGCGGCAGCACACGGTCAACATTGGCGTGCGGACGCGGGATGACATGGACGGAAACGACTTCGCCGACGCGCTCGGCGCCCCGGGTGCCTGCTTCCACAGCGGCTTTCACCGCCGCAACATCACCCCGAACGACGGCCGTGACAAAGCCGCCGCCGGTCTTCTCGTAGCTGACGAGCTCGACCCGCGCCGCTTTGACCATCGCGTCTGACGCTTCGACCATGGCGGCGTAACTCCGGCACTCGATCATCCCCAATGCTTCTGTCGTCATAGTTTTCTCCTTGAGAATCACTGACAGCTGACAGCTTTCAGCTGTCAGCTAAAAGTCGCTGGTGATTGACATTGAAATAAATTCATCGCGCTGAATTATAGATCGACCTTTATTCTGACCGCTTTGATGGCATTTCGCGGCCGGTGACGCTCTCCACGGCGTCTACGCCGGCCTGGTAACCGGCCATAATATCCCGTTCTTCGCCGCCCAGGTAAACCCGGCCGAAGCTCCCGAAGGCCCGCACCTCTAGAATATTCAAGTCGGCCTTCTTTTCGGCTTCGTTGGCCGCCAGGGCGGCGTAAGCGGCCGGTTGAACTTCCATGACATACAAGGTCTGTTCAGCCAGGATCATGTGTCCGTGTCGCATGCGGTTGATCAACTGCACCTGGTGCGGGTCCATGTTGCGAATGATTTGGCTGGAGACCACCTTGGGCTTCAGGCGATCTTCAACTTTTAGTCCAAGTGCATCCAGAATTGCCTGTCCGGCCGCTCGCACCTCGGCCTGGCTCTCGGAATGCACTTCCAATAGTCCATAAAGCCGCTCTACGATCTGCATCCCTGGCCGCACGGCCGTCGCCTTCAGGGCCACGTCGGTAATGCGGTTAATTTCAATTCCGGGCGAGATCTCGATCCAGAGCGAGGCATCACCCGGCAAGGGCAAAAAGCCCCGGGCAACGGTACCTAAAAAGGCTGAGTGCTGCGACTGTAGACTATCGAGAAATACGTAACTGCGAAGCTCAACGGACACTGGTGACGCTCCTTATCTTTGGCTTGATTCTTTGACGATACGCACGCCGGCGCTGGCCCCGATTCGGGTCGCTCCGGCGGCGATCATGGCCTGGGCGTCGGCGTAGTCTTTCACCCCGCCGGCCGCCTTGATTCCGATATCCGGCCCGACCACCCGGCGCATGAGAGCCACATCGGCCACGGTCGCTCCACCCGGGCCAAAACCGGTTGAAGTCTTGACGAAATCTGCCCCGGCCGCTTTCGACAGCTGGCTGGCAATGACTTTTTCTTCATCGCTCAACAAAGCCGCTTCAATTATCACCTTGACCAGCGCGTTGCCGGCATGGGCCGCTCGAACCACCGTGGCGATGTCTTCATAAACGGTCTTGTAATCTTCCGATTTTAGGGCGCCGATATTGATGACCATATCGATTTCCCTTGCACCCTCGCGTACGGCTTGCTGCGTTTCAAATCCCTTGACCGTCGCCGGGGTGGCGCCCAGTGGAAAGCCCACCACAGTACAGACCGGCACGCCGCTGTCTTTCAGAAGCTGGGCGGCCAATTTCACATGGGCCGGGTTCACGCACACCGAGGCGAATTGATATGTCCTGGCCTCGTAGCACAATTGGGCGATCTGGTCCTGGCTGGCGTCGGCCTTGAGCAGCGTATGATCGATCAATGGAGCCACATCGCCGGCCGGCCGGGTGCCCAGCACGGCCGATACGCGATTCGCGCCAGCCTTGACCACCCGATCAACGCCATCGGTGCAGTGCTCGGCACACGAGCCATCGTCGCAGCTACACTTCTGCCCGGCCGGTTCAGGCTGGCTCAGGCGCAGTAGCACCTCGCGGGTAACCTCTTCTATGACTCGCTCAACTGTCGCTCGATCGTACTGAGCCATTGATTCCTGATTAGTTCTGCGGATCGGGGATCTAGGATCCGGGACCGGCTAAATCACCCTGTTCTGTTCCATTCTTAGTCGGATTGTTCAGGTTATTTCATGAAACGGGCGCCGATGGCGTCGATCTTGTCGACCCGCCGGGCATGCCGGCCGCCGCCAAAATCCGTCTTCAACCAGGTGCCTACAATTTGCGCTGCCAGGCTGGGGCCGATCAAGCCCGCGCCCAAGGTCAAGACGTTGGCGTTGTTGTGTTCGCGACTATTCACGGCCGTCGCCTGATCATAACACATCGCCGCCCGAACCCCAGGTACTTTGTTGGCCGCCATGCAACTGCCAATGCCGGCGCCGTCGACGATTATACCTCGCCAAGCCCGGCCGTTGGCTACCAATTGGGCGACGGCATAGGCGAAATCCGGATAATCGACCGACTCGGCGCTATTCGTGCCGCAGTCGATAACCCCATATCCGGCCTCGGCCACCATTGCCTTCAACTTCTCCTTCATCCCATAGCCACCGTGATCGGCGCCCAGGGCTACGAAGCGCTGCTCGCCGCCAGCCGTTTCTGGCGTTCGCAAGACTGGAGCCGGCCGGATACGTGCCGCCGCATCTGAGGCGCTGCCCGGCTCGACCAGGCGAATCCGTTTTTCCAAAGCCACCTGTCGGGCCAGGGGTGTCACCAGGGCATTAGCCGGCAACTCATAGGTAGAGCCCAGCTCGAGTTCGCGCAAGGTTTCTTCGCTGACGATCGGTCGCCCGGTTCGGCCGCCCATGGTTCGGCTGACAACTTCCCGGACCAACGCGGCGATCTCGTCTTGCTCAAAGGCCATTACAAAACGGTCCAGTCAGCTCAGATTCTGTTCGTGGTGAGGCACGAGTCCCCAGTTGTCGGGACCCCAGTAAATGATCCAGGCCTTGCCGACGATGTCATCACGCGGCAAGAAGGACCAGTTGTGCGAGTCGCTGGAATTATTGCGATTGTCACCCAGGACGAAGAAATTATCCTCGGGAACATCCCAGGTTCCGCTGTAGGAAGGCTCGGCATTGATATAGGGCTCATCCAGGGCCACGCCGTTGACAGTGACGGTACCGTCGGCAACCTCGACATGGTCGCCGGGCACGCCAACCACTCTCTTGATGAAATCGCGACTACGGTCGTTAGGGAAATGCAAGACGATAATGTCGCCCCGGTCCGGATCGTCCAGATAGTAGCTTAGCTTATCGATGATGACGTACTCGCCCTCCTCCAGGGTTGGCAGCATACTGTAGCCCTCGATGCGGAAGCGGCCGGTAGCGGTATTGACGATCCAAAAGATAAACAGAGTTAGCAGCAGCGTCTCCACGATTTCACGCAGCAATACTTCGCGAGGCTGCTTTAGTTCATCACTTTGTTCGGCAGCGGCCTGTTGAGGCGGGTCTTCCGGCCGGGACCCTTCCAAAGCCATATTTACTCCACTACAAACAATGATTGAGATCCAATTATCCGGTGAAGCGCCAGCGATCTGTAATAATGAAAACATCTAATCGCTAACCGCTCGCCGCTAACTCCCTCACGGAGCAATTCACATTATAGGGCAGGGGTGTAGCCCCGGCAACACGGCGTAAGGCAGGTCTAAGCAACGCTTTACCGTGGGGGCTTTCCAGGCTATAATTTCGCTCGAAAGTGGGCCGTTAGCTCAGTCCGGCAGAGCAGGTGACTTTTAATCACTTGGTCGCAGGTTCGAATCCTGCACGGCCCACCTTATATGCAGGGGTAAAAGACACCGGCACCAGTGCATGTGGCGGTGTCTTTGTTGTTGAGAGGGAGATCATGTGCTTATCGAGTGGCTTCAGTGGACATATCTGCATGCCCAATGTACGCGAGATACCACATTCACGCCGCTAAGGAGCCTTCAAAGTCCTACGGAGATGTTAACTCCAGACATTCAAGCGCAGCTGATAATTATCACTTGGTCATAGGTTCGAATCCTGCACGGCCCACCCAACACAAAGAGCTAATGGATACCGCCTCCGACACATGCGGCGGTTTCTTAATTGCCTCGCCATTGCTAGAACCGTCTGGTCCTGTAAAGGCAGCATATTTCATGATGGCGACAACCTCTCTTATTTCTGACTTCCGATCTGTGCCATAGTTTCGGAAACAATACAGGACGGGACCTAATACAATATTTCAATCGTCCCATTCGCCCAGCCATCCAATTTCGTAAACAGGTCTCGAAAGATGGGATCACGTTCCACATAGTAGGCGCAGCGAATATGATGGCGCGACTGATCAAAACTCCAGGTCAGCGGATGTCCATACCAGGAATCTGGGTCTTGATTGAAAACACTATCAGCCGTGCTCTGGGCAATTATCGGACTTGGCACCATCTGTGAAGGAATCCAATCATCATTAATCAAATAAGCGACGGCTACAACATCCCAGATCTCTTTAGACCAAGCAAAGTGATCGTCATTGTATTCCTTAAATGTCTCGGCAAGATAGTCGCCAATGGTGCCTTGTCCCTGGACATATAGGTCAATTTCCGAGACAGTAGTGCGCAGGTGGGTTGTGACCCCGGCGCAAGGGATCAATACCAGGGGGACGCCGCAATCTAATACAAGCCTTGATGCCAATACGTCACCTGCCAGATTAAACTCAACTGCATGAGGCCAATGCAGTGCAGTACCACCCAACCAGACTATGACTATCTTCTCGATTAATCCAGGTTCAATGAGAATAGCCGAGGCAATGTTTGTCAAAGCGCCAATGGCCACGACGTAGAGAGGACCCTCAGAGCTCATCGCCCGTTGAATGAGATCGTCGACAGCATCACTGGCATAGGGATGTTCATAATCAACTAAAAATCCAGGTGAACCGTGGTGGGCTAGGTCTTCTGAAGGAACATCAAGTCTGTCCAATAGACGAACTATTTCGTCGTAACTCTTCTCCATACCCTCACCAGGAGTGGTCGATCGCTCATTGAAAAAAGGCGCCGCATACAGAGCCTCAACCGATAATTCATCTTGTGAAAGTAGGGCATAAACGACCGCGAATTGATCATCTATCTCATTGAATGTATCGGTGTCTAGAACCATATTGACTTTGCCGGCCGGCGGCAACAATCTTTCAAAGCGTTTCTGATCTGATATATTGGGAAATTTCATTGTTCTTGCCTTATCTAAGAGTTCGGTTGTTGAGGTTGCACTTGGGTGAGATTATCACCCTTCTAAATCAGAGAGCAGCACGCTGCTCCGTTCTAGTTTGACTTTGTTCCGTTCGACGACCAAATTTGTCAAGTCTTTAGCCATCTGTTCCAGATCTGGGCTTGGGTTTGCTTCAATCACCCGGCTAGCCCATTGAGCCGGCAGGGCATCGAAGCCATACAGTGCCCCGGCGAGCTCTCCGGCAATACCGGCGATGGTATCAGCATCACGGCCAACGTTGGTCGCGCCAATGATGGCTTGCCCAGTATCCTCTCCGGCAATGGCGCAGATCGCCAGCGCGCACGGCACCATCTCCAGCGTAAAGACTGAATCCCAGGGCGGGAAGGTGACCAGAAATTCATGATAAAAGGGTTCATACAGATCGAAGGGCGTGGAACAATTTTGGCCGATTTCCATTAACCGCTCCAACCGCCCTTTGAACTCACTTGCGTGATGGCCGAGGGTCCAGGCGTAGTTGAGTACGTTCTCGATAACGTCTTGCATGGTGGCACGTGGTGTCAAGGCAGTGGCAATGGCAACGGCCATGGCGTAGCCGGAATCAGCGGCCGCGTCCGGATCTCCGGCATGGATTATTCCCATTGGCGCGTCCCAACCGGAGAAGCAAGGCCGCTTCTGGTTTGTGAGATACGACAGTCTTTCAAGGGAGGCCATCTCCCGCGCATAAGCTTTTTGAGGTCCAGGCCAGCTTAGCGTTGGTTCATAGTCTCCGGCGCCCTCCGCCATCAACCGGTAGTTAAACCAGGTCTGCGCGAACTCCGCACCGTTTATCGGTCCGCCTTTCTGCAGCATGGCCTGGCAAGCCATCAAGCGGTAACGCATATCATCAGTGTAGACACCCGTCTCATGGCTCCAACGGCCGAGGGGATGAAAACCTTCCTCGAAGCCCATCTGCACCCCAAGCGGATTCCAGCGCTCCAGTGGCGTCTGGGAACTGGGTTTGCGAGGAGGCAGATTGTCGAAATGCGTCACCCAGCCATATTGCTCTTTGATGTCGAGGTAGTGCATCATTTCGACGCGGATGCCAAATGCATCTCCAATAGCGCCTCCCACCAGGCAGCCGAAGATTTTGTTGAATAGACTAACGTTTTCCATCGATCACCACCAATCTTGTCATGAGATTACGACGTTTCATCCTCAATACTCTCGCCGGTCAAAGCGCCCAATCCTTCCGCCGGGCTGCCAGGTCGCAAACGGTAGTCTCCACCATTGAAATCTACGAACTGGGGATCGGCCATAAACTCTCCCGGTCCCGGCTCTACCCCCAAGTCGACCATGCCATCGTCGACGTCCCAATATACGTTGTCTGTACGTTCTGATGTGTCAACTCGAGCACCGGTAAAGAGTGGATCCCACATACCATCGCGGGCCACGACGATGTTTTCCTTGATGTTGACTTTCTGTAACCCATCCAGAAGAAATGCGGTGTCTGCTGCCATGCCATCAACAAAGTCAGTTCTGATAATCGTGTTGTTGCTTATACGACTGCCTGAATCTCTTCCCCACCAAAAGACAAAGTCCTGATAATCACGGCTCACATTGTGCTCTATGAGGATGTTGCTTGTAGGCCTTCTCTCAATGTCATCGTACCAACTGATCTCCAGAAACCCCATGTTGTGTTTCGTCTGATTATGATGAATATGGATATTATCTTTGTGATTTCGGCCGTCGTCTATTTCGATGGCCCCTCCGTCGCCACCCCATTCACCCCCTTCGACATACATATTCTCTATGGTGTTGTAGGAGATCTCCTGGTTGCCGATTCCTAAGTGAATACCTATCGGGCCCCAGTAGGGGATCGAAAGAAACCCCTCTTGTTCTAATTCGTTGGTGTCATGGATATAGTTGTTGGTGATGAGACTATATTGACTGTACGACTGTATGGCCTTAGCAACGTGCGAAAACTCGTTGTTCCTGATAATTACATGATCGAATCCAAGACCAACATGGAGCGCACCACTGGACCACACCTCAAAGAAAGATGCATCGGGAGGGGCGGAGGCAGTGCGGTGAAAATAGAGACCTTCAACTATGTGATGATCCCCTCTGATTTGAATGGCGTTGCCATTCTTGTAGCGCTTATCAGCATTGGTAAAACTTGGCGCAGCGCCACTTCCATACGCACCAATCGTGATGGGATTGTCAGCGGTTCCATTTCCTCTGATCGTGGCGCAACCTATGTAACTCCTGTCTCTTTTGAAATAGATATGGTCCCCAGGCTGGAAGATCATGCTGGAAACTTTCTCGAGCGTTTTCCAGGGGCTGTCTTCTCTAGTTCCGCTATGACTATCATCTCCGCTTACACTATCTATATAGAACGCTCTCACATCATCTGTCGCCTGCGGCGTTGTTTCCGATTCCTCTCGGCTTTCAAGTTTCATGGCCTGGCAGGATGCCAGGAATAGAATGAGTACAAACGGTAGGAAAAGCATCACCGCTGTGTGATGGTGATTCTGATCGGGTCGCTTCACGGATTCCTTCTGCCCATAATCTGTGTAACGATTCATCCAGGTTCTATTAATCTGAACTCAACCATGGAATACGCCACCGAAATCTTCCCAATCATCATCGGTGTAGTAAGGGATCGCGGTGCGCTCCCCTTCAGTTTGCAGCGCCGTCCAGTTGGCGATGCTTTGTGACAGCCAGAGAGCGCGCAAACGGTCCTCATATTCTGACCGGCTCAACAACAGATCTTCGCCGGCGCTGCGGCAACCGTATAGGAGCCAAGTCAAAACGATAAGAAGGACAAAACGAGCAAAGCCTGTCATCTTCTGCGACGAGGAAACGAGCCGCGGCCTGCCACCTAACTTCCTCGGCCAGGGTCTTGCCTAAGGCTAATGACGTCCGACTCGCCGCACTCTACTGCTGCCATTCCATCGGCTCCGGTTTGTTGTCTAGTATCTGCTCGATCTTCTCCATGATCTCTTCGGTGATCTCTTCCACAACATCGAGCGCTTTCAGATTTTCTTCCAGCTGAGATACTTTGGAGGCACCCAGGATAACCGTACTTACATTGGGATTCTTTAGACACCAGGCCAGGGCAAGTCTGGCCATACTTGTTCCCATTTCGTCCGCGATCTTGGTTAGCTTTCTAACCTTCTCGATCTTTTCCAGTCCATCTTCGCTCTCAAACCACTCTTTGAGCCACTCGTAACCAGGCAGGCTTGCCCTGGCGTCAGTGGGGTGACCATCGTTGTACTTTCCGGTCAACATTCCGGATGCCAGGGGTGACCAAATTGTGGTGCCTAAGCCGATCGTTTCATATAGACGCCCATACTCAACTTCGAATCGGTATCGCTCAAACATGTTGTATTGGGGCTGTTCCATCGTCGGCGGGATCAGGTTGTATTGACGAGCGACACTGTGAGCTTCCATCAATTGCTGAGCTGACCACTCCGACGTGCCCCAATAGCGGACCATGCCCTGTTGGATCAGTTCGGTCATCGCCCGAACAGTTTCTTCCATAGGAACACGAGCATCCGGCCGGTGGCAGAAATAAAGATCCAGATAATCTACCTGTAGCCTTTCCATGGCCTGGTAACAGGCATCGTAGATATGCTTTCGGCTCAGCCCCCATTGGTTAGGGTTGGGCTCTGGAATACAACCGCCGTGGACTTTGCTGGAAACTAGATAGCTATCTCGCCGCCAGCCCAGCTTCTGAATGGCTTTCCCCATGACGATTTCTGCCTGACCATGCTCATAGACCTCGGCATTGTCATAGAAGTTCACCCCTGCATCATAGGCTGTCTTGAGCAACGCTGCCGCAAGATCAACATCTGCTTGCTTGCCGAAAGTTACCCATGCTCCAAAGGATAGTTCACTAACTTGTAGTCCCGATTTGCCTAAAGGACGATATCTCATTTCGCTTATCCTTGATGATGAATAGAGTTAGCCCTCGATGACTAGCGGATTGGCCGGACGCGCATGGCCTCACTCATCATGTGCCCCTCTTCGACGATAAAGGCAGCGGCGCCGCCGGTCAACGGCCGTTCCTCATCGCGCACAGTGAATAGCAGCTTGTCATCTACCCAGGCGCGTATTAGGCTTCCTTCACCCTGCAGGCGCAGACCGTAGCTCTGGTTCACTTGCCATTCAAAATCCGCTTCGGCCAGGATCTGGTCGCCGTCTAGGGCCTTAATCAAACGCACCTTGTTATCATCGCATAGCAGCAATGCATAGTAGCGGCGCATGCCCTGGGCGCGAACGCCGATGCCGCCCTTAGACATTAAGACCGGGATCACGGTAGCGGCGACTTCATAATCGGCCCACTCTCGCGTGCCCTGGGTGATCAAGCCGCGACCGCTGTTTTGAATTAAGCGGTACGATTCCTGCCACCACGGCTCCCACAAATCGAGTCCGTCGACCCAGGCCCGCCGCCAGACCAGCGGTGGATCCCAGGGATGTTCGCCACCGCCAGGCCGGGTAAGGGTGATGTCTGGCGCACCTTCCCAGCCCAGCGTGTCCAAATATACGGTCGCGGGCTCTTGTCCAGCATAGGCCAGACCTACTTCGGCGACGGGCTGACCACCAGTTGGCGGCACAATCCATGTTTCGGAAACGAACTCTCCTGGCTCCAGATTGAACTGGGGCCCATCTATTTGGATCAGTTCATCTTTCTCATTGTAGGCGCGCACGAACAAATGCACCTGCGTATGCTCCGCTGCGCTTAATTCGGCTCTTAGGAGTTGCCCAGGGTAAATCGTCGGCGAAGCGACCAGAGAATACCCTGGCATATCCAGTTCTGACGGCAATATGAAGGTTGGGGTTGAAGCGCGGCCGGGGCCATCGAACTGTATGGCCAGCGCACGCTGGCCTTCCTGGCTGTGGCCGGGGACATTGGCCAGCGTTACGGACTCTGACTCAGCCCTGAATCCCTGTAGACTGCCTGGTAGATCGAAATGGAAACGGGCGCCATTCTTGGGTGCGATGGACGCCTCTTGTTGCAGCGCTCGGCCGGCATTGACCACATGATAGGTCTCAATCAGGGCATCCGTGATCGAGCGCCCGCCATCGGCGGCAGCCAGGAACAGGCGATCGGCGACTGGACCGCGCCAATCGGGACCCGCATCCAGGCCGGCCAAGCCATTCTTGATGCCCAGCAAACAGCCAAGATTTCCGGAATTACAATCCGTATCCCAACCGGCAGTATTGACAACCTTCATCGCTTCCTTGAAGTCATCATGTCCGTAAAGCAAGCCGAGAATAATCAGGGCATGGTTGGGGACCATATGGCAATTGCCGCCGTAGTTTTCATAGTTGTAAAGGCCGGCGATACGACCCCGAGTCTTGTGCCAATCCGGCTCGGCCGCGTGCCATTCACGGATATCGCCAATCATACGGTAGATAACGGAATCTTTTGGAATAAGCGAGATGGCACAATCTATTAGCTTGTCGACATCCGAT
Organism: Promineifilaceae bacterium (SeqCode); assembly: GCA_041570195.1. Taxonomy (GTDB): domain Bacteria; phylum Chloroflexota; class Anaerolineae; order Promineifilales; family Promineifilaceae; genus UBA11865. Next base: position 2,551 of record JBFFWQ010000078.1, on the reverse strand, counting down.
TCGACAAAGGCCAGCGATTCCATGGCGGCGACAACTTGAGCGCCGAAAATCGCCTCGCCATCGTGGCTGACGCTGGCAGCCCGGCCGGCGAGATCGACGGCCAATTGTGGATCGCCAGGCGCGACCATGGCCCAACCGTCGATGAAGATCTGTGAGCCGATCTGTTCGGCAATTATCTTGCCGTTCATAGCCATTGACCCGCTGGCTGGGGCAGTGATGCCGTTTTTTAGCCGCAGATAGGCTGTGTGTTCCGTCGAGTTGCCAAAGCCGCCCCACCATAATATGGTCCGCTCTTCAATAATATAATTCAACCACGATTGGCCGATTTGAGCCGGGGTTAGCGCCCGGGAATTGTCGTAATCGGGTAAGGCGCGCAAAAAGGTGAAGGTGCCGGAGATATCATCGTCGGTGACGACCAGCGGCGGATTCCAAGGCAGCTTATCGTTAACGTAGTAGGTGATCTCCCCCAATTCTTCCATGATCCGTTCGTACTTCCACTGCTCAAACGGCCGTCCCACATAGACCCCGATAATCTTACCCAATACGCCAGCATATACTCTTTCTTCATAGTCGGGTGGTAGCGACATTCTCTTCTCCAAATGTGGTTAGATTCTTGATCGCGAATTCATTTGCCAGCCGTCTGGCTCGCTTTATCCCTTCAAACCCACTGAGGCAATACCGCCAATCAACCTTTCCTGGGCGAAGAAATAGATCAATATCGGCGGAATCATGATCAGCAAATTGGCCGCCATTACCAAATTGAGCGATGGGTCGGCTCTTGTGGCTATATTGGCCAGACCGATGGCAACAGTGAACTTGCTACCATCATCCAGATATATCAGCGGTCCCAGTAAGTCATTCCACTCATCCAAAAAAACGAACACGGCGACGACTGTCAGAACGGGTTTGGATAGTGGCAAGATGATCCGAAAGTAGGTCTGAAACCAATTACAGCCATCGATACGCGCCGCCTCATCCAATTCCTTTGGCAGGGTAAGCATATATTGCCGGATCAGGAAAATATAAAATGCATTACCCAAGAAAGACGGCACGATGAGCGGCAAATAGGTTCCGTACCAGCCGATTTTGTGGAACATGAGGAACTGGGGGATCATCAACACCTGCCAGGGAATGAGCATGGTAATGATCAGCACGGTGAATAAGAAATCCCGCCCACGAAACTTCAAACGAGAAAAGGCGAATCCGACCAGCGAGCAGGAAAGTAAGGTGCCGGCTAGATTGCCTAAGACGATGACCATCGTATTCAGTGCATAACGGATAAATGGCCGGTTTGTTGCCGTCAACACGCGAATGAAGTTATTCCATTCCCAATGTTCGGTTGGGTACCATTCAGGTGGAATTGTGAAAACCGGTAAGCGATCCGGTTTCAAGGAGACGGTGAGCATCCAGCCCACTGGCAAAATGATAATTGCACATAATAACAACAAAAACGCGTAAATCAGGGTTGAACGAGAGATCCTTTGTAAGTGATACCTGTTTGGCCACTTTCGCTTCTTACTAGTAATGAGAGAAGATTTGCTCGTAGTAGTCATTGCTTATTCTCCCTCACCTTCAGTTTCGTAGTAAACCCACCGTTCAGAACTACGGAAAATGATGACGATCACTACCGCGGCAAGGATGACGAGAACCCATGCCAATGCCGAGGCATAACCAAAGCGGCCGTTACGGAAACCCTCGTTATACAGGTTGAGCAGATAGAACAGTAGTGAACTTCCCCGGCCGCCGCTCGAGCCACCCAGGATAAAGGCCACATCAAACACTTGAAAGGCGCCAATCAAACTGGTGATCAATACAAAGAAGATCGTTGGCGTCATCATGGGCAGCGTAACATGACGAAACTTTTTCCAGGCGCCGGCGCCATCGATTTCCGCCGCTTCATATAAATGGGGTGGGATATTTTGCAGACCGGCAAGATAGATAATAGCCCCGCCGCCTACAGCCCATAAGCCCATTAACACCACGGCCGGTATTGCCCAATCGGGACTGTCCAACCAGCGCGGGGGATTAGCAATCCCGATCCCCCGCAGTATTTGATTGAGAATGCCCAGATCCGGGTGCAGGACCATGCTCCACAATACGGCAACCGCTACACCGGCAAGCAAAGAAGGAAGATATAGTACCGTGCGAAAAACGTTCATGCCGCGCAGCTTTTGATTGAGCAGCAGTGCTAGCCCAAATCCGGTGACCAGGTATACAGGCACTGACAATACCAGGTAGCGCAAAGTAACCTTCAAAGAGATAAGGAACTCGCGGTCGTTGACCATCTTCTGGTAATTGCCCAACCCCACCCATTTAGGTGGGGATACCAGCGACCATTCGTTCATGCTGAGGTAAACCGAGGCGATGATCGGACCAGCCAGCAGTACGACGAATCCAATGATCCAGGGTGATAGGAATAAATAGGCTGCGCGTTCCTCGCCCTTTGCCAGCTTACTCAACTTCTTCTTGGGGGGGCCTTCTGAGGCCTGTTCCTTTTGTCGGAGGTTGGGAACTAATCTCATTTTGTGATCTCCCAGAATGGAGCGGTCGG
>JBFFWQ010000077.1:0-28465 GCA_041570195.1 Promineifilaceae bacterium (SeqCode) | reverse complement strand
TCATTGAACGATATGCCAAACAACTCGATGCCACGGGAAACAAACTGATGTTAGCCGGCATGAATGAACGGATCATGGAACAACTGGAGAAAACGGAATTAATGGCTTTGCTCGGAAAGGAGGATGTTTTCCCGGCCGAAGTCCAATATTTCGCGCCGCTCAACAAAGCCATTACTGCCGCTGAAAAGTGGATAGCCGTGCAACCGGCTGGCGAAAAGTAATCGGTATGTCATGACGGTGGCGTAGGCGCATGATGCAAATCTCAGCAATCACGGATTACCTGACAATCTCTTCCAAAGTGACGAAGGAGAATGTCAACACGATTCTGGATCTAGATCCGCGACTGGTGATCAGCATGATCGTCCAGAGGAAGCCGCCGGAGGCGCTGGCCCAGCCGCCAAGGATGGTGCTCTGGTTGCGAACCTTTGATTTTCCCCTTTTTCCGATTCCGATGCGCACTTTGAATCGAGGGGTAGAGGCTGCCTTGCCGGTCATCGAGGAGGGCCATCGGGTGCACGTTTTTTGCGAGGGCGGCCGGCGACGCAGCGTGGCCATGGCCTCGTGCATCTTGATCGGCAAAGGGTTTTCGGCCGATGATGCGATGCGCCTGGTCAAGGAAAAGCATGAAATAGCCGATCCCTACATCTGGTACATCCAGCGCCGGATAAGGAAATTTGAGGAGTATTGGCGCGAAAGGAATAGTTAAGGAAGAAAACAGATGAGCAAGAAGATTCATACCGTCATCAATCCAGCATCGGGCAAGAATGAACCGATATTGAATACAGTGAACGATGTTTTTGGTCCGGCCGGCGCAAGTTGGAGCGTTTCCGTCACGAATGCCTATGGCGATGCAGCTAAACAGGCCCGGGAGGCGGCCGAAAGCGGGGCAGATATCGTCGTCGCCTACGGCGGCGACGGCACAGTCATGGAAGTCGTCAACGGCCTGCTGGGTACCGGCGTGCCCATGGGTATCCTGCCCGGCGGAACCGGCAATGTCTTATCAATCGAAGTAGGCATTCCCCAGACCTTGACCGAGGCGGCTAAGGTCGTCGTCAGTGAAGATAGCGCCGTCCGCCAGATTGACGTGGGCCAATGCGATGCCGGCAAATGGGAGGAATCCAGGTATTTTCTGCTCCGGGTTGCCTCAGGCTTTGACGCCCAGCGCATCAACATGACCAGCCGGGAGTTGCGGGACAAGTACGGCCGGATGGCCTACTTCATTGGCGCCTTGCAAGCTATCCCTGAGTCCAAGGCCGTTCGCTACACCTTTACCCTGGACGGCCAGCGAAAAGAGGTTGAGGGCTTCACTTGCCTGGTAGAGAACGCAGGCAACATGGGCATACCGGGCGTCTCACTGGCGTCAGATATCAGCATCAGCGATGGCTTGCTAGACGTATTCTGCGTCTATAACCTTGACTTCAATTCGTTGACGTCGACGGTCAAGAGCATCACCAACAAACCTCTGGATCCGGAGAGCTTCCGGCACTGGCGGGCACAAGAAGTGACGATCGAGAGCGACCCTCTCCAACCGGTTGTGGGCGACGGTGAGAAGTGGGGTGAAACGCCAGTAACGGTTAAGGTGCTGTCTGGTGCGATTGGCGTCATTGCCCCGGCCGGACAGCAGGAGGAATAGCCGGCGGCCGGATGCCGGTTTGTGGTTGCCACAGCAGCTAAACCCTTTATGCTGAGCGCGCGTTACCGAAAGCTACCGACTGAAAGCTGATCGCTAGCAGCTCGCGGCTCAGAGCTCACAGCTAATTTCCACGGAGGCACCTCATGGACATTTCTCTCGGCGGCATCACTGCTCTCCTACTGTTACTATTCCTGATCTTTCTGGTCATTCTGCCGGGTTTGGGCCGGCGCCAGCTGGCCGCCGCCCGCCGAAACGCCTTCCGGGCGCTGGAAAAGAAGCGCGGCAGCCGGGTCATCGCCCTCATTCACCGTCAGGAGACCGTCGGCCTGATGGGCTACCCGCTTTATCGCTATATTGACATCGATGATAGCGAGCAGATCTTGCGGGCCATCAAGTTGACCGACGACGACGTGCCCATCGACATCGTCCTGCACACGCCGGGCGGCCTGGTGCTGGCGGCCACCTAGATCGCCCATGCCTTGATCAAGCACCCGGGCAAGGTGACCGTCTTCGTCCCCCACTACGCCATGTCTGGCGGCACCTTCATTTCTCTGGCGGCCGATGAGATCGTCATGGACGAAAACGCGGTGCTGGGCCCGGTCGATCCCCAGTTGGGCGACAGCGCGGCCGCCTCCATCCTGGCCGTCGTGGAGCAAAAGGGCGCCGAAAACGTGGACGACCAGACCTTGATGATGGCCGACATGTCCCGCAAGTCCATTGAACAGGTCAAGGAATCGGTGAAGCGCCTCTTGAGCCATCATGATTTCGATGAAGCCAGGGTGGAAGAACTGGCCATTTTGCTGTCGACCGGCACCTGGACCCACGACCACCCGATCATGGCCGAGGAGGCCAAGGAAATGGGCCTACCCGTCAGCACCGACATGCCGGTCGAGGTCTACCGGCTGATGGATTTTTACGCCCAGACCAGCCAGCGGCGGCCGAGCGTCTCCTACATCCCGACGCCATATTCCTTGCCCAAAACGGACCAGATGTCGTAGGTCTTATCAGCGTTTAACAAATAGCAAGCATACTGCGACCCCTTCGTAGCGCGGGATGGCATCCGGAACCGGTTTGCCAAACAGGCCTAAGGGCTGGTCGGGCATCACCGCCTACGGCGTCGTCGGCACCAAGGTCTTTGCCGTGACCCAGGGCGAGATCCTGAGTGATGAGAAGCGTTACTTGTTAACCTTTGCCGTAGCCGTAGCCGTCGCCGTCCTGGCCCTGGGCTTCGTCGAATGGGCCTCTCCCGAGCATTCCGGCCCCATGAGTCGCAAGCACCAGTTTGCCATCCGGATCCTTGGCGCACTCTTATTGATCATCCTGGGTGTGTTAGGCGGACAGTTAAGCGTTGGCGTCTTGACGACGCTGGTAGTTCTGATATTGCTCGTCCAGGTCGGCTATGACATCTACAGCCGGCTCCGGGAGGCAGCTCCGGAAGCCGGCGAAATTTCGTTCGAAGGGTCCAAGTAACTTCATTTCAGTTCCCGCAAGTTCCGAAAAGCCGCCACACGATCCGGTAGAGGTCGCTACCTCTTTGTGATGAACTTCCCAAAATTGACACCGCCTCGCCGGCTATGCTAAGCTATCTGCAAAACACCCCTAAGGAGGAAAACATGACTACTATCAAGAAATCCATCGTCATAAAAGGCGATCCGATGGAGATCGACGCACTGACTTCGGACACTGGCCGGCTGCCCGAATGGTATGCTGGCGTGGTTGAGGCCGAGGCCGAGTCGGGCTATCCTGAACGGATCGGCAGCCAGGCCAAACTCTCCTACAAGGCGGCCGGGGTAACATTCGAAACGACCCTCACTACCGTTGAATTCGAGGCCGGCAAGCAGTCTCTCTTCCAGATGGATGGCATGATAACCGGCACCAATCGCTGGACCTATGCAACCGAAGAGGAAGGCACCCGGATCACGCTTGAATTTGACTACGAAATGCCTGGCGGCGGCTTGGGCAAGATCGCCGATCGCCTCTTAGTAGAGCGCATGAACGACAAGAACGCCCAAACCAGCCTTAAGAACTTGAAGGCTCTATTTGAAGGGGGTTAAGGGAGCGGGGAGCTGAAGCCACCGCAGCCCGGTGGTCCAGGTGATCTAGCCCAACGCTGGCGTTTCCTCCGCGTGCCTCCACTCGCGGAATTCGCTGCATAGGCCCTCGGGCGTGAATAGCCCCGCGGCCGCCTCCGGGTCCCGCCCTTGCCAGGCTGCGCCACAATCGGCCAGCCAGCGGGCGAATGTTTCATGGTCCACAGCCAAGTCTCCTTTTGATCCCACCATCCCTCGACAACGATCGCTAACGTCTCAGCCCCAACTCTGGACGTACCGCTTTACGCTTCGCCCCGCAGCCCTTCAAAGACCGAAGGCGCGTCTAGTGGCTCCAGATCATACTTGTCTCGGAAATCTTCATAAGCTCGCCAGAAGCCACGCTTGCCTACCTGCAGCTCTTGATACTTCTGGATCCACATGATCACCGCCACTCGCTCGCCTCGCCGCGTGAGCTCAACCGCCTCACCGCGTTCCCCTTCGCGGATCAAGGCACTGAAATGATCGCGGGCTTCAGTTATTGAATAATGCTTAAGCATGAGGACATAGTAGTAACCACCGGATTATTAGTCGAAATTGCGGATTGGATTGACAGATCGCTTCACCCGGGAACTCGTCGACTGCTTTCGGCGTCCTATATCTAGCAAAAGAAGTGAACTGACAGCTGAAGGCTAATAGCTGACTACTGTCAGCAGCTGATTACCTTAGCAGCTGACGGCTAACCAAGTGACCAGGGGCTTCCACGAAGCATTGGAGTTATCGAGATGAGGTACAAGAATTTACCCGCACTTTTTATCCTGATTCTGATCTTATCCGTTGCCTGCCGGCCGGAGACGGGCGGCGAGGAAAGCGCCGGTTGGCTTGATGGCTCGCCGGTCGAGGTCGACCGCAGCGCCGACAAGGCGGCGGAAGGCGCGCCGCTGGCCATGGCTGACGTCGAATACAAAGAGGTGGTACTAGAGGTTGAGGCATCTGCGCCGGCGGCGGAAGCGCTGGCGGCTGCGCCGATGGAAGAGCCGATGGGCGACATCCCGGCCTCCGAGCGTGCGGAAGGCGCCCCGGCCGTCGAAGTGGCTCAGCAAGAAAGCCGCTTGACGGCCGGCGAAGTCGACGACAATGCTCGTTGGGATGATTACCTGCTCTACCTGCGCGATTTCAGTGGACCTCCGGTCATCAAGACAGACGTTAGCGAGCGGCACCAGATTTGGGTGAGTGATGGCGACGGCCGGCCCGCCCTGGGCGCGCTGGTCGAGATTAGCGCTGATGGCCAGGAAGTGGCCCGCCTGCGCACCCACAGCGACGGCCGGGCCTATTTCTTCCCCCGCGCTTATAGCGATAACCAGCAGGGCGCGCCATCCCAGCAAATGGCTTACGACGTTCAGGTAACGCTCGGCTCCGAGACCGTCAACCTGACCATCCCGGCCGGCACCTCTCAGCGAGAATGGCAGGTGGTTCACCCGGCCGCGGGCCGTGAAGGCGATTCTGTCCGGCTGGACGTGCTCTTCCTGATAGACGCCACCGGCAGCATGGCCGACGAGATCGCCCAGCTGAAAGACAACATCCAGGCCATCGCAGCCGCCATCGACACCCTACCATCCCGGCCGGACCTGCGTCTGGCCATGACCGCCTACCGCGACCAGAATGATGCCTACGTCAGCCGGACTTTCGAATTCACGCCCGACGTAGACGCCTTTGAAGAAGCCCTGGCCGAAGTGCGGGCTGACGGCGGCGGAGATTATCCCGAAGACCTGAACGAAGCCTTATCCCGCTCGGTGCATACGCCCGAGTGGCGGGTGGAGGAGACGGTCAGCCTGATCTTCCTGGTGGCCGACGCTCCGCCCCACCTGGATTACGGCCAGCAGAACCATTACGCCGTCGAGATGCTGGAAGCGGCCGAGCGGGGCATCAAGATCTACCCCATCGCCAGCAGCGGCCTCGACGAACAGGGCGAGTACATCTTCCGCCAATTGGCCCAGGCCACCGGCGGCCGGTTCATCTTCCTGACCTATAGTCCGTCAGGACCGGGCACCCCCGGCGACGAAACCACCTTCAACGTCGACCAGTACACCGTCTCGGCGCTGGACGACCTGGTGGTCAAGATCGTCGAGGAGGAACTGGCCCACCAGACAGCCTCGCAGCAATAAAGGAGCGCAGCAACCCACGACTTTCCCGGAAACTGTTTAGAGCGCTATCCAGAACGGAGTGCAGCCAAGTTTCCGGGAAAGTGCTCCCCTGATGAGGAGCCCGGTATCTTCAGATACCAGCCGGCCGCATCAAACGGCCGGGACCGAAACCAGCTCCGGGTCCTTCATCTGGCTGATGATGGCCACGCTGAGCAGCATCAGGCCAATGGCCAGGAGTAGCGAGGGGGTCAGGGAGCCATCGGCCGTTTGCATGGCGCCCATGATGTAGACGAAGACCACCGACGCCTGGCCGCAAAGCTGGACCAGGCCGTTGGAGGTGCCTTCGGGCGTGGGAACGGTGACTTCGGTGGCGTATTGCATGCCCACCGGGCTGGCGCTGACCAGGAAAAAGCCTAAGGTGAACGACGAAAGCATTAAGGCCCAATATTGGTCGGCGAAGGCCAGCCCGACCAGGCCGGGGATGGCCAGGGCGAAACCCATGGCTAGATATCGCTGGCGCTTGTGCTGCCGGTCGGAGATGGGCGGGATGACCACCGCCCCCAGCAGCCCGCCAGCCAGCATCAACGCCCCCAACGTGCCCGCCTCGGCCGGCGTGAAACCCCGCGGCCGGACGATGACTTCCACCCAAGTGGTGACGCCATTGAAGATGCCCATGCCGATGAACCACACCACCAGGTAAAGCAGGAAATTCCGCACCTTCAGCGCGTGCTTCAAGCCGTCCAGCATCAGCGCCCGCACTTCCTGGCCCGGCGGGCACGGCGGCGTCGGCGGGTTCTCGCGGGCCAATAGCACGAAGAAAACGGTCGATACTGCGGCCAATGCGCCGTAAATAAGCTGGACGGTGGCGATAGGCATACTCTCAATCAAGACCGGCGTCAGTGCCAGGCCTACTCCAGTGCCCACCAGGTTGGCCAGCGTGACCAGGCCCACCGCCGTAGCCCGGCCGTCGATGGAAAACCACTTGGCCGGCACCGTCGTCCAGGCGTTGAGCAAGAAGGGTTGGGCGACGGCGATGCCGATGGTGCTGAGCAGGACCAGGACGTAATTATCGCCGACCAAACCGCGCGTCACGCCAAAGATACCCATCAAGATGGCGCCCAGGCTGACCGCTAAACGAAAGCCGTAAGTGTCGATAGCCCACGAGACCGGCAAAGACAGGGGGATGAAGGCGATCATGAAGACCATGGCCAGCAGGCCGATGGCCAGGTCGCTCACCCCGTAATAAGCGGCCGCCGGACCAGTGATAGACGCATAGCTACTCCACAACACCTGGATGGTCAGGTTGATGAACATGAAGACGACCAGCACCACCCAGCGATAGCGATACAGGCGAAACTCAGCTTCGGCCATGATGCCCTCCATACGAAGAAGCTTTTAGCTACGAGCGATGAGTAACTAGCTTCTTCATCGATCTGGCGACTGGAACCGGCTTCGATCAACGCTCGCGACTTAATAAAGGAATCAGGCAACGAGAACAGCCTGATCCTAACTGGGCCTGGGGGCTTGTCAAGAAGGCAGCCTGCCGCCTTCTATAAGGCCTTCGACGTCCCGACCAGATCGACGCCATCGGCCTGAGCCTGGCATCGCTACGGCAGAAAGTAAGCCATTTCCATAGGCAGGCCATAGGCGTCGGTGGGCACATCGTCCGGTATCGTACTCAGTTGGCCATTGCCTAAGTAGCCAGTAATGGCTGCCACCAGCGCGTCTAGAATATCGTCCCGGGCCACAACCGACCGCCGGTAACCGGCCAGGGCTGCATCGGCTATCTCCTTGGTCGGACCGAAAGACTGCCGCAAGACGGTCAGACGCTCTTCGTAGCCGATCAGTCGGCTTTTACGGTTGACCATCGCCCGCCGGCCGTTTAAGGCCCAAAACAGAAGTTCAGGGTGGACTTCCCGGACCATTCCTCTGGCTTTCTTGTTCTTTCTCAGAAGCCGATCGACCTCCCTGATCTTGGGCGTTATGGCCCAGCTCTGGATGGTGATGCCCCTCCCGGTGAGCCTTTTGTTGATGGCCGAGGCCAAAAGTCGATCTGGCGCCGCTGTGGCCGGCCTCGCCGGAGGGGTGAAAACGCTTGATGCGCGAACCCGGCCCAAATAACGCCGGGCGATAGTGTCACACTGGCGGCCATCTTGCCCAGACTCGACCAGGCCTATCGGTATATCAACGAGAATGATTCTTGCATCTTCGTATCTCGCCCAAACGGACACAAAATCAGCATGAACGTCGAACCGCCACGAACCGGTCGCGCTCAGGCTGACGGCGAACCAACCTGCTCTGCAGCCATCCACGCCCACATACTCTGTCACATTTTATGGCCCTAAGGGATTAGAAGGACTTTGCCCTTGGTCTGGCGGCCTTCCAAATAGCGGTGGGCTTCGGCCGCCTCGGCCAGAGGGAACCTCTGATCGATGCGCACCTGTATCTGGCCGGAGGCCAGCCAGCCGAAGATATCTCCGGTCCGGGCCAGTATTTCTTCGCGATCGGCCAGGTAGTGACCCAGGCTGGGGCGAGTGAGGAAGAGGGAGCCCTTCGGGTTGAGCATCTGGGGATCGATGGGCTCGGCCGGCCCGCTGGCGGCCCCAAAAAGGACCATGTAGCCTCGCGGCCGCAAGCAGTCCAGCCCCTTTAGAAAGGTCGTCTGCCCCACCGCGTCGTAAATCACGTCGACGCCGCGGCCTTCGGTCAGCCCCTTCACAGCGGCTACGAAATCCTCCTGAGTGTACAGGATCACCTCGTCCGCGCCGGCCGCCCGGGCCAGGGCCGCTTTTTCTTCGGTCGAACATGTGCCGATGACCCGGGCGCCGCGTTGCTTGGCCATCTGGACCAGCAGTTGGCCCGTACCTCCCGCGGCGGCGTGAACCAGGGCGGTATCGCCTTCGCCCAGGGAGTAAGTGCTGTGGCTCAGGTAGTGAGCGGTGGTCCCTTGCAGCATGACCGCCGCCGCTTGCTCGTTCGTAACACCTTCGGGAATGGGCACCGCCTTCCAGGCCGGCACCAGGGCATACTCGGCGTATGTGCCGGGTTGCATGGCGTAAGCCACCCGGTCGCCCGGCTTTAGCTGGCTGACGCCGGGGCCAACGCCCTCAACGACCCCGGCCCCTTCCACGCCCGGCGTGAAAGGCAACGGCAACGGGTAACGGCCGAGGCGATGATAGACGTCGATGAAATTCAGGCCAGCCGCTTCAATCCTGACCAGCGCTTCACCCTGGCCTGGTTGAGGGGTTGGCGCCGTCTCATGCTTCAAGACCTCGGCCGATCCATAGTCGTGAATACGAATAGCTTTCATTGACTGATCCTCCTCTCACAAACTACCTCGTGCAGCGTGATAAACACCTGCGGACGCGACGTCCCACTCATCGCCCAGAGAGTACGCGTATCCCACAGTTTTGACAACCAGCCGGAGGGTCGGCAATCGCTGCAATTGAGAGACAGCAGGCCAAGGACAGAATTGGTCGCGCGCCGGGCGATGACCCCATCCACCCCAGGACCCATTTCCAGATAATCTGGCGATCAACATTCCTTGTAGATCTTTGTCCCAGAACCCTCTCCAGCTACAATTACAGGCGAGACCAGCGAGGATTTCTTGGACCACTTTATGGCGCTACGAGGGAGGGATAGAAACAACGTTTGCCCTACATCAGTCTTTATCAGCGTAATCCGCGTCCCATTTCTTCTAAAAGGAGGTTTTTACGATGCGACGATTTACCCTATTCTTTATCCTGGTTCTGGCCCTGGCCCTGGTCGCCTGCGGTGGCGATGACGGCGGCGCTTCAGAACCGGCCGGCGAGGCCAGCGCGTCTCGCGGCGAAGAGCTCTACAAGCAGACGGCCATTGGCGCGGCCAGTGCGCCCGGCTGCATCACCTGCCACTCGCTGGATGCGGACGTGGTCCTGGTTGGCCCGCCCCACGCTGGCGTGGCCACCAGAGCCGAGACGGCCGTGGCCGGCATGTCGTCGGCCGAGTTCCTTGAGCAATCCATCGTCGAGCCTGACGAGGTGATCACCGAAGGCTTCTCGCCCGGCGTGATGTACCAGAACTACGGCAGTGACCTGACAGACCAGGAGGTGGCCGACCTGGTCGCTTTCCTCGAAACGCTGAAGTAGTTTCTGATCATGAGTGAACATAGTGCGCGTTGTACTGAAACCTTTCCAGTACAATGCGCACGCCTTGTTAGCAGAAGCCCCCACCTGATTAATCTAGATAGATACCCTAACCAGCCACCCCCGTTTTCACCGAATTCGAGCTGCCTCCGGCGAGTACGAACTGTGCCTGCATTTCGTCGGCCAAGAAATGGCCTTGACGCAGGTGTTATTCTGGCAAAACGTCGGCCTATCCCCCGGGCAGATCCTGCGGCTCAGCTACCCAACCGGTGACGCCGAGAGATGCCCGAACCCCGGCCGCCAACGAGCAAAGCAATGCCTACCCGTCCAAGCTTTGCCGAAAAAACCGTAGGTTCCGCATCCGGTCATCGGACACCCGAAACCCAATGATGGCCCCGTCGGCGCCCCTGTCGAATAAGATGAAGTAGGATCTGGGAAAATTCACGACGGCCGACCAATCATCCCTGAAGCCGTCGGCAAACACGGCCGTCAGTTCAGTGTCCCGGTATCTCTGGCGCCTGACGATCAACCGGCCGCCGTTTAGCATGAGGTTCCAATAGACATTCAATTCGGGACAGTGATACTGCCCTTCATAGCCGGCCAGCGCGGCCGGCGTGGGATCAGCCGGCTCCACGCGCTGGTAGCTGTAATCAGTTGTGCTGCTGATGATCTGTACCTGCGCCGGTCGCTGGTCCGATGCAGCCTTGAACACGACCTGGACGTCGGGACTTTCTTCAAGAACGAACCGATTCGCGCTCAGAGGACGTAGATCCAGGTCTCCTAATTGTACTTTGCCATCATTGAACTTGAATTCGCGCAGCGCCACTCGCTTGGCGTCGAGGTACAGGCCTGCCCAGACTGCCAATTGCCCCTCCTCCACTTCGATCCCCGACCGGTCAGCTTCTCCGGCCGTCGTTTTCGGCACCCCCGATTCACGATAGCCCAAGGCATCAAGAATGATGTCCGCCACCTGCAGCGCGTCATGCCTGGCCCGCCAATTGAACAGGTTACACAGCACGGCAACGCTGAGGTGCATGTCCGGGAAGCGTACCAGCGCGGAGACGTAGCCCCCATGTCCACCGCCGTGCTCGACCAGCTTCAGTCCGCGATGGCGATGGCCCACCATCACTCCGAAGGCGTAATCAAGTTCCGTGCCGTCGTTCAAACGGCCGGGCTGCTGCATCTGTTCGATCAGGTCAGCGCCGCCTACCTTTCCACTATAGAAATTCTCGTCCCACAGGGCCAGATCCTCGATCGACGTATACACATTGGTGGGGCCGCATACGCCATCCGCCAGGGGTGCATTGAACGCTTTGCCATCGTCGTCGAGCCAATAGGACTGAGCCCTATTGGGGATGATTAACCAGGGGTTGTCCTGGATAACGGTGTCCTTCATACCCAAAGGCTCGAATATCCGTTCCCAACAAAATGTGGCCAAGGGTTGGCCGGCGACTCGTTCCACAATCCGCGCCAGGATGATGTATCCCATATTGGCATAGGAGAACTCCTCGCCCGGCACGAAGTTCAGCTCTTGCTGCGCCAGGAACAGGCGGAACACGTCGTCGTTAGTGGTCAGGTCCTCTTCCAGCCAACCGCCCAACATCAGTAGCGGTGGAAAAGAGCACCGCACGCCGCTGGTGTGGTATGCAAGGTGACGGACGGTGATACGCTCGCCGAAAGCCGGTGACTCAGGCAGGTGCTCGCGGACAGCATCGTCAATCGCCAATTTGCCTTCGGCCGCCAGCAACAAAATGGCCATGCCGGTGAACTGCTTGGCCTCCGACCCGATGTTATAGACGGTGGACGGCGTATTGGAGATGTTGTGCTCGACGTTCGCCAGACCATATCCTGCCTTATAGATCAGCTCACCGTCTTTCATCACCCCCACAGCGCAGCCGGCCGAACCCGGGGCGGAATATTTCTCAAACACCTTATCCACATCTTCAAGAAGCGCGCTTACGTTCATCAGACAACCCCTTCATGCAATATGCCTGGCAATTTCTATTGCCAGGTAACTACTGTTACCAGGTGACGACTGTTACCAGGTAACTACTGTTACCAGGTGACGACGCAATTCTACCCAGCAAAATTGTCGAGGAAACCGGCAATAAGACCGATGTCTAACCGTTATGTGATATACTATTTTCATTGATGATCTTAAAACAGCGAACGCCTGTTCGCTGCTTTAACTTCCCTGCATCGCCAATCTACCTCTCCATCGTGGCGTACCAAAAAGCTATACTGTATAGTGTGGGCAGCGGGCAGTTTCCCAATATCCATCTGGGATAATACCATTGTACAGTGAAGGCGGAGCGCGGATGTTTACATTTCTGTTCACAGATCTCGAAGGAAGCACCCAACTGTGGCAGCAACACCCCGAGGCCATGAAGGCCGCGTTGGCCCGCCACGACACGCTGCTGCGCTCGGCCGTAGAGAGCTCTAACGGGCAAGTCGTCAAAACGACAGGTGACGGATTGCACGCGGTATTTAGCTCTAGCCTCGAAGGAGTAAGCGCCAGCCTGAAAGCCCAACAAAGCCTGCTGGATGAATCTTGGGGCGAGACGGGCCCGTTGAAGGTGCGCATGGGTCTACACCTTGGCGAAGCCCAGCAGCGCGGCGGCGATTTTTACGGCACGACCGTCAACCGGGCCGCCCGGCTGATGTCGGCCGCCCACGGCGGTCAGGTGCTCTTATCGGCCGCCCTGGCCAGCCTGGTGGTTGATTCGCTGCCCGCAGACGTGAAACTGCACGACCTGGGCGAGCATCGCCTGAAAGATCTGGAACGCGCCGAACATGTATTCGCTCTACTTCATCCGGCTCTGGCGGCCGATTTTCCACCCATCAAGTCATTGAACTTCCGGCCAAACAATCTGCCGACCCAACCAACAGCGCTCGTCGGCCGGCAGGCGGAGCTGTCACAAATTGAGAATCGCCTCAATACCGATGTTGTGCGCTTGTTGACTCTCACCGGTCCCGGCGGCACGGGCAAGACGCGCCTGGCCCTGCAATCGGCCGCCGACTTGATCGAATCTTTTCCGGATGGGGCCTACTTCGTCGACCTGTCGCCTATTCGTGAACCCGAGTCCATATTCACCGCCATCGCCCGGACCATCGGCTTGAGTGAAACCGGCGACCGGCCGTTGATCGACGAACTCAGGAGGCAGTTGAAAGACCAGAGGAAACTCCTGATCCTCGATAACTTCGAGCAGGTGATGGACGCGGCCGTCCTCATCGCCGAACTACTTCAGCATTGCCCCAAGCTAAAGTTGCTGGTCACCAGCCGCGAGCCGCTCCGGGTGCGTGGCGAGCATCTCTATCCGGTCCCGCCACTGTCGATACCCAAGGCCGATCTCAGGCAACAAACCGTCGAGCAAATCGCCCAATATGCGGCCGTGCAACTCTTTGTCGAGCGGGCCCAGGCGGCCAGGCCTGACTTCGAGCTGACCAGCGAGAACGCGGCCGCGGTCACCGAGATTTGTATCCGGCTGGACGGTTTGCCATTGGCCATAGAATTGGCTGCGGCCCGCGTCCGCCTGTTTTCACCCCAGGCGCTTCATGAACGGTTGGGCAACCGGCTGAAGTTATTGCGCGGCGGCGCGCGTGATTTACCCAAACGACAGCAGACGCTGCGCGGCACCATTGAGTGGAGCTACGAGCTGCTGGATGAAGGGGAACAGCTGCTATTTGAGCTTCTTTCTGTCTTCTCTGGCTGCACCTTTGAAGCGGTGGAAGCGGTGGCCTTTGAAATCGAGCAACAAGAGGAAACGGCTCCAAATCTGGAGATGCTGGATCTGGACGTATTTGACGGGGTAGCTTCACTAGTCGATAAGAGCCTGATTCGCCAGGTGGAAGAGAGTCTTGCCGGAGAGCCAAGGCTACAAATGCTGGAAACGATCCGGGAGTACGCCGCCGAGCGTCTGGAAAAGCATGCCGGCCTGAGCGCTGCCGCTTGCCAGGCTCACGCCACCTACTATGCCGATTTCACACACCAGCAATGGCCACATCTGTCCGGCGACAGACGGGAAGTAGTCCTGGAGGAAATGGCGGCCGATAGCGAGAACTTGGAGATCGCCTGGCGTTACTGGACGGAAAAAGGCGATCTGGCGCAGTTGAACAAGATGGTCGACAGTCTGTGGCAACTGTACGACGCCCGGGGCTGGTACCTGGCGACGGTTGGGCTCACCCGTGACTTGCTAAACGTCCTCGGCTCAACCCCATCCTCGTCCGAACGCGCCGAACAAGAGATCATGTTGCAGACCAGCCTGGCCAGGGCGCTCCTGGCCACTGAGGGCTACACGACGGAGGTGGAGAAAGCCTATACCAGGGCCCTAGATCTTTGTGAGGGAGCGGGCGATGTCCCCCAACTCTTTCCTGTCCTACGGGGGCTATCCAGCTACTACACCTACCGGTCTGAATTCGATAAAGGCGCCGAAATGGGCAATAAGATCCTGCAGTTGGCCGAAAGCCAGGACGATGCCAGTATGCGGGTCCATGGCTATTTGGTGCTGGGTTACAGCATTGGTTTCTCGGATAGTCTTGAGCGGGGCCTCGAGTACCTTGAGAAAGGGATAGCGAGTTTCGATCCTGATCGGGTCAGCTCTCGTCGGTTCCGGCTGGGTAATCACCCGGCGGTTGCCTGCTATACCAGCTCGGCTTTCTTCTTGTGGCTGCGCGGCTACCCGGACAGCGCCCTCAAACGGGGGGACGAGGCCATGGCGCTGGCCAAGCGGCTGAACCATCCCTTCACCCTGGCCTACGCGACCTTCCATACCGGTTTCCTCCACATGTGGCGCCAGGAGATGGTGCCCACCGAGGCCCGGGCGCTGGCCATGATGGAGATAGCTGAGGAGTATGATTTTCAGGTCTGGAAAGCCATCGCCACCATTCTGCATGGCGCAGCCCTGACCGGCCTGGGACAATCAGAGAAGGGCCTGGCCCAGATCGACCAGGGAATGGCCCTATATCAAGACCACATCACCCCACCGGTATTCTGGCCAATGCTCGTCTCCATTCAGGCCACAGCGCTTCTCATGACCGGAAATCCGACCGCCGGATTAAGCTTGCTCGAAGAATTATTAGAAACCATTGGAGAAGGTGCTGTTAGTAAGGATTTGCCCGACATCGGCTTGCTTATGGGCGACCTGCTTCTAGCCACTTCCCCGGTCGGCACGGCCAGGGTAAGGGCCCTGTATCAACAAACCTTGGACGTTGCCCAAGAGAAACAGATGTTGATGCTGGAACTAAGGGCGACAACAAGACTCTGTCGTCTGGCGCTGCAAGAGGGCAAAGCGGAACAGGCCGGCCGGCAACTCAGCCAGGTTTATGAAAGGTTCACCGAAGGATTCACGACGGCCGATCTGCTGGAGGCCAAGACTCTGCTAGACGAGTTAAAAGACCAAGGCTTAGCGTAACTCCCCGGCTCGCACTCTGGACCCGCCCCTTTTCGGCCGTTACCTTGTGCAGGTGGACCATGTTAAACAGGTAACCTTCCCGGTTAAATGGATGATGTATCGTTTGGGTGTTTCCGGTCGCGTCGGTAGCCTGGGTCATCAGCGCATATTCTCTACGTTCGGCCGTCCATCCAAACTCGAAGAGAGTCCAGGCGTAGGGCAGAATGGCTGGCAGCATGGATCACGATTTGTGCGCGTCTACCGCTTCGGCCAGTCCAACACCATTTTCCAGGTCAGCTTGAGCCCATTCAATATCCGATTTCTGACCTGGACCGGCCGACCGCCGACTCATCAGTCGTACGGAATAACCAGCCGCCGGCAGTCGTGAGACCAGTTCCCGCCCTAGACTGCCGCCTGTCAATAAAACGCGTTTCATAATGGTCGTTCCTTTTAGTCCAGGTTTTAGCCCGAACTATCAGTCTGATTTGGTCTTTCGCTGAATAAGACGAATGAGCAACCGATTTTGTGACATTTTGTGTCCCAGAACTTTGCAGCGAAGTGGTATACTGAATACGGATATTGAATTCTTGTGGCGCCAAGATTGGAGCAGGAATGATGAAACGTTTCGCCTTCGTTTATCTAATGCAGGACGAGCCAGAGCGTGTTGCGGATATCGCGCCAAAACACGTGGCGTACTGGCGGAGCCTATCGCTTCCGCAGTACGCCGGTGGACCATTCGCCGACCGCAGTGGAGGCCTGATTACCTTTGCCGCCGAGAATTACGAAGTGGCCGCTGATTTCGCACGCGACGATCCCTTTATGCAGGAGAATCTGTTAGATCAATGTTGGCTTAAAGAGTGGGCTATCGAATAAGCAGCGCAGGTATCGGTTGGAGCACTGAACCGCCCACTTCACCCAGGGCCAATTACCCTGGGAAGCTGCGCAAGCGCTTCGCTATTTCCTGGAAGCCCCTCCTATCAGCCTGCTGGTAATGCCAATCAGCATGAATAGGCCTACAATGGCCCCAACTAGAGCCGCTACGACGGCAAACGCCCTCATAATGAACGGGGAGTAGTCAGTCTCCATCCATATTTCAGCGATCTTGCCCTACTCGAAGCGAAAGGCTGTTTGGCCGGACATATCGAACGTCAATCCCGTGGGTGGAATAGGTAGGACTGGCGTGTTTCCCCCGCGGGCCGGCTGCAATGCCCAACGAAAGGCAGCCCGGTCCCCTTCGATGACCAGGTCTTGCCAGGTGAACCGGGCATTTGGAAATGTTGCCCGGAACGTCTCCACAAACTGTCTATAAGACTCAATGCCCCGGATGGTCTGCATGGGCTCGTGGTACACTAACTCTGGAGAAAGCAGTTCGCCAACTGCACCCAGATTCCCCTGATTCCATACCTCCTCGATGAACTGTTCGATGATGGCTTGAACCTCGTCTCGTTCCATTTTCTGAGCCTTCTTGCTCTGGATAAGGTCAAACCAGACGTTGCCATTCCTCGTTGACGAAACCCTCGCAATACAAGACCCGGGCTGTATCCCACGGTTCTCTAGCTTCATAATCGATGGTGAACAGAACCGGCCGGGTTGTAAACCAGCCATCCCTGACGGCCGTGGAAAGCAGTTCAGTGCCGGCCGGTAAAGCCTTGGCCAGGTCGGCATGCGCCGATACAAGCAAGTGCCGGGTCTCGATCCTGTTGGCCAGCAGAAACAGCTCATCACCGGTGATGAAGCCCGCCTTGAGGCCAGCGTCGACCTGCACCTCGGACGTAGTGATGAGCCCGAAATCGCTCAACACCTTGGCAAACAGCACGGCCGTTTCCAAACAACGCGCCTTTGGCGAACTCACGACAACTCCAATGTGCGGGACCTCCTCTTCCATCAATTCCTTGAATCGCTCGGCCGCGCTGTTAGCTTCTTGCCAGCCCTTCTCCGTCAAACCCCGAAACGCGTGTTTCTTGCCACGCGCGCCCGCATGGGTGATGCACGATACCAACATAACGCCCTCCCTTACTTCACATGATCGCTTCTTCCAACCCAACGCCCTCGACGACAACCAGGTCATCGTCGTCTATGAGCTTCTCGATAGACACCCCCTTCAATTCACCGCCGGCGCCGATCTCCCAGCGCTCCCTGACTAACGACCGCTCCGTATCCTTATACTCTATGGTCAGCCTATTTCCTTCAAAGGCGAGATTAGCGTAGCCGTTATAACCCACCGGCGTCTCCAACAGGCCGATCCTGGTCCGCTCGCGCCTGTCATAGAGCACCAGGCCAACCTGATACTTGTTACCCCGCTTCGGTTCGTCCCGGATATCCTCGATGGGCAGCCCACCATGCCCGAGGCAGCGGCCGTACGCCTCTAAACCGGCTTTCTTATCCGCGTGCTTACCGTACATCGCGAAACGATGTTCGTGCCCCCAGATCCACAGGGCCGGTCGCCCGATTAGCTGCGCCAGCTGCTCGGCCGGCCGGGGGTAGCCCGACTCAAAACCCGAATAATACTGGTGGTGGCTCAGGAAAATCACCCCCCGCTGCGTATCCTCACCCAGGCGAACCTCGTCCCGTAGCCAGGCCATCAGCTCATCATGCAGCCTGCAGTCCGGCCGAAGGACCATTTCGAGAATTGGTACGCCGATCGAATAGTAGCCAGTGTCCAATCCAATCACCAGCCAATGATCGTTCTTCAGGCAAAAGAAACTGGCCTTTTGCTCATGGTTATCGCCGAGACCAAGTTCTGGCAACAAATACTTGAAGTAGCCCTCCCCTTGAGCATACATCTCGTGGTTGGCGTTGAGGGCGAAGGTGCCCCGGCTACCGCCAGGCCACTGTACCTTGTCGCCCAGCATATTCTCCTGCACTTCTTCCGGCGAGCCGACATAGTAGATGTCACCCAGGTGAATGGTGAAGTGCGGCGCATCTTGCTTCACCCGCTCGGCCGCAACATATGCTTCCTTCGTGCCCGAACCCCAGTCGCCCAGCAACGAAACCACAACCGGTTCGGCCGGATCTGATCCATTCGACGAGGCCGCCAGATCGTAGACGCCATTGTCTGCCCCGGCTGCCGTGTAGTCCTGAAAGGGATATCTACGGCCAAAGCGATTCTTGAGGTAACTCCCGACCCACCGGAAGACCCGGATCTGCAGATAGGCGATGGCCTTGTTAAAGCCCGACTTCTCCTTGACCTCATCTCTGTACCGCCGCGCCTGGGTTCCGGCATGAGCCGTCGCCATCGATCGTTTCCACCGTTCCCGGCCGACATACTGCGCGCTATCTCGAAATGTTGGTTCGTCGTTTACCGGATCATTCATCGTCTGCCTATTGCACCTTCGCCTGCGCCACAACAATTATTCTCCAGCGGGGGCCGAGCACCTACTGGATGGCAGGCACCTACTGGATGGCAGGCACCTACTGGATGGCAGGCACCTACTGGATGGCAGGCACCTACTGGATGGCAGGCGCCCACCGGAGATCAGAATCTCTCACAGGCTCAGTAGATAAGTTCTTTAGTGGAAATGTCTCCATGCACATGCATGCGTTTTCCGGCCGTTCTACCGGAAAGGTCCAGGCTAACGCGCTGCCGACTGGACCGTATTGTATTCGACTTCTGTAATCTCTAGATCCGCGTAGACCAGGTCGTCTTCCGGCAAATGCCACTCCGCCTGGCCTCGCAGCGGCAGATTCAGCCCGGCCCGTTGCCCGTAATCGATGATAGGCGTGGACCACTCGTCCAGCGAGAAGTCGCCGCCCTTCTCGCGGTAGCGCTTGGTGCGGAAGTTGGTTATGCGCCCCTCGTCGTCAAAGAACCAACGGCCGGAAACGCTTTTACCACCGTCGGTGAAGACTGCATCGGCTGAGTGATCGTCCACGCTTTGCCAGGTGATATTCTCGCCCAGAAATGCACTGGGAAACCACATGATTTCGTTGAGATATCGGATCATAGTCGCCTGATCAAGCTCTGGGCCACGGACGTCGAAAACGGTGAACAGGCCGGCGATCTTGCCAAACATGTGCCCCTGCCCTCCTGCATACCTGTCCCGGGCGCTTAGCAGCGGTAGGCCGGCTATCTTGAAGCGCGCCTTCCAGAACAATGACGGTGGGTTGGTGGTATACCATTCCTCGGCCGTCACCGGCATCCACGGCCGGTCGGCCCCCAGGCGAAAGCGGCCGGTCTGTTTTAGATAAACGGAATCGATCCACGGTTTGCCGACTACGCCGCTGTAATTCAGGTAGCGCTGCACCGGCTCCGGTAGATCGGCCAGCATTTCGGCCGTGACCAGGCGCTCGCCTTTTGGGCTATTCGTTTCCTTCATCACTCCTCCTCAACCACATGCTCTGACCTCATTCCTTATACCGTCTACTAGCTTTGAGTTCGGCGGACTGGTGATGATCATACATAAAAATGCCCGGCGCCGAAACTGTTTGGCGATCATCCCCGGGCAACAATAGTGAGCCGTAGATTAATATGGCGTACCTTTTGCGGCACGAATTTCGACTACAGCTTTACGAGAACTATCATAAGTCCTGCTTTTTACTGCCGAAGTGTACGCTTCGTACTGAACCGTACGCTTCCTTCTGAACCGTTTGGCGCACGAATCAAACGCGATTCAACTGAATATCAACATTGAGGCCATGGTCATCGGGTCCGCATAGATGAACGTTATCGACGACCGAAATCGATCATCGATTTTGATTTTCGATAAGGAAATACCTTGAGATCCCCCCTTCGCTTCCTAACCATTACCATACCAGTTGCCGTGTTTGTCCTCTCTGCCGTTGGGGGATCGACCGCTGCTACGGCCGCCCTATCGACCTCGGCCTGCGACTATTGGGTCGCCCCACCGCCAGCCGGCGACGATACTAATCCAGGCACGCAAGCCGACCCTTGGGCCACGCTGCAACATGCGGCCGAAACCATACCCGACGCCGGCTGCACCGTCTGGTTCGAGAGTGGCACCTACGTAGGCGAGAACCAGATCGAGGCCCGCTTCCAAACCCTGGCCACCTTTAAGGCCATAATCCCCTATTCGGCCATCTTGGAAAACGGTGGCCCGACCCTGAGTCTAAAAGGGGCGCGTAACCTGCTCTTCGAAGGCTTTGAAATCCGTCACTCCCCCCAGGCGGCCGCCAAGCACGTCATCGAAACGGCTCGCAAGACCGGCACCAGCACCTGGACCGAGAACGTCATCTTCCGGGACAACATCATTCACGACTCCTACAACAACGACCTGATGAAGATCCACAACGGCTCTCGCTTCATCACCGTCGAGGGCAACGTCTTCTACAATCAGGCTACCGGTGAACAACATCTGGATGTCAACAGCGTCACCGACGTCGTCATCCAGGACAATCTCTTCTTTAACGATTTCGCCGGCAGCGGCCGCCAAAACAACAACGACACGAAACACTTCATCGTCGTAAAAGACGCTAACGAAGGCGAGGATGGGCTGGAAGGCAGCGAGCGGGTAACGATCCGGCGCAATGTCTTCCTGAACTGGGAAGGCGAACTCGTGACCTTCATGCAAATCGGCAATGACGGCAAAGCCTTCCACGAGGCCGAGGACGTCATGGTTGAGAACAACCTACTGATCGGCAATTCGGCCAATGCCATCTCGGCCCCGCTTGGTATTCGGGGCGCCAAAAACGTCACGCTCAGAAATAACACCATTGTCGGCGATCTACCTGCAAAAGCTTATGGCATTCGAGCTGAAATAATAGATTTGAATCCCCAGAACCAGAATATCTTTCTATACAACAACATCTGGGCAGATCCAACTGGAACAATGGGTGCGGAAGGGCCTGGCGACAACAGCCATGAATTCTCGAACGGCGATCCAGCCCAATCGAGCAACGTGATTCTAGACAACAATCTATACTGGAATGGAAACGCCGCCATCCCGCCGGGCGATCTGGTTAGCCCGCTGGTGGACGACGCCAACCGGGTTGTGGGCGATCCACTGCTGAACACCAATCATGGCTCAATCACCTTGCCACGCTGGAATGGCGTTTCCTTCGCCAGCGGCAATACTTCTGTCCGGGACGAATTCATTCGCCTGGTCGTCGCCTATGGCCAGATACCGGCCGGCAGTCCGGCCGGCGGCCAGGCCGATCCGGCAAACGCTCCCGGCGACGACATCTTGGGTCGGTCCCGGTCCGCCGGGCCTGAACTGGGCGCTTATGAATACGTGACGGGACCCGGCGGCACCGCCACGCCTACGCCGACCAACACGCCTCTGCCGACGGCTACAAGCACGCCCCTGCCAACGGCTACCAATACGCCACTACCAACAGCCACTAATACGCCGCCGACGACGGCCACGAACACGCCCCTGCCGACGGCCACAGACACACCGGTACCCACAGTCACTAATACGCCGCTACCGACAGCCACCAATACGCCGCTGCCGACGGCCACCAATACGGCTACGCCAACTCCTACCAAAACACCCCGGCCGACCAAGACGCCCAAGCCGACAGCTACCAACACACCGCTGCCGTCAACCACAAGTACTCCGCTGCCAACGGCGACGAATACGCCATTACCGACAGCCACAAACACGCCACAACCGGCGGCCACCAACACGCCCCTGCCAACAGCGACAAACACACCGCTGCCGACAGCCACGGGTACAGCCCTGCCAACGTCTACAAATACGCCACTGCCGACGGCCACCCACACGCCACCACCGACAACCACCAGCACGCCAATGCCAACAGCCACCAATACGTCACAGCCGACGACCACTCCGTTGCCAACGACAACAAACACCCCGGAGCCAACGGCTACCAATGCGCCTACGGCAACGCCCTCGCCCGGCACAACGGATACGGGCTGGGTCGGACCGGCCGCCAATTCGCCCGATTCAAGCGGCGACGGCAACGGCTTCGAGGTCGACCCGGTACACGGCCATGCCGACGACAACTACCTGGCG
The DNA here is from genome assembly GCA_041570195.1 of Promineifilaceae bacterium (SeqCode). Lineage (GTDB taxonomy): Bacteria > Chloroflexota > Anaerolineae > Promineifilales > Promineifilaceae > UBA11865. The sequence goes on along the minus strand of JBFFWQ010000077.1, from coordinate 6,212 downwards.
CTCGACGTAGATAGTGGCAGCCATAGGCAAAGTTCATGCGCCAGCAACAGGAAAGACAGCCATCACTTCCTTGACTACAATTTCGACCTACCAGCAGGAGTTATGGTGTCCGGCATTGAGGTCCGGCTTGACGCCCTGGTCGACAGCAGTGATGGATCGCCCGTTATGTGTGTGCAATTGTCGTGGGACGGTGGCCTGAATTGGTCAGCGCTGCAATCTACACCTGTTCTGACCGTCGACGAGAGTAGCTATCTACTAGGCGGCGCCAGCGATACCTGGGGACATAGCTGGACGGCGGCCGAGCTTTCGCCGACCAACTTCCGGGTGCGCATCGTCAATGCGGCCCAATCCACGGCGCGAGATTTCTCGCTGGATTGGCTGGCGGTGAAAGCGCACTATCAAGATGATGGATCCATCATTCGAACCCCGGCCGTCTACATACCGCTGATTATCTCCTCAAGCTAGAACTCCTCTTCGGTCGTTGGTAAAGAGTAACTGGCATCAAGCTAAGTTGCGAATCTAAGTTCACATACCACGCCGATCTGCAACTGTTCCCCTGAAAGCAAGCCACCAAATCGGCAGGTTGGTTATTATTTTGAACCGTGGCTTGCTTAGAATAGGCCACGCGCCCGGTCGCCGGCATCTGAAAGCTGACCACTGACCACTGACCGCTGACGGCCATCTAGCGCGTAAACGAAGCCGCTGTCGGAGCCGACGAAGACACGATCATTGGCCACGGCCGGCGACAAAAACACCGGCCGCCCCGTGTCGAATGACCAGAGCAGCCGGCCGTCCTTCACGTCTAGCCCATAGTCCAGGCCATCTATCGAGCCGATATAGACGACGCCGTCGGCCACGGCCAGCTGTTCAACGACTGTTTCATCCTCCGGCACCGGCCGATTCTGACAGGCGACCACGAACAATGGGATCATCATGAATAGGCTAAACGTCTTGCGGAAAGCCATCGGCCAGGCATCAGCTATAATACGTTGGCGCTTGCTCGATAAGAGTGAGCATTTCGACCCGGTCGAACCACATCAGGAACAGAAGTGATGTCTGAAAGCCTACAAAAGCCGGCCGAAGCCAGCCTAATCACCGCCGCCAAGCCCAATCATTCGCCTTATTGGCGTGCCCAATTGACCCTATGGCGGCGGCCGGAGTTGGACAGCATCAAAATCCACCAGGAGTCACAAACATGAGCGAAGAAGTAAAAGGCCTGGAAGTCTTTGCCGAAACGGAGCGTCTGATCGTCGTCGCCGCCCACCCCGATGACCTGGAGACTTTGTGCGGCGGGACGGTGACGCTGTTGGCCCAACGCGGGGTGACCATCTTCTCGGCCAACTGCACCCTGGGCGACATCGGCGCCCAAGATCCCACTCTGGCCCGGCCGGCCCTGGCCAGGACGCGTTTGGCCGAGGCCGACGAAGCGGCCCTCATCCTGGGCATCAGCCAGACATTCAACCTGGGCCATCATGACGGCGAACTGGTGCCCGACCTGAATCTGCGCGCCCAGATCGCCCGCCTCTTCCGGGTGACCCAGGCCGACACGTTATGGACGTTTGATCCCTACTGGACGGGACAGATCCACCCCGATCACCGGGCCGCGGGCCAGGCCGCCCTGGACGCGTACATGCCCTCCAAGATGCCCCTCTACCGGCCGGAACAACTGAATGAACCAGAAGCTGACCTTGGCCGGTTGGAGCGAGTCTTCGTCTTTTCAACCGATCGCCAACCCGGTATCTTCGTCGACGTCGGCCAGGTTTACGATAACAAGATGGCCGCCTGCATGGCCCACCGCAGCCAATTTCCCAAGGGGGCCGAGAGCCTGGAATGGATGAAGGCAATCGACCGCCGCCAGGCAGAACGCATTGACGCCGCCTACGCCGAATCCTTCAAGCAGATAACCGTCTGGTAGCCGCCGCAAGGCGCAGATTAGTTCTGGGAAGCGAAATGTGGTTCGCGCCTTGCTTAACCAAAAGAATAACGGCTCGCCATTCGGCCAGGAATGGCGAGCCGTGTTAACTCTGACGGGGGCGGTTACGTTTCAGGTAATTGACCTGGGTCTTCGCCCGGGCAAGGATGAAGTTCTGGTGCAGCGAAGATCGTCGGGCAAATTACTTGCTGGTCATGCAGTGTCCATCAGAGAAAACAACTTGGTTGGCGCCGTCCCCAACGGCATTGACTAAGATAAAGAAACAATCTCTATAAATCTGTGCTGTGCGCCCAAGTTTGTTTGCATGATATATGGATAAATAACTACAAATCTATTTCAATAAAAGCAAACAACTTGCACAGTATCGAATAAATGTTTTTAAGTGCTTTCATAGAATAAGAGGGACTCAGAGCGGCCCAGATACTTGATTAGCCCCTTTTACCTAGTGCCCGCCAGCCCCCGCGGCCCGCATTTAAGAGCAGATCAACCGGCAAGTATGCTGACCGCGTAGAGTTTGTCGATTTACAGAATCGACGGCGAGAATCAATCTCGTCCTATCCGCCCCAACGGCCGATCCACCATTTGACAATCATCGCCCGGCCGATTATGCTGATCACATACCGTAGCCCGGTTATTAAACCGGATCACTGTTGGCTGATTTTTCAAATCGGCAACGAATTGTCATGCGTAAAATACCGCTGCGCCAACTCTTCTTAGGTGACGACGGCGACCCGGCGCCGCTCGATACGCTTCTGGACACCTACGACCGCAAGACCCGAAACTTAGGCAACCTCATCCATGCCGGCACCCATTCCGTCAAGCGCAAGAAGTTCTTTGGTACGATATCGGCCGGCGACCATTTCATGCGCGCCATGCCACTGCGGGAGAAATTACCCTTCTTGCCCAAGTTCGTGCCGTTGCAACGCTCCATGGACAAGAGTAGCCGCTACTACGACGAACCCTTCGAACCACGAAAGGACACGGCCGATCCCGATTTCCTGGCCGCGCTCGAACGACTGGCCTTCAAACTCGAGGCCACGGCCGTCGGCTATGCGCGCATCCCGCCCGACTACATCTATGCCGGCAAGGCCATTCCTTACGACCGGGCCATTGTCTTCACCGTGGAGATGGACAAAGCCAAGATCGATACGGCGCCCGGTTATCCGGCCATGATCGTGACTATCACCAGCTATCACCGGCTTGGCATCATCGCCAACGCCCTGACCGATCTCCTGCGAGAGCACGGCTACGGCGCCTACCCGGGTACGGCCGTTGGCGGCCTGGTCAACTACGTGCGAACGGCCGAATTGGCCGGCCTGGGCGCCGGCGGCTATCACGGCTTACTGATCTCGCCCGCCGGCGGCTCGCGCCAGCGCATTGGCCTGGTCTACACCAATATCGCCAATTTACCGGTCCCGGCCGAAAATCACCACGCCTGGGTGCGCGATCTGTGCGCCATGTGCCGCAAATGTACCCGCGAGTGCCCGGTGCAAGCGATCTACGAGACGCCCCAGGCAGGACCGGCCGGCCAGGTCACCTTCGTCGACCATCCCAAGTGCCTGGCTAAATTCTCAATCGATTACGGCTGCAGCGTCTGCGTCAAAGTCTGCCCCTTCAGCAACGTCGGCTACCAGGCCATCAAGTCGCGTTTCAAGGACACAAAGACAAGAACACACTCCAAGGTTAGCGCGTAAACAACCAGGACAGGCCTAATCCGTGTTATCTGTGTTAATCTGCGCCCCATTCCCTTTCCTCTCCTTTCTAACGGAATGAACTATGGGCAAAATCGACCAATACCGCGAACAACTCAGATCCCTCGACGACTGGGATGCCTTCCTGCTGACGGAATCACGCCTGCCAGGCCCCCGGGCCAATTTAGAACTGGCCTTCGCCGTAGCCCAGGAAGGAACCGAGGATCAACTCCTGCGTTACGCCACCCTCGATGCCAAGCAAGCCCCACAAAACACACCCAAAGAGTTCCTGGCCTTATGCGGCGTCCTTGGCCTGGGCTATTTAGCGGCCCGAGGTGAAGGGCAGCACTTCTCCCTTTTGCGTCAAAAGGCCTCTGATCCCCGCTGGCGCGTTCGGGAAGCCGTAGCCTTGGGCTTGCAGCAATACGGCCGCACGTCCAATGCCCCCCTTTTGCAGCTGATGCAAAATTGGAGCCAGGGAAACCTATTGGAAAGGCGCGCCGTGGTGGCCTCCTTGTGCGAACCAGGCTTGCTGGCCGATCCGCACGACGCCGGCCGGATCATGGACTTCCTCGATAAGATAACCGCCTCCCTGCTCGACGAGCAAGATCGCCGCTCAGAACCGTTCAAAGCCCTGCGCAAAGCTCTGGCCTACGGCTGGAGCGTGGCCGTCGCTGCCCAGCCAGCGGCCGGCAAGCCGCGTATGGCGCATTGGATCGCCTCCCCTGACCCAGACATCCGCTGGATCATGAAACAGAACCTCAAGAAAAAACGCCTGCTAAAAATGGACCAAGCCTGGGTCCAGGCTCAACTAGAGGCTTTAGACAGCGCCTAACGAGCCACCGGCTCGCGCCCCAGAACCATCGGATTCTCGCCCGTCTGATCCCAGGGCAACGGTCCAGAAGCCGTCACCCCGGCACATTATGGCATTATGATGCAAGGTGAACACTTCCCACTATTCGGTTAAAATTGCCCCCTATTGAATGCAACATAGCGAATCAGGCGTCTTTTTCCTGTAAATCCTGCCGATCTGCGTCCCATGTTCAGAGGATACGACACGAACCCAGGTACGCTACCATCGACGAAACACGACACAAACCGTTAGCGCGGTTGACAGCTGAAAGCTAAAGGCTAACAGCTCACAGCTTCTCGCCAAGGAGACGACCCAATGGATCGACCAAAGCTACTCATCGCCCTGCTGGTTCTGGCCCTGTTCATCGCCGCCTGCGGCCAAGAGGAACCGACGGCAACCCCGGTGCCGCCGACAGAGACGCCGACGGAAGCCCCGACTGAGGCCGTGGTTGAAGCGGAGCCAACGGCCACACCCACTGAAATACCGCCCACCGAGGTGCCGCCTACGCCTACCCCGGCTTCACCCCTGAATGATATGGCCCATGTCGCCGATCCGCTGTTGATCGACAAGACCTGGCAGTGGCAGCGGCGCGACGACGCCAGCGGCAACACAATCATCACCGTGCCTGATCCGTCCAGCTACACCATCGTTTTCAACGAGGATGGCACATTCAAGGCCGTGTTGGACTGCAACAGCGCTTCCGGTGGTTATGCCACGCCCAGCTCGGGCAGCATCTTCATGGAGCTTGGGGCCATGACTGCGGCCGCCTGCGAGCCCGGTTCCCTGGCCGATCAGATGGCCAATATGTTTGGCCCGGCCCAAGATTACCGCTTCGAAGAAGATGACGCGGTCCTGGTCTTCTCCTGGGTGGCTGGCGGCCCGATCGACTATTACCGAGACGCGGCCGCTGAGTCGGCGGCGGCCGAGGCCGACCTCGAAGTTATTTCGCCTGACTCCATCCAGATGGACTTGAACGGCCTGGCCACGTCCTTCGAATGGCAGGTACAGCCCGCCAGTCCGCCCTCGCCGGGTCCTGGCGGCGGCGGTTTCCCGCCCCACATCCTGCTGACCTTTGACGACGAATCACCTGAAGATGTCCTGGCCAACCAGGGTCGGAGGATGTATATCTTCCCCACCCAGGCCTATATCTCCCTCTACGAGTCCCAGGGCAATTCGATTGTGTTCGACCAGGTAACCCGCCTGGCCCAACTGATCGCCGAGGCCGAAAGCCGGCCGGAGCTACCCGACAGCCCCATACCCCTCTTGCCGCCGCCCAGCAGCTTCATGGACCGTTGGGTACAGTTCCGCGACCAGGAATTCGGCGTGGGCCAGGGCGTTCGCTACGTCTCCGATAGCCCCTTCCGGCAACAGATCGGGCCCTGGACCAACGAAACGACAGATTACTACTATCAAGGCCTGACGGCCGGCGGCGGCGCCTTCTACGTGTCCCTCATTTGGCCGGTCTCTACAGAGAGCCTGCCTGATACCGCCGAAGATGTGCCCGATGACGTCATGGCTGCGGCGTCCAACCCCGAGACCTCTCCCGCCTATCAGCAGCAGGTGAAAGATACCCTCAATGCCCTACCACCGTCGGCCTGGGCGCCGGACCTGGCCCTGCTCGACGCCATGGTCCAGTCGCTGACCTTCCCCACGGAAGCTGCGCCCAGCCTGACCGGCACGACTTGGCAATGGGTCTCCATGACAACGCCGATCGGCGAAACTATCGCGCCGCCGG
>JBFFWQ010000076.1:0-29027 GCA_041570195.1 Promineifilaceae bacterium (SeqCode) | reverse complement strand
GCCTTCGTCATTCTGAGTACCCAGTTCGCCAACCCGGTGTGCGCGTATCAGCAGGGCCAGGAGTATGATGAAGATAGATCCGAGTCGGTAACGCACGTTCGAGGCTCCAGCGCGATCAGCTGTGGCAGAACTTGGTTCGATTATGAAGTATTGCTAGTTCATTGACCGAGATCAGGGTCACGTCCACCAAAGGCGCGTAGCTTATTGTAACTCGGACCACTTGTCAACAGCACCGGCCGCGCAGGGCGAGCGTATACCAACTTGACTTTTCCTTGCATCATGTATAATCGTCAGCGTTGATGGAAAACGCTAGAAAGCGGACGATAATGCATCATTTGTCTGAACCTGGATGAAACGATTTACTTACCACGCACCCGTGCTGCTGGGCAATTTGCTCATCATGGTAGCCATTCTGGCCGGAAGTAATTCGCTCCAGGCTAGAACTCCGGTCGCCGCTGACGCAGTGCTAAGTCCGCGTGCCTATTTGCCTCTAATCGCCAGTCCCAGAGCCGCCTCCGACAACTTCGATATGGCTAGCTTCATCGTTGGCGACGGCCGACTATACGAAGTCTGGCACAGCAGCAACAATCAGGCGCGGCATCAGACCCAATTCGAAGGCGAACGCTTCTACCACACCAAAGGTGAGAACACGGCCGAGTGGGAAGAGCTATGGATTGACGACAACTTTGTCTATCGAGGCACTGATAGCAGCCCTGGCGGCGGTCTGTACTATACGCTTCGCGACAACGGCCAATACGGTTCGAGATGGAGCCCGCGCCACTGGCAGGTAGGCGACATCTATGAACGGAACCCATGGGTCACATTCTACAATAAGAGTAACTGCCAGATTACACGTCAAGGGGGGCAGCGTACCTGGCTCTTATTCGAGGCCTACCATCCCAAATACACTTTTGCTAGCGGCATCACTGTGGAAGAGGTCGTTGTTCTGGCCTGGTTAACAGCGCTCGCCAATCCGCCCGAAGAACGCTATTTCTACGCCCGCGATTTCGGCCTTGTAGGGTGGCAGAACATCAAGGGCGATTACAGTTTCGTCAGCGAGGTTCACTGGGAGGGTGCGCGGCCGGACAACGATCGCGAGGTAATCCACTGCCTTGACACCAGCGACCGGTCAGCACCTTTCCGGCCTGATTACACGCCATTCCCCCTCGATCCACCGTACCGGGCGAAATAACCTCAACTGCCACCTGATCTAGCCCGCTGCGCGCGCCCTACATGCGCCCGCGCGGGCCTGAGCACAGTCGGCATGCCATTGCCTACCCTGACCGCCCCAAATATAATCCCGTCTATGAGCACCGTGCCTCTCGGCGTGCCACATATCGAGCAAGACGAAGAGACCAAGCAGACGGCCGAACTCGACCAGCTGCATAAGGTCCTGATCCACAACGACGAAGTAACGCCTTATGACTTTGTCCTGGTCGTTTTGGTCCGCTTCTTCCAGCTCCAGCCCGTTGACGCCGAGCAGGTCACCTGGACCGCCCATAACACCGGCCTGGCCTTGGTCGCCATTCTGCCGCTGACTGAGGCGCGAAAGCGGGTCGGCCGGGCCCATTTCGCGGCCTCTCTTGAAGGTTATCCACTCACATTTACCATTGAACCGGAGTAAAGCATGAACATCAATCTCAATGGCGCTGGCCCCATCGGCCAGGCCATCATCGAACGCGACACAGCAACGCTATCTCCGTCCTACGCCAGAGAGTACGCCCTGGTGGTAGACAGTGCCCAGGGCTCCGAAATCTGGGATGCCGACGGCCGGCGTTATATCGATTTCATGGCTGGCGTGGCCGTCTTGAACGTCGGCCACCGCCACCCATATGTGGTCGAGAAAGTGCAAGAGCAGATGGACAAATTCTGGCACATCTGCCTCGCCGACTTCTACTACCCGCAGGCCGTCGAATTGGCCGAGAAATTGCGAGAGGTTGGCCCAATACCCGACGGCCAGGTCTACTTCGGTAATTCGGGCACTGAAGCTGTCGAAGCGGCCATCAAGCTGGCCATGCACCATACCGGCCGGTCGAAATTCATTGGCTTCCTGGGCTCCTTTCACGGCCGGACCCTTGGCTCGCTCAGCTTCACCTCCAGCAAAGCCGTTCAGCGCGGCGGCTACCAGGAAGGCGTTAAGGTTGTTCACCTGCCCTACCCGAATCCCTACCGGCCGCTGCTCATCGAGCAAAACGGCGGCGATCAAGGTGATGCTGTGGTCGACTACCTGGAGAAAGTCGTCTTTCGCAATATGTTGAACCCTTCGGACGTGGCCGCGATATTGGTCGAGCCGATCCAGGGTGAGGGTGGATACGTCGTGCCTTCGCCCGGCTTCTTCCCCCGTCTGCGCGCTTTGTGCGACCGTCATGATTTACTGCTCATTGCTGACGAAATCCAGACCGGAGCCGGCCGCACCGGCCGTTGGTGGGCCCTGGAACATGAAGGCATCGAACCCGACATCCTATGCTTCGCCAAGGGCATCGGCAGCGGCATGCCTATAGGCGGAATCATAGCTCGAAACGAGCTGATGACATGGGGGCCAGGCTCTCATGGCAGCACCTATGGCGGCAACCCGGTGGCCGCCGTCTCCGCTCTAGCCACGCTTGACGTTATCGAGAACGAAGGCTTGCGCCAGCGGGCGGCCGAGACCGGCGACTACATCATGGACGCCTTGTCCGAGATGCAGGCCAGGCATCCTTCCATCGGCGACGTCCGCGGCCGTGGCCTGATGATCGGCACCGAATTCGTGACGGACAAGCAAGCCAAGACCAGAGCCCCGGCTCTGCGAGACGATATCATTCAAGCCGGTTTCGAAGCTGGCCTTCTAGTGATTCCTTGCGGCGGAAACTCCATCCGTTTCACGCCACCTCTCAACATACCTAGGGAACTCGTGGACGAAGGTTTGGCTCTGTTCGAGAGCGCGGTAGCCAAAGCCGAACGACGCCACTTATAACGGCCTAAGCCAGGCCTTGCCAGCCGATCTTTCTTAGCCAAAGGCGTGGTAAAGACATGACATTGTACAGAACTGAACAATTTATAACCAGAGTATCCGGGGGCGTGTCGCCGGCCATGGCCACACCGCTGGCCTCAGACGGTTACACTGTAAACCTGCCGGCTGTTAACCAACTAGTTGACTTTTTGATAGCCGCTGGGGTCAAGGGCCTATTCATTGGCGGCACAACCGGAGAGGGAATTCTCCTTTCATTGAAACAGCGCCAGGCGCTGCACGAACGGGCCATGACCGCCATCGCCGGCCGCATTCCGGCTCTCCTGCACGTCGGCGCCAATTCGACGGCCGAAAGCGTGGTTTTGGCTCGCCACGCTCATTCGTTAGACGCAGACGCCATCGTCGCCGTAACGCCGACTTTTTACCCCATGCACGATGCCGCATTGGGCGCCTATTACGCCGATTTGGCGGCCGCTGCGCCCGACACCCCGCTCCTGGCTTACGACATCCCCCACATGGCGGTTAACGGCATCTCTCCGGCCCTCCTAGGCGATTTGGCTAACAACTTGCCTACGTTCATTGGCGTCAAAACCAGCAACGGTGACGCCCAGGTTATTCGACAGATCATTGATGCAACAGGACCAGGCCAGCTTGTTCTGGCGGGCAACGAACGCATCGCCTTGGGCTCCCTGTCACTGGGCGCGGCCGGGCTCATCAGCGGACTGTCCACGGCTGTTCCAGAACCATTTGTGCGCCTCACAGCGGCCTTTTTCGCCGGAGATATCGCCCAGGCTCAGAAACAACAGAAACGCATAAACGAGTTTCTTGACCTGATACCACCCGGCGCCCGAATTGGCGCGCTCAAGTCACTTCTGGAGCAGCGAGGCATCGATGTCGGACCGCCAGTTCCTCCACGGCCGCTGGTACAGGCAAAAGATTGGCCAGTCTGGTCACAGATTTCTCAACGGCTCGATTGAAATTGGTCACATTGTGCAGCGGCGCCTGATCCTTTTTGATATCGACGGCACCCTCATTGCCAGCAACATCAGCGGCCGGCGGGTGATGGCTTATGCACTACAAGAGGCTTATGGCACGGTTGGCGCGCTTGACGGCTATTCCTTCGCCGGCAAGACGGACCTTGGCATCGTCAAACACTTGTTAACCGGCGCCGGCTTGGACAATGAGCAGATTAGAACTGGCCTGCCGCGCTTTTACGAGCTGATGTCACGGAAGGGAAAGGAAGTGTTCGCTCAAGAATGGCTGGTACCCTGTCCTGGCGTCGTTTCGCTGCTGGCAACACTGCGGACTATCCCCAAAGTCGCCCTGGGGATGCAAACGGGCAACATCCGGCCAACAGCACAACAGAAGCTGCGCGCGGCCGGTCTAGAACCGTCATGGTTCCCATTTGCCGGTTACGGCTCAGACTCATCTGAGCGCGAAGGCCTGCTGCCGGCCGCATGGCGCCGAGCCAAAGAGTTGACCGGATACGCCTTTACGGGCCATAATACCGTTGTCGTTGGCGACACACCCGGCGACGTTCTATCGGCCCAAGCCAATGGCGCACCCGTGATTGCCGTGGCCAGTGGAACCTATACATTGGAGAGGCTGGCCGAATATCGACCAGATTACTTGCTTTCTGACCTGAGCGACACACAAGTTGCACTGAAAATCTTGACTGGAGCGGAAAGCGCATAGACCATGAGCAGCAAGCGGCGAGAGGTTGCCACGATTCTAATCCGAACCGACCGGCCAACCGACCTGACTTTCGACGAACTTTATACCTGGGTGATCTGGCAGTTTCCGCAGCCGAAGGCCGCCGGATTATGCGGTGCGGTGCGGCCGCCTATAGCCAATCACTCCTGGTTTCCGGCCCTGATAAGGAGTCGTGAACGGCAGGTCTTGGTCTACGGGCATTTGAAGCACGAATTCGCCACCCCCGCACAGGCCGCCGAATGGCTCGAATCCCAATCGTCCTGACAAAACGGTATCTACACTATTGCACTATGCCTATTAGCGCCCGAAGCGCGCTGCTATTCTTATTGGAGGGATTTTGAGTCGGGTAATTAATATCAACAGCCCTGGCAAGATACGCAACAGAAATAAGCGCACGATTGCCGAAATCCTGCGTCTTGTCAGCACAAAGGCAACATTCGATACCGAGGCCAGGGATATGTCCGCGGCGCTAGTCTATTCGCTGCGCGCGATACATGAAAGCACACTGTTGACCATCGAAGCCTGGGAAAAGCGCGGTTACTGGATGAAAGCCGACCGCTTCATGCGCGAGTGGGCTTGGTCAAACGAGATGGCCGCCAATTTGGAAGATGTATTGCGACATGAAGCCTGGGACCTGGTGCCCGGGCTGTTGGGAGAACTCGTCGCCCGCACAGCCGATGTCCAGGTAAAGAACATGACCCGTTCGCCGGCCGTCTGGCAAGGCGCCTACCGGAAGCTACTCTCCGAACCTCCGTCAGAACTTCCCTACTAAACCTCGATTGAGGAAATCGATAATGATCTTCGCCGGTCACAGCCTCGCTTCGTCCGGCGCGTCAAGAGCGATCAGCGCACTGGCTATGTTGCTGTTTACCTCAGCTTGCGCCGCTCAAACCGCTGATCGCGAAATGCCGACGATTTTGGCGACAGAATCTTTTAGTCCTCCCCCACTGCCGGCGATTACCGCTACGCCGCCGCCAAGTCCCCCGAGTCCTGCGCCGCCGCTGATTCCAAGCTGGACGCCCGAGCCAACGCCTACCGCACTTCCTCCTCCTACGCCGACCCCAGGATGCACCCAAACAGGTCAGGTTGCTGCCGGCCGTTTCCCTAGCGCCCTTGAATGGCCAGATCTCGCTTACCGCATTTACTTGCCGCCCTGCTACGGTGAGGATGGTCGCGCCTACCCGGTGCTTTACATGTTGCCCGGAAACTTCCACGACGACAGCATATGGGACGAACTAGGCTTAGATGAGGCGGCCGAGGCGGGCATTCAGGATAGACTCATTCCACCGATTCTTGTCGTCATGGTTGATGGTGGCCAGATCGACACCCGGACTTCTGGCGGTCCGTACTCCTTTGAGGGTGTCATCCTGAATGAACTCCTCCCCTATGTCGAGTCCAACTACTGCGCCTGGACCGATCCGGCCGGCCGGGCCATCGGCGGCCTGTCGCGCGGCGGTTACTGGTCGCTGGAAATCGCCTTCCAAAATCCGGCTGTTTTTGCCAGCGTGGGCGGCCATGGCGCGGCTTTGGTGGACACTTATGCCGGGCCAACGCTAGATCCTAAGTATACGGCTTCTTCAGCCGATTTATCGGGACTGCGCATTTATCTCGATGCCGGTTCAAGCGACTGGTACTTGCCTCACTTACAGATTCTCCACAACAATCTTCTAGCGGCCGGCCGGGACCACGTCTGGCTGATCCAGGAAGGTGGGCATGACAACAACTACTGGGCGTCGCACGTCGCCAAATACCTCCAATGGTATTCCGAACCATGGAGCATGGATCGCGAAGACTATCCCCCGTGTCTGAGCGGGACCGGCTAGAGGGTACGCGGCCAGCGTTGAGAACCTATTCTGTACTGTCGCGACCGCCAAGTCGAATCAACAAGGCCAAAACCAACGCCCCTAACAGCAACAAGAGCGCCAGCTTGAATAACCCCGGAGCGAATATTGCCACCAAGCCGAATGCCAAGCTGAAGGCATAGTAACCCAGCACGATGATTCGCGTCGGCACCCCCTCATCAGCCAGACGAAAGTGTAGGTGGCCACGGTCGCCGTAGAAGGGGCTGCGGCCGTGCAGCAGGCGATCCACAACACGCCATATTCCATCCAAGATTGGCACTGCCAGAACCAACAGCGCCGTGGCGATTTTGGCCGGTGAAAGGATTGACATTGTGGCCAGGTTATACCCCAGAACATACGCGCCGGCTGTGCCCAGGAAAATGCGCGCCGGGGCGAAGTTGAAGGGTAGGAATCCGAGCAACGCCCCGGCCAGAGCCAGCGGATACGCGGCCACAGCTTCCTGTCCAAGCCGCAGACTGTGCCAGGCAAACAGTAGGGCGGCGATGGTGCCTACCCCGGCAGCCAATCCATCCAGCCCGTCTAGCCAGTTGACCATATTGGTGATGCCAACCATCCATACCAAGGTGATCAAAACTACAAGCAAACGAGACTCAATCCAGATCACCTGGCCGTTCACCGGGTTTGTGAACACTTCGATAAATATGGTATGGCCGATGGCCACGGACGCTCCAACCATCTGTATGACGAACTGCAACCACGGAGAAAGCTCGCGAAAGTCATCGATCAAGCCGCCGGCAAAGACGATCAGACTGCCCAGAACAACTCCCTGCAAACGCGTCGCATCGTCACCGCTTGGCGGCAACTGCCAGTAGATAATGGCGACGCCAGCCAGATAGGCCAAGACCACCGGAATTCCACCCAACTTGGGTACGCTGGTCGAATGGCGGCGGCGGCCGCCAGGCAACGCCATCACGCCCCACCTCTTTGAGAGACGCTCGGCCACGGGTGTCATTGCCAGGGCTACAGCCAGCGCCACAGCGAAGACGAACAAGTAGATCGCCATATGATCAGTACCGGCCGGACTGGTTAGCAACTAACGTAGCCGAACCATCTAGCTTGCCAACGATTCGACACCCTCACGCGGTTCCGAACTGCCGGTCGCCAGCGTCGCCTAGACCAGGGACGATATACCCAATTTCATTCAGATGAGAGTCGATTTTAGCGATATAGATTGGCACATCAGGATGCGCCTCTTGCAGCGCGGCGATACCCTCAGGAGCAGCCAGGATGCCCACAAACTTGATGCGATCAGCTCCCCAATCTTTGAGAATGTCAACCGTGGCTGCGGCCGATCCGCCGGTGGCCAACATTGGGTCCAGTACCAGGCACACCTGGACCGTTGGATGGGTAGGCAACTTGTTGTAGTAGGAGACTGGCTTTAGTGTGCGCTCGTCACGGTAAAGACCGATATGCCACACCTCTGATCCCGGCATCATTTCCCAGATTCCGTCTACCATGCCAAGGCCAGCGCGAAGCACTGGTATTAGTCCGATCTTGTCGGTTAGGACATGGCCCTTTGCCTCGCCCATGGGCGACTCGACGACCGTTTCGGCTAACTGCAAATCGGCCGTGGCTTCATAACAAAGCAGCATCGCCAGTTCCCGAACTACCTCGCGAAACTTCTTCGGCTCCGTGGACATATTTCGCAGTAGCGTAAGCTTGTGCTTGACCAATGGGTGTTTCGATTCATGGACCATTTCCCTCAAACCTCCTTGGCGTTAGGCGGGATTGTACGGTCAAAGCCCCCAGCGGTCGAATGGGAATTTGAGGTTCAATTGCCAGGATGCGCGAGTGGGCCTAGATGGCGTATAATGACCCTTGCCATGACTGATAGCGTAGTACCTGACAGGCAAATTGGAGCGACTCGTAAAGCAGGCGAGAAAGGCCTTGAAGGCCTATTGCGCCCCCAGTACCTGAACCAATTCACGGGCCAGGAGAAACTGAAGGCCAATCTGTCCATCCTCATCGAGGCAGCCAAAGGGCGCAAAGAACCCCTGGACCACGTACTGTTCCATGGACCACCAGGCCTGGGCAAGACGACGCTAGCTCATGTAGTTGCCAACGAGATGAACGTCAATATCCGCACGACGGCCGGGCCGGCGGTCGAGCGAGCCGGCGACCTGGCGGCTCTATTGACGAATTTGCGTGCCAGCGACATCTTGTTCATCGACGAGGTGCATCGTCTCGGCCGGGCCGTTGAAGAAATTCTATATCCTGCGATGGAAGATTTTGCCTTGGACCTGGTGGTTGGCAAAGGGCCAGGCGCCAAAAGCGTGCGCCTGAAGCTGCCCAAATTCACCGTAATTGGGGCGACGACGCGCCTAGCCCTTCTGACTGCGCCTTTACGCGCTCGTTTCGGCGCACTGTACCGCATGGACTTCTACGCGGTCGAAGCCATCGAGGCCATCGTCGTTCGGGGGGCTGGGATCCTGAACGTCTCTGTCGACGATGGCGGGGCCAAAGAAATCGCCAGTCGCGCCCGCGGAACGCCTCGCGTGGCACTGAGGTTGTTGCGCCGGGTGCGCGATTACGCCCAGGTGCGAGGCGATGGTCAGATCACCCAGCAAAGCGCGGCCGATGCCCTGGCTCTGCTTGAAATCGACGCCCTTGGCCTGGATGATCTAGATCGCCGCGTGCTTCTAGCTATCATCGAGAAGTTCGATGGGGGTCCGGTTGGGTTGGATACCATCGGCGCCTCTATCAGCGAGGAATCCGATACAATTATGGACGTGGTCGAGCCATACTTACTTCAGCTGGGTTTCCTGGAACGCACGGCGCGCGGACGCGTGGCCACGCCCCACGCTTACCGTCACTTGAATATCCCTTTGAAGAAGGGTGCTGACGGCGAACCCCAGCCTCGGTTGCTATAGACTGCAAACGTACTGCAAAGCCAAGAATTATGACCGACCTGGGACGGCTACTCATAATTATCGGACTGGTGATAGCCTTCGCTGGCCTGCTTATCCTGATCGCGGTCCGTTTCTTCCCCTGGCTCGGTAACCTGCCTGGTGATGTCCGCATTGAGACCGAGAATTTCAACCTGTATTTCCCGCTGGCGACGATGATCCTGATCAGCATCTTGGCCACCATCCTGCTGAACGTCCTCGTCCGCATCTTCAGGCGTTGATTAGCGCCCATCAGCGAGTGCTAAAGACCACGGATTTTCACTACGACTTGCCTGCCGGGAAGATCGCTCAGCGACCGCTCGAGCAGCGAGATTCCAGTCGGCTCATGGTGATGAAGCGCGACCGGAATCACCTGGCACATCGTCGTTTCAGCGATCTCGTTGAGTATCTTGAGCCTGGTGACATCCTGGTCGCCAATGACAGCCGTGTCTTGCCTGCCCGACTCATCGGCCGCAAGCAGGAAAGCGGCGGACGCGTCGAATTGTTGCTATTGGAACGTCTGGCCAAAACCCGGTGGCGGGTTCTTGCCGGTGGAAAGCGATTGAATCCGGGCCTCAGAATAGAGTTGCTGGATCATCAGGATCAGCCTTCAGGTCTGGCGGTTGTTATAAGCGCCAAGCTGGACGGCCCTGTGCGCGAGATCGAGTTTGACCGGGATCCACTGGACGCCCTACCGCTGCTTGGGCACACACCCTTGCCGCCGTACATTCACCTACCGCTGGCCGATCCCGAACGATACCAGACAATCTACGCCCGCCCGGAAGGCTCGGCCGCTGCTCCCACTGCAGGTCTGCACTTCACGCCAGAACTGCTATTATCACTACGCGAAAACGGTATTCTTTTCGAGACGATTACGTTGCACGTGGGTCTTGATACATTCAAGCCGGTTGAGGCAGACAACGTTGCCGATCATACTATCCACAGCGAATGGGCGGCCTTGTCGTCAAGCTCAGCCCGGCGTATCAACGAAGCGAAGCTCGCTGGCGGCCGGATCATTGCCGTGGGCACAACCAGCGTTCGTGTCCTGGAAAGCGCGGCGCTCCGTTCGGCCGGCATTGACTATAGCCTGGCTCACATTAGCCAGAGCGATGCCAGCGGCGAAACGAGGGACGTTTGCCCCTGGCGGCCGGTCGCCGCATTTGAAGGGAAAACCGATCTCTTCATTTACCCGGGCTATCGCTTTCGAGCAGTAGACGCCATGATCACCAACTTCCACTTGCCGGAGTCAAGCCTTCTGATGCTGGTAGCCGCATTTGCGGGCCGGGAAAAGACGCTGTCAGCCTATGAAACTGCCATCAGACGAGGCTATCGTTTCTACTCCTTTGGCGACGCCATGCTGATCGACTAGCACGGAGTGCCCCTGTTCTACCTCCTCCGGCCCAGGCTAAGGTCGGCCTCCAGCGATGGGCATTGGCACCTACTCTCTCACGTCGCGCATTTGCCTGAGTTGTCGTGAGCCTGCCCATAAGAAACACCACCTGGCAAGGCACCGGGACGTAGCAGGAAGGAAAGCATGCGGGCAAGAACTGGCTCCCTCAGCCGACAGCTCGGTTAAATGATCCTTCGGCGCCTTATTTGCTATGGATCGTCTGCGAGAGCCAGCAGTTGGCCGATCTGCTGCCAGTGGATCTCGTCATGACGTACGACCAAATACAGCAGTTCGTGCATGCTTGTATGACCGAAAAATGCGTGGCGACCCTGCCGCCGCCATATGTCGGCGTCCAGCGGCTCGAGCAAACCCAACGTCTCTTCTCGCGCACTGACGAAGGATCGCATCGCGGCGCGCCCATCTTCATAGCAGTAGCCACGCTCATCAGCCCATTCGTCGGCCGAAACGCCAGGCAAGAACGCATTCTCCGTCGAGATCAATAAGCGAAAGCGGACCTGGTGCACTTCACGCTCAACGTCGCGCAGATGACACACGACCTCAGTTAAGGACCACTCATCATTGGCCGGCTGGCGGAACCAGTCTATGCCTTCCATCGCTGCCAACGCGCTCATATTGACGGCCAGCGTCGCCAACTGCTCCAGAAGGCTCGATACTGGGGGCGGTGCTTGCACTTTCTTTTGGGCGTCCTCTCGCTCAGCTCACGGCGCCGGCCAGCCAGCCTGCAGTTGTTGGAACAACTCCTCTAGCTGTCCTTGCCCATTTGGTTTGACATCGCCGTCAGGCGCCGTGGCCGATGACGGCGGAATCCAGTAAGTGTAGAGGCCTATTCGATTGGCCGGAACAACGTCATTTGCCCAATCATCACCGACCATCAAGGCATGGTTCGGTTCGACATTCACGGCTGACAGTATTTCGTGGTAATACGCGCTGTGCGGTTTCGCAGAATGCATGTTTTCGTACGCCGTGACCAGATCATAGGGAAATTCGTCGATCCCGATACCGGCCCACGAAAGTCGCTGCTCAATTGCCCTTCGAGGGAAGAGCGGATTAGTGGCAACCACAACCTTGAGCTCCCGCTCAAAACACCAGCGCACCAGCTCACGCGCCACTGGTCTACGCTCAGTTGTCGTCTTCAACTGGCCAAATTGCTCCTCGTAGAAAGTCGCCAAAAAAGGCTCAACCTTCTCTCTCTGCCAGCCATTGCGTTCGCAAAAAACACGCCAGAACACGTCGCGATTGGTCATACTGCGGTCATCATTATTGATCATTGCCTGGGTGGCGTGCATCAGCTCCGGCAGAAAACGCTCTTCTTCGATAATGGGTCGGGCATAGGCAGATAGCAACGGGAAGTAATTCTGCAAGAATAAATTCATATCGTTGCCCAACAACGTGTCGTCAAGGTCAAATAGGATAGCCTGCAGAACAGTCATTACTCGTCCTCGCCAAATAGCTCTCGCAGTCCCGGACGTTCCATCGCGCATTTTGGGCAGCCGACTTCGGGTTTCTCCACGTCGATCAGGTGCCGGCTGCAAAACGCCTTAACCTCAACTCGCCTATTCAGGCCCAAAATGGCGCTCTTGACTGTCGCCTCCAAGACCAAATCTGGGCTGCTGTTGGCCTGCAAAACATCAGGCACAGGGCAGTTGAAGCAGTCCTTGCTTTGCCAGGCAGTTGATCGTGGGTTGTTACGGATCAGTCGGCAATCTTCTTCGGAGTGCCCCCGGTGGTAATCTTGGTAATAGAAGCGGCACTCACGACCGGCTGGAGTCAACATGGTCCTTTACTTTACCCGAGTATTCTGAAAGAGGAACGAAAAAAGCGACACCCATCTAGCGTCGCTTTTGAAAATACGCCCGGAGAGACTCGAACTCCCGACCTTCTGGTTCGTAGCCAGACGCTCTAATCCACTGAGCTACGGGCGCAGGATCTTGAGACCTCGCATTCAGATTACTCATTCTGAAACCGAATGCCGCTGTCTCAATCAGCGGGGAGGCAGGGATTCGAACCCTGGAGCGGCTCTTACACCGCTAACCGCTTAGCAGGCGGCCCCAATCGTCCACTCTGGCACCTCCCCAAAGCCAATGACTAGTACATCTCTGAGTCAGATTATTCAACTGTTAAGGCGGAGGGAGAGGGATTCGAACCCCCGGTGGGCAGAACCCACTACGGTTTTCAAGACCGTTGCCTTCGTCCACTCGGCCATCCCTCCAGTCCATTAGTGTAGGCGGCGATGGTCGAACGAAAAGTATAGCACGGCGAAAAAACGCTGTCAAAAACGGTCGGCGAGCGGAGCAACGGTCGATTCCAGGCGCAAATCCGTTATCTCAAGCCATTGCCGCTGCCTGACAGGCAATGTTCCCCAGCGCAAGCGTCCCCGCGGCGTCGCTGCGAGATACTGGTTGTCAAGCCAGCAAACGAATCCAAGCGGTCCGCCCGGGCTGAAACTCGTTTCAAGCACGAGAACATCGTCGACCGAGAATCGGCAACCACCAGCCCGCCAATCAAGTTGGTAGTAATGCCACTCGACCATTGAGAACCCAATGGGCGCGTGGCTGATGCTTAAGCGACGGCGAATGGCTGGCCAGGTTCGCTGTCGCACCGGTCGGATGTTGTTCATGGCCAGGATTGGCAGAGCGAGCGGCGCCAGAATGGCCGTCCACGGCGTTACGGCATCCAGGGTTCCCACAAACCAGCCCCGACCCGCCCCCGCTTCAGGGAATGGCAGATCCGACGGTCGCGATGCGAAGAAGAACCAAGTTGCCTGGGGAAGGGTCGGAAGGCGGGCCGTTGGATCACCGAATGGGGCATTCCAAAAGCCGAATCCTGCCGTTCCCACCAACTCGTCTGCAGGATGGGAAAACCGGGCTCTCAGTTGCATACGCGTTCCCGGGCGCCAAAGATAACCCCGTCGCTTTAGGCCGCCATAATCGTCCAGCTGTGCGTCTGCATACTTGGACTCAGTTCGGTCCAGAACAAACTGGTAGTTTGTATCGCCAACGACCCGCCCGCCATTGATCTCCAGCCGTCTATATGGTGAACTCATTATCCGATTGCCTCGACATCGGGTATAATTACCACGATTTAAGGAGCGTGCAATTAAATGGAAATCACTTGGTATGGATTGAGTTGTTTTCGCCTTAGCGGCCGGGGTTTGGCCAGCATCGTGACCGACCCTTACGACAGCTCGATGGGTCTTCCAGCTCTAAAATTGCGGGGCGACGTCGTAACGATCAGTCACGACTCGCCTGGTCACAACCATGTGGCTGCCGTTGGCGGCCGACGTCACGCCCTTACGGGTCCCGGAGAATATGAGATAGGTGGCGTCTTTGTCACCGGCATTGCCACGAACGACAAGGACGGCTCCTCGGAAAATGTGCTTTTCGTATTCGACTTTGGTGATGTGACCATCGCTCATCTTGGAGACATGGCCAAAGTACCGACGCAGACAAGAATCGAGGCCCTGGAGCAAGTTGACGTACTGCTCGTGCCGGTCGGTGGCGGCAATAGTCTCAATGCCGCCCAGGCCGCCGAATTGGTCTCAATGCTGGAACCTAGAATCGTCGTGCCTATGCACTACCACGTTCCGGGGTTGAAGACAGAGCTAAATGATGTGGATCGTTTCCTGAAAGAAATGGGCGTGAGCAGGCCCGACGAAGAATCTACGATGAAGGTGACCCAGAGCGCAATCTCCGAAGAAACGCGAGTGGTTCTGCTGGCGCCCAAGATAAAGAAGTGACCTGACGAAAGACACGTGCCAGGGGCGACATACATTACACGAGAAGGCCTGCTCCGGGTGCCGTAGATGATGAACGGCAATGCTGATATGACGACAAGAATGATACTGCGCTGGGACATCCAGCCCGGGGTAGAATCCGAATATTTCGAGTTCATGGTAAGCGAGTTCATCCCCGGCCTTAAGAAGCTGGGGATAGTCGATCCCGGCGTCTGGTACACAGCTTATGGCGACGCCGAGCAGATCCTGGTTAGTGGCACGACTGAAACCAATGATCATATGCAGTATGTGCTCCGGAGCAACGAATGGGTTCGTTTGACGGAACGGTTGGAGGGTCTGGTCAGCAATTTCAGCCAGAAGATCACTCCCGCGAAAGGAGGCTTTCAACTCTGATTCAAGAGTCTCTCAGCCTGCCGCGCGCATGTCACCATATGCAAAACGACCCGCGCACTAACAATGCGCAGGTCGCCTGAAATCAGTCCAGTAGATTATATGATCGGCTAGGACGCGCTTGATGCGCTTGGGCTCTCCGAACTTGAAGTTGACTTTGCCGGCGTGGATTTGCTTTCGACTTTCTTGTCCGTGTCCTTCGTCTTATCTTTAGAAGTAGGTGTGCTCCCATTGACCGCACTACTGACATTACCGTTCTTGTTGTCCGTCACATAGAAACCGGACCCCTTGAAGACGATGCCTACGGGTGTTATCACTTTGCGAATCGTTGAACCGCACACAGGACAATCAGTCAAAGGATCATCCGAAAAACGCTGGCGCGCCTCAAAGCGATGGTCGCAATTTGTACACTTGTAACTATATATAGGCATTAATGAACCTCAAGATCTCCCGCTGTCGCCGCCACACCGTGACGCCAAGTGAACTATTCTAGCCGTCGCAGACGCATCTGACAAATGCCAAGCATTCTGAATGTTACAACAGCTCCGTTAACAAAATATAAGAAGCCTAATCAACAGGACGACAAAGTTTACGGCAACATTGTTGCCAAGTATTGACCGAGGAGTGTGGAAATGACCGAAAATGACTCTCGCGAACGCGTCAGGGCTCGCGTTTGGAAGGCGATCGCTCAATCTGAGATCGATCTGAGCTCGATACCTATGACCGATCAGGAGACTCTGGTTGATCTGGTGGCTGAAGCTGCAATCCTAGAGATCGACGAAGAAATGAATCAGCAGGAATCGGCCGACAAGGCCGCGGCTGATCGGTACTATCCTGCCGTCGAAGGTGATGATGAGCAACTCCTTTGGAAGGGTCGGCCAATAATCTCAATTAGTGAGCATTATCTTATTACTAGCGAACGCGTGCGCATCGTTCGCGGCTTGTTGGGCAAGGAACGAGAAGATATCGAGCTAATACGCATTCAGGACATTGACCATAGTCAAACCCTGCGAGAACGGGCCTTGAATGTGGGCGATTTGACGATACGCAGCCACGATAGCAGTCGCCCGGTAGTGGTGCTTAACAACATCCGTGATGTCCAGGAGGTGCACGAGATCCTGCGCCGGGCAGTCATCGCCGCCCGCAAACATCACAAAATAACATTCCAGGAAGAAATGTAGGACTGACGGTCCGGCGATCGGCCTTGAGTTGTGGATGAGGGCTGGTTACGACTCTGCCAGAAAATCCAGGCTCTCCCGATCAAGTATTTCGACCCGTTTGCGACTGATTTCGACCAGCCCATCGGCCTTAAAATCATTCAGGGTTTGGGTGATTGTCTCGCGATAAGTACCAAGAATTTCGCCTAAATCTTGATGGGTGTAACCGGACACCACACTACCATCCTCTTGTTCGTCTGCCAACCGCAGCAGCAAGCTGGCCAAGCGGGAAGGGATGCTCTTAAAGGCAATCTCCTCCAAACGCGATTCCAAGGAGGTCAGGCGCCCTCCCAGCGCCTCCACGAATCGAAATGCGACCTGCGGTTTCTCGCGCATCAAGCGTTCAACGTCTGGCCGACTCATGACGCATAGCAGGCATTCCTCAACAGCTTCTGCGAAGGTATTATGCATACCTTGTCCGACCAACGACATTTCGCCGAAGATCGTCCCCGGACCTAGAGTTGACACCACCAACTTCTTGCCACTAGGCGATATCCGGTACAACTGAACGCGGCCCTTCTTGAGTAAGAAGAGAACTTCACCAGTATCTTCAGGCATGTAGAAGATACGGCCAGATTCACAGGTAGACATCGTGATCTGCCTGTCCATCTCCTCCAATTCGCTTTGGCTGAGATCCTGGAAGATCTGGATATTGGATAGGTAAGTAAGCTTGGTATCCTGCATCATGTTCCCCACTATGAACTAAGGCCGGCGCGCTCATTGCACGCGTCATGTAATCGTGTTTTTAGCTCAGAACGTTTGGACGCGCAATCTGGGCCGATCACGGCCAATCATGCGCTCATTTAGGAGCCACCTGGGGTATCGCAAAACCGACTACCGCACCTGCTGCAGCAGGCGCGTCGTCTTTGGTCACATTCTCGGCCCAGATATGACCGCCGTGCGCCTCCACAATCCCGCTGGCTATGGCCAGACCCAAGCCTGCACCACCAGTCGCCCGGCTGCGGGCCTGTTCGCCACGATAGAAGCGCTCGAAGACACGCGGCAAATCCTCCAGGCTAAAACCCGGTCCACTGTCCGTGACAGTCACAATCACCTCGCCTTGCTTGCGGCTGGCCAATACTTCGACTTGGCCGCCAGATGGAGTGTGTTGAAAGGCATTGCTGATCAGGTTAGTAAGCACCCGGCCGATGCGCGAGGCATCCATCGTCACAAGTTCCAGGTCAGGACCAGCGCGCCCCACCAAGTCTATGTCTCGTTGTTCACAAAGTGGACGAAAGCCCTCGATGGTATCCGAAATCAAATCTTCCAGCGAAACAGAGGCCATCTCCAATGTGAGTCCACCGGCGTCCAATTGGGCTAATTCAAAGAGGTCGTCGATCAGACCATTCAGGGCAATGACTTCGGCCCGTATCGTGCGATAATAGCGTTGTCTGGTGGTGTCATCCTCGACAATACCATCATGAAGGGCCTCGACCATGACACGCATGCTGGTCAGCGGCGTACGCAAATCATGGGAAGTCCAGGCTATCAGATCGCGTCGCAGCGTTTCTAGTTCCCGGCGCTCCTTTTCGGCCTGCTGGAGCTGTCTAGCCATGTCGTTGAAAGATGCTGCTACCTGAGAAATCTCATCTCGACCAGTAACTTCAGCTCGCGCGTTCAGGTCACCGGCGGCCAGTTGATTGGCAGCTCCGGCCAATTGACGCAGCCCATCCGATACGCTGGCGGCCACGAACACACCAAAGGTGGTAGCGATGATGGCTGCGAATAACAGCAGCACGCCGGCCAGCGTCAGGTCATGGGCATCCGCGAACATCAACCAGGCCATCACCCACACATTGAACAACGTTAACACGGCCGCCCACACATAAGCTAGAATAAGAGTAAACATCAGCGAAGGCGCGCGCGCCCAGCCACGTCGATATATGACGTAACCGACAGCAAGTGAAGCGACGGCCGTCACAGCCAGGGTACCTATTAAAGTTACCAGCTCGGCCAAGGGCGGCTGCATGAGCAGAGTTGTGATGACTGCGACCAGTACGAGGCCGGTCAGGACGCCTGCGCCCAATACCAGCCATGATGTGCCACCCCGGCGGGCAGTATGGTTGTTCCGAGACAGTACGGCGCTCACTTTGAAACTCCTTCAGGATCGAATTTGTAGCCCACCCCCCAGACGGTTAGCAGGCACTTGGGTCTACCTGGATCATCCTCGATCTTTTCACGCAGGCGCCGAATATGGACTGTTACCGTGCTTGGGTCGACGTATTCACTATAGCCCCAGACACTGTCAAGTAGTCTGTCCCGGCTAAACACTTGCCTCGGGTTTTCAGCCAGAAACTCCAACAGATTGAATTCGGTGGCCGTCAACTCCACCGCCTTGCCGCGAACCGTCACTAGCCTTTTGGGTGGGTCAATTTCGAGGTAGTCATACCTGATTACGGACCCTTCATCCGCCTGCCGCGTGCCCGCGTGGGCTCGACGTAAGACGGCCTTGACCCGGGCAACAAGCTCGGCCGGCGAAAAAGGCTTTACTACATAGTCGTCAGCGCCCAGTTCCAGTCCATATATACGGTCCGTCTCCTGCCCGCGAGCGGTCAACATGATGATTGGCATGTCGGTTGATCGATCTCGCAGGCGACGCATGATCTCCATGCCATCGATCTTGGGTAGCATAAGATCGAGCACCACCAGGCTCGGTGCTTGGTCCTCTATTGCAGCCAGCGCTTGTGCGCCATCGCTCGCTGAGCGGACCGAGAATCCCTCACGCCGAAGATAAAGGCTGACAACCTCAACGACCGACGGCTCGTCATCTACAACCAGAATATCTTGCCCTTTGTGCGCGGTCATTGGTTCACTCCCTCCTTATCGTTATTCTCATAATGCGCTCGCTTTCGTATCGCTGACATTGTAGCTCAAAACCTTACAGCCTCCTTAATTGGTTTAGTCGGCAACGGCCCGTTAATACTTTCGTAAGAATATGATAACTGTGTTTTAATTCAAACGCCCTATACTTTTCGACAAACTTGCACTGGAGGAATCATGCAAAGATCAACCCTTGGCTTCGGCGCCCTTGTTGGACTCGTGACCAGCCTGGCGGCTATGGCCCTGCTCTATTTGGGCCAGCAAGCCGCTGGTCTCGCTTTTGTACCCTTTGACATGTTCGATTGGATGGCCCGGGTTTTGCCCGGCGATGTGATCACTTTGGGTATCGACCTAATCGTCGATATCGTTAATGTCTTCGGTCTGGGAGCAACCGACACCGCTGCAAAGGCAATCGAACAGCTCATGGCCTTACTGCTCTTCGCCGTTGTAGGCGCATTATTCGGGCTAGTCATTACCTGGATCACTCGTTCGCGTGCAGCTGATGAAGCAGGCAACGGCTCCGGCGTCGGTGCGATCGCCGGGTTGGTCGTCCTACTGGCTGTGATCGTCGTCGAATTCGGCCTGGATAGCGCAGCATTGTCATTGGGCGGCATTCTGTGGCTGGCGATCGTCTTCGTCGGCTGGGGAGCGATATTGGGAAGGCTACTAGCCCCTGCAACGGTCGCGCCAACCGACGAAGAGCTTCAATATGATCGCCGCCAGATGTTGTTGAAGTTGTTGGGCGGCTCGGCCGGAATTGCAATTACGGCCTGGGGCTTGGGGCGATTCTTGGATGTTTCTAACGAAGACACGGGTGCCGAGCAGCCGCTGGCCGTTGCTACCGTCGTTCCACCATCATCCGCGCCAACTGCTGCGCCCGAATCTGAAGCGGCGACTGCACCAGACGCCAGACCTACTCCGACCCAGCAACTGACGGCCGAGGCCACTGCCCGGGAAAGAGTTGCCCCTGCGCCAGGAACGCGAGAAGAGCTGACATCCAACGAGGAATTCTACCGAATTGATATCAATACCCGTTCGCCGGTACTAAAGCGAGAAGAGTGGGTCCTGGCCACTGGCGGACTGCTTGAGGATCCGCGCGACCTATCTCTGGATGATTTAATGGCCTTTCCACCTGTCACTCAGTCAATTACGTTGAGTTGTATTTCTAACCGGATAGGTGGCGATCTCATCGGCACCAGCAATTGGACCGGTGCCCGGCTTCGCGACGTCATAGAGTCTCTAGGTATCCAAGCTGAAGCGCGTGCGCTGGTGCTAACTGCGGCAGACGGCTTCCATGAAACCGTCGTGGTGGAAGACATGCTTGATCCGCGAACTCTCCTTGTTTACGGCATGAACGGCGAAACTTTGCCAGTCGATCACGGCTTTCCACTGCGAATCTACATTCCCGATCGTTACGGAATGAAGCAGCCAAAATGGATCGTTGGCATGACCGCCGTGCCTGAGGAAGACGATGGCTATTGGGTCAAACGTGGCTGGAGCCGCGAGGCCCGGCCGCAAATCGTATCTGTAATCGACAATGTAGCGGTTGAGCAACCTTCACCCGAAGGCCTGATTCCAGTGGGCGGTATTGCCTGGGCTGGCGATCGCGGCATTCAGAAGGTTGAACTCCAGATCGACGACGAACCATGGGTCCAGGCCAGCTTACGAACACCACCCCTGAGTCCACTAACCTGGGTGCAGTGGCGATATGACTGGCCCGCACAACCGGGCCGTCATACGGTCCGCGTCCGGGCTACCGATGGAACCGGAGCCGTACAAATCGAAGACGAAAGTGGCGTTCGGCCCGACGGCGCCACCGGTTATCACCAAGAGCGAGTCAGCGTATCTTGAACCTGGCGCCGTGCGCATCGCGTCACTCATGTATGTAATCATGTTTCGGGCTGAGGAACCGCTGCTTTCGATACGTCCAGGCAGGCCGGCCATGGATCCTCACCCTTGAGCAGCGCTTCTAGCGCCGGGCTATCGGCGTAAAAACCCCAATAGCGCTCCGGCAACAAGGCGGCTATATGAATCATGATTAGATGTGTGCAAGCTGCCAGCTCGTCGCCCTTCGGCCTGTGAACCGTGTCCGGCAAACTAAATGGCTGGCCGATTCTGGTTTCCAAATGAGTGCGTCGAAGATGGGCCATATTGTGGCCAAGCAGATCGGTATTTACCATGCCCACGGGCACAATTGGCACACCGGCCCTACTCGCGAGATAGGCAGCGCCATCTCGAGCTTGGATTAGGGCAGCGACCCGGCTGCGTGTGCCTTCGGGAGCCAGGCCAAATACTGCGCCCTCGCCAAGCGCCGCCAGCGCTTGCCGTAGCGCTCTGCGGTCTACTTCACCGCGGTTAATATAGATCGCTCCCTGGTGTCTCATTAGCGGCCCAAAAATCAGGTGCTTCTCCCACTTTTCCGCGGCGAAGAATCGTATCTTAGCCATCGGGGGCCAACTAATCATCACCAAGGGGGGATCAGCCTTGCTCATGTGATTGACGGCTAGGATGTAAGGTCCTTCGACCGGGATGTTTTCCAGTCCAACAATCTTCAAACTGCCAAACAAGAGCAATACCAGGCGAACAAAGGCACGTTCAAGCTTATCAATCAACATCGTCAATCCTCAGGCGCTGAAGCCGTTCACTCGACGACAACAGCCTGGGTAGCAAAAGAATAGGCGTCTGCCCGTCCGCCAGGCGGAAGAGCGACAAAACGAAATGGAACATTCTCACCCGGCGCAAGTGCGCTGTCAAGCCGCTTCTCGTGAAATCCGGTGACATTGCCCTGATCATCGTAGAAGGTGGTAATGATCGAAATCTGTCCGGCCGTTTGCCCGCCCACATTGTCAAGCTGGCCCGTAACCTCAATCGGGTTGCGACCAATAGTAACCTCCGCGCCACTCACTGCCAAGTCAAGATACCGGCTGCCAAGTTCATATGCCGGCCTGCCAGCCGCCAAGGCAACCCTAGCCGTTGTCTGGGCTGCATCAAACATGGGAAACAGCAGGCCAAACGGCGCTTTTCCACCAGTCGGCAATGTCACGGGAGTCACCCATACCATCTCCTCGGCCAGGATTGCTTCGTCCTGGTCCAGAAGAATCACTTCTACCTGGATCAATTCCACTGTATGGCTGCCCGCATTTCGAACTTCACCTAGGACCCATACACCACCTCCAACAGATCCGTAGATTGTCGGCCCGCTAATTTCGAGCGTTATTGCCTGATTAGTAGCCAGGATCTCGGGCGGCTCGATAGTTGGCAACGGCGGCAGGAGAATCTGCTGACCGATCATGAGTAATTCCGGTTGAATGTCAGGGTTGAGAGCCAGCAGCTCGCTTAGCGTAACGCCGTTGGCCGCGGCAATATCGACCAACGTATCACCGCTCTGCACGACATACGTTACTGGCGCCGCCGTGGCAGTGACCGTTGGCGCTGGGCGCGTAAGCACTGCCGTACTGTTTGTGCCACCGGTCGCCTTTGGACCGGGCGTTAGGGTAGCGAATGTAACGCCGATTTCAGGAGTAGGCGCCGGGCTAGGTCCCTCACGAGCGACCGGCGGTGTAGCGCCTCGTTTCTGGCAACCGCTTGTAACCAGGAATAGAGTTGTCAGGATGAATGCAAGTGCCAGTTCTTTCATAGGAAGACCGGGTCAGTATAGCTTAAAACGAGCGACGTGCTAAACTTCTGGAGGGTAGTATGGAAGTGGCCGCTGCAAGCAAGATGATCCTACAAACAGCACCAGATCTAGAGATTCTTAGACCTCTCCTGGACGAGTCGGCAAGACGGCACCAGCACCTTTGCCCACGTCAGGTCTTGGGTGTGCGTTTGGGTCTGGCCGGCCTCCGCGAACTTGGACTGGTCGACGATTGCTATGGGCCACGTTTTGACAATTCGGACAAGCGATTGTTGACAATTGTCGAGACTGACGGCTGCGGAGCGGACGGCGTCGGAATAGCCACGGATTGCGTCGTCGGCCGGCGAACATTGCGTGTACTGGACTTCGGCAAGGTCGCGGCGACGCTGGTCGACACAGCATCAAGCCGGGCAGTGCGTCTGGCGCCTTCGGCCGGAGCCCGATCATTAGCCACGGTCCATGCCCCTTCGGCGGACAGCCTGTGGCACAGCTACTTGTCGGCCTATCAGTCAATGCCTGATCAGGAGTTGATGCGAATACAACGAGTCGAATTAACGCGTTCGTTGAACGAGATTCTCAGCAAGCCCGGGGTGCGCGTTCGCTGCGAGCAATGTGGCGAAGAGATCATGAACGAGCGCGAGATACGACGAGATGGGCTGACATTGTGCCGATCCTGCGCTGGCGAAAGCTATTACCGAGCGCTCTAGCCGCACAGGCGACTCACCAAGTCGTCGTAGTAGGCGATATCTTTGGGCTCTTTTCCTAGCACATTCCGGTCGAAGAATAGTTTGGCGAGTCGCAACTTAGTCCGATCCTTCTTCTCCCGCTCGGCCCACGCCCCTTCGGCAAACATGGACGCCGAATAATATAGATCAGTAAGCCTATCCATTAGCGGTCGGAAGTAGATCGCCGCAGTTAGTTCATCCATCGCCAACACTTCTACTAGTTCAGCCGTTATATACTCGACTTGCTCCATTGCCGCTTTACTCAACTCTACATCCGCCAATCGCTCGATCAAATGAGTAATCACGGTAATGAAATGCTTGTCTAGCCCGTAGCGCCGAATGTCCCTTTGGACCTGGGCCAATAAGACATTGTGCGTGCCTTCCCAATTCTCGTAGACGATATTGTCGCGCAATAGGCGAGGCAAGATTGAAAAATCCTCGATAGCCCCGTTTCCGCCTAACATCTCAATCGCCTGGACGATGACATTGTGGGCCAAGACCGCCGAACGATATTTGTTAAGATTGATGGCCAGACGTAGGAAACCGTCCGTCCTTTCGTCGCTCTTCCCCAATTCAACTTCATCCATCGTCCGAAGGATCTGGAGCGTACCCGAAAGCATCGCCGCGCTTGCCGCCCGCATGTTGGCCAGTTGATCTTGGACCAGCGGGAAGTGAATGATGGATCGGCCAAATGCCGATCGATTCTCGGCATAGGTTCTGGCTGTCACATAGGCCCGTCGGGCGTTGCCAGAGACTGCAGCGGCGTTGTAAATGCGTGAGGTGTTGATCACGTAGCGCATGACATTTTTGAAACCACTTTCCGTAGGGCCAACCTGATAGGCCAGCGCATCGCGCAATTCCAATTCGGCCGTCGCCAGCGATCGTGTACCCAGTTTGTCCTTGAGGCGATGAATAAAAGCGCCATTAAGCGATCCATCCTCAAGCCGCCTGGGCAGCAGAAACAGGCCCAGCCCTCGCGTTCCTTGCCCCTGCCCGTCGACTCGCGCCGTGACTAGCGCCAGATCAGCGCTGACATTAGAGCAGAACCATTTCTCACCATTTAGAAGCCACACGCCACTGTTCGGATCGACTCGCGTGGCCCTTGTATCATTGGCACCTACGTCAGAGCCGCCTTGAACCTCAGTTAGGTACTGAGCCCCACTGAAATGACGATCATAATCGGGATCCAGTAGCCGAGGCAGGTATTTGTTCTGGAGAGTTGGATCGCCGAGCGCCTGAAGCACCTTGATGAGTCCGGCCGTGCACGCCGCTGGGCAATTGTGCCCGGCCTCGCCATTTTGGGCCGACAGGTAAAACATGGCCAATGACAGCAAGTTATTCCCCGGCTGTTCATATACACTCATCATGCCAGAATTATAGATGTGGCGGCCGGCTTCGTGATGGCTGGGATGAAAAGAGATCTGTTCTATTCGTTTGCCATGAGCGCCAAAACGTTCCAGGCGCGGCGCATTCTCTTGCTGGTTGGCCTCGGCTACCAACCGGTTCACTACAGTAGCCAGAACTGCGCCGAAGTTAATCAGCGCCGGGACATGGTCGCCATAACGCTCTGTTCCCCAATGGTATTCCAGCGACCGCTGCAGATTCAGGTCTCGGGTGAAGTAGTTGTCTGGTTGGTCAGCTAGCCAATTCTCAAGTAGCGTCCGGCCCAATCCTGTGGCCGATTGATGACTGGGTTTTGACCGACCATCGCCGTTCGTGCTCTTGATATTCATTCTCTCCCCTCATGATGCATTAGATCGTCGCGGACATTGATCCCTGAACTTCACAGGTATGTCTCCAATAGCCGCAATATTGCCATGGTGTTGAGCGTCGCCTTGGGCGCCAACGAGGGCAACTCCAGGTACTCTTGATCTTTCTTGCCGTCTGGGCTTCGTTCTGAGCAATGGGCGTTTCCCCCAGAAGGGCCCAGTCCATCCAATGTTGGCACATGGTCCCAAAGGAAATTGCCGTCGCTGAGGCCGCCTCGCTTTTCGCGCACAACCTCGACCCCCATTTCCTCGCCCGCCTTCTGCCAGAAACTCAACAGGCTGTCTGTCTCTCCATTGGGCGGCCACGGTTCCCATCGCCTATTGACATCGACCGTGACCGAGCAAGCGTAATCACCCTGGTGACTACGGATAGTCGAGTTTTCGCCAAGTGCCAGAAGCTGTTCAACGCCTTCGTCCAGCAGTTCAGGCGAGTAAGCGCGCATTTCGCCGCTGGCAGCCGCCTGATGCGGGACTCTATTGATGACCGTGCCACCCTCAAACGCACCCACATTGAACGTGATTTCGCGCTCGTAGTCGGTCATGCTGGCGACCGCGTCGACTGTTCGCGCCAACTGTATGATGGCATTTGCGCCCCATTTGTGACTGGAGCCTGCATGAGCTGCCTTTCCCTCGGCCGTGATCCGGTATGTGGCCATGCCCTTACGCGCGGCCACGATAGAAAACCGGCCATCGCGCATCCGGCCGCCCTCAAACACCAGACAGGCCAGGGCATTGCTCGGGATAATCAATCGAGCGGCCTGGCCAAATTCATGCTCCAGAGTTTCCTCGGCCGCATTGAACAGTATTAGCCAGTTGGTTCGCCGGAAGATCTCCGGGTACAGGGCCTCCAGAGCCGACATGACCATGTAAATGACAGCTGTCCCGCCCTTGATGTCTACGGTACCTGGGCCATAGATGCGTTTGCCCTCCGGCCGCCAATAGAAATTGTTCAGCTCCTGTTCCTCGGACGTAAACACCGTGTCCAGGTGCGATACCATTGCGATGGAAGGTCCATCAGTTCCTTGCTCGCTTGGTCTCGAAAGGACAAGGTGGTTGCCAATCTTCGGCTTTGCCGATGGGATCACGTTGCTCGTAAAGCCAAGATCCGCGAACGCTAGGGCCGTCACCTGAGCCAGACGATTCACGCCCTGACCGTTCGCCGTGAAGCTGTTTATTTCAACCATCCGCCGCAGCAGCTCCAGATACTGCGGCATGTGCGTTTCCAGGTAAAGAGATAGTCGTTCGATGTTGACTGGCACTGCCATACTTCGATTCCTGATGATTTGGGAGGCAAGATACAGCAGCTTGCTCAGGCCTCCTATAGATGGATTTTTGGGCGCTAATTTATAGCATCTTCGCCAGAGGCAATCAAGCGATTGAACTCCTCTTGCACGTGAGCATTATAAATCTGAGCGACTGTGATATCGAGCGACCTTAGCTTCTCGCCCAGGGATCTGGCGATGTTCTGCATGACAGTCATGCCAATTCGAGGGTAACGCTGGGTGAGCTCTCTGAAATCGTCGTGGGTCAGCACGATGAACTGGCTCTCCCGACAGGCACGGGCCGTCGCGGAATGTGGCGTGCCTTCGACCAGGGAGATTTCGCCCACGACATCGCCAGCCAAAACCCTCCCGACCACCGTCTGTTCAGGTCCCATCATGATTTCGATCTCCCCTTTTAGCAGCATGTAGAGATTGCGGTTGACCGATCCTTCCTCGAAAATTACCTCACCTGCCCGGAAGCTTTCGACCCGGCAAATACCTGAAACGCTGCGAAGTTGAGCATCGATCAAGCCCTTGAATAGCGAAACACTGCGCGTAAAGTCGTCAATCTGAATGCCGATCCGCTTGGCTAGGAATCCCGGCACCACCGCGTCGAAAATCTCCTGGACGGATGGAATCAGGTCTACCTTGCCGATCTCAAATGGAATGTAGAGTTTGACCATTCGTAGGACGTCCAGCCGTTCCATGCCATGAAAGACATAGGCCGGACAATAAGCGGCCGGACAAAAGCCAAGCTGGTCCAGCGTTCGCTGTATTCGCGGCCAGTAAGCACTCACAGCCACTTCCGCATAGGCTACATCCAACTCCACCCGGGCCCGGCGATCCAATTCCCTGAGCAAGAAACCGCCCACAGAATCATCCAAGTCAATCAACTCAACGATCTTTATGCTTTTGCCGACCGTATCGTGAATGTAGCCAATGGCGCCGACAATAATATCATCTTGCTTCGCCACCAAGTATTGAGCCTCGCTGGCCTGCAAGGCGAAGTATCCATAACTGAGCATCAGGTTACCAAATACCTGCCGCCGTTTAAGTCGACCCCGTTCAATGCGCAGCAAATAAGGCAAGCCGGACTCGGCCAATTCCGCAACCTGGAATTCGTCGTGCATGGGATAACTATCGGCGTTCTCAATGACCAACAGATCGTTTGGCAGATCCAGGTTGCCAAGCACCTTGGCTGCCAGCGGAAATGCTTCGGGGATGATTCTTGGATGGTTGCGCCGGAGCTCTCTTGCTCGCGCGAACAACTGGCCCATAACAGCCGTGCTTTCACGTTCCTCAAACAGGCTGGCCATTGGCAGGAAGCCAACTGGCCGGAAGCCATGCTTAAACGAAATCCGTTGAGCGAAAGAATGGGGCGTCCGGGTGTTGGCCAGGCCAAAGTGCAGTCGCTGCATGGCGAAGCGAATGCGCTCCTTCATCAACATGCTGCCGATTCCCCGACCCCGATGCTCTGGATCAACAACTAATCGCCCAAACTCGCCCAGCAAATCGTTATAGTTGCCAATGTCGAAGTAGACCGATGCGCTGCCCAAAACCTTATCACCGTCCGCGGCCACAAGGAACAAATAGTTGTCGCTATAGACCGTCTTTCTCAGCCAATGATCGTCGTAAAACTCACGATAGCGGTAATGGGGACCATAGCAGCGGGCGAAGAGATCGCGGATGGCCCGAACGTCAGACTCGTGTGCTTCTCTAACATGAATAGAGATCATTGATCGGTCAGCAGCAACAACCCCAATAGGGTCGATCGCTCAAGCATCTTGTCAAGGTAAATGAATTCGTGGGTCGCATGGGCGCCATCGCCTACCGCGCCCAGGCCATCGAGGGTCGCCGTGAACTGGCTCGTGGTATTGCCGTCGGAACCGCCCCCGGCCATACCCTGGTCGATCTGGATGTCCATCTCGGTCGCCGCTCCTTGTGCCAGGCGCCACAAGGCCTGGTTTGCAGGGGTACGCTCCAGTGGCGCCCGATTCACCTGTCCTGTGATCGTTACTACGACGTCTTCAGTCACGGGCTTGATGCCTATAATCGCCTTTTCCACAAGACGCGCGGTGTCTTGTGTCGGCACCCGGACATCAATTTCGGCCGTACTCATCGGAGCAATAACATTCGGGCGAAGTCCGCCTTCAACCATACCCACATTCACGCTTACACCGGTATCAGGATTGTTAAGCGCGAACATCTGCTGGATAACGTGGGACATCTCCAGAATTGCGCTACGCCCCTTCTCTGGATCCAGGCCGGCATGGGCTGCGACACCATTCACCTCAACGTGAAAGCGACCAACACCCTTTCTGGCGGTCTTCAGCTTGCCGGCCGGTCCCAGAGAGGGTTCCAGAACAAAGACGCGATTGGCTTCCTGGGCCAGCGCTCGAATATGGATCCCCGACTCGTGGCTACCGATCTCCTCATCGGTATTGATGAATACGTACGGACTCAAGCGGGGTTCCAGATCTAGCGCTTTCAACGCCCTCAGCGCGAACAGCATCTGAACAAGTCCACCCTTCATGTCATACACACCTGGACCTCTCGCGATGTTGCCCTCGACATCAAAGGGCATCCGCTTCAACGTGCCGATGGGCCAGACTGTGTCGCAATGGCCTAGAAGCAGCTGGCGAGGTCCATCGGCGGCCGT
>JBFFWQ010000075.1:0-29554 GCA_041570195.1 Promineifilaceae bacterium (SeqCode) | reverse complement strand
ATAGCTTCCAGGGCGCCGCCAGGGCCGGTGGCCTTGTCCAATTCGGCCATGCTGTCCACTGCGTGCAGTTGGTACAGGTCGAAGCGATCGACGCCCAGCCGCTTCAGCGAACGGCGCAACTCGGCCGCCGCGCCTTTTTTTCCCCGCTGCAGAGTCTTGCAGCCCAGGAAAAAGTCGCCGGCCATCGTTTCTAGCCACGGCCGCAGCCGCTTCTCGGCCTTGGCGTAACCGGGGGCGACGTCGATGTGATTTACCCCGGCTTCGATCACCTGGGCCATGGCCCGGTCGGCCGTCGTTTGGGTAACGTCGTAGAAGGCGGCGGCGCCGAAGATGGCGACGGTGCTCATGTGGTCGGTGCGGCCGAAACGTCTTTTCTCCATAGACCTCCTCCAGAATTGGATGTGATTGCCCAGACTAAATGGATTTTAGCAGGTTTGAGCCGGGTGGATAGTTGTTGCAGCGCTTGATGTGGTATCATTTTTGCCATGCCCATGTCGCAGCCCGTAACCCAGTACGCAGAGTACGACGGACATTTCATCGCCTACCAGGTCTTCGGTCAGGGCCAGGTTGACCTGCTGATCGTGCCCGGGTTCATCTCCCACCAAGAGCATTTCTGGGACGATCCCGATTTGGCTCGCTTTCTAGAGAAACTGGCCGGCTTCGCCCGGGTGATCATGTTCGACAAGTTGGGTACGGGCATGTCGGATCGCGATACGTTGAATCGCACGGTGGACCAGCGGCTGGACGAAGTGCTGGCAGTCATGGAAGTGGCCGGCAGCAAGCGCGGCGACCGGACGCTGGCCGAGTTAACCTATTTCTTTCAAGACCTGGCGTCGAACCAGGATAATTACCAGGCGTAGGCCTCGGGCGCTTCGCCGCCGGGGCCGGGCCAGATCTCGTCCAGCCGCTCCATATCCTCGTCGGAAAGCTCCATCTCCAGCACGGCCAGGGCGCTTTCCAGCTGCTCCATGGTCCGTGGGCCGATGATGGGCGAAGTCACGTCCGGGTTCTTCAGCAGCCAGGCCAGGGCCACCTGGGCCGGATCGCGGCCGGTCTGGGCGCAGAAGGCTTCATACGCTTCTACCTGCTGGCGGTATTCCGGCAGCGCGTCCTGGACCCATTCGTGAGCACGCCGGCCGGACTCGGCACCGGCCACCCCACCAGCCAACATGCCGCTGGCCAGGGGGCTCCAGGGGATCAGACCCAAGCCATACTCGCGGCAGGCCGGGATCACCTCCAACTCGATCATCCGGTCGCGCAAGTTGTAGAGGCTTTGCTCGCTGACCAGACCCATGAAGTGTCGCTGGCCGGCCGAGCACTGGGCCTGGGCGATATGCAAGGCGGCGAAATTGCTGCTGCCGGCGTAGAGGATCTTGCCCTCGCGCACGAGTTGCTCCATTGCGCCCCAGATCTCTTCCCAGGGCACGTCCCGATCCACATGGTGCATCTGGTACAGGTCGATGAAGTCGGTTTGTAGACGGCGCAGACTGTCTTCGACGGCCAGGCGAATATGCCGGGCGCTCAGCCCCTGGTCGTTTGGGCCATCGCCCATAGGCCCGTAGACCTTGGTAGCCAGGACGACTTTCTCGCGCCGGCCGCCGCCCTGGGCCCGCCAGTGGCCAATGATCTCTTCAGTGTAGCCGACGTGAACGGCCGATCCGTAGCGGTTGGCAGTGTCGAAGAAGTTGATGCCTTCTTCCAGGGCGCGATCCATGATGGCGAAGCTCTCTTCTTCCGTGGTCCGCGGGCCAAAGTTCATGGTGCCCAGGCACAGGGGGCTGACCTTGACGCCGGCCCGGCCTAAGTTGCGATAACGCATGGAGTTTCTCCTCTGAGAATAGCGGTTAGCTATTTTCGTTCATTGTCGGTGAATGCTAGCTCGTGTTGACCCCTTGGAAAAGCCGTCAGCTTTGAGCGTTTAGCGATTAGCTGTAAGCGACGCTTATGGTACCTGAATGTGGGGGAGGGGCTAGTATGGAGAGGGGAACTGAGGGAACTGCAGGAATTGGGCAGAGCCGAGGGAGTTCCAGGAACTAGGCGGAATTGAGGGCACCTGATGATGCATAAGTGATGAAGATCATGTCTGGGGGTTGACAGAAGTCACTATTGTCAAGGCCGAGGGCGAGCGAATTACTGTCGGCGTCTCTGACTTTTTCCAGCAGCGCAACGGCGACGTGGCTTTTGCCGACGTGGTCCCAGTCGGGACGGCCGTAGCTGGCGACGATAGAGACGTTTAAGGTCGATATCGAACTGCCAGCACCGATCTCAGGCGCCGTCGCGGCGATTAACGAGGCGCTGGAGATGGAGGCCGAGGTCATCAACCAGGATCCATATGGCGGCGGTTGGTTGGCGGTTATAGAAGCCAGCGACTGGCCGGCCGATCCGGTCCGGTTGTTATCGCCTGAAGGCTATTTTGAGTTGATGAAACGTGAGGCGCAAGAGGGGGTGGGGGTATGAGCGCAGAAGGGCGGGTGGTTATCGTGCCCTGTAGCAGCATCGGCAAAACCTACGGCAGTGTCAGTCGCGAGGCGGCTTATCGGCTGATCGAAGAACTGCGGCCGGAGAGATCACAGCTGTTGGCCCTTTCGATGCTGGTCATGGGTGATGAAACAGCCACCGAAGCGGTGGCCTGTAGGCCAACCATCATCATCGACGGCTGCAAATTGGCCTGCGCTCGCAAGATAGTCCAGGAAAGCGGCGGGGTGGTGGCTGAAGAGTTCTCCGTGCTGGACGCTTACCGGCGTTACCGCCAATTCAAACCAAAAGGCATCGCCGAGCTAAATGAGGGCGGGCAGCTACTGGCCCAGGCTCTGGCTGACGAGGTAGGGGAAGCAATTGATGCCCTGCAAAAACAGCCGTCACCAGGAGGCGGCCAATGAATGGAAATCACCCGCCAACACACTATTCTCATCTGTGTATATCTGCGTTCATCCGCGTCCCGGTTCTTTCGAAAGGAAACCACACATGTCGCACCGCACCACCATTGATGAAAACGCTAACCGCTAGAAGCTCGTAGCTAAGAGCTATTTTCGAAGGAGTACTTTTCTGTTCATGCCGAATCCTGTGAAGAAGCTGGCAGTCTACAGCTTTCAGTTTACAGCTCCTCTCGCTCAAAGGCCCACAGGCCAATGGCCACAAACAGAATCGAAAAGCCAAGCGTAGTCAGTACCGGCATAACTGTTGGCACCGCTTCGCCGGTCATCACCGCGGTGGCGATGGACGGGTAACTGGAGTCGTTCAGAGGCACGGTCAGCGTAAAGGGCAGGAAATCGGCCAGGGTCGGGACCAGCCCAATGAGAAATTGCTGGGCGAAAAGAAAGACCAGCGGCAGGCCAATCACGATGCCGCGGTTGTTGAACAGGGCGCCCAGCATCAGGGTCAGGGTGATGTAAAAGAAGAGGTTCACGATGTGGATGCCCAAACCAGCCAGGTAGGCCGGCAGTGACAACGTCGTGCCTGAAGCCAGGCTGATGATGGCATAGGCGATGGCGCCCTGGACCAGGACGATGGTTACGATGATGCCGATGGAATTGGCGATGAGCTTGGCCAGTAAAAAGGCCTGCCGGGAAGCCGGCTTGGATAGCACCCAGGCGGCCGTGCCGTCTTGCTTCTCGCGGACGATAGTCCCTTGCATGATGATGCACACGCCCACGGCCGCGAATATACCCATGAAAACATTGAAGAGCATGACCAAATCAACTGCGTTGGCCGACTCTTCGCTGACGGCAACCATCAGCAAGATGAGGTTGATGATCGCGGCCCAAACCAGGATCTGGACCCACCATCTCCGGGTTCGATACCAGCGGCCCAGTTCGGCGTCCAGCAGATTGTTCAGTCCGCGCATCCAGCCGGTTCCTTCCTCTAGTCGAAATACATCGTTACCCGCTGTCATGATCTTGACCCTCCACAATCTTGACGAAAACGTCTTCCAGATCGTATTCACGGCGCCGGAAATCGGTCACCACCATATGCTCGTCGGCCAGCAGTAGACGCAGCAGACTCGCCTCGGCCACCTCCTGGTCGTCCACCGCGACGCTCCAGGTAGTGGCGCCGTTGCGCGATTTGGCCTGGATGTCCTGCACCCACTGTTGTGCGATTACGCGCTCATAGGCACCGTCGACAGCGCCTTTCATGGTCACCGAGTAAACGGTGCCTTCACCGCCGGCCAGTAATTCTTCGATGGGGCCGTTGGCCACCAGGCGACCGTGGTTGAGAATGGCCACGGTGTCGCTCACCCGCTGCACGTCGTCCAGGATGTGGGTGCAGTAGAAAATGGTCGTGTACCTTTGCAGCTGCTCCATGACCGCCAGCACGTCCCGGCGACCCATGGGATCCAGGGAAGCGGCCGGCTCGTCGAGGATGAGCAAGTCGGGGTAATTGACCTGGGCCTGGCCGATACCGACCCGCTGGCGCTCGCCGCCCGAAAAACTTTTGACCGGCCGGTCGGCCTTATCGCTCAGGCCGACCAGGTCCAGCGTCTCGTCCACCCGGCGCTCTATCTCCGCCTTAGGTCCTCTGAAGTAGAAGCGCGCCGTATAGCGCAGGATTTCCCGGGCGGTCATGTGTTCGTAGAAGCGCGGATCCTGGGGCAGGTAACCCACGTGCCCGCGAATGGCGATAGAATCATGCCTGATGTCTAGGCCAAAGACGCGGGCTGAGCCGCTGCTGGGCCGGATCAGGCCCAGGAGTAGCTTGATAGTCGTGGTTTTGCCCGCGCCATTGGGGCCCAGGAAACCGAAGATCGAATTGCGCTTCACCTGCAAGTTCAACGGCTTGAGCGCTTGCACTTCGTTAAAAGACTTGCTCAGTTCCTGGGTATCGACGACCCAGCTTTCAGATTCGTTCATAGGGCACCTTTGGGTTAGTTTTCAGCAGTTAGCTGACAGCTGACAGCTGACCGCTGAGGGCTGCTGGCTGCTGGCTGCTGGCGTCCCATCGCAGTGTACATCATTTTGCTTTATTTAGACGCCGGCCAGCGCGGGTTTGGGTGCTGGTATTGGTGCGGCATCTTCAATGGCCCGCAGCTCGCGATAGGACAACGTCCATAGGTTGGAAATATAAAGATGCAACAAGCCGCTCAGGAATAGGATGGGCGCGGCGATGATGGGGACGAAGACGGCCAGGGCGATGGTCCCAGCCAACACGATCGCCAAGACGTCGCCCAAGACCAGGCTGGCCGCGCCGGCCAGCGGCAGCAAGATGGCCAGGGCCACCAGGCCGCCCAGGAACAGGCAAGCCAGGAAGACCGGGGTTAAGAGCAGCACGACCGGGATGAACAATATCACCCAGGCAATTATCGCAGCAAAGGCGAAAATGGCCATGAGGGTCACATCCCGCAGATTATGACGCGCGACGCTGAAGCCACGGCCGATGGCGGCCAGCGCACCCAGCTTTTCCACGGCGCAGGCCCGGCGGAAGATGGCCATCAGAACACCCACGACGGCGTTGACGGCAACGGCCAGCAAGATGACGCCGGTGATGAGAAAGCCGGCCGCGGTCAATCCAAAGAGGCCGGCCTTGGGATCGCCGGTGGTCCATAGCGCCAGAGGCGACAGGGACAACAAGGCCAGGGCCAGGAAGAGCAACAGCAACGGCAGGCGGATGACCAGGTCGATCAGGAAAAAGCGCCAGGCCACTCGCGAAAAGCCCATGCCCAGAACCCGGCCGAAGGACGCCTTCTGGCCGGTTTTGGCCCGCTCGTTGACGGCCAGGATCGCCGAGGCATTGGCTACATAGCGAGTCACGGTCGCCAGCAAAAAGATGGCG
Organism: Promineifilaceae bacterium (SeqCode); assembly: GCA_041570195.1. GTDB lineage: Bacteria > Chloroflexota > Anaerolineae > Promineifilales > Promineifilaceae > UBA11865. Next base: position 23,788 of record JBFFWQ010000075.1, on the reverse strand, counting down.
CCTATGGCAATGACGATGATGACTATAGCGCCGGTGATGATCTCGCTCACATCCGGCGGGATGTCGCCGCTCAACCAGTCGGCCAGCTCCTCCAGATCGCGTTCCATACGCCAGGGTAAATCGACGGACCACGTCTCGCCGCCGTTTATAACTATTGGCTGCCCTTCCTCGTAGGGGATAAGGACCTGGAAGCCATCGGCCCGGGTCAGGTCTATGTCGGCTTTGAAGCCCGGGATGAACAGTGTACCTTTCTCCAGATGGACGGTGATTCGCTGACCGCTGTCGTAGCGCTCGCCCAGGTTAAATGTGCCTTGCCAGGTGCAGGTGGTCAGGGCGATAGCAAAACCAAAGATCCATAGGATGCGGTAGCTCCAGAGAATCTGCCATGATCGTTTGAGGACGTCTGTGTGATTCATGTTACTCCTCCCGCATTTAGGCTGTGGCTTGAAAACTCGCTAGCAACGCCTTGCAAATGACCGTGTCGTCTTCCCGGAAACTCTGTTACACACTCATCCAAAGCAAGTCCCGTTCAGTTTCCGGGAAAATCGCCCAATGATTTAGGTAGCATCGCGCCAGGGCCTATTGACCCACTCTACGGACAGAGTAAAAGAAAAGTAGCTGGAGCGCATCGAGCAACTGTAGCATTCTCGGGTAGGGCAGGTGGCTGATTCTGTTGATTGGCCACCTGGCCTAAGAAGGCCTGGCCTAAGAAGGCCTGGCCTAAGAAGGCCTGGCCTAGGAAGACCGGGCCTACCAAGGCCAGGCGAAGGACGACTCTGACCTGAGCGGCGGATGATCCGGGGAGCGTCGTTTTTGCTTTTATGGCAAAGGCGGGGTAGAAATTGCGGGTTTGCTGCTTGAGTACGCGAGCAGAAGCCTGGCTTTTCGTAATTTGAGCTCTGTCTATGGCCGATTAAAAGCCAGGTTTCTTTTGGCCAGTTTTTGTTTTGGAGAAGTAGAAGATGGCGAAGAAAACACAAGGATCTTCGAGAAAGGCCAGGCGGGAGGCCCATATTCAACGACAGCGCCGGCAACGGATATTGATCATCGGCCTGGTCATCGGCGGCGTGATCATCGCCCTGGGGCTAGGCTACATGATCCGCCAGGCCAGGACGCCCGAGGTGGAGGATGTTATTCTGCCTGACGCAATGGAAGGGCCGGTAGACGCCGACGGCAAAGCCTGGGGGCCGGTAGACGCACCGGTGCTTATCGAAGAATTTAGCGACTTCCAGTGACCTTTCTGCGGGCAATATGCCACTGGCGCGGGACGCCAGCTCATGGAGACTTATGCCGGTACAGGTCTGGTACGTTATGAATTCAACGATTTCGCTTTCATCGGCCAGGAATCGTTGCGGGCGGCCGAAGCGGCCACCTGCGCCCTGGAACAGGACGCCTTCTGGCCCTATCACGATACCCTGTTCTTGAACCAGGCGGGCGAGAACGCCGGCGCATTCGCCGACGAGAACTTGCGCACCTTCGCCGCGGCCATTGGGCTGAACGAAGGCGATTTCAGCTCTTGCCTGGGTTCTAATCGTTATCGCAACGAGATTAACGATGGGATCGTTGAGGCTCGTGATCTGGGCGTGCAATCGACGCCAACCTTTGCGATTAACGGCCAATTAGTAGAAGGTGGGCTCAGCTTTGAGCAATTCCAATCGATCATTGAGCAGGAACTGAGCCAGGCTCAGTAGCGAGCGCAGCCCAGCAGTGGGCACAGTTCTAACTACGCGACAGATTGGAAATGGGACGCGGACGAGCGTCGAAAGAGAGTGGAAAGGCGTAGACGAAGAATGCCAGAGAATATGTTTTCTCTGGCATTTTTTGGACCTACGAATATAGAATCACGTTTCCCCGTTTCCGGCGTAGGCCAGAGTAGGGTAGGCAAATACCATGATATGGAAAACCGAACGCTCAGGGATTGGCAACGAATTCTAATTTCAGAGGGACTGGCCGGCTCAAGGTATCGCCCACCGGGGAAGATCGCTCGCAGCGCTCAATCAGGTAATCGATTTGTTCTTGCGTGGCATCGGGCGCATTGATCCAGACCGTGTAAGCAATTCCATCGTACCCTGATCCGGGCACATCCTCAAACCCCAGATAAGATTGGACGTTGAAAGGGCCGGAGGCCTCAACGGCAAGGTTCTTTATCTTTAAGCCCAGAAAAGAGGCGTGCATGGCAATCAGGTCCACATCACAAGCAGCCAGGCAGGCCAGCAGCATCTTCATCGGGTTCAAATATCCTTCACCGCCCAGATATGTTTCTATCCCATCCATTTTGATCTTTGACTGATCGCCGCCGACCCATTCGGCCACGACGGTTGGGTTGCGGTCTGCCTTGGTGTGATCCTCACGAACCATGTCCTTGAATGCCAACAGTGGTTCAACGTCAATTCCTTTATTGATATTCGCTACTTTTGTCGTCATTCTTACTCTCCTCTAGAGTGTGAATCGTGCAGTTGGGTTATTACCAAATAATAGACTCGAGCTATCCAATTCGCTGCTAAGTACTTGCCAGCTTCCCGTTGGCTTCTTTCCAGGCCTTCAACCCCCCGCCAATATGGGCCACCGGATGGAGACCCATTTCCTGCACCTGCTGCGTTGCGAGAGCCGATCGGCCGCCGCTGGCACAGTACAATAAGAACTTCTTGCCAGAAGCGAAGACCGGATTGTGATACGGGCTTTCTGGGTCAATCAAGAATTCCAACATGCCCCGTGAGGCGTGAACAGCGCCTGGAATCTGACCGTCCTTCTCCAATTCCGGCATATCTCGAATGTCTACGAAGACCACACTCTCTTCGCCGAGTAACGTCTGCGCTTCGGCCGGCGTGTAGGTGACAATGACGTTATTCGCTTCGGCCAGCAATGTTTTGAATCCCTTTTTCATTTTGATTATCTCCTTTACAATGGGTTTATTTGCTCTGATTTAAGCAAAAATATGACATAGATTGGTATCCATGGGCGATACTGGTAGCGATACAAGAGAGATACAAGAATAGAAGTGGGATGCTAGAAGAGAGAAGTTCGTTCGGCGATTGGGTCAGGCAACAGCGTCGGCGGCTGGACATCACCCAGGCAGCATTGGCGCAGCGCGTAGGCTGTGCGACCGTCACGATACGCAAGATTGAACGGGATGAAAGACGGCCGTCGCCTCAAATGGCCGAACTTCTTGCCGAGCACCTGACTATCGCCCCGGAGGAACGAAGCGTCTTCTTGCGCTGGGCGCGGGGTGAGTTTGTAACATTGCCTGGTTCTTACTATCGCCCGGCCCGCCAACCCGCTTTTTTGGATTTATCGGCCGAGAAAACTGCCGAACAGGAGCGGCTGTTTGTCGCCCGTGAAGTTGAAATGGCCCAACTGAATAGCTGGCTGAATGAGGCGGTGCAGGGTAATGGGCGGGTCGGCTTCGTCACCGGCGAAGCCGGTCGAGGTAAAACTGGCTTGCTGGCCGAATTTACCCGACGCGCACAAGAGCAGCATCAAACACTAGCCGTCGCCAACGGCATTTGTAACGCCTTTTCCGGGGCCGGCGATCCCTACCTGCCTTTCCGTCAGGTCTTGAGTATGTTGGCCGGTGATGTGGAAGCAGACTGGGCTGGAGGCGCTATCTCGCGAGAACGCGCAGTCCGGTTGTGGCATTTAGCTCCATTCACACTAAAAACACTACTGGTCAACGAGCAGGTTTTGATCGACACTTTCATACCATCAGCCGCTCTTGCCAGAATCTTCGCCGCCCATCAGGACGGCCCGACCAACTGGCGCGAGGCGCTAAGTCGCATTCAGCGCGACCGTGCTCGACGGCATGATCTGGAGCAGCGCCAGCTTTTCGAACAATTTTATGAACTGCTGCATCGATTAGCTGCCCGGCAGCCTCTATTGCTGTTGCTGGACGATCTTCAATGGTCGGATAGCGCCACCATCAACCTGCTCTTCCACCTGGGTCGGCGCCTGCCTGGAAGCCGTATTCTCATAGTCGGTGCATACCGGCCCAGCGAGGTTGCCTTGGGCCGTTCAGATGTTGACGTTGGCGAAAACCAACGCCATCCTCTGGAAGCCGTCGTGCACGAACTGAAACGCCTCTATGGTGAGATTGAGTTGGATTTGAGCCGCTTTGTGCCGAACGAAGGCCAGGCTTTTGTAGAGGCACTGATAGACAGTGAACCAAATCAGTTAGACGCTGATTTCAGGCAAGCTTTGTTCTGGCGCACGAAGGGCCATCCGTTGTTTACCATCGAACTACTACGTACTCTGCAGGAACAGGGTGACCTGGTGCTGGACAAAAACGGCCGTTGGCAAGTCACATCCGCTCTCTCCTGGGACGCGCTGCCGGCGCGGGTGGAAGCGGTCATTGCCCAGCGTGTCGGCCGTTTGAGTGATGAACTGCGCCAGGTTTTGACCGTGGCCAGCGTGGAAGGGGAGCTTTTCACGGCCCAGGTGGTGGCTCAGGTACTGCAAAAGGAGGAGCGGCTGCTGATGCATGCGCTCTCCCAGGAACTTGATAGCCGCCATCGGCTGGTGAGCGAACGGGATGAAATCGAAATCGGCGACAAATTCATGACGCATTATCAGTTTCGCCATGCACTCTTCCAGCAGTATCTTTACAACAGCCTCAGCGCTGGCGAACGGCGATTATTGCATCACGACATTGCCCACGCCTTGGAAACGCTTTACGGCGACGAGCAAGAACTGGTCGTTATCCAGTTGGCGTATCAGTTCCGCCATGCAGGGGAGCGGCGAAAGGCGCTCACTTATACGAATCGGGCGGCCGAACGCGCTGAAACAATGTACGCCTTCGACGAGGCCATCAAATACGTAAATGTGGCCCTGACCCTGATTCGGCCTGGTGAACAGCGGGAAACGCGGCTCGCCTTATTGGAGAAATTGGCCGATTTGCACGTCTTGTTGGGCCAGCATCCTCAAGCTGTGGCTATTTACCAGGAAGCCGTTGGCCTGAGGCGAAGCCTTCCCGATGAAGATGTCATGATGCTCGTGCGTCTCCATCGCAAAATTGGCGCAACCGTCGTCCACATGACCTGGTTTGCCGACCGCCAGCAGTATGAAGCGCTGGCTCGCAACCACCTGGAAGCGGGCTTGAAGCTGATTGAAGGCCGGTCGCCCCATGAGGAAACGATTCGCTTGTTGACAACACTGGCCGAGGAAGCATGGTTTGCCCGCGTTCATCCCGATTGGGAAATGGCCGAACAACACGCCAACGCTGCCATCGAAATGGCGGAAGAGCTGGACGCGATCGTTGAGCTTTCGGCGGCACTAAACACATTGGCGGCCGTTTATAGCGCGCGTGGCTTATTCCGCGAGCGGCTGGACCTTTCTTTACAGCGGCTTGAACTCAGTCGCGACCCGCGTTTTGAGGGTACTCGTGAACAGGCCAGCATTTTGCTGCAAACTGGTCGGGCGATGACGATGGTGGGTGAATTCACTGGGGCTATGCCCTATCTGAAGCAAGCAGAAACCCTCAGCCACCAAATTCAGGAACTCGATTTGCTTTTTTACGCCCTCCGTTACCAGGCGGTCTGTTACTACAGAATGGATAAGTGGGATGACGTTCTGAATATTGAATCGTCGTGGAGGGCGCTCGAGCAACAATACACGAATTTTGAGGAACGAATCGGACCAACCTGCTTCTTTATCGCGCTGGTGGCCGCCATCCATGCCCTGCGCGGGGAAATGGATGAATCTTTGCGTCTGCGCCAAGAGTCGGTAGAAGTGATGATGGCTAACGATGGACCAGTGGATGGATGGGGACGGGACAACCATTACTGACTGAGTCTGCCACTGGCGGCCGAGGGCGAGTTCGCCCTTGTAAAGCAACATCTGGAGAAAGCGCTTGCGCAGAAAGTGGATTGGGTTGGCGATCACTCGTTGTATGCGTTGCTGGCCGATGGAGCTGCTCGCCAACAAGAATTAGAAGGGTTGGAACAATATGTCCAACTGGCAGAGGAAACGGCCGTCCGCTACGACCACAAGCTCTACCAAGCCATCAGCCACCGCGCCTGGGGAGTGCTGCATCGACTGTCAGGCGATTATGCTGAGGCTGAAACACGTTTGGATACGGCCTTGACTTCGTTTCAGGAATTAGGGACGCGCTGGCAAACCGGTCTGACCCTGGCTGAATTAGGCCAACTAGCTGTTGAAATACCCAACATTGACCAGGCTCGCACCTATTTTACGCAAGCCCTCTCTCTGTTTAACGAAATGGACGCCAAACCAGACGCGGATCGGGTTCAGATGAAGCTAGCATCACTGCGATTGAAGTAGCAACCACGAGAAGAATAGCTCAAGTCAACGCACGGCATATCTATTCGTCGGGGCAGGCGGGTAGGTGCAGAAAGCGCTGGCATTCATCCCGGGTGAAGTCACGGGATAGCCGGGAGCGAGCCAGGTCCATCAGCTCTTCAACCTCTACGACGTAGACGTTTATCGTGCCATCGGATCCGGCGCTGACCACATGGCGGCCGTCGGGACTGAAGTCGACACCGCTCAAGGGACTATTGCGGTCGGTCAATGTTAAAAGCTCAGCCCCATCTGCCATATCCCACAGTTTGATCTGGCCGTCAAAGGCCGAGGTTGCCAGGATGGCGCCTTCCGGGTTAAAGGCCACACCGGTCACATTTCCGCTGTGCCGCCGGAGGATATACTCGCGAATGTAGCCCGGTTGTTGTCCAGGTTCATATTGCGCTTCAAACACATACGCCCGCCCGTCGAAAGCCGCTGCAGCCCAATAGCGGCCGTTCGGACTGAAGTCCGCGTCCCAGATGCTGGCCCAGGAGACACTCGTGCGCCCATGAAACTCACCCGTGTTGGCACCCCAGTAGGAGAGCCCGCCGTCGCGATCAAAGGCCCAGATTTGCTTGCCGTCCGGATGATAAACCAACCTCATAATCGCCGCCGGGTGGTGAAAGGAGGTCAGCAACTCGCCACTGGCAGCATCCCAAATAGCCACGGTTCCTTCCTGATCGGCGGCCACCAGTCGGGTTCCATCCGGGCTGAAGGCAACGGCCGTGATCGGCCCACTTTCAATACCAGCGTCCGCCATATCGCCTTTGAGAGATAGTAGTTCTTTGCCTGAGCTGAGATCCCAGATCGAAACACCATTTTCACGATTGGCCGCCGCCAAGCGCGTACCGTCGCCACTGTAGGCCGGGAAAAACACCCCAGACTTCTGGCCTGGCAGGTTGTGAAACAGCTGTCCCGTGGCCACATCCCATACCTTGAGCGCGCCGTCTTCTCCTGTGCTGGCGATTTCTGTACCTTGAGGGCTGTAGATAGCATCATAAACCTCGCCATCGTGAGCAGCGATGGCCAGCACTTCGCTGCTGCCCGCCGGGGTGAGGTCCCAAACCCGGGTGGTCTCATCGTCGGTGGCGGTGGCTAACAGACCCCCATCCGGGCTGATGGCAATGAATCTAACAAATCGCGATAGGCCGGACAATCTGAAGATTTGACGTCTGGTCCCCACTTCCCATACAGTGGCAGTGCCATTCGGAGAGGCCGAAGCCAGATATTGGCCATCCTGGCTAAAGGCGACTTCGTAGACGGGCGCTGTGTCTGCCAGGACGAAGGCCACTTCGCCAGTTTCGGCGTCCCACACGGTAATGCCTGTGGAACTTGAACCGCCAGCCAGGAACCTGCTGTCGGGGCTGAAGGTGATCCTTTCCGTGAACTCGCCAGCGTCAGAGATTTCGAGCAGTCGTTCACCCGAGTTGGCGTCCCAGATGATGTTGCTCTTCCCGGGAATAACGGAGGCGATGCGCTGATTGTCGGGGCTGAAAGTCACGCCTGTAACGCCAGGTGCGTCCAAGACAAGAGCAGGTTCCTTCAACTGAACAAGAGCATTATGTTCTGATTGTCGAGTGGTTAACGATGATATATCCCAGGTTCGGACCTTACCATCCTCTCCTGCCGTAACCAGCAACCGGCCGTTTGCGCCGAATCCGACATCGAGAATTGAACCGTCGTACCCGCCCAATCTTAATGAAGGCAGGTCTCCATCCACCGGCCATACTTTGACCTGTGTATCGAAGCTGGACGTGACCAGATAGTCTCCATCTGGACTAAACATGACGCTGGTGATGAAGGCCAAATGACCGTCCAGGCTACGGATATTCTCGCCGGTTACCGTATCCCATAGCTCTAGGCGCCCAATGTCATCGCCTATCGCCAGTTTCCGTCCGTCCGGGCTGAAAGCCAGAGCGCCTCTTAAGGGGATGGAAAGCCGGGTGCGATCCGCTTGGACCGCGCGGTGCAAGATCTCCTCTACTTCTAGGCGAACCGACCCGTCTTCGGCTTGTGCGGTCTGGGCCGCCTCCAGGGCCAGCAAGACGCTGCGTTCAGGACTCGAATCCAGGTTTACCAGGGCTGCGGCGGCCAGTTCGCGTGCCACGGCCAGGCGTTGCTGGGTCTGTGCCTGGCGGGCAAATGAGACGGCGGCGATAATTAGCCCAACCGCTATGACGAGGGCCACGGATAGGACGGCCACCAGCGCCTTGAGACGCCTGCTGGCGCTTTGTTCAAGACGGGCCTCGTGTTCCTGGCGCTGTAGCTCAACGGCTTCTCTTTCCTGGCGATTGGCCAGGCTGGCTTCCAGATAGGCCCGCTCCTGGTCGGTGAGTACGATGCGGGAGCCGGCGGCCCAGGCCTCGAATTGGGTCAACCTGCTGCCACGCAGAAGAAAGCTCCAATCACCTCCAGCCTCCTGCCACTCCGCGGTGGTCCGGATCAGCTGGCGGTGCAGGGCCAGATCGGCCTGGCTTTCCTCTAGCCAACCCCTGAGCCGGTCCCATTCGCGCAGGATGGCTTCGTGGGCGACTTCCACCGTCGGTTGGCGCGTGACCGGGTGATAGTCCAGGGATAGCAGGCGATAGGCGGCGAAGGTATCGACGATCTCGTCCAGGCTGTCCGGATCGGCGGCGGCCGAAAGTAATTCGGAGCGGAGCACGCGCTGGCGGATGTCGACTGACGTCGCATTGTCGGCCACGACCCTGGCGCCGACGTCGCCGGCCGGCGATCCGGCGGTGACGAGGCGTAGAAACATTTGGTGAATAGATTCGCATCCTGCTTCGTCTTGCTCCTGGTAGAGTTCTTCAGCCCGCCCGGCCAGCGCCCCGGCCGCGCCGCCGATGGCTGCGTAAGCTTCGCTGGTTAATACTCGCCCTCGTCGACGCTCGAACAACTCTGTCAAGGCATATTGCAGCAGGGGAAGAGCACCGGGCCGGTAATTGACATCCTCGATGATGGTGGCCACCAGACCCGGCTCAAAGGTCACGCCGGTCAACTCGGCCGGGTTCACGATGGCCCGTTCCAGTTCCTCGGCCGTTAGGGGCAGGAGCGTCTCCATATGACCCCGGAGCAACTGGCCGAAGGCTTGATACTGCAGCGGCCTATCGTAGAAGTCGGCTCTCAGGGTGATGATCACCCGCACCCGGCTCCGCGGGTCGGTCACCGCGCCATGGAGCAAGGCCAAAAAATGTTCCCGGACCGATTCATCTTCGACCAGGGTAAATAACTCTTCGAACTGGTCGACGACCAGCAGCAACTCGCTGTCGTCGTTGGGCAATATCAGGGCGGCGGTCCGGGAGAGACCGCGGCCGTCCCGGTCCAGGTGCTGGCGCAGATTGACGGCCTGGTTGGCGGCGATACGGGTCAGGGCGATCTCAAGTTCGTCCAGCGGCCAGGCGCCGGGCGCCATGTCGACGATGAACCACTTATCGGAGCCGGGTAGTTCGCCAGACCAAAGGGCGGGGATAAGCCCGGCCTTGACCAGGCTGGATTTGCCGGAACCACTGGGACCGACGATGGCCAGGAAGCGCCCTTTGCCGTTCTCGTCCTTTTTCGAAGGCGTTGGCCCGGTAGGCGTTACCAGCCGGGATAGTAACGTTTCGACCAAAGCCTCGCGGCCGAAGAAGTGTCGATTATCGGCCGGCTCGAAGGCCATAAGCCCCTTGTAGGGATTGACCGGTTCCGGCAAGACGATGCTAGTCCTTGTCGCGCCAGTGGTTTCTATCTCGTGTTCGTCGGTGAAGACGATGAGGTTCATTTCCCGGGCGCGGACGATGGCCTGGACTCGGCTGCGCACGCCAAGCTTCTTGTATATCTTGGTGATGTGCCACTTGACGGTCGGCAATTCCACGTAAAGCGTCTGGGCGATTTCTTTGTTGCTGCTGCCCTCGACAATGAGACGTAAGATCTCCTGCTCGCGGAGGGTGAGGGATTCGACCAGTTCCTCGGTCTGGCCATCCTGGCCAAGCTGGGCCGCCTGGCGAAAAGCGGCCGCCAACGCCAGGGCGTCCGGATAACGATTGGCCGGGTTTTTGGCCGTCGCCTTCTGAATAACGTCGCTTACTGCGTCCGATATGGCCGGATCCAGATCCTCGATGCGCGGCAGCGGATCGTCGATATGCTGAAATAGTTGCTGAACCGAGGTCCGGGCGGGGAAGGGGTGGCGGCCGGTTAACGTTTCGTAGAGTGTAATGCCCAGGCTGTAGATATCGCTTTGGGCGGTCGCTTCCTGGCCGCGCAGCTGTTCGGGAGACAAGTACTTGAGTGAACCGGCTATCTCGCCTTCTTTTGACCGCTTATTGCCGTCACGTAGATCCATGGCAATGCCGAAATCGGCCAGGTAGGCGTTGCCTTCTTCATCTAGCAGGATATTTGACGGTTTCAGGTCGCGGTGAATGATCTGTTGATCGTGGGCGGCGGCCAGCCCGGCCGCCACCTGGTCCAGCAACAGGCCGGCCGGTTCCAGGTCGAAGGGTCCCCCCTCCAGGGCAACACTGAGACTGCCACCGCGCAACCAGCGCATGACGATGTAGGCCCCTTCGGGATCGCGCCAGAAGTCGTAAAGGGGCACGATATGCAGATGTTCGAGGCGGGCGATGAGTTGGGCCTCGATCTCGAAGCGGCGAATGAAGCCGGGATCGTTGGCGTAAGCGGGCAGAATGGCCTTGACGGCCACTTCGCGGCCGACAGTTGACTGGAGGGCGCGGTAGACGGCGCCAAAGCCGCCGGCGCCGATACGCTCCAGCAGTTCATATCCTTGTATCGTCTGTCCAAGTCGATCTTTCATTGCCGACCCTCGAAATACGGCCGATTTATGATGCGCTAACTCATAAGCGGCGCCGACCGGACCCAATGAAATTGGATTTTTCCGTGCCATTCTGACCGCGATGAGAAGGTTTCTGCGCCGGATTGTGTTGCCACATTATAGATCATAATGGGGGAAGGCGGAGCCGGCAAAGGTCCTGTCCATACCTTTACCATACCTGCTTTTCCTCGAGTACCCATCTGGTGCGGCGACGGACCATACTTTTCCCTGTCTTCCCAGCCTACCTGGCTCCTGCTAAGCTGCGGGCAGATGAAAACGCGCTCAGCAACTTATCGGCAGCCGGCGCGAGAAGCAGTCGGCACATTAATCAGAAAGACACAGGAGAGTAGAAATGGTTAAGAAGCAGTCGTACACGGTAATCGTATTGATGATGTTGTTTATCGGTCTGGCCGTCTTGGTGCTCAACAATCCGGTCAATTTGAATCTACCGGCCGTGAACCTGGGATCAGGCAGCGGAAGCAGTGGCGCTCGGATCGCCGAAACCGCACGAGCCGAGGCCGCCAGCGCGGCCCGCTGGCAAGCTATGGGTGAGGCTTATACCAGCCTAGCCGGTGTTCGGTCCTTGGAAGCTATCACCGCCGACCAGGCTCGCTGGGATGCGGCCGGCGACTTCTACACCAGCCAGGCCAGCGCCCGATCAATAGAAGCCGTCACCGCCGACCAGGCTCGGTGGGATACGGCCGGCGAATTTTACGCCGGTCAGGCCCGTGTCGCCGACCAGGCTCGCTGGGATGCGGCCGGCGAATTCTATGCCAGACAGGCGGGCGCCCGGTCTCTGGAAGCCGTCACCGCCGACCAAGCCCGCTGGGACGTCATGGGTGATATATATTCAAGTATGGCTGAATGAGGCTATCCCAGAAGATCTGACCCAGCAGTTTCAGACCGAAAAATCGCCCCATCCGGTCATGGCGACTGGCTGGGGCGATTGTATATTTACCAAAAGAATAGGTACGCCAAGCGCTTTATCCCTCGGGTAGAATCAATTGGTGCGACCGGGTGAAGAACTGGCGGTAGGAGAAGAACGTCGCCGCCAGGCCGGTGAAGGCGGCCGCCCCGATCAACATATACATCACGATCATCTGTAGTTGTACCGCTTCCAGAGGCGAGGCGCCGGCCAGGATCATGCCCGTCATCGCGCCCGGCAACTGGATCAAGCCCACCGTCTTGGTGGAGTCGACGATGGGCATCATGCCGCTTTGCAGTGCTGTCTTCAAATAGGGATCGGCCGCCTGCCGCTGAGTAGCGCCTAAGGCCAACGCCGTCTCGATCTCCAGGCGGCGGCCGGTCACCTCGTCCTGTACCCGTCGCATCACCAAAGAGCACACATTCATCGAATTGCCGACGACCATGCCGGCGATGGGTATTATTTGCTGGGCAGTGAAGGAGAAGACCTGCAGGCCCACCAGCAGGCCCAAGGTCAGAGCCGCCCCTAGCGAGATCGATAGCAGCGCCACCGGCCGGGAATGGGGTACGCCTTCCGCCCGTTTACCGGAAGTGAAGCCGGCGATCAACGTCATCACGCTGATGATGAACAGCACGACCAGGGGATTGTCCACGTCGAAGATGTAGGTGAGGGCATAGCCGATGAGGGTGAGCTGGATGAAGGCCCGGACCACGGCCACCAGCATCTGCTTTTCCAGGTCGAGGGATTGCCAGCGAGAGATAAGCGCGGCCAGTAGAACCAGCGTCAAGGAGGCCAGCACCCGGGTCAATTCATTCATGACGGGCAATTCAAACATGGTCACTAACCTTTAGATCTTTGGCATTCAGAAAAATAACAGGCGCCGTATAGCCACCTAGTAGCGCAGGATTGCATCTCGCACCGGTTTGATAAACCGGGCTACGGGGATAGTGTCCACTATGGGGAAGATGTCTGCTTGCCAATAGCTTTAGTCCAATTCTCCAGCGGCAAAAGCGGCCACCAGGTGCTTGCTGCCGGGTCTGAAGAGATGATCGGGTGCGCCTTCGTCCATCACCTGCCCATCGACCAATAAGTAGATGCGGTCGGCGATGCGCCGAGCCTGTTCGGGCTGGTGGGTCACCCACAGCAAGGTCAACCCCAATTCACCTCGCAACTTCAGCATGGTTTCTTCCACATGGCGAGTGGCCGCCGGGTCAAGCGCGCTGGTCGGTTCGTCCAGAAGGAGAACAGACGGTTCTGTAGCCAGCGCCCTGGCGATGGCCACTCGCTGGGCCTCCCCGCCGGAAAGCGACTGACTGTCCTGTACGGCGAACTCTGGCGGCAAATCGGCCAGGGACAACAGGCGCTCGATATCGGCCGAAGAAAGGGCCTTTTTTTGTAAGGCGACGCCAAATTCTACATTCTCGGCCACGGTTCCCGGAAAGAGCGACACTTTTTGGAAGACCATACCCACTTGCCGCCGCAGAACCAGTACGTCGGTGGCGGCGACGTCGGTGCCAGCCAGAAAGACGGTTCCGGGCGGCGGCTCGGTCAACCGGTTGATGCAGCGCAGTAAGCTACTTTTCCCCCCGCCGCTAGGCCCCAGCAGGCACACAATTTCCCCGGCCCCAATCGACATCCGGACCCCATTCAGTACCGGCCGCTGGTTACGGGCTAATTTCAGATTTTCGATACGTATCGTCGGCCCCATCTCACAATAGTCCAGTTCCAGATTGATTTCAGCCGGTGGTTCGTGTACTTCGGCACTGGCTTCTGGCGGAACAAACTTGCCGGCCGGCGTAGCCATATCGCGTTTCCGCTCTTTGCGGTCTATTACAGCGGCCGGCCGTTCTTGATCACCGTCTCGACCAGGTTGCCGCCGAATTGGTAGGCCAAGTGGCGGTAGTCGGGCGCGTCGACGATCAACAGGTCGGCCTGTTTGCCGGCCTCGATAGAGCCCACCCGATCGGCCAGGTCAATGGCGTGGGCAGCGTTGATGGTGGCCGCGTTCAGGGCCTCGGCCGGCAGCAACTTCTGATAGCGGGTTGCCAGGGCCATTACCAGCGGCATGGAAGGGCAGGGGGCCGAGCCGGGGTTGATGTCGGTTGATAGGGCCACGGCCGCTCCGGCATCGATCAGCGCTCGGCCGCCGGCGAATTCGAGGCTACCCAGGTTGAAGTTAACGGCCGGCAGCAGCACGCCGATGGTGTTGGAGCTGGCCAGGTCGGTAACTTCATCCGGGCTCATCACGTCCAGGTGATCGGCCGAAGCGGCGCCCAATTCAACGCCCAGGCTGACCCCGCCCAGGGCGTTGAACTCGCCGGCGTGGATCTTTGGCCTGAGACCCAGGCCGCGGCCGGCCTCCAGGACGCGTCGCGACTGGGCCAGGTTGAAGGCGTTTTCCTCGCAGAAGACGTCGTTGAAGAATGGTATCCCTCGTTGGGCGAAGCGCGACCCACGGTACCAGGCCGCCGCCTGGGGCAGCATTCCCTCGACTACCTCATCGACGTAGGCGCCGGTCCGGCCCTGGTATTCAGTGGGGACGGCGTGGGCGGCCAGGAAAGTGGGGACCAGATCGACCGCTACCTCTTCGGCCAATTGCTCGATGGCCTTCAACATCTTCAACTCGTGCTCGGCCGCCAGGCCATAGCCGGTCTTTATCTCGACCGTCGTCGTGCCCAAGGCCAGCATCGTCTCCAGCCGCGGCCGGCTCTGGGCTACCAACTCGGCCAGGGTGGCCTCGCGGGTTGCGGCCATGGTGCTGGCGATGCCCCCGCCGGCGGCCATGATCTCCATGTAGGTGGCACCCTTGATCCGCAGCTCGAACTCGTCGACCCGGTCGCCAGCGTAGACGACGTGGGTATGAGGGTCGACAAAACCGGGGCAAATGACTTTGCCGGTCGCGTCGATATTCTCCCGGCCGCGGTAGCGCTCACGCAGGCCCTCGCTATCGCCGGCGGCCAGAATCCTTCCTTCGTTAATCGCTACAGCCCCGTCGTGGATGAGTCCAACATCGCCCATATCTGCCCCACGCTTGGGGCCAGCCGGGCTGTAGCAGGTGACCAATTGGGCCGTGCTGTGGATGAGTAGGTCGATAACTTTCATTCTAGCCGTCCTCAGAAAATAGCGTTCAGCTTTCAGTCATCAGCCGTCAGCCCAGAAAGGTTCGAGGTCGACGCCCAGGCCGTCGGCCAGGCGATTCACGTAGGCATAATAGCCGGTCACCTGGTTGATGTCCAGGATGGCCGCGTCGGAGAAGCCGGCCGAGCGCAGGGCGATCACGTCTTCTTCGACCATGTCCCACGGCTGCAAAGTAAGCTTCTCGACATAGGCCAGCATGGCCCGGTCGGCCTGGCTCAGTTCTGCGTCGCGCCAGTCGTTCTTGAGCGTCTCGACCAGGGCGTCATCGCCTGACAATTTACGGAGACCCTCTCCGTGATGCTGTATTCAGTAGTGACAGTGGTTGGCGGTCGAGGCGACGACGGCGATCATCTCCCGTTGGGCCCGGCTCAGGTCAGAGCGGCCGCGCATGAGGTGGGCGTAGAGGTCGTAATGGGTCTGCATCGACTTCACATTCAGGCTATGAATCGAGAGGATATGGTCCACGCCGCCCCAGGGCTCGCGGTACTTTTCGTATAGTTCTTTGAGGCGACCAGTAGCCTCGTCCTCAGGTACGACATTGATCCAGGCCATGGAACCTCCTGCGTTGGTAGTCGTCAATGGACAGTGAACAGTGATCAGCTAGCCGAAGGCTGAAGGCTGACAGCTGAAAGCTAGCCTTCCGTATTATACATACAGCAAACGTTTCCGCGCTTTACGGGGTGGGGTGGGTGGTGGTAGACTAACCGGCAGGAAGCGGTTTTCCATCCTGTTTATCCAGTTAATCCTGTCCACTCCATTTTGAGGTGCCTGATGCGGATCCTGGTCCTGAAAACCGGCGAATATGGCCAGCGACATATCGACAACATGAACAAGTTTGCCCCGGAGGGCTGGCAGATCGATAGCTGGCAGACGCCGCGGCAATTACCTATTGTGCTGGATTACCCCGAGGATTACCTGCCGCCGTCGATGCCGCCGGCCGATCTGATCCTGTCCCTGGCTGAATTGTCTGGCGTGGCCGAGATGATCCCCGACATCGCCAAGATGACCGGCGCCCGGGCCGTGGTCGCGCCCATCGACAACCAGGCCTGGCTGCCTTTCGGCCTGGCCCGCCAGTTGCGCGGTTGGCTGGAAAGAAGTGGCGTGCCCTGCGTGACGCCTATGCCGTTCTGTTCGCTGACCGAGACGACTTATAACGCCCTGCGGCTGCGGGAGCAGTACGACGACCCGCTGATCCGCGACTTCGCCCGCTATTTCGGCCGGCCGGCCTTTGACGTGACGGTTGACAAGAAGGCCAAGCGCATCGTCGAGGTGGCCGTGACCCGCGATGCCTGTTGCGGCTGCGCCCATTTCGCGGCCGAGAAGCTGGTCGGGGCGCCCATCGCCGACTCGCTGGAGCAAGTCGGGCTACACCACCATCATTATCCGTGCCAGGCCAGCATGGGCATTGACCCGCTGTACGGCGATACGCTGATGCACATCTCGGGCAATATCATGAAAGACGCGCTGCGCGAAGCCCTGGGCGATGATTTTGAGGTGCCTTACGTGCGGCCGGCGGGGTTTGTGGAAGAATGAGGCTTGGGGAGCCAGAGAGCAGCTGGCAGAAATCGGCGATGGTTTATCGGAAATCGGGCGGCTGACGGCGGCCGGAGTTGAACCATGAGATCGCTGCGCCGAATGGCGCCCTTTGTGCGGCCCTATTGGGTGGTAGCCTTTTTTCTGGTCATCACTGTCATCTTACCAGTAGCCATGGAGCTTTTGGTGCCCCGGGCATTGAGCTTCATCATCGATGAGGGCATCGAAGCCGGCGACATGACGGCTATTGTCCAGGGATCGCTCTTCATGTTAGGGGCGGCATTGGTGGGTGCACTAGCCACGTTGGGGCAGGGGCTGTGCCGGGCCCAATTGTCGCAGAGCATGGCCTACGACATGCGCAATTATATGTTCGCCCATATCCAGAGTTTCTCCTTCGCCAACCTGGATCACATGCAAACGGGACAACTGATGACTCGACTATCCAGCGACGTAGATCTGGTGCGCATGTTCATCAGCACCGGCCTGGCCCTGTTTCTGCGGGCCATGTTAATGGTCTTTGGTAGTGTGGTCATGATGTTCATCATCGATCGGCAATTGGCCTTGATCATGGTCGTATTGCTGCCTTTAGCAGGACTACTCATATGGGGAGTCATGCACCTGGCTCAGCCCATGTTCACCATTGTGCAACAAAGACTTTCGGCGCTCAACACAACCGTACAGGAGAATTTGGCCGGGGTGGAAGTAGTCAAGGCCTATGTGCGCGAGAAGTATGAGATCGACCGCTTCCGGCAGTTCAATGATGCCTACATGGCGGAGAATATCAAGGTCGGCCGCTTAATGGCCGCCACTCTACCGCTGCTGACCATTCTCGCCGGCCTGGGCACGGTCGCCGTGGTTTGGTTTGGTGGCACGAGCGTCATTGGCGACCGGTTAACGGTGGGCGAGTTGGTAGCCTTCAATAGCTACCTGTTGATCGGCATGGCACCCTTGCTATTGTTGGGCAATATCCTGACCATGTTCACGCGGGCGGATGCGTCGGCCAGGCGAATCTGGGACGTCCTGGATACGGAACCGGCGCTACAGGTGGTTGAATCACCCTACGCGGCCGAGCGGCTCCAGGGACGCGTGCGCTTCGACAACGTGTCCTTTCATTACGATGGCAGTGACAACCGACGTCTGGATGATAGCGACCCGGCCGGGGGAAACGGCCGTACACCCCCCCAGCCGGTAGTCTTGCACAATGTCACATTTAACGTTGAACCGGGGCAGCAAGTGGCCTTGCTCGGGGCTACCGGATCGGGCAAGAGCACACTGGTGAACTTGATCCCTCGCTTCTACGATGTCTCCAGCGGAGGCATCACTATCGATGGCGTGGATGTGCGCGATTGGCAACCGGAAGAGTTGCGCAAACATACAGGCGTGGTATTGCAGCAAACGACCCTTTTTAGCGGTACAGTACGGGAGAATATCGCTTACGGCCAGCCCGAAACGACCCTAGAAGAGGTGGTGGCGGCGGCCAAGGCCGCCCAGGCCCATGGCTTTATCTCGGCCATGCCCGGCGGTTACGAGGCTCCGATCGAAGAGAGGGGCGCGAACTTATCCGGTGGCCAAAAGCAGCGCATCGCCATAGCCCGGGCCTTGTTGATTTCTCCCAGCATCCTGATCCTCGACGATAGCACCAGTTCGGTGGACATGGAGACCGAGGTCAAGATTCAGAAGGCGTTGGAGAAACTAATGGCCGGGCGCACCATCTTTGTTGTCGCCCAACGCCTTAGCTCGATATTGAGGTCGGACATGATCATCATCCTGGACCACGGCCGGATCACCGACCAGGGAACCCACAAGCAACTACTGGCGCGTAGCGCGATATACCGAGAGATATATGCGTCGCAAATGGGGGAGGCGTGACTAAGAAGAGCACACCAGAGCGCGTCAGGCTTGGTTACGGTGGCGGCCCACAGACCGGTGAAGTCGCCGGTGACACCCGGGGCACCGTCAGTCGATTGTTTCTATACGCGCGCCCTTATACCTGGCAACTTGTTGGCGTGGCCCTGCTTGTCATCATTGGCACCATGGCCAGCCTGGCCGGACCGGTGCTCTTCGGCCGGGCTATCGACGAATACATCATTCCCGGCGACATCCCCGGCCTGGCCCTTATGGCTATCATCATACTGGCCGTTTTCGTCATAGGCGGCCTGACGGCCGTCATTTACGGCGTATTGATGGTCCAGATCGCCCAACGGGTGGTAGCCGACATACGGGCCGAACTATTTGACCATCTACAGGCTTTGTCCATAGCCTACCACGAGCAACACAAAGTGGGCGATTTGATGAGCCGGGTCACCAATGATACGGAGGCCATCAATCGCGTCCTTGCCAATGGTTTAATCCAATTCATCACCAACGTCCTGATGTTGGGTGGCATTATGGTGGCTATGTTCCTCTTGAATTGGCAATTGGCCATTGGCGCGCTGATTCTGCTACCCTTGATGCTCTATATCACCATGATAGTCACCCGGCGCAGCCGGGTAGCCTTCCGCGAAGTACAACATTATTTAGGCATTATGAACGCCGTGATGGAAGAGAATATCGCCGGTATTCGCGTAGTGCAGGCCTTCGCCCGGACCTCGGATACGGCGGCCCAATTCGAGGTGGTCAACAGTGCCAATCGGCGTTCCGGCATCAGGGCCGACATCATCACCGCTGCTTTAGGGCCGATGTTCACCACTATGAGCACCATCACCATCGCCGTTACGGCTCTCTTGGGTGGCTGGCTGGCGTTGGAAGGCATCGTTACCGTGGGTGTGATTGCGACCTTTGTGGTCTACATCATGAATTTTTTCCGCCCCATGCGCAGTATCGCCATGCTCTATAACCTTCTGCAATCCGCATTGGCCGGGGCAGAGCGCATCTTTGAGGTGCTGGATGCCGCTCCTTCGGTTCCAGACCGGCCGGACGCCTGTCCTCTGGCCAGGGTGGGGGGAACGGTTCTGTTTGACCGGGTGAACTTCGGCTACGATCCAGATGAACCCGTATTGGTCGATATCAGCCTTGAGGCCAAACCGGGTCAGACCATCGCCCTGGTTGGCCCAACGGGGGCGGGTAAGACGACGATAATCAAGCTGTTAAGCCGCTTCTATGACGTGGACAAGGGCACCATCGCCATCGACGGGCAGGATATTCGCCAGGTGGAGCAAAGCTCTATCCGTAAACAGTTGAGCATCGTGCTGCAAGACACGTTCTTGTTTTCGGGCACGGTGATGGAGAATATCCGTTACGGTCGTTTAGATGCCAGCGACCAAGAGGTAGAAGCAGCGGCCAAACTGGCCAACGCCGACTGGTTCATCCGCCACTTACCCCAGGGTTATCAGACGAAAGTATCAGAGCAGGGTCATAACTTCAGCCAGGGCCAGCGCCAGTTGCTGGCCATCGCCAGGGCCGTCCTGGCCAACCCGCGCATCCTGATCCTGGACGAAGCCACCAGCAGCGTGGACACGCGCACGGAGATGCATTTACAGACGGCGCTGCTGCGCTTGATGGCTGGCCGGACGGCATTTGTTATTGCCCATCGGTTGAGCACCATTCGCCAGGCGGATCAAGTGCTGGTGATAGACGGCGGCCGGATCATTGAGCGCGGCAACCACAAGTCGTTGTTGGCCGAGAAAGGATTCTATTATCGTTTGCATTCGAGCCAGTATCAGAATGAGGAGAGGGTCGAGAGGGGCTGAGGAGCCGAGGAGCGGGGAAGCAAAGGGGCTCCAGTGGAATGCGAAGGCGTAGTACAATCGAGCATTAGTTAAACTAATCTTTATTAGCTTAACCTTAAGATCCGTGGTAGGCCCACAAAAAGCCGTGATGCCCCCTGGCCGGTAGCACTACAAAAAGCCGTGAAGCTTCTTTGCAGCAGTATTATGTCTTGAGAACTGGTTCCGACTGAATATCTTCAGCAAAAGTTTCCCAATCATTGGTAGCAAAACCACGTGGTTACGGCACCGGTTCCCACTCTATTTTACCTTCGGTAGAAAACGCACCAAAAATCTCCTGCCTTCATCGGCACTCATGAAGATCACATAGCTACGGCGTACGACTACACCTTTGTCTGATTTCTATTCGCTGCGTAGTGTTTCTCGTTCTTCTTCTGTGATTGCTCTTGCATAAATTGGTCTCCTGTTTTGATGAAACCACAGTTTGCTCGATATTCCAACTGCTTGTTACGAACTGACATATGGCTGTGGGAGATGATCAAATAGCGGCTCGGCTTTTCGCTTGAAATCTCGCTGGCTGACTTATGATTGCGGACTATTGAACAATGTGGGCGCAGCTGCAATGGAAAACGGCTGAGCTGTGGCGCTTCAGCCGGATCCTGTAGCTATCGGTGAGGTCATGCAGTCATTAACTGGTCGGTATATAGCGGTACGCATCGCCATCCCGTGTAATATGACCAAGACCCGGAAAGGGAAAATGAGTTGCAAGTATCGGTATCTTCTCGTCCGCTACTCGTGCTAATAATTGTTTTCGAGTTTCGACAGCTACATCCGGTATCTGATCCACGCCCGAAAACCACTCTGGATGACGTAAAGAGAGTACTGGATGGTCGAGAACATCGAAGGGCAGGAGTAATTGTTGACCACCCGACTCGATTATTAAGGAGTGGTGGCCGGCAGAATGCCCAAGTGTTGCAATGGCCCGAATTCCCGGTACCATCTCATCCTCATCCCCATAAAAAGTGAGTTGTCCATCGTTGGCAACAAGAGGCTGCAGCTGATTCCTGGCAAATTCAATAAAAGGTACTGCGAATTCGGGAATGTCCTCACTGTGCAAATCCTCCCACTCTAACTGTGGCAAGTAATGTTGGGCATTGGGAAATGCGAGTTGACCATCGGAAGAAGTGCCCCAGAGATGATCGCCATGAGCATGTGAGAAAATCACATCAGTAATCGCTTCGGGCGATACACCAATTAATCTTAAAGTGGGTACAAGACCACCGATATAGTCTCCGAACAAATCCCTGGCGAAATCGGATGTACCAGTGCCGGTGTCCAGCAACACAAGGCGATCACCCGTTCTGATTAGCACAACACCAATGGGTAAGGTAGCGAATTCTGTGCCAAGATCATGTGCCTGCATGAGCGCCAGGACATCTTCCGCTGCCGCATTCACTGCCAGGAGAGATAGTGGAAGGCCAATAAAACCGTCATTGATGACGATAATTTCGTGCTCTTCGACATGGAAGCGATAGAAACCGATCACGCTGTCCAGAGAATTGCCCTCTAATTTAGAGGCATCTTTCTTCAACCGTTTAAACATTATCTCACCTCTTTACTCTATTATGGGACTGCTGATTGCCTGAATGAGTTAAATTGTATCTACTACCGTCGCCTCGTCTTCAATTTTGCTTTCAACTGTCTGATTTCAGTTCGCTGCGTAGTGTTTCTCGTTCTTCTTCTGTGATTGCTCTTGCATAAATTGGTCTCCTGTTTTGATGAAACCACAGTTTGCTCGATATTCCAACTGCTTGTTACGAACTGACATTTACAACGACCCATGCAAGGTCAATAACCCAAAAACCATAACGGCCATTATGACACACAAGTAGCTTCGTAGATGTATTGGGTACTACCCTCCAAATGGTGGCACTACGAATAGCCATGAAACAGAAAACTTGACCGATGAATAGAAAAAGAGCCAGGATAGAAGCATGGAACAATTTGCCCAATTACCGATGCAACCGTCTCTGGCTCAGTGTCCATATTGTATCACCGAAACGCGAATCAAAGTGCACTCACGCAAAGATCGACGGTATCGGTGTTGTAGCTGTCGCCGAACCTTTTCTGAACGGTATGGGACACCGATGGCAAACTTAAAATATCCATTGCCTATCGTCATGTTAGTCCTAGCCCTTCTATGCCATGGTTGCCCACTAGCGGCTATCGTGTTCGCCTTTGGCATAGACGAACGCACGGTGGCCAGTTGGCAGCTGAAGGCCGGTGACCATGCCATGCGGGTTCAGTATCAATTTGTCTGCCGCAAGACAATCCAGTTGGCCCAAGTGCAAGCCGACGAGGTATGGGTCAAGCTGCAAGGACAAACGGCCTGGATCTGTACAGCCTTTTGCGTGTTTCCCCGTTTGTTCATTTGGGGTGCTGTATCGCTGAATCGGGACAAGCATCTGGTCCTGCAGGTCATATCTAAGGTGCGTCAGGCCTCTGGGCGTGTCATTCAGCCTATCTTGGTCGCTGTCGATGGTTTTGCTGCCTATCCCAAGGTAGTCAAAAAGTTGTTCGCCACCAAAGATCGCAGTAAACGAGGCCGGCCCAGGATCATCCCCTGGCCGAAACTGAATATCGTTCAAGTGGTCAAACGGTACAATGGCAAGCGCCTGTCCCACATCGAGCGTCGTTTGGCTTATGGCGACTGGAGCACAGTAGGCCGTTTGCTGGTTCAGACCCAGACTCAGGTTGGCCGCGTCAATACTGCCTACATCGAACGATTCAATGCCACCTTGAGGGCTCGTTTACCCAGCTTGGCCCGGCGCACGCGCAATTTGGCACGCACAGTTAAGCGTTTGGAAATGGAGCTTTTTTGGTCGGGTGTGGTTTACAATTTCTGCACTGTTCATTCGACGTTAGATGGCACCCCAGCAATGGCGGCCGGGATTACTACTGAAACTTGGTCTATTCGGCGTCTACTTCTGATGCGTACACCGGACATCTGGGATGCTGAACTCGATCACGTCTTTTTGTGAAGCTACCGATCCGTTACCAACCGGTGCGCGTTATATTTAATGCGCTCTACCGCACCACATATAAACGTGTCGATAGCCTGCTAGATGAAGCTGGTTGACATGCTGTTTGTGACCGGGAATGTGTGCGAAGTCCTACGCACCCAATTGTTGCATCAGCCCCATGGTATCTTGCTCACGCCAGTGTTCCACAATTTTGCCATTTTCGATGCGCATGATGTGGATAGACGTGTAATGAACGCGCCTACCAGTTGCAGAAATGCCCACCAGGTCCCCAGTGTGTACGCCTTCCTCATAAATTCGTATCACTACTTTATCGCCTTCGGCAATAACGTCCTCAATCGTATACTGGAACTCGGAGAAACCCGTCGCCACCATCGCCATCAGTTCT
>JBFFWQ010000074.1:0-30101 GCA_041570195.1 Promineifilaceae bacterium (SeqCode) | reverse complement strand
GGTTGACGGTCGTCGGTTGCTGGCTGGTGGTCGCTGGTTGCTGGTGGTTGGTTGGCGGTCGCAAGTGCCTGGTCGGCCGAATCCGGCCGGCTGTCGTTCCCTGCTTCCTGTTCCCCGTTCATCGCACCCCGCTCACTATCCACAAGCGACTGCTCACTGTTCACTGGATCACCGAATCATACACGACAATCGTCTCTTGTGCCGCCCGTTGCCAACTGAAGCGACCGGCCTGGGCCAGGCCCAACTCGCGGCGCTCTTCGTATTCGTCCTGGTCGGTCAGTAGCCGGTCGATGACGGCAGCCATTTCTTCGGCATTGGCCGGATCGAAGTAGGCGGCAGCCCGGCCGCCGACCTCTGGGTGACTGCTGCTGTTGCTGGCCGCCACGACCTGGCCGCAGGCCATCTGTTCCAGGATGGGCAAGCCAAAACCTTCATATAAGCTTGGCTGAACGCCCAGGGCGGCGCCGGCGATGACGGCCGGCAAGTCAGCGTCAGGCACCCAGCCCAATAGCCGGACGCAATCTTCCAGTCCTTCGTCGTTTATTCGATCAAAGAAGTCGTCGAATAGCCAGCCCTTCGCCCCGGCCAAGATTAGGGCCAAATCAGGATGAGCACGCCGCAGAATGAGCAGCCCATCGACCAGCCGGTCCAGGTTCTTGCGCGGCTCGATGGTGCTGATATGCAGCAGGTAGCGCTGCGGCAGATCGTAGGCCAATCGAACCCGCTCGATATCGGCCGGATCAGGCGGATGGAAATGATCGGCGGCTGCTTCGTACACGACGTGGATCTTAGCCGGCTCAACGCCGTAATGGTTGATGATATCCCGCTTTGTAGCCTCCGAAACGGCGATGATAGCCGTCGCCCGCGCGCAGAATAAGGGCATGGCCAGGTTCAAGTACCAATAATTGAGGCGCTTGTGGTGTTGCGGATAGAGTTTGTAGATCAGGTCATGCACGGTCAGCACGGTCGGTCGGTCAGGCAACGGCATCAGCAGATGTTCGGTGCTGTGAAACAGGCGGGCGTCAGGCGCGAGTCTGCCAAACGACATGCGGGTCCATTGGGCCAGCAAGATGGCCAGGCGCCACGGTTTGTAACCCAACTTCACGCTCCTGGCTGGCGTGTCTTGCAGTGAAAACGGCAGGCGGGCATCGCGGCCACGGTTGTAAAAGAGGGCGAAGCGGCCAGGTTGGGCCTCGATCAAGGCCTGGGCCAACTTCTCGCTATAGCGGCCAAGCCCGGCCCGGCTGTGGGCGGCGGCCGAAACGTCGATGTAGTCCATGAGGAAGCTGTCAGCCTTCAGCTTGTAGCTCGTAGCTTTGAGCTGTTAGCCACTGGCGTGTGTCGTTTCCTTTGAGGTGTGAATTTTGCCAATCATGTCAGGCGCAGATTATACGTTGGGCGTGGGGAAATAGTGAATTCCTAATTTGTGAGTCAAGCCAGATGCTGGCCAGGTGGGCGCCGTGGAGTCAGGCGGGGGTTGGCCGGATCGTCGTTGTGTGTGATGGCGTCGCCCCGATCGCGCGGCCGGCAGCTATCCAGGTAGAGTTGTTGGGCGGGTAGATAGCGGGCCTGGTAGCGGCGCCGGACTTCTCCCTCCGAGCCAGGTTCCGCCCGAATTACGCGCTCGCACTGGTCCTTAAGCGCAAGAGCCGATTCGTCGGCCAGCGTCGTCTTCCCGACCGCATCGATCCCATCTATTGCCACCGGAACCGTGTGGTCCCGCTTGTCAGCAGGTTTCTGCTCCGCCCGCTTCTTCAGCAGCCCAACCCGCTCCATCATTAACAACTCCCAATTCGTTATTGATTATTGACCACTACCCCCCATGTTTGTCCCACCAATCGGTGCACCAGGCTACAGCCCTGTGAATTCCGTCCTCCAGCGACACTTGCGGCTCATAGTTAAGCAGCGCCCGGGCTTTGCCGACATTGGCCACATAATGAGTCACTTCCCCAACGCGGGCCGGTTTGACGTGCATGTCCGGCTTGATGCCCAGGGCCTCGCCGATGAACTCGGCCATGGCGACCAGGCTGTTGCCCTGGCCATAGGCCAGGTTGATCGTCTGGTTGCCGTTTTTGCCGTCTGCCAGGAGCTGGATGCCATTCATGACCCCGGTCACGCAGTCGTCCACGTAAGTGAAATCCAGGACCTTTTCCTGGCCGTAGACCGTGATCTGTTCGCCCTGGCTGATCTGGCGAATGAACTTGGGGATCACCCGCGACATGCGCTCCAGGTCGTTGTCGTAACGGCCGTAGACATTGCTGAAGCGGAAGACCAGGTAGCGCAGCCCGTAACATTGGGCGTAAGAATAGATCAGCGCTTCGCCGCTGATCTTACTGGCCGAATAGGGGCTTTCGGTGAAAGCGAAGTCAGCGTACGATTCTTCGGTGATATATCGGTGAATATCGCCGTAGACTTCGCGCGAACTGCTGAAGATGATCGGCACGTCATTGTGGCGGCAGAACTCCAGTACGTTGAAGGTGACCATGATGTTTTCCATGGCCCGGTGCGGCTGCTCCACCAGTTGGTGGACCTTGGCGTTGGCCGCTAGGTGGACGACCGCATCTAAATCGGCCGGATAGTCAACGCTGCCGATGCCGCCCTCAAAATGGTGAAATGGGGCGCTCAAATCTTGCAATAGCGTTTCGATTTCATTGGTCCAGACGTTCGGCCGCTTGTCGATGCCAAAGACGTAATGCCCTTCTTCTTGCAGACGCAGACCGAGATTGGTGCCGATCTGGCCGCTGGAACCGGTGATTAATACGCGCATACTTCTTCCTCGGGAATAGGACAGGATTGACAGGATTTATCGGATGGCTGTCTGGCCGGATATCGTATCCATACTTTCACCCATCACATCACTCTATGCTAAGTGTACCCTTGCTGAACCAGAGCGCAATCGGCTGTTGGTCATGACGTCGGCGGAGGTCAGGCAATCGGAAACCACTGTCGGATGCAAGATGCCCTGGCCCCCAATTGCCTGACCCAGAACTTGCGGCTGGGGTAGCGGGGCAAGAGCGTCTGGAAAAAGGCCAATTTCGCGACCGTGGGTTTTAGACCGCCGGCCGTACCCCTACCGGCGATGCCGGCCGGCCAGTACCTTCAGCGCGAACCGGGGCAGGGCGGTCATGCGCCGCCAGCGCCACGGTTCGCGGGCCAGACGGACCAGCCATTCGACCCCGGCCCGCTGGGCCCATTCGGGCGCCCGCCGCGAGCGGCCGGTGATGAAATCCAGCGATCCGCCAACGCCCATGGCCAGACGCACGGTAGGCAGCGCCTCGCGATTACGGGCGATCCACTTGTCTTGCCGCGGCGCGCCGTAGGCTACGCACAGCATTTGGGCCTGGGACTGATTAATGCGATCAACGATGGCCTGGTTCTCGGCCGGATCGGGCGAACCGGCGTAGGTGCCGGCGATGGCCAGCTCCGGATAGAGGCCCTGCAGGACGGCCGCCGCCTCTTCGGCCACGCCCTCGGCCGCGCCCAGCAGGTACAGCCGCCATCCGTTCGCGGCCGCCAGCCGGGCCAATTCGTAAACCAGGTTGGAGCCAGCCACCCGTTCGGGCAGCGGGCGGCCCTGGCGCCGGGCGGCCCACAACAGACCCACGCCATCGGGGATACAGAGATCGGCCGCTTCCAATACCCGGAGGAAGTCGCCATCTTCCTGGGCGGTCATGACGAATTCGGGATTCACCGTGGCGATCTGGTGCAGGCGCGGCTCGGTCATGAAGCGCTCTATCAGCGCCAGAACATCGGCCATGGTCACCGCATGGACCGGCACGTTCAATATGGGCACGGCCGTTGGACCGGTCTCGTGTGACTTCTGCTGTCTCAATTCATCCTGATTCATCGTCGAAGGGGCGCTGGCCATTGAAATCCCTACCGCCAGCGTTATATACTGTCGGTAGTGGATCAATTATACTGCAAGGGCGTGTGAAAGGTTGAAGTGGCCAAGATGCGAGCCTTCGCCGGGCCAAACCAGAGACTAACAATCAATGACCAACGACCTGAAACCGATCGCTGATCCCCAGCCCCCGTCTGCGAAGCGTTCGCTCAGCGAAATCCCCTATCCCCGCCGCATCGCGGTCCTGGCCGACATCCACGGCAACTCTGTCGCTCTGGACGCCGTGCTGGCCGATATTGAGGCCAAAGGCGGGGTCGATGCACATTGGCTCCTGGGCGATTATGCAGCCATTGGTCCTGATCCCGTCGGAGTGCTGGAGCGCATCATGGTGCTGCCGCAGGCGCAATTCATTCGCGGCAATACTGATAGGTTAGCCGCCTCGCTCAACGAGTTTGATCGGTTTACCGAAGAGAGCCAGGAGAATCCTGAGATTCTTCCGGTCATCGTGCAGATGAACAGGAGCTTCGCCTGGACGGCCGGTGCGTTGACGGCCGCCGGTTGGTTGCCCTGGATGGCCGATCTGCCGCTGGATATGCGGGTCACATTGCCCGATGGCACCCGAGTTTTGGCCGTTCATTCCTCGCCCGGCACCGACGACGGTACAGGCATCCATCCCAAGCTGGCCGACGAAGAACTCGGCCGGCTGATCGACGGGGCAGAGGCCGACCTGATCTGCATCGGCCATACCCACGCGCCCCTCGACCGCGTGGTGAACGGGATTCGGGTGGTTAATCCGGGCAGTATAGGCAACCCGGTGCTGCCCGGCGCGGGCGCTTTCTACGCCATGCTGGAATGCGGACTGGACGGCTACGATATGACCCTGGAACAGGTTACTTACGACAAGGAAGCAGTCGTGGTCGCCACCAGGTCCGTTCGCCACCCGGCGGCCAGTTACATCGAGTCATTCCTGGCTGGCCGGCGCGTTCCAGATTGGGCGAGAAACGATTAGCTTTGAGCCATTAGCTTCTAGCTGCGTTCTGGCGATGCGCCCTTTGCTCATTTGCGATTCAAGAGATAGGTGGGTTTTCAATCAGTAAACTCAGAACTGTTGACTAACAGTTCACTGCTGACCACTTTTCCTGAAGGAGTGAATACGGGCCAGCCCACGGTGGCGGGCAGCTCACCGACAGTGTAACGAAGATAGCTCACAGCTAACCGCTATTTTCTAAGGAGCCGACAAATGCCTGGAGTGCTTGTTTCCTATCGACGTGAGGATAGTCGGGCCCACACGGTACGCCTGTCCAAGCATTTGGGGTTGCGCTTTGACAGTGGCTTGATATTCTGGGATGAAGAGGTCATAAAAGCGGGCACGAAATGGTACGATGCCATCATGGACGCAATCGCAGGCTGTGACGCCTTTGTACTGGTCATCGGTCCAAAATGACTGGAAGCCAGAAATAGAGCCGGCGCCGGCCGGCGCCGGCTCGACGATCCTGACGATGTGCTGCTGAACGAGATTTTGCACGCTATGAGTCGCGATCGGATGGTGATTCCTGTGCTTCTCAACGAGGCGCAGATGCCGTTGCGCGCCAAGCTGCCGAAAGCTATCAAGGGTATTCGCGATCGACAATATGTTTGCTTGCCCGACGAAGAATAGCTAACGATTTTCTTCCATGGAAAAGGCAGTTGGATGCGGGGCGAGCTGCATTTCTTCAGTTCTCGTCCGCGCTCGTACATTTCCCATATAAAATCTATCGGGTAGCGATAATGGCGTCCGGAAACGGTCGCCGGTACAATGCTGCCATTGCCGCGTTGGTTTCGCTGTGGGCGGTCGAATAACTTGGAGGCTATGACGATGAGCACTTTCCAGCCCTTCTTGATGGAACGCTGGATGTCCCTTTACGAACAAGAGGTCGACTACAACCTGTCGGAAAGCGGCGTGCATCCGATCCGGCTGGCCGAATTGCTGGGCGACGATCCGGCCGCTGTAGACGATTTGTTGTCCACCGAGCTGAACTATCCCCACGTCAATGGCACGCCGGAACTGCGCGCTACTATCGCCGGGCTTTATGATGGGGCGATGGCCGAAAACATACTGGTGACCGTTGGCGCGGCCGAAGCCAATTACATCGCCACCCGCACCTTGCTGGCTCCGGGTGACGAGATCGTAGTCATGCTGCCCAATTACATGCAGATCTGGGGAATCGCCAAGAACCACGGCTACCAACTGAAGACTTTCAACTTGCGCGAGGAGCGGGGCTGGGCACCTGACCTGGCCGAGTTGGAGGAAATGATTTCGCCGCAGACCAAGCTGGTCGCCGTCTGCAACCCCAATAATCCCACCGGCCGGGCGCTGTCGGCTGGCGAAATGGAGGCCATCATCGCCCAGGCCGAACGGGTCGGGGCCTGGATTTTGGCCGACGAAGTCTACAGTGGGGCCGAACGAACGGTCGAGAAACCGACGCCCTCCTTCTACGGCCGCTATGACAAGGTAGTGGCCACCGGCAGCATGAGCAAGGCCTATGGCCTGCCAGGCCTGCGCCTGGGCTGGGCCGTCGCCCCGACTGGCATTGTTCACGATATCTGGGCCCGCCACGAATACACGACCATCAGCGCCACCATGTTGGCCAACAAGCTGGCTGCCGTGGCCCTGTCGCCAGACGTCCGGCCGCGAGTTTTGGCCCGGACTCGCGAATATATCCAGCAGGGCTTTCCCGTCCTGCGCCAGTGGATGGCCGGACATGCCGACATGTTCTCCGTCCGGCCGCCTGACGCGGCGGCCATCGCCTTTGTGCGCTACAACCTGGCCATCAATTCAACTGAGTTGGCCCAACGCTTGCGGCGTGAAAAGAGCGTGCTTATCGTACCTGGCGATCATTTCGGCCTGGATCATTTCTTGCGCATCAGCTTTGGCCTACCCCATGATTACCTGGTGGCTGGCCTGGAGCGCATTCGCGACCTGATTACCGCTCTATCGTGACCGTAGCTGCCTTTTACCTCAGTCCCGCCTCATGTCTTGTTTTGCAATCCTGTAAATCCTGTCAAAATGCTTGAGTCTGTCACCGCCAACGAGATCCTGGCCGAAGTCGAAGCGGCCGAACAACGGATACGGCCCCACATTCGCCGTACTTACCTGGAACATTCCGTCTATTACAGCCAGCTTACCGGGGCCAACGTCTTCTTCAAGTGCGAAAACTTGCAGCACACCGGTTCTTTCAAGACTCGCGGCGCGCTGAGCAAAGTTCTGTCGTTGAGCGAGCCGGACAGGGCCCGTGGCGTGGTCAGCGCCTCGACCGGCAACCACGGCGCGGCTGTGGCCTTCGCCGCCAACAAAGTCAGTGCCAGGGCCTTGATCTTCGTGCCCGACAACGCATCGACGTCTAAATTGGCGGCCATCGACCGTCTTGGCGCCGACGTTCGGGTGCATGGCTCCGATTCGGTGGAGGCCGAAGCTTACGCTCGTGCTTATGCGGCCGAGCACGGTTTGGCTTTCATCTCGCCTTACAATGACCCCCAGGTGATCGGCGGGCAGGGCACGATCGGCCTGGAGCTTTCTCAGCAGTTGCCAGAAGTTGATGCCGTCCTGGTGGCCGTCGGCGGCGGCGGGCTGATCACCGGCATCGTCGTGGCTCTGAAACAACAACGACCGGCTGTACGAATTGTCGGCTGTTCGCCGGAGCATTCGATGGTCATGATCCAGTCGGTCATGGCTGGCGAAATCCTGGATTTACCCTCTTTGCCGACATTGTCAGACGGCACGGCCGGCGGTGTCGAGGCAGGCTCAATCACCTACCCCTTGTGCCGCGATCTGGTGGACGCCTATGAAACTGTGAGCGAAGCAGAGATCGCCGATCATTTGCGCCAATTCATGGTCGCCCACCATCAACTCATCGAAGGTTCGGCCGCCGTACCCATTGCCGCCCTGCTCAAAAGGCGGGACGAATTCACCGGCCAAAACGTCGTCATCGTCCTGTGCGGCGCCAATATCGATCTTGAAACGCTCAAGAGTATACTGCATCAATGAGCCATTAGCCGTTGGCTATGAGCCGTCAGCTTATCCTTGCGCTTTGACCAGTAACCATCAATAATCAATGGTAGCTTTGACAGGAATGGTTCAGGACTCAAATTACTTGACATAACAACCGTAAAACTTAAAGCTCAAGGCAAATTGCTTGCAGCTCGCAGCTCACAGCTAAACGCTATCCCCATGAGAATCATCACGCTCGAAGAGATCAAGGATATCTTACCAACCATCGATCTGCTGCCGACCATTGAAGCCGGGTTTGCTGCCTATTCGGCCGGCCGGGCAGTTGTGCCGCCGGTAGGCGAGTTGCTACTGGATCGCGGCGAAGTCCATATCAAGTACGGTTACATACAAGATGAAACTTACTATGTGGTCAAGATCGCTTCTGGTTTTTACGGCAACCTGGCCCTCGGACTGCCCTCCGGCAACGGGCTAATGCTCCTGTTTGAGCAGCAAACGGGCGAGTTGCGCTGTATCTTGCTAGACGAAGGACACCTGACCGACATACGTACGGCCGTCGCCGGTGCGATAGCGGCCAAATACCTGGCCCCTGGACAAGTGCGACGCATTGGGATCGTCGGAACGGGCATGCAGGCGGGCCTGCAATTGCGCTTCTTGCACAGCCTGACCCCATGTCGCGACGTTCTTGTTTGGGGTCGCGGCGAATCACAATTAGGCGCCTATGTGGCCGATTTGGCTGACCTTGACTTTCAGATTGAGACCACTCGCGACGCGGCCGAGGTGCTCAGGCGCTGCAACCTTGTGGTCACGACAACGCCGTCGGCTGAGCCGCTGCTTTTCGCTTCCGATTTGCGGCCCGGCACCCATATTACGGCCGTCGGCTCCGATACGCCGCACAAGCAAGAGCTCGAGGCCGCTATCCTCGGCCGGGCTGATATGGTCGTCGCCGACAGCATAAGCCAGTGCCTGGTCCGCGGCGAAATCTACCAGGCGCTCCAGGCTGGTCTCATCGCCGAGGCGGATCTGGTTGAGTTGGGAGCAATAATCAATGGGCGGGCGCCCGGCCGTACCTCCGACGAGCAAATAACCGTGGCTGACCTGACCGGCGTCGCCGTCCAAGATATGAAGATCGCTGAGGCGGTTTATCAAGGGACAGTGGCGCGTAGTTAGTGGGCGGTGGCGAGTGCTCGGTGAGCAGTGGCTCTGAATGACCTGCTGACTCTGGACTAGGAACTGAATACTCGCAACTGGGAACTGAATTCTGGAGGCCTCTTCTATGGACGAAACCGTATTGCTTGGACGTGGCAAACAGATGATCGCTGTGCCGTGGCAGGCCTGGTTGGGGCACCTGGATGAAGTGGCCGAACACGGGCAGGCACGCCTGGCTTTCATGACCGCGGAGCATCACCGGGTGCGTTACTTCGTCGTTCGCGAGTTGCCCCGGGCCGGCACGGCCTTGACTCCGGAAATCATCGCCGGTGCGCTGAGCCTGGCTGAGAATAGGGTGCGACAAATCTTGGCCGACCTGGAACGGAAACTATTCTTCCTGTGGCGGGATGAGGCCGGCGCCGTGGCCTGGGCTTACCCGGTGACGATTGATCGGACGCCGCATGTGATCCGCTTCAGCAGCGGCGAGCGCTTGCACGGCGCCTGAGCCGAGGACGCGCTGGCAACGCCCTTCGTGCAAGGGCGGTTACGAGAGGGCGAGGAGCTAACATTCGACATTCAGACCGCATGTGGTCATTGCGGCCGGACACTGGGGCTGGCGATGGACGGGGCCATGAACTTTAAGCTGGACGATCCCGGCGCCGAGCCGCTGGTCTTTATGCCTGACGTCGATTGGGATCACTTCGAGGATCCCAATATCATTCACGCCTATTGAAACAATTCCCTATTCTTCTGGTCAGAAGAACATGCTCGGGAATACCGGGACCAGCGCGACGAGGTAGATGGCTCCTACCTGACCTTGGGCCAAGCAGCCCAGGTCATTCCCATTAGCCAGAGCGCGCTTTTCGCTTTCGATTAGGTACACGGGCGTGTCAGATAGCTTCCAGGCTTACACTGTCGTATTGCCGAGGTATGCACATGAGCACCTGCTTCTGCGCCGGGCCAAGAGCAAGCGCTTCGCTCCTGGTCTTTGGACCGGCATCGGTGGCCGGGTGGAGGCGGAGGAATTTTCATCACTGAGCGGCCCAGCCTTGCGCGAGCTGGCCCAGGAGACGGGCATCGGAGTAGATCAGGTGAGGGACTTCGCCCTGCGATGTGTTCTACTGTTGACTCGCTCAGAGCAACTGATCATGGTCCTTTACTTCACAGGGCGCCTGAAACAACGTCTTTGGCCGCCATGTACAGAAGGCGCGTAACGGCCGGCCAGTTGCCCGAGCTAAGTATCATCCCCAGCATGCAGCCGGCCCTGCCGTTGCTGATTGCCGATCAAGAGCGCGACCCTTCCGGCTCCGAGCCTGTCCAGCTCGGCATCGGTCACTATCGCCCAGACAGCAGCTTCGAACAAACCGCCTGGACCTGACCAAGCAACTCGTTCAGTTTCGCCCAAGTTCCCTCAGCTCCGCTTCTGCAAAACTGCCTCTTGACAAAACTACTTACTTGTTTTATATTATTCTACGAAACTAGTAACTGGTAGATTATTTTAATTATGACGGTACGAAACGCCATTCTGGGATTACTCGAGCAAAAGCCACGCCACGGTTACGAATTGCATGACGCATTCGAAGCGGTGGTTGGCGGCGAGCAGGTCTGGGATGTCAAGCCGGCCCAGATTTACACCACGTTGACCCGGCTGGAGAAAGGTGGCCTGGTGGCCGAGCAAGGCGCGCAGCAAGATGGCGGGCCTGAGAAGCGAATCTACGCCATCACGCAAACCGGCCGCCAGGCGTTGCAGGAGTGGTTTCACTCGCCAGTCGCCAGTCACCATCATCGGGACGAGTTTTTCCTCAAGCTGATGATGAGCCTGGTCACAGGCGAGGCCAATCCCAGGCGAGTGATCTACGTCCAGCGGGCCAGCCTTTACCGCGACCTGCACGACCTGACCGTGCAGCGGGCCGAGGCCGATCCGGGCCGCGAGCTGGCCTTTATCTTGCTGCTTGATCAGGCCATCATGCACCTGGAAGCCGATCTGCGCTGGTTGGAGATGATTGAGGCCCGGCTGGACGAAGTGCGGCGTCAGCCGCTGCCTGAGCCGGAGCGCCGGCCCCGCGGCCGGCCGCCAAAATTGGATTGAGTGCGCGCGAGCTGTTTGAACGCTTGTGCGTCTGTATATTGCCTAGCAAGGCAAGTGAGGTGACTGAAATGAATAACGCGATAGAGATACAAGAACTGACCAAGTATTATGGGCCGGTCAGGGCGCTGGATGGGTTGAATCTGATCGTTCGGCGCGGCGAAATCTTTGGTTTTCTGGGCCCGAACGGGGCCGGCAAGACGACCACGATTCGCTGCCTGCTCGATCTGATCCGGCCTAGCGCCGGCCGGGCCCGGGTACTGGGAATCGATCCCCAGGCCGACCCGGTTGGCGTCCGGGCCAAGGTCGGCTACCTGCCGGGCGAGTTGCGTCTGGACGAGAATCATTCGGCCGAATCGATCCTGGAGTATCTGAACCGGCTGCGCAACGGTCAGGCCGATCGCGGCACGGTGCGACAGCTGGCCGATCGTCTGGATCTAGACCTTGAGCAGAAGATCAAGAACCTGTCCAAAGGCAACAAGCAGAAAGTGGGCGTCGTACAAGCCCTCATGCACCGGCCGGCGCTGCTGATGCTTGACGAGCCGACAAGCGGCCTGGATCCGCTGATGCAGCAAGAGGTTTTGAAATTGATCGCCGCCGCCAAGGAGGACGGGGCGACCGTATTCTTCTCTTCCCACGTTCTGAGTGAAGTTCAGGAGATCGCCGAGCGGGTAGGCATCATCCGCCAGGGTAGCCTGGTAGAGGTGGCCGAGACGGCCGATCTGATCGACCGTTCGCTATTCCGGGCTCGGGTGCAATTCAAGGAACGGGTTGATACCTCGGTCTTCGAAAGCCTGGCCGGCGTGCAGGTGTTCTCCCACGACGATGGTCAGCGCCTGCTGCTCCAGGTCGAAGGCGAGATGGACCCGCTGATTAAGACACTGTCGACTTTCCCGGTGGCCAGCTTCGAAACCGAGCGGCCGTCGCTGGAAGAAGTCTTCCTGACCTACTACGAGTAAGAGGTGCAACGATGAAAACCATATTCCAATATTCGCTTAAGAAGTTTCGCGGCCAAATCCTCGGTTGGGGTCTTGGCCTGGCCTTCCTGGCCGCTATCCTGGTGTTGTTCTACGATACTATCGCCGCTGAGCAGGAGCAGTTTCAGCAATTGCTCGACGCCTATCCGCCAGAAATGCTGGCCTTCTTCGGCGGCGCCCTGGATCTGCTAAGCCCGTCCGGCTTCCTGGGCATGTACTTCTTCGCCATGATGCCCATCATCATGGGCATCTTCGCCGTCATGGCCGGCAGCGGTTTGTTGGTGGCTGACGAAGAGAACGGCACGCTTGACCTGGTCATGGCCCATCCCGTCAGCCGGACCGGGCTGTTCGCCGGCCGGTTGCTGGCCATCGCTGCCGCCTTGGCTGGCATTCTGGTTCTGGGTTGGCTGGGCTTTGCCCTGCTGCTGCCGTTCTCCAGCCTGGAGGTCAACCTGGGTCACCTGGCAGCGGCAATGCTGTCGCTTGGGGCCACACAAATATTCTTCGCCGCGTTGGCCTTACTTCTCAGCTTGCTGTTGCCGTCCCGGAAGACGGCGGCGGCGGCCGCCGGGCTGGCTTTGATATCCAGCTACTTCGCATCCTCGCTGGCCAACTTAAACGAGGGCCTGGAAACCCTGGCCGAGTTGTCGCCATTAACATATTATCAAGGCGCTGGTGCCTTCGACGGCATCGAATGGGGCTGGCTGGCCGCGCTGACTGGCCTGGCAGCGCTCATGGCCTTGCTGGCCTGGCGACTGTTTGAACGGCGCGACATTCGTGTCGGCGGCGAAGGTGGTTGGCGACTGCCAAAACCGAGATTGCGCCGCGAGCGATCCGTGGATGCCAGACCGGCTCTGTCTCACTAGTACACAGAAAGGTGCGGCATGGACATAGTCATAGCTGAGCAATTGACGAAAGAGTTTGGCGAAGACCAGATGAAGGTCACCGCCCTGTCACAAGTCAATCTGGCCGTTAGAGCGGGTGAATTCGTATCGGTGATGGGGCCCAGTGGCTGCGGCAAATCGACTCTGCTGCACCTTTTGGGTGGCCTGGATCGGCCGACCTCAGGTCGCGTGATCCTGGATGGCCATGACCTGGCCCAGTTGAACGACGACGAACTGACCCGTCTGCGTCGCCAGCAGGTCGGTTTCGTTTTTCAATTCTTTAACCTGATCCCTGTCCTGACTGCCAGCGAGAACGTGGCCCTGCCCCTGATCCTGGATGGCATGAAGCCTGAAATGGCCAATGAGCGAGCAACCAAGTGGCTAGAGCGCTTTAATCTCGCCCATCGGCTGGATCATAAACCGGAACAGTTGTCAGGCGGCGAGCAGCAGCGCGTGGCCATTGCTCGGGCGCTGGTGGCCGAACCGGCCCTTATCCTGGCCGACGAACCAACCGGCAATCTCGATTCGCTGGCTGCCGATGAAATCGCCCGGCTATTGGCCCAGGTCGCCGGCCGGTGGGGTTGCACCGTCTTGATGGTGACCCACAACCCGGGCATCGCCGCCTACGCCGGCCGGATCATCTTTCTGAAGGACGGCCGGATCGTGGACGAGACGCTATTATCTGGCGACGGCCGCGCCGGCGCGGCTAGTGCTCAGAAACCGGCGGAGGCGGCCCGATGACCTACCGCTTCAGACTTGCTTTGCGCTATCTCAGCGAACGCCGGGCGCGGACCATCCTCACGACGTTGTCCATCGTGGTCGGGGTGATGCTGATCTTCGGCCTTAACGGCATGGTGCCAGCCCTGGAAGAATCGCTGCGCCAAAGCACGATGTCGGCCACTAGTCAGGTCGATCTGACCGTGACCAGTGAATCGCGGGGCGTTTTTGATGAAGTGCTGTCACAAGAAGTAAGCCGGATCCCCGGGGTGGCTGTTGCGGCCGGTTTATTGGTCCGGGTCGTGGCTTTGCCGCCCGACCTGGCCCCGACTGTCGAGGATGGTTCCCAACTTGGCCTGTTAAATATCATCGGGCTGGACGTGGAATCGGCGGACGGCGCGCGCCCTTTGACCCTGGTTGCCGGCCGGGATCTAACGACGGCCGGCACGGAGGCCATGCTGATTCCAGTGACTCTGGCAGATCGTATGGGGCTGGCCATGGGCGATACGCTGAGGTTGCCGGCCGCAGACGGGACGGCTGAGTTGAGCATCGTCGGTTTGCTTGCCGATCCGGCGGGCACGTCCGGCGACGAGGTCTATGTTAGCCTGCCCGTTGCCCAGGACCTACTTGAGCTGCCCGGCCGGATCAATACCATCGAGATCCTCTTCACGGCCGAGGCCGATCCACAGGCAACGACGTTGGCCGTGCTAGATCAACTCGGCCCCGGTTTCAAAGCGGGACCGCTGGATTCGGGCACACAATTCATCGCCAGCCTGGAGATCGCTGGGGCGGTCTTTACCTTCTTCGGCGTGCTGGTACTGGCCATGGCCGGTTTCATCATCTTCAATACTTTCCGCACGGTCGTGGCTGAAAGGCGCCGGGATATTGGCTTGCTACGCGCCGTCGGCGCCTCGCAAAGAGATGTCGTCGGCCTGATGATGATCGAAAGTTTGCTGCAAGGTCTCGCCGGAACGCTACTTGGCCTGGTGGCCGGCTATCTCTTCGTTCAAGGGCTGCTGGCCGCTATGGGCCAGGTCTGGATGCAGCGGGTTAATTTCCCCTTGGGTGAGGCTCGTTTTTCCTGGCAGAATCTGCTGGTAGCCGTTCTATTGGGCGTTGGCGTAACCTTGATCGGCGGTCTGCTGCCGGCCATTTCGGCCAGCAGAATCTCGCCAATTGAAGCGCTGCGGCCGTCCATGGCGCGGTTCGACAACGGGGCAGGTAGCTGGGCGGGAAACGGGCAGCGCAGCCGAATAGCCTGGTCGTTCGGTTTGGCTGCTCTGGCGCTGTTGGCCCTGGTCACCGGAAATCTGGCCCTGGCTTCTCTAGGATTGCTGCTTTTCCTGGCTGCCCTGGTAGTAGTGAGCCCCATCCTGATAACGCCGATCACGAACTTCTTCGGCCGGCAGCTGACATTGCTTTATGTCCGCGAAGGCTACCTGGCCCAGGCTAACTTGAATCGGCAGCCCGGTCGGGCTGCGGTTACCGTCACGGCCATGATGATCGGCCTGGCCATCCTGCTGGCCCTGACTGGCATGGTAACATCGGTGACGACCGGCGTGGTCGGAAATATCGACCGCAGCCTGGGGGGCGACTTCCTGTTGATGCCCCAGTCACAGGTTCTCAGCGGCGGTAATGTCGGCGCCGGGCCCGAACTGGCCGAATCCTTGCGTGGCACGCCCGGAATTGTCGCCGTGACCACTTTGCGCGCGACCAACGCCCAGGCTAATGACGTGGATGTGCAGGTGATCGGCCTAGATCCTGACACCTATCCGGTCGTGGCCGAAATGGATATCACCGCCGGCGATCCCGAGCGCGTATTTTGGGACTTGGACACCAGTCGAACATTGATCGTCAATACCATTTACGCCTCTCGAAACGGGACCGAACTGGGTGATGTGCTGACGCTGAACACGCCCGAAGGACCGTTCGCCTATGAAGTTGTCGGAGTCGGCAGTGACTACTTGAATGCCCAGGCGTCCGCGGTCTTTATGTCACAGGCCAATCTCGAAGCGGATTTTGGCGAAACGGCCGATCTTCTCCTTATGGCCGACCGTGAGGGTGGTACTGATCCAGACCAGCTGAAAAGCCGCATCGAAGCCCTGGCCGGCGAATACCCGGCTCTGACGCTATTTGGACCCGGCGAGTATCGCGACCAAATCTTGCGCCAGGGTTACGGCCGGCTGGCCATTTTCTACCTCATGTTAGCTTTCGTGGCCGTGCCTTCGCTCATCGCCCTGGCCAATACGCTTGGCATTAGCGTCATCGAGCGCACCCGCGAAATCGGCGTGCTGCGCGCCGTCGGCGCCAGCCGCAAACAAGTGCGGCGGCTCATCACCGCTGAAAGCCTGCTAATGGCGGCTATGGGCATCGCCTTTGGTATTGTGGCCGGCGTATGGCTGGGTTTTCTGCTGGTTCAAGGCCTGAATGTCTTCGGCTACCCGGCGAACTACAGCTTTCCCTGGAGCGGTGTGCTATTATCGGCCATCGTTGGTCTCATCATGGCTTTGCTGGCAGCCCTATTGCCGGCCCGCCAGGCGGCCAGGATGAATATTGTGAAAGCGCTACAGTACGAATAGAGTCGTCAGCAGTCAGCGATCAGCCTTCAGTGGAGCCGACGGCCGACCGCTGATGGCTTCCCAAGGAGCTTTTTCATGAAGGCGATGGTTCTGAATCGCATCAGCAATGTCTCGAAGAATCGAGAGCCGCTGGATGCGGCCGATATCGCGGTTCCCGAGCCTGGACCTGGAGAAATCTTGCTGCGTATTTCTACCTGCGCTGTGTGCCATACAGAGCTGGACGAGATCGAGGGCCGCACGCCGCCGCCATCGCTACCAGTTGTACCCGGGCACCAGGTGGTGGGCCGGGTCGAGGCTGCTGGCTCGGCCGTCAGTCGTTTTGCCACTGGCGACCGCGTGGGCGTGGCCTGGATCTACAGCGCCTGCGGCCGCTGCGAATTCTGCGTGACTGGGCTAGAGAATCTTTGTCCCGATTTCCAGGCCACCGGCCGCGACGTTCACGGCGGCTATGCCGAGTACATGGTCGCGCCGGCCGGCTTCGCTTTCGCCATCCCCGAGGCCTTTTATGACGCCGAGGCGGCGCCCCTGCTGTGCGCCGGGGCCATTGGTTACCGTTCTCTGCGCCTGAGCAACTTGACGGACGGGCAAGCCCTGGGCCTGACCGGATTTGGCGCTTCTGGCCACCTGGTGCTTAAAATGGTCCGTCACCGCTTGCCAAATAGCCAGGTCTACGTCTTCGCCCGCAATCCCAAGGAGCGCGATTTCGCCCTGGCCCTGGGCGCAGCCTGGGCCGGAGACACGGCCGATTACGCACCTGAACCCCTGGCGGCCATCATCGACACTACCCCGGTCTGGAAACCGGTGGTCCAAGCTCTGAAGAACCTGTCGCCCGGCGGCCGCCTGGTCATTAATGCCATCCGCAAAGAAGACGTCGACAAGGAAGTGTTACTGACCCTAGACTATCCCAACCACCTATGGATGGAAAAAGAGATCAAGAGCGTGGCCAACGTTGCCCGACGCGACGTGTCCGAGTTCCTGGAATTGGCGGCTGAGATCGGCCTGCGCCCCGAGTTCCAGGAGTTTCGCCTGGCCGACGCTAACCGAGCCCTAGTGGAATTGAAAGAGAGCAGAATCCGGGGCGCCAAGGTCCTGCGCATGACGTAGCCGCCCATCTTGGCTATGAAGATCCTGATCATCACCATTGGCACGCGCGGCGACGTCCAGCCTTACCTGGCCCTGGCCAAGGGTCTGAGGGCCGCCGGGCACCAGATGTGGCTGGCGACCGACAACACTTTTGAATCCTTCGTGGCCGATTCCGGCATCAGCTTCAAAGCTATCAAGGCCGATCCGCGCCAGGCTATGCAAGAGGATGTTCGCAAGATCGGCGGAAACCCGGTCAAGTTCATCCGCTGGCTCAACCGTCAATTTAAACCGCTGGCCCGTGACTTCTTCCATGACGTCAAGGAAGCGGCCGAGGGCATGGACGCCCTTTTGTTTGGCGCTCTGGCCTTTCCCGCATTCCATGTAGGCCAGGGTTTGGGAATTCCGGCGCTGGCAACCTACCTTCAGCCAGCCACGCCGACCCGCTACTTCGCTGCAGCGGCCGGGCAAGCGCCAGATTGGCTACCCTTCAGAGGCCAGGCCAACAAATGGATCACGGAGCTGTCTACCTTCTCTGTCTTCGCCATAACCAAGGGCGTCGTCGACGAGGCTCGCCAGGAACTGCTGGGTTTGCCCAGGATGCCCTGGCGTGACTACCTCAAGTTGAACTCGGCGGCCACGCCCATTGTCTACGGCTACAGCCCCCATGTCGTGCCTGTACCGCCGGACTGGGGCAACTGGTTGCATGTGGTCGGTTACTGGTTCCTGGATCGAGACGAAGGGTGGGGGCCGCCAGCT
Source organism: Promineifilaceae bacterium (SeqCode) (assembly GCA_041570195.1). Taxonomy (GTDB): domain Bacteria; phylum Chloroflexota; class Anaerolineae; order Promineifilales; family Promineifilaceae; genus UBA11865. The sequence goes on along the minus strand of JBFFWQ010000074.1, from coordinate 12,044 downwards.
GAGCTAGCCAACTTCCTGGAAGCCGGCCCGCCGCCGGTCTACGTTGGTTTCGGCAGCATGATCGATAAGGGGTCGGCGGTAGTAACGCGGATCGTTCTGGATGCGCTGGCCATGACCGGCCGGCGAGCGATCTTGCTGGGCGGTTGGGGTGGCTTGGGCGCGGGCGACTTGCCGCAAAATGTCCTACGCATCAATCGCGCACCTCATAGCTGGCTTTTCCCGCAGATGGCGGCCGTCGTCCATCATGGCGGCGCGGGCACCACGGCCGCCGCGCTTCGGGCCGGCGTGCCTAACGTGATCGTGCCTTTCTTCGCCGACCAGCCGTTTTGGGGCAGCCGGGTCCAGGTTTTGGGCGTTGGCCCCCAGCCAATCCCGCGTCCGAAGCTGACCGCCGACCGTTTGGCCGGAGCTATCGAGATGGCCGCAACTGATCAGCAGATGCAACTACTGGCGGCCGAGCTGGGCCAGAAGATCCAGGCCGAGGACGGTGTGGTGGCGGCCGTGCCGTTGATTGAACGCCTGCTCGGAGCGCAAAGGGACGACTAGTCTCTAGTCGGCCGCTCTTTGGCTAGACATTGGGTGCTATAGCTCCCATGGACTGATGATCGGTAGCTGGTTGCTGGTGGATGGTTGCCGGTTTCCGGTCACCGATCGTTACCCACTGTCCACCGACCACTGACCACTGTCTACTCTCCACTGCCCGGTTCGAGGATCAGCAGATCAGAGTCGCCCGATTCGGCCGCGGCGCGCTCCCAATTGGACGGATGGTATTCGAAGAAGCGCCAGGGATCGATGAAGTCGTCATAGTGCTCGTGGCCCGGGTGACCGCTCTGGCCCACGGCGTGGATCATGCGCGAATTGGCCAGGTTGCCCAGGTCGACAAGATGGCGCAAGGCCGGGACGCTGGACGTCTCGTATGGGTCGCCGGTGCTCCAACCTGTCTTATTGGGTACTGCTTCACTGCCGCTGACAGGCACTGGACCACGATTGAAAATGTCTTCGATGAGGCTGATGCCCGAGCGGCCGAGAGATGCGTTGACAAAAGTCATGGTATGCAGATCGCCCCAGCGCCAGTCGTCCAGGTTCTCGCCAAAGGTCTCTACGCCCTCGGCATGGGCCGCTTCGAAGGCCTGAAGCAGGATGGTGTCCCGGTCCTCGATTTGGTCGACGGTTCTGATATCGTCCCACCATGCGTTTCCGGGTTCCTGTAGTATCAGGTATATGGTGTCCGAGGAAAACGAATCGCCGTCCGGCGCCGAATCCTCTGACAATTGATCGTTGAAAGTGCGGGACAACAATTGCACCCAGAAGATGTTGAACAAGGCCGCTTCCGGGCTATCCATGGTCATCTCGGCGTCCCAGGTCAAGAGCCGGTCACGCGCCTCTGTGAGCGCGGCCTCGCCAAAGGTCAGATCGTCCAAGTAGGGGATGATCTCCAGGGCGGACAGGCTATTGTTGCTGGTCTGCGCGGCGCTCATATCGTCTAGCGTAATATCGGCGCCGAAACTCTCCAGCATGTCGATGATGCGCTGGGCCCGTTGGCCACGGGCGGTCGTTTCGCTCAATAAGTAGGGATAGTCATCGGTTCTGACCTGTGGGTGGTTCGCCGTGACGATATAGCCCTTGGACGGATTATAGCTCCTGGGCAACTCTTCATAGGGGATGAAACCGGTCCAGCGATAGTCGTCGTTCCAACCTGGCACCGGCAAGGTGCCGTCGCCGTCGGCCCGAATGGGGATATTGCCCGGCAAAACGTAGCCGATATTGCCGTCGACGTCGGCGTAGAGCCAGTTCTGTTGGCCGGCGTCAAACAACTCCAGGGCAGACACGAAATCGTCCCAGTTCTGGGCCCGCAGCACCTTGTGAACAGCTGCCACTGAACGAACTGGTTCGAGGGCCGTCCAGGCCATGCTCAAAGCGTACAGGTTTTCGCCGTCCGAATAGGGCTCGACGTTGGTCAGCCCGTCGCTGATGACCAGGCCGTTGCGCGTGTGCCGAACAAAGAACACTTCTGGCTCGTCGTGACCCTGAACCTCGATTTCTTCCCGGCGCAGCTCCATGTCCTGCCACTGGCCATTCACTTCGTATTGATCCGGATTCTCAGGGTTGAGGCGCTCGATGAACACGTCGCTGGCGTCGAAGAAGGCGTTGGTCAAAGCCCAGGCGATGCGGTCGTTGTGGCCGATGACGATGCCCGGCACGCCGACCAATGAAAAGCCGCGCAGGTCATAAACGCAATCCGCGGATTTGTCCACGCAATGTAGGCCAACCTCGTACCACAGGTTGGGGATATTGATACTCATGTGCGGATCATTGGCCAGCATGGGCATGCCAGTCTCAGTCAGATCACCGGAGACGGCGAAGCTGTTGGACGCGCCGCCGATGCCGAAGCCGAGATCGGCCAGCAGATCGGGTAGCATCCCTCCATCGGCCTGTGACTTAGCCTCTGCCAGCACAAACGCCAGCTCATCGTCGCTGAGCTTTGCCAGAGGGGACGCGTCCAACTCTGCCTCAGTCAACAGTTCGTCGGTGGGAACGATTACCGGCCGGTCGTCCCGGTACGGCGGCAACAAATAGTCGTTCAACTCCGTGCCTACCTGGGCGATGCGGGCCAGATTGTTTAGCTCAATACTATAAAGATAAGCCTGGCTGAAGATCAACATCTCGCCCCATACCATCGAGTCGGCCGGTCGCCAAGGTTCGACTTCGACGTCAACTCCTTGCAGCCCGAGCAGCGTGAATTCAAAACCCAATTCATCCGGCGTCCGGTCGGCGATATAGGCATTGACGCCTTCCGTATAGGCGTCGACCAGGCTCATCGTCTTATCATCCAGCATATCGTAGGCTCGTTGGGCCAGGCCGTAGAAGCCAAAATGGCGCAGGTAGCGGTCGGTCGACAACGTCGCCTCGCCGAAGATCTCCGATAGGCGGCCCGCCCCAGTGCGCCGCTGGAATTCCATCTGCCAGAACCGTTCCTGGGCATGCACATAACCCTGGGTGAAGAAGAGATCTTCCTCAGTGGATCCATAAATATGAGCCACGCCATATTCGTCGCGCAGGACTTCGACGGCTTGATTCAAGCCGTCAACCTGGATTGTCCCGCTAGTTTGTGGCCAGGCCTTGCGCATTTGGGCCCGAACAATGCCCACGGCCACCAAGGCGATTACGGCGATGATACCCACGATGATAAGGATGATCTTCAACCCTTTAGGCATGCTTCTTCTCCTAAAAAATGGAATGCAGATTGGACAGATCTACAGGATGTGCTGGCTTTTCAAGATTGCTGTTTTAGTCAACACCAGGCAGGCAACAATGAAACTATCTTCTTCCGCTCGAGAAGATCACGGGAATATACAGCCGTGCGGATGGCGCTGTCAAGTTGTAACAGGACGACCGCAAGGAGGTGCAACCGATCCGGCCAGGGTCAAGATGGGTTATAATTGGGCCGGCCGACCTGTACGTCGGCCGGCGCTTCAATCCATAGTTCAGTTTGCTATAAGGACCGCGGGCAGAAGCGACAGGCGGCGCAGAAAAGAGATTCTTGTGGTAGATCAATTGCAGCACTCCCAGCACGATCAGGTGGCCCAGGCCGTGCGCGGCTGGTTTCGAGAACCCTTTGAAAGCATGGGCTACCGGGCCGAAACGGGGACCTTCGGCACGTACTGGAACACCGGGATGGTCTTTCCGAGCCCGGTCGCCGCATCCGATCCGACCGGCTTCCTGAACGACCTTCGGACTACCTATGGCCAGGCTAAAATGATGGTCTGCCTGGACGACTCCTCCTTAGAAAGACAGCTTAGACCAGCGCTGGCGGCCGCCGGCTGGTCCGAAGGCGAGAGCGAGATCTTCCTAGCCCATTTTGGGCCGGCTCAATATGGACCGGCCCCAGAGACACCTGTCGGGATCGCGCTTCAGATGGAGCCAGTTACTGAGGCGAATCTGAGGGACTACGCCTTAACCGGGTTGATCGCTTTCGAGGATGCCGAGGAAGAACCGTACCAAGAAACCCTGGCCGCCGAAATGGCCCGGCGGCGCCAGGAACTAGCTGGGACCGGCCGGGGCTTGATGGCTCGCGTGGATGACACACCGGCCGGCATCATGCGCTGGTTTGAGGAAACACCCGATATTTGGATCGTTGGCCTGGCCGTCCGCCCGGCCTTTCGGGGCCAGGGTATTGGCAGCGCTCTGATCAAACAGCGCCTGGTCGATAGCTATGCCGCCGGCCGGAGATCAGTGATAATCAACGTTGCCGTGAAAAACGACGGCGCTCGACGACTCTACGACCGGCTGGGCTTCGCCGACGAAGTCTACCGGCGGGTCCAACTGCAGTCGCCCAATTCCAGCTAGCTTATAGGCGAGTGATACCCTATGAAAGAAATCAATGCCCCATTCGAGCTGATCGCCTTTGACGGTGACGATACCTTGTGGCACAACGAAACGCTATACACCATGACCCAGGAGCGCTTCAAACAACTCCTGGCCGATTACCACGACGGCGAAATCGTTGACCAGGAATTGTACGAGACCGAGATGCGCAACCTGGCCCGTTACGGGTATGGCATCAAGTCCTTCACCCTATCAATGATTGAGACGGCCATCGAACTGACTGACGGCCGGATTGGCGGAGCCGAGATCCGCCACATCATCGACTTTGCCCATGAGATGCTGAGCGCCCCGGCGCATCCGCTGGATGGCATTGAAGAGGTATTGAAGGCGCTGTTTAACAATTACCGGCTGATGATCATCACCAAGGGCGACCTGTTCGACCAGGAGACCAAGATCGCCCGGTCTGGCCTGGTCGATTACTTCCAGCATGTCGAGATCGTCAGTAACAAGCGGTCACAAACCTACCAGGCCCTGCTGGCCAAACACGGGACGCCAGCCGAGCGGTTTCTGATGATCGGCAATTCGCTGCCTTCTGACATCCTGCCGGTGGTAGCCATCGGCGGCCATGGCGTCTACATTCCCTATCACACCACCTGGGCGCATGAAGTGGTGAACGAGGAGGATGTGAGTCGCGATACGTATGTTGAGTTGGGCGATATTCGACAGTTGCCGGAGCTACTGAAAGCCTGGGACCGCTCCGAGAACAACTAAGCGGCCGCTTCTTCCAGAATTGCTAGCACATGCTGGGCGGCCGTCTCCCAGCTGAAGCGTTTGACGTTAACCTGGCCCGCTTCGACCAGGGTGTCTCGCAAATCCCGGTCGGCCACGATCCGGCCGATACTCTCCGAGATGGCATGTGTATCCAAAGGATCGATAAGCAGGGCTGCTTCATCGGCTATCTCGGGCAGCGAGCTGCTATTGGCAGCCAGGACCGGCGTTTTGCACATGTTGCCCTCCAGGACTGGGAAGCCAAAACCCTCATATAGCGACGGGAATAGCAGCGCTTCGGCGCCGGAAATCAGCGCCGCTTTATCCTCATCGGGCACGAACCCGGGCACGATGCTCGCCGGTTGGCCGTTGGATAACTGCCGCTGATGCCGTTTGACCGCGTCCAGGATCGGTTCGGCTCGCCAGCCGATCTTGCCGGCCAATACCAGTTGCGCCGCGACGCCGCTGGCCGCATAGGCTTCCACCAGCCGCGCCAGGTTCTTGCGCGGTTGAATGGTGCCGATGCTCAAGAGATATGGCGGCTGGATACCATAACTGGCCGTTGCGCGGACTAGTTCGGCTTCATCTTTCACCGGCCGTAATGAGGGGTCCAAACCGGGGTAAATCACATCGATCTTGTCGGGCGCGATGCCATAGTGGCGGGAAAGGTCGACCTTGGTGGCGATGGAGTCGGCGATGACCCTCCGGCCGCGCCGGGCATTATGGGCCGTGCTCCAGCGCAAATAGGCCAGTTGGCGGCGGGTGTGCGCCTCGGGGAATGCCAGGTAGCCCAGGTCATGGATCGTGGCCACGCCCGGCCCATGATAGGTGATCGGAATCACGTGGGCCGGCGTAAAGAAGACGTCGGGCGGGTGGCGATACAGCTCGGCCGCCAGCCGAATGTGAGTCCAGAGGCGGCCCAACGGAATGGAGCGCGCCTCGACGGCGTCGGATGGGGCAAACAGGCCGGGCGGCGGCGCCTGGTTGAAGTACAAGCGCAGTCGATGGCCTCGAGCCTCGGCAAGCGGGATCAAGGCCCGAATCAAGAAGAAGGCGTATGCTTCGGTTCCCGTCCGCCGGCCCGTGGTCGCTCGACTGGCGTCAACTCCGATGACCATTGGTTGCCAGCCCTACGAGCCGCAATCGCCGATCTTCAGAAAATCCTCGACCACCCAGCCTTCATCGCGGGCAACAGTGCGAACATTGCGCCACATGAAGCCGTTTGCTTCCTCCGGTTCCGCTTCCAGCAGAGTCAGAATGGTCCCGTCCGGCAAGATAGCTACGTCGGCGCCGCCCGGCGCATCCCGCAGAGTCAAACCACTGCCACTGGTTCCGTCGACGATGGCCCGGCAAATAATGGCCGTCGGCGTCGTCGTGGGAATGGATGGGTCTGGCGTGGCTGTTAGGGTTGGCGTCGGCGGTTGGGTTTCTAGCTGAGGCTCGGAAGTCGCGGTGACGGCTGGTGAGTCGGACTCACCCTCCACAACGGCGTCATCGACCGTGAGCTGCTGGTAGCTGTAGACCAATAAGGCGATGGCCGCCAGAAACAAGAGAATGCTACCCAACAGGGTGAAGCTTGCCCGGCGCAGCATCGATTCGCGTTCCAGGGTGTAGAATCGGGCCGCGCCCCGACGAATGCCCCGGTAAGCCGACAGAGCGGTGATCAACGCGACGATGGCCAGGATGATGGGTATGGTGATGCCCGTCATGAACTGCCTGCCATGACCTTTAGCAGCGCCTCGGCTGGAATCGGGCCCTGACGAATTATCCTGGGAGGTGTCACGGTACAGTCGACAATTGTCGACGCTTGTCCAAGGCGCACAGGACCCCCGTCCAGGATGGCGGCGATACGACCGTCAAAGGCGGCCAGCGCCTCTGCGGCCGTGAGGGCCGGTCGACTGCCCGAAAGATTGGCGCTGCTGGTCGCGACCGCGCCGCCGGCAGCGCGGAATAGTCGCCGGGCTAAGGCATGATCCGGCAGACGAATGGCGATGGTATCGCCGGGCGCCAGGATGGCTGGCAGCCCGGCGCGTCGAGTGACAATCATAGTCAACGGCCCGGGCCAAAAACGAGCCATTAACGCTCTGGCCTGGTCGGATAGGCTAATCGCAACCTGATCCACATTCTGGGCATCGGCCAGCAAGACAGGAATTCCTTTGGTCAGCGGCCGTTCCTTTACTTCATAAAGGCGCCGGACCGCATCGCCATCAAAGAGGGATGCGCCAACGCCATATAGGGTGTCGGTGGGAAAGGCGACCAACTCGCCGCATCCTAAAAGGCGAGCAGCCTCTTCCATTGCGCCTGGTAGGTCGGCGTTCAATAGGTCCGTTTTCATGGCTACTGCACTCAAGATCATGCCATCGTCTGAATGGCTACGAGTCGATCCCGGCCGCCATAGTCGACTAGAGTCTCTATCCGCGCCTGCGGGAAGATCCTTGCGGCCAGGTCCCGAACGGCCTGTCCCTGTTGCCAGCCAATCTCAAGCAGAATGGCTCCGCCGGGCGCCAATTGGTCAGCCGCTTGTGCCAGCAATAGCCGAATCACTTCCAAGCCATTAGGACCGCCCCTTAGGGCGACCTCCGGTTCATACCATTTTATCCCATCATCTAAGGTCGTCCACTCTGGGTCGGCGATGTAAGGCAGGTTGGCCAGTACTAGATCGGGTTGGCCATCGATCGGCCTCAGCAGCGAGCCCAGACGAAAAACTAGCCTGTCAATCGCTCCTAACGAGACGGCATTTCGCCGGGCGATCTCCAGGGCCTGGCGTGAAATATCAACCGCCTCGATCGCTAACGCCTCGGTTTCCAGGGCCAATGTAATCGCTATGCAACCGCTGCCAGTTCCAATGTCGACGGCACGGGGCCGGGCCGCGCGAACCGAATCGCCGCGACCCGACCAGGCTCCTAGCCAACGCAAGGCTTCTTCCACCAACAACTCTGTTTCCGGCCGGGGAATCAGCACGGCCGGCGTTACCATGAACTGCCGCCCATAAAAGGGAGCCCGGCCGGTCAGGTAGGGAATAGGTTCGCGCAGGGCCGCCCGTCGAACCAGACGGCGAAAGGTCTCCTCATCTTCGCCTTCCAGCAGCGCATCGTCGTGGGCGATCAAATAGGCGTGGTCGATCTGTAGCACATGCTGGAGTAGTAGCCTGGCGTCGAGAGCCGGGCTATCCGAAACCTTAAGCTGCCCCTTACCATAGGCCAGCGCCGCTCGGATCGTCAACGGATCACGACCAACCATAGAGTTGGGTTCAACCATAGAGTTGGGTCCCTCAATGGAGTTGGGCGCCATAGTGGAGTTGGCTGCCACAATAAGACAAGTTGGGTACGGCTACCACTCGCCAGCCAAGCGAGCAGGCGCGATCGGGATAGGCCGTCCGCCACCAAACAGCTAGATAAAGCCGCCCGGCGTAGTTAGCTTGATCGGCTTCAGAAAACGGTTGGATAAGGAATGAATCCGATTTCCTCCAATCCTTCCAGGATCTGGTTGGAGCTTTCGAGCGGCGTCTGATCGTCGGTACGGATATGCATGTCCGGCTCAGTCGGCGCTTCATACGGATCGGAAATACCGGTGAAGTTGGGGATCTCGCCGGCGATGGCCTTCTTATATAGTCCCTTAATGTCTCGTTCGATAACAGCATCTAACGATGCATCGACGAAGACTTCGAGAAAATTGGTGGTTTGCGTTCGAATTTTGTCGCGGGTTTCCTGGTAGGGGCTGATGAAGGAGCAAACTACGGCCACGCCATTGCGCGACAAGAGCTTGGCTACAAAGGTCACCCGCTCGATGTTCTTATCCCGGTCTTCTTTGCTGAAGCCCAGGTCGGCCGTCAGGCCTTGGCGAACGATGTCGCCATCGAGCCGCTCCACGCGCAGTCCGCGCGCCTTCAGCTCGCCTTCCAGGATCTCGGCGATGGTTGACTTGCCTGCCCCTGACAAGCCGGTGAGCCAGAGGACAAACCCTTTTTGGTCCGATGATGGTCTGATCATTAGTCGTACTCTCGCGTCAAAGACTAAACATTCAATAGACAGAATAATATAGCGTGGTTACCCAGGGGCGCAACACCGGCCGGCCCTGCTGCGTCGCTAAACGCGGGGCCGGTCCAGATCGTCAGCCAGGCCGGATGACTTTTCCTTGCATGTCGGCCGGCACAGACAGGTCAAACAAGTCAAGAACCGTCGGAGCGAAATCCATCAGCTGTGTTTGCGGCAACTGCATTCCGCCTAGGTTGCCTTCGGGCGGCGTGTAGATGTAGATGCCGTTTTCCGCATGATTCGCATCGTCCGGCCCGGTGTCGTTCTCAAAAGTGTAGATATCGCCGTGGCCGAAGCTGCCGACCGATCGCCAGCCGAGATTGTCGAAGTAAACCAGTAGGTCGGGCGCGACGCCGCGTACTTCGCGATAGATACTCTGAGGCATGAATGCTCTTGTATTGAGGGGCGCGCCGTCTGGAGCCGGGATGGACTTGATATGCTCGGCTAGCTTGTCGCGGAACGTTTCATATTGGTCAGCCGGGATGACGCCGTTGGGCTCACGACCGGCAACGTTCAGGAATATACGACCATAGTATCCACCGTCACCCCACGCGGTCGTATTGGTCCAATCTACTTCCACCTTCTCAAAGGACGATAGCCGGCCTTCGGGAGGATCATCCAGCAAGGTCAGGTACCCTTCGCGGCGCAACCACTCGTTGATGCAGATGCCGCCATCCATCTTCTTGACTCCATGATCGGAGACGACGATGATGTGCGTCTCGGCCGATAATCGCTCTAGAAGCGTACCGATCTCTCGATCGAGTTCGACGTAGTAATCTTTGATGGCATGGATGAAGGGGCTGCCCGGGTCGTAATTACGGTGATTTGGGTCGTGATGGGCCCACAGGCCATGATGGATACGATCGACGCCCATTTCGACGAACATGAAGAAATCCCACGGTTTATTGTCCAATAAATAGCGCAGGACCTCAAAATGCTTACGCGTCATGTCGTTGATCTGCTGCAGCAGAAAAGCCTTGTCGTCGGTGCGGAACTGAGGCACGTCCACATCGTACACTTCTGGCGCCAATAGCTTTTCCACTTCAACTTGCAGCGAAGCCGGATGGGTCCACTGGACATTGGGATTAGTTGTGCTGGGCGTCAGAAAGCTGGAAATGAGGTGCCCATTAATCGGCTTGATCGGATAGGTCTGGGGCACGCCGACCACGATACATTCCTTGCCGGCCTCACCCAGGATCTCCCAGACGCGTTTTTCCTTGACGGATAGACCAGTAGCAATGTAACGGTTGTCATAGCTGTGGTCACGCCGGTTGCGAAAACCATAGAAGCCCAGGACACCTGGGTCCTTGCTGCTGGTCATGCTACTCCAGGCCGGTACGGTGATGGCCGGTGTTGAGCTGTATAGCTCGCTGTAGGCGCCGCCCTCTAGCAGTTCTCTGAAGTTAGGTAATATGCCGCGCCATTCATCAAAGATTAGCTCTGGCGGGGCGCAGTCAAGGCCGATGACAAAGACCTTTGGGTCTTTCCTTCGGCCAAATATTCTTCTGAACATCTATTCCCCTATTGGATCTTGTCTGGCGCCTTCTTCTTGTTATTAACGCCTTCCAACAGGACCTTGGATACCTCGGGCCTGGTGAACTCGGGCGGCAGCATCTCACCGTTTTCCAGCATCTGTCGTACCTGGGTGCCGCTCAGATAGATCCAGTCCTCTTTCCCATGGGGGCAGGTCTTAGAACTGACAACCATGCCGCACTTCCGGCAGTAAAAAGTATAGTCAAAAGGTAGAATCTCGACGCCTACCTCTTCACGGCTGAAATTGTCGAAGATACGTTGGGCATCGTAGGTGCCGTAATAATCGCCGACGCCTGCATGATCGCGGCCGACGATGAAGTGGGTGCAGCCGTAATTCTTGCGCAGCAGGGCGTGGAAGATGGCTTCGCGAGGGCCGGCATAGCGCATGGCCGCGGGGAAAACGCCCAATAGGACGCTTTCGGCCGGGTAGTAGTCGCGCAAAATCGCTTCGTAGCTGGCGATGCGCACATCGGCCGGGATGTCGTCGGCCTTGGTCTCACCGACCAGCGGATGCAAAAACAGCCCGTCGACGATCTCTAGGGCCGCTTTCTGGATGTACTCATGCGCGCGATGAATGGGATTGCGGGTTTGGAAGCCGACGATGCGGCGCCAGCCGCGGCGGGCAAACATACGCCGGGTCTGTGCCGGCGTATGGCGCAGTTCGGGGAATTCCTCGTCGGCCGCAGCCGGTAATTCCACCACCCAGATTTCGCCGCCCAGCAACACGTTGCCCAGGCGGTACAGTCGAGCAACGCCAGGATGCGCCTCGTCCGTCGTCCCGTACACCATCTCGGCCTCGCGCGCTTTGTCGTAGCCGAACTTCTCCGCTACTTCCATCACGGCCAGCACGCGGCCGTCCTCGCACAAGGCGATCTCTTGCCCGATCTGTATGGTCGCGGCCACCTCGTCGTCTACCGGCAGGGTAACCGGAATGGACCATAGCAGGTTGTTGCTCAGGCGCATTTCGCTCACGACGCGTTCGTAGTCGGCCTGGCCCATAAAACCTGTCAGCGGGCTCATGGCCCCGGTGGCGATAAGTTCCAGGTCGGAAAGATTCATGTTATTCAGGTTGACTTTGGGCAACCGCTGTGCCCGTTCGCGTACCGCCTGTCGCATCTCGCCCCGCAGCATGCGGTTGACGAGTTGGCCGCCGTGGGGCAAGATCGTGTCTAAGGGAACATTATTATTACTGGTTGAACTAATCATGACTTTGAATACCTTACCTCAATCAATAGAGAATTAATAAGGGGCTGAGCCAACAATACGGCTCGCCCACTGGTCACATAAAAAAGGGCATTGCCGCGCGCAATGCCAAGGGCAAATTGTAAGCGTAATCGCCAATGCTGACAAACTGCCCATTATCAACAAACCATCAATCAAATC
>JBFFWQ010000073.1:0-30177 GCA_041570195.1 Promineifilaceae bacterium (SeqCode) | reverse complement strand
CCTTACCCCCTGGCATCTTCAGCCGCCGGCTTCCCTAGCCGCCGGCTTCCCTAGCCGCCGGCTTCCCTAGCCGCCGTCACGTACAGTCATTACGTGCGACCCGAGCTTGCGTAGCAGATTAAGAAAAGTTGTCTGTTCATCAGGGCTGAGCGCGCTAAAGCTTTCGTCTAGGCTTCGCAGATGATCGCCGGTGTGCTGTGTGACCAAGGCTCGTCCGCTGTCTGTCAGGCTGATTTTGAAACGCCGCCGGTCATTCGGATCTAGCCGGCGCTCGACCAGCCCTTCTTCTTCCAAATTGCGGATGAAAGAGCTCATGGTATTCCGGCTGACGCCCTGTCGATCGCTGATTTCCGAAGGATTCAGTTCCGCGCAATCGTCCATCTTTTCGGCAAAGAACAGGTGCATCAGTACACGATATTGCGCAAACGACAGTCCGGCGTCTTCGACGCTTTGTTCACCCATGTGATGCATTGTCCGTGAAACAAAGCCCAGTTCATCCATGAGCCGGATGGTTTGTGAGCTAATCTCTGGATAGAAGTCATGCATGAAATGCATCCACTTTTGCCTTCTTTCCTTGTTTTGGAGCCAGCTTGTTTGTTTCATTTACTTCCCAGAAGATGTCGGCCGTCGATGACCCAGGCTTAATAGGGTAACGTCGAAGCGGATATTTCGTACCACGCCATATTATAAGTCGTCGAACTATTCCGTCAAGAATAAACTCTAGATGTTAAAGCGTGTTTCCTCTCCAGATTCGGCCGCATGCCTACTTGTATGAATCGAGGGAGAAGATCTTTGCCTAGACTTCCAAGGCTATCACCGAAAGCAGATTCAAACCTGTCGGAGGCACCCTAAGAACCCGAAAGCTGGTTGGCATCTCCCTTGAAACAGCTTAAACTGCCCGGCGATGACGGACGACGAAGCCCAATCGAAACTCTATTTACGCGATTACCGGCCGCGCCCGCGGCTGGTCACCAGGGCGACCGAGGTGAAGGAGCCTCGTTTTCCGGTCGTCGACGCTCACAACCATTTGGCTGAGCCCTTTGGCGGAGGCTGGGACAAACGGCCGGTAGATGAACTGCTGGAACTCCTGGATCTGGCCGGCGTCGCAACCTACGTCAACTTGGACGGCGGCTGGGGCGAGGAGATCCTTTACCAGCACCTGGACTATTTCAAGGCGGCCGCGCCCGAGCGCTTCTTGGTCTTCGGCGGCGTTGACTGGGCGGCCTGGGAACAACACGGCGACCACTTTGGCGAGTGGGCGGCCGGCAGGCTGCGGATCCAGGCGGCGGCCGGGGCTCAGGGGCTCAAGATCTGGAAGCCCTTCGGCTTGCAGGTCCGTGACCATAAGGACCGACTCGTGGCCGTAGACGATCCCCGGTTGGATCCGTTGTGGGCGGCGGCCGGCGAACTCGATTTGCCGGTTATGATCCACGTCGCCGATCCGACCGCCTTCTTCGATCCCTTAGACAACCGCAATGAACGTTGGGAAGAACTGGCCAATCATCCCGAGTGGCATTTCCCCAGCCCGCCGCACCCTAGTTTCCAGTCGATCCTGGATGGCCTGGCCGGCCTGGTGATCCGCCATCAGGCGACGACGTTCATCGGCGCCCATGTTGGTTGTTACGCCGAGAACCTGGCCTGGGTCGGCCAGCTGCTGGATCAATGTCCCAATTACTACCTGGACATCAGTGCCCGGATCGGCGAGCTCGGTCGCCAGCCCTACAGCGCCCGCCGCTTCATCCTGGAGCATTCCGACCGGGTTCTCTTTGGCACTGACGCTGGCCCCAATCTCGAAACCTATCGGATCTATTACCGTTTCCTGGAGACCGACGACGAATACTTCAACTACGGCCCGACCGAAGTGCCCGCTCAAGGCCGCTGGCGCATTTACGGTCTGCATCTGCCTGACGACGTCCTGGAGAAGGTATATCATCTCAATGCCCGGCGGGTACTTCTTCTGGAAGGGTGAAGGACGAAGGTTGAAATCTAAATCCTGAAAGCGGATGATTGAAAGCTATTTCCTTAAGCCTAGCCAATTTCCTGTCAGTCATGTTAATCTTGTCCAATTCTCAAAGGTAGATCTGATGCCCAAAGTGACCATCATCGGCGCTGGAAGCGCCGTCTTCGCAACCGAGATCATGTCTGATATCCTGGCTACGCCCGCATTGGAATCGGGCACTTTCGCCCTGGTCGACATCCATCAGGGCCGACTGGAACTGGCCCACCAGATGGCTGAATTCCTGATCGAGCGGTCCGGCCGGGATTGGCGAGTGGAAGCTAGCGTCGATCGAGCGAAAGTGCTAGCCGACAGTGATTACGTGGTTCACACCATCGAGGTGGCTGGTCGGGAGAACGTCCGTCACGATTACGATATCCCGCTCGAGTACGGCGTCGACCAGTGCATCGGCGATACGATTGGGCCGGGCGGTTTGCTCAAGGCCCTACGCACTCTGCCGGCCTGGCTAGAGATCCTGGCCGACGTCGAGCAGCTGGCGCCTGGAGCGTTGGTCATGAACTACACCAATCCCATGTCTCTGACCGTCCTGGCCGGGGTCCGAGCTTCCAGGCTGTCTATCGTGGGCTTGTGCCATTCGGTCCAACATTCCTCCCGCCAGCTCGCCGGATACCTGGATCTGCCCTTGGAGGAAATCGACTGGCGAGCGGCCGGCATCAATCATCTGGCCTGGTTCGTCGAACTCACCCGGGACGGTCGGGATCTTTACCCGCTGCTGTTGGAACGTATCGAGAAATATCCAGAGATCTACGAGTTGGATCCGGTGCGCTTTGAGATGATGCGCGAGTTAGGGGTTTTCGTGACTGAGTCCAGTGGTCATGCTTCCGAATATACGGCTTACTTTCGCAAACGGCCGGATCTGATCGGGAAATACGCCCGCTCAGGTTATCGTGGCGAGAGCGGTTTCTATGCCAACAATTGGCCGACCTGGGTGGAAGAGAATGCCCGGAAACTCCAGGCTTATCTGAGCGGCGAGATAGAGTACGAACTCGGGCGCGGGGCGGAATTCGCCTCGTACATCATGGAAGCCATGGAGACGGATGTGCCGGCCGTCATCTATGGCAATGTCCCCAACACAGGTCTCATCGATAACCTACCCCAGGATGGCGTGGTCGAGGTAGCGTGCCTGGTCGACAAGAAGGGCGTGCAGCCGGTCCATTTTGGATCATTGCCCACCCACCTGGCCGCCCTCAACGCCCAGCACATGGCCTTTCACGATCTGGCGGCCGCCTCTATTCTAGAAGAGGATCGCGAAGCGGCCGTGCATGCGCTAATGATGGATCCGTTAACAGCGGCCGTGTGCTCCCTGGCCGAAATCCGGGCCATGTTCGACGAGATGGTCGCCGCTCAGCGGGATTACCTGCCTGAATATCTGATATGATAGACGGGGTATGCGAGCCTGAAATGATGGGACGCGGACGAGCATGGGCGAGAATAGATGATGGAAGAAGGTGAGATCGAATCTTCAGTCGCCGAAGGTTTCCTGGATGATTGCTTCAGCCAGGCTGACGGATTTCTCGAAACTCAGTTCGGAAGCGTAAAACAAGTCCAAGAGCCCGCCTAATTTTGGATTCGTCCTTCTTATTAATTGTATGGCCTTTTTGGGCGGGGGGGTCCACAGGCGTTCGATTTCAAAGAATAACTCGACCAATGCTGACACCTTGCGCTGAAGGGCATGATTGGCGGCCGGCAAGTCATCCTCGGCCAGCTTCTTGATAGCCCGCAGCTGGTCCTCGGCATCGAATCTGGCGTGCGCCAATTCTAAGCCGGTGAGCTCCCTCTTGCCCTCGGCGATGATTTTCTCCGCCCCCAGGCGCAGTCTTTCGGCCGCGCCATTCCTATCGAAGATGATCTTTGCATCCTGCCAGACGCCATAACAGCCATCTCTGTCGCTCTCCCAATAGTTCAGGGCTTCAACTTCTGTGACCCAGATCATTTCATAGGTGGCGCCGGCTCGGGTTTCAATGCGCCTGGTTGTTTGGCCTTCAGGGATAATCACTAGCAGATCAATGTCGCTATCCGGCCGGTGTTCGCCCCTGGCATGAGAGCCGAAGAGAATCAAGGCTAGAACGTCGGGGTCTTGCTGAAGCTCGTCGAGGAATTGCTGCACGCGCGCGTCCATGGGTAAGAGTCTACTTGAAGATGGAAAACTCTCTAAATCCATAGCCACTGTCATTCCCGCCTTCGCTGCTGACGCGTTTTCCGCGTCGCCAGTATAATTTCCTTCTATGATACCTATGCAGCCCTCAGTCGTCGCTACGATTGTGATCACCGTCATTATGGTTTCTCTCGTAGTCATTTCTGTCACGCGCTTTCGGCGCCGGCCGTCAGATATCTTTGTCCCTAAAGCAGCCTGGTTGCGGGCCGGCATCTACTTCTGTGTCTGCTATCTGGCAGCGAACCTTTCGGGTGTGTTTGGCGCGTTGCTATCAAATCCCATCGCCATCGCCGAGGACGTATCTGAGGCGGCATGGTGGCTGTGGGTTGTCGGGCTGATCTTACTGGTGACGGTAGCCTATTGGATTATCTGGACCCGATACACGTTGCGCTTCGAGCGCCGCCTCGACGTGATTCCACAGAGTGTCTTCGGTCTTCTGTGGGGCCTGGCATCAGGCGTGCTTTTTCTGACCTTTTACCACATTGCGCGGGCGATTGGCGGCGCTTGGGAAACGTGGCAGGTTTGGTTATTGGCTTACGGGCTGATCGCCGTCTGGCAGTGGATCTGGCAGGATTATTACTGGGATGTGTACATATCGCCTGAGCACGACACGCCGTGGTCGATTAAGATCAAGGTCGTTGCGACCCATATTCCCAACATCACGATGTGCCTCATTTTCTTCGCGCTTTACGAGAACTACGCCATCTTTGTCATTTTGCAAATGTGGGCTTTGCTGGGCGCGTCGTTAGCCATGCGGATGCCCCCTCCTTGGTCGCGTGAAATCACGCCACCAGCCACACGATCAGCCGGCCTGTTAGGGCTGATGCGGGCTTCGGGCTATGTTTCGGCCGATCCAGAAGATGACCCCTATTTGCGCGCCGCCCATTTGTCTCGATAGATTATGGACGCAGACAAGCGCGGATGAAGGCTGAGGGGGGAGAAGCCTTGTCGCCAGTTTGTCAGGGTGCTTGTCGTTCAGTAGTGACAACGGTAAAAGCCCTCCGCAAAATGGGGCGGAGGGCTTTCCATCCTATCATTCTTGACCGTCAATTATGGGGGCGATCGAGTCGCTAGATCTCCATATTGACGGGTTATTCCTCAGAACTCTCAACCGGGTTTGAATCGGCGGCGGCGCTTTCCGCGCGCAAAGAACTCAAGAATTGATCGACTTCCCGGCCGGCGATCTCTTTGCTGCCAAGCCCAAAACCCAACCCTAGAGCGAGAGCTACGGCGACGCCAAGGGCGCCTAGCGTTATGCCGAAAGCCAGATTGATGATTTCATTGGCGACGCCAATCTCGCGCAGCGCGAATGCGGTCGCAAAGAAGATAATCGCGATCTGGGCCACTCTGCCCAGGAACACGGCATGGTTGGTGCCTGTGCTGACGATCGTGTCGTACGCCAGCCGGGCCAGGTACAGGCCAATGCCAAAGATGATCACGGCCAGAATGACCCGCCAGAAGAAAGCGGTGAAGGCATCCAGTGTTTCGACCAGGAAGACTGAACCGAGCAGTTCAACCGCCGCACTGGCGGCATAAATCATGATGACGATGAACAGCAAATACCCTAACCACTGCGACGGCGTCCGGGTATCTGACCAGCGCAGGCTTAATCGCTCTGGCAGGCTGTCAAAGCCAATGCCCTGAAGTAGTTCTGTCACCAGAGTCATCAACAGCCGGGCAATGGCGTAAGCGATGATCACGATCAACGCGGCGCCGATCAGGTTGGGGATGGCGTTGACGATGGTCGTCAGTAGCTGTGTAGTGGGTTCCGATAGTGCCGTGATGTTCAGCTGTTCCAGGGCGGCGATGACGGTGACCAACAGGATGATGATGTACAGGATCGTTCCTAGTAGGTCCGAGAGGCCGCGCTGTAATTTCAGGCCAATGCGTTCGCCGAAGGAATCGGTGCCGATGGCCTTCAGCAGGTTGGTAACTATCTGGCGCACGATGCGGGCGATAAACCAACCGATCAGGAAGATCACGCCGGCGGCGAGCAGGTCAGGGATGTAGCCAATGATCGAGTTGAAAACATCCAGGATGGGTGCGGCGATGGAGTCAATCCCTAATGCGATAAGCACCGGCGGCAGGAACAGAAGGAAGACAAACCAGAATATGGCCGTCGCGACTGATTCGCTAATTGAGACCTGTTCGCCTTCCTCAAGCGCGCCATACTTACTGATTCGGTCATCCAATTTGAGCAGATCGGCGCCTTTCTTGACCAGCAATCGCAGGGCCATCGCCAATAGCCAGGCAATGATCAGCAGCATAGCGGCGGCGAATAGCCTGGGTAAGTAGACGGCGGTCAGGTTCTCCAGAAAACCGGTTAGCGGGCTGGCGATGCCGGCCAGCCCCAGTCGCTGGAAGAATGCCGCCAGAACGAACAGCATCAGCACCCAGAATACGATCTTGGCGATCGCATCTTCAACGTTGAATTCGCGACGTTCATCTGGTTCAGTGAGAGCGTTGGCCAGGCGATTATCCAGTTCGGTCCTCTTTAGAAGGCGACGGATAACACTGGCCACAATGCGGGCGATGATGTAGCCGACGATCAGGACAAGCAGGGCCACCAGCAACCCGAGCAGGCTTGTGCCAATTGTCCCTTCAAAGAACTCTTGTATTTGATCAATCATGTTTGAACCTCCTTCATATACACAGATTGGAATGTTAATGACTTTACCCCTCCCCTGGTACTATGGTACCATAACTAGTCAGGTTGCCCACCCTTGGGTCTTGCTGGTTCTCGAAGTTTCGTCCTCGAATCTTGGTAGATACTAAGAAGTACCGGTCTCGGCCTTATGACTGGACGATTAGGGGCGAAGACTCACAGGAAGTGCTTGTCAGATTTTAGGATTGGGCAATCTGCACTCACGTACGACATTTCATCTACAGGACGGCGACAAGTTCTTTTACCCTTGCGCGAGCGCCCGATTGCTAGAACTTGTCGCGCACCCACTGACCGAATACATCTCCTTGACATCCTGGTGGTTCTTTCGTTAAGCTTCATGGTGACAGTAATCACTACTCGGCTCTGACTGTATTAGCAGGCGGTGTCATCTGGTATGGGTATCGTCGTGGTCGGGTTGAGGCCCACGGCGCTTACCCGGGTCTATGGAGTACATTCAGATGGCGGACTCCATTTTAGTAGCGGTCGAGCCCGAAGCGGCCGGGATGAATGGCCAGCGCCTGGCGAAGGTCATCGACCTCTTTCGCCGGCAACAAGCGTCTGGCGCATTTCCTGGCGGGCAATTGGTCGCCCGGCGCGGTGGGCAACTAGTGGTCGACGAAGCCGTGGGCATCGCCCGGGGTTTCCGGGTGGACGAGCCAACTCCACCCATGCCGGTCAGGCCGTCAACGCCTTTTCCGGTCCTGTCGGCCGGCAAGCCGCTGGCGGCCATCGTCATCGCTCTGCTGGAAGAGCGCGGCCAGCTCGACGTCGAGGCGCCTATCGCCGAACTCTTCCCGGCGTTCCAGAGGCACGGCAAGGAGCACATCACCACCCTGGATGTCCTGACCCACCGCTCCGGCTTGTTGATGCCGGAGTTGGTGGCCACGCCGCATCTGTGGCGAGATAGAGCAGCGGTCCAGAAAGCGCTGATAGAAACGGTGCCCACCTATCGGCGGGGCACGTTGGCTTACCATCCACACGAGTATGGCTGGCTGTTATCAGAAATCGTGCAGCGGGTCGCCGGCCGCGACTTACCCGATTTGTTTGCGGAAGAATTCGCCGTTCCCCTGGAATTGCCGGCGCTGCGCTTTGGCCTGGCCGGCCGTGAGTCGGAGTCAGTCGCCTTCAACTATTGGCTGGGCAAGAGCAAGGTCATGGTCGCCGGCCTGAACGTGGCCGAGGATTTTGAAGCGCAGAACTCCGCACTCATTCTCGAGGCCAGGAACCCGGCCATCAGCCTGGTCTGCGACGCAGGCTCGCTGGCGGCTTTTTACGATTTCCTGTTGGCCGGCGGCCGGACGCCAAGCGGCCGGCGCTTACTTTCGGAAGATACGATCAGGCGCTACACGACGCGCCAGGTTCTGGGCTGGGACCGCAGCTTGAAGACGCCGATGGCCTTGGGCCGGGGTTTTGTCGTCGGCACGTGGCTGCCATCGTCCTTTGGCTGGTGGAATACCGGCCGCTGCTTTGGCCACGCCGGCGGCTTCGCCAGCCTGGCCTTCGGCGATTACAGTACGGGATTGGCGGCGGCCATCGTCACCAACGCCAATAGAGGTATGTCGGATATGTTGAGAAGGGTTGTGCCGTTGGCCCATCATTTACGCCAGGCCCGTCAGCGCTAGGCTGCTGGCATGAACGACTTCCCTCTGGCCAAACTGATCGACAGTGATGGCTGGTTTCCCGACAATTGGCCCAAAACGCCGCTTGTTTGGCCCTGTTGCTTTAGCCTTGCCCGAAAGCAAAAACGCGGGCCGGATTAGATACAGTGATCTGTTGTAAAATGCTGTCTGTTGCACCGCGGGCCCGGAGTTGGGGTAGAAAGTTCTCTAGCAATGAGGTGTAGCCGCGAAATCCGCTCTCAGGTTGGCCGCCAGGGTTTCCCGGCTGATACCAACCGGCATCGTGTGATAGCAATAGCTGTTCCACAAGACCGGCTTTGATCAATGACATGGTTGCCTCTAGCATCGCCTCTTCGTCTTGCCATGCCGCACCCACGGCGTCGAACTCGACGATGGCGCCTCGCCTGGCGGCCGCCAGGTGCAGGGCCCGATCTGGTTCTAGATTGGCATGGACCCAGATAAAGCGCTCCAGGCTGAGTCCTGACGCTTCTAGTATGTCCATTTCCCGCCGGGCCACAGCGCCGCTCGCCGTATGGCTGGCGATAACTGCGCCCGTTTCTTGACTGGCCATCGCGGCCGCCTTCAGATTTCGTCTTTCCAATGCTGTTGGGCCGTCATCGCTCATAGCGATTTTGATGAACCCGGCCCTGACCCTTGTCCCCTCGATGCCTTCAGTCAAATCTCGGACCCATAACCCGGCTAATTCTTCAACGTCTAGCCGGATGAGCGCTTCGGGAATGAACCCCTCCCGATACATACCTGTTGGCGCAATGACGTGAATGGGCGTTGCCTGCGCCAGGTGTTCCAAGATAGTCACATTTCGACCTACGCCGACCGTCGAGCACTCGACGATCGCGCTCACACCTGCATTGTGAGCTGCCTGCAAGTAGGGCAGCATCGCTGCTGCGACCTCCTCGGGGCTTGCTTGAGCGTAGCCTGTTGTTTGTGGCCCGCGAAGATCGGTGAACAGGTGCTCGTGAGGCAGGGTTAAGCCTAACAAATCAGGCTGGACAGGTCCCCGCACTGTTTGTATATATTTCTCAGTCGACGATCTCATCGGACATGGTCTCTATATACCGGCGCATGAAAAAGATGCCGAAAGCATTGGCTGCGCCCGGGATGATTTGGGTGTCCAGATACGACAGGAGTTACGAAATCATTAGTGGTGGTGATGGCTGTGATCGGCCTCGCCGCTCAGGTATTTCTCCGGGTCTTTGTCAAAGGAGGCCTTGCAGCCGGGGGCGCAGAAATAGTAGGTTTGCCCTTTGTACTCAGACGTCCATTCGGCCGTGGCTTCGTCGACTTTCATCTTGCATACTGGATCTATTGCCATGAGACACCTCTTCGTTGTGCTAACAGATTGTAGGAACGATTAAAACACAGAATCGTCAGGTTTCAAGACTCTATTTTAGCGTCGCGCCAGCGACGCACTTCTCGTAACAACTCATCGGGCTTGAATTTGTATGCTGGTTTTTCGCGCACAGCCCCCGAGCGATAAGGTAAACCGCCACCGGCCAAGGCGAAATCGACCTCGCCCCGATCGTCGAGAACCGCTTCGTCGGCGTGCAAGGCGATCACCTCGGCAATAAACAGGGTATGGGAGGGTAGGCGCATCTTTTGCACCACGCGGCACTCGATGTTGACCGGGCACTCAGCTAGCAGCGGGGGCTGCACATTCACGGCCGCTAACCGCGTGAGCCCCGTTTCGGCCCACTTATCCGTCTCCCGGATAGTGGTCGTGCCCACGAAATCGCTGACTATTTCTATTGTCGGATAGGGGATGTTGACGACAAACTCGCCATGGCGAACGATGATGTCATGACTGGCGCGGGACGGCCGGATGGAAATGGCGAGCATCGGCGGCTCGGCGTTGCAGCTACTTATCCGGTTCAGGCTAAAAACATTGAAATCGCCACCGGCGCCGCAAGTGATCAGCACCACCGGGACCGGATAGAGCGTCGTATTTGGTTTGATTTGAATCTTATTACTCATCAGGTCCTTTGAAAGTTTGAAAGGTGTTGAACCGGTCTAACGTCCAACCGATCACTGAATGGATGAAAAACTCTGAAAAGGGATAGTCGTAATTGTAGTCAAACTTCTCGCGGAAACGAGTCTCGTCGTCTAGACCGGCCGGGGCGACACGCATGCTGTGATCGGCGCCGGGCACGATGACCAGCGTCACATCAGGATGGCCGGCGTCTTGTAGCTCCTGGGCGATTTTGTAGGCTTCCTGGACTGGCACATTGACGTCCTGATCGCCATGACAGATCAGAACGGGTTTGTTCAAATGGCGAAACTGGTCATGGAGCGGATATTCGAGCTCCTGTTTTAGCCGCGTCAGGTATTGGCGAATGACGACATCGCCCTCTCTGCTTTCATAGACATCGTCGTCCCGGCGAGCGGCGGCCAGAATCTCCTGGTAGTGCCGGGCGCGACCGTAAAAAACGCTCAAGTGCTCCTGGACCCATGCTTCCTCTTCCGGCCCGCGAGCAGCATAAGCCAAGACGCGCTCGTAGATGAGTTCCATGAATTCGTCGATGCCCATGTGCACCCCGCCGGTCAAGATGTAAGCGGCCGGTTGATCGGTGCGGGCGGCCAGCAGGCAGCTGAAGTAGACGCCGGCGCTGCGCCCCATCACGGCGATGCGCTCCGGATCGACCTCGGGCTGATCCTTCAAGAAGTGGAGAGCGCTTTCGGCATCCTGGACGTCGGTCATCACCGATGTGTAAGAATCCCGTTCGCCTGGGGGATCGCCTGGGGCTCGGTCGCCGCCTGTACTCTGGCCGACGCCGCGTTTATCCCAATACAAAGAAGCGATACCCGCTCTGGCCAGGCGATTGGCGATCCAGGGATAGCGGCCGTGGGGCAAAACCTCGCCGTCGGGCAATACGATGTCGCCATATCGATTCTGGGCTCCGGTACCCATGACGCCCAGGATAGCCGGGTAGGGGCCAGGATCCAACGGTAGAACGATCTCTCCAACCAGGATTTCGTCTCCGCTCCTGAAAGAAACCGTGCGCCGGGCAACGTCTTTGGATTTCAGAGCGCTGTATACATGAACGTTGGAACTGCCATTCGGCATAGGAATGAATCTCCTTGGGATTAACAGAATTTCAGAGCGCCAAGTTTAGCATACAATGGCCGTTGAATTAAAGGAATCTATTGACATCGTTTCAAACCTCTGTACAATTGAGAATCTGAACGTGTGCTCAGATACGAAATAAGGAGGGACCCATGACTGAAGAACATGAAATTAAGCATGACTCTTATGGCTTACCTGAAGAAATGCTGACGGAGGTGGTGGCTACCTTCAAGGCGCTTAGCGACCCAACGCGCGCTCAACTCCTGTATATCTTGACCCAGGGGGAGCACAGCGTTACCGAACTAAGCGAATATGTACCTGTGTCCGCTTCGGCCGTTTCACATCACCTGGCCAAATTGCGAGCGCTGGGACTGGTTCACGTCCATCGAGAGGGGAACAAGATCTTCTATTCTATTGACGATAGTCACGTCGCCTCTCTTTTCAAGGAAGCGCTTTATCACCTGGACCATACCCGGCACAGTTTGCTCGATATGCCGTACAAGACCTATGTTGAGTACTTGAACGAGTAGATAGGACAAGCGATCGGCAGTTAGAAAAGAAAGATAGAGGAAGGAGCATTTGAATATGCCAGACGACAGGGCAAAAGCTCAACAAGAACATCAACACGACGATCTGGAGCTTCCGGCCGAAGAACAAAAGCATGACCACGACCATTCTCGCACCGAAGATCACGGTCACTCACATAACGGTGAGCATGAATATGATCACGATCATGATGGGGATCATGACCATGGCGATGGGCACACCCACGAACATGACCATGCGGATGGACACCAACACGTAGATCGCGGTGACCACTCCCATGATCACAGGCACGATGGTGACCACTCCCATGATCACAGGCATGATGGTGACCACTCCCATGATCACAGGCACGATGGTGACCACTCCCATGATCACAGGCACGATGGTGACCACGACCATGAGCACGAGCATGATGGCGACCATTCACACGACCATGACCACGATCATGATCACGGCGACGGCCACTCTCATGATTATGGAGATGGGCACTCGCATAGTCATGGCCCGGGTATCATAGGCTGGTTTCAGACTGTCTTTCACTGGCACGGGCACAGCCACCAACAAAGCGAGTTAGCGGCCGATCAGGCCCTGCTTGACAACAAAGAAGGCGTCCGAGTTCTCTGGATATCGTTGGGCGCGCTATTGCTCACCTCTGTATTGCAGGTATTCATCGTTTGGTTAAGCGGTAGTGTCGCTTTATTGGCCGATACGATGCACAACATCGGCGATGGTTTAAACTCGATACCGCTGTTAATTGCTTTATACCTGGCCCGCAGGGTGGCTACACGGCGTTATACTTATGGTTTCGGAAAGGCTGAGGATGTGGCCGGCGTATTTATCGTGATTTCAATTGCCATCAGCGCTATCATCGTCTTCTGGGAATCGATCCAGAAGTTCATCAACCAGGAACCTATGACCAATCTTGGTTGGGTAGCGGTGGCTGCCGTTATCGGCTTTTTGGGCAACGAGTTCGTCGCGGTCCTGGAGATTCGCACAGGACGGAAAATTGGTTCGGCGGCCATGGTAACCGACGGTCTTCATGCCCGCACGGACGGATTGACTTCGTTGTCGGTGCTTATTGCGGCCATTGGCACCTGGCTGGGTTTTCCAATCCTGGACCCAATCATCGGCATCCTGATCGGCGTCGCCATCCTGTTCATCACCCGTGACGCCATCGTGGCCATGTGGTACCGGCTGATGGATGCGATTGAACCGGAGTACATGGATCGGGCCGAGGCGGTGATCGATCGCCAGGGGGGTGTAAAAGCCCTACGCCGCTTGCGCATGCGCTGGGTCGGTCACCGGCTTCATGCCGAAGTGATCGTCGCCGTCGATTCGGGTTTGACGACGGTCCAGGGCCACGACATCGCCGAGCAGCTTCGACACGAGCTATTCCACGAGTTTGCCACTATGTCGGATGTCATGGTTCATGTTGATCCCTGGGCGGAGGACGAAGAGAAGTACCACAACCTTACCGAGAGTCACGATCCCATCCCTGAACCGCTAACCAGCTAAGCTAACAAGCTAAGGTATCGATGAGTAGAAACGGTAGGCCGCAAAGGGCATTACTGGAAGTTAGAAATCTAGTCACGCAGTTTGACACCCAGGAAGGGACGGTCCATGCCGTGAACGGGGTCAACTTGACCGTAAACGAGGGTGAGATCCTGGCTCTGGTGGGCGAATCAGGCAGCGGCAAGAGCGTCACCATGCTTTCGGTCATGGGCCTCATCCCCCAACCACCGGGAAAAATCGTTTCAGGGGAGATCTACTTTGACGGGCTGAATCTATCGAGTTTCAGCAACAAACAGATGCGGGGCATCCGCGGCAAAGACATGGCCATGGTTTTCCAGGACCCCAATTCATCGTTGAATCCGGTGGTTAGCGTAGGGCGCCAGATTGCCGAGGCGCTGAAGCTACATACGGATATGAGCTCTTCAGAGGCGCAGGACCGGGCCATAGAACTTCTTAATCTCGTCGGCATCCCAGAGGCTGATAAGCGGGCCGGCGATTATCCGCACCAATTCTCGGGCGGGATGCGCCAGCGGGTCATGATCGCCATGGCCCTTTCGTGCGATCCAAAACTACTCATCGCCGATGAGCCCACAACAGCCCTGGACGTCACGATTCAGGCCCAGATCGTCGAACTGGTGAAGAATCTGCAGCGCACCCTGGGAATGGCTGTTATCTGGATTACCCACGATCTTGGGCTGGTAGCCAATTTGGCCAGCAGGGTCGCCGTGATGTACGCCGGTCGCATCGTCGAAGAAGGAAAGGTTGAGGATATCTACGCCCGGACCCGGCACCCGTATACCCTGGGCTTGCTGGAATCCATCCCTCAATTAGGCGAGGATGTGCCTGAGTCCCTGCAGGAGATCAAAGGCACGCCTCCGGATCTCATGCATGAAACGGCCGGTTGCGCATTCGCACCCCGTTGTTTCCACGTCGACGAGTACTGCCTGGATGCTGTGCCGCAGCTTTCGCACACCGATATCGCGGGCCAGTTATCGGCCTGTTGGCATTGGGATGGGCTGATCAAGCCGGAAGACATTGCCCCGGTTGCCGTCGATTCTGGTGGAAATGGCGCCGGCATTAAGTCTAGCCCGGATGGAAAACCGGCCGAGGAAGAGATAATCGTCCAGGTGGATGGCCTGAAAACCTACTTCACGATTCGCAAAGGGATTTTGCAGCGTAAGGTTGGCGACGTGCGGGCCGTAGACGGTGTAGACCTGCTGATCAGGCGCGGCGAAACGCTGGGCCTAGTGGGCGAAAGCGGCTGTGGCAAAACGACTTTCGGCCGGACCGTCTTGCGGCTGTACGAGCCCAGCGAAGGCCGTATAACATTCGACGGACAGGATTTGATTTCTCTGGATAATAAAGAGATGCGTACCATCCGCCAACGCATGCAGATGATCTTCCAGGATCCTTACTCATCTATGAATCCGGGCATGCGAGTTTGGGAAATCATCGGCGAGCCGTTAAAGGTTCATGGCAAGGGCAGCAACGCAGAAATCAAGGTTAAGGCCACAGAATTGCTGGAGAAAGTTGGCTTAAACGCCAATCATATCGACAGGCACCCGCACGAATTTAGCGGCGGCCAACGACAACGCATCGTCATAGCCCGCGCCTTGGCGCTCAACCCCGATTTCATCATCTGCGACGAACCGGTCTCGTCTCTAGATGTATCGGTCCAGGCCCAGATCATCAATTTGCTGGGGGAGTTGCAGCGGGATTTCGGCCTGACTTACCTCTTTATCGCTCACGATCTGGCCGTCGTTCGTCACATTTCGGACCGGATCGCGGTCATGTATCTGGGCAAGATCGTCGAATTGACCGACCGTGACAGCCTATATCGCCAGCCGTATCACCCATATACCCAGGCATTACTCAGCGCGGTGCCCGTTCCGGACCCGGCCATGGCTGGCCAGCGGAAGAAGGTGATCCTGAAAGGGGACCTGCCCAGCCCGGTTGACCCGCCCAGCGGCTGCCGGTTCCACACCAGGTGCCCTATTGTGGCCAATGGTCTGTGTAACCTGGAAGACCCCGAGTTTCGGGAAGTTGAACCCGGACGATGGGTTGCCTGCCACCTGGTGGAAGCTCCACCTGAGGAGGCTGGCTCCACCCAGTGGAAGCAACTTCCACCTGATGTAAGAAGCTGACAAGGAGAACACCTATGGCATAGATTTGGGAAAGAGGTTGTAGAGGGAATCTGCCGAAACCAGTTTCTATACGTTTTTAGGAGGAAGAAGATGAAAAGACTCTATTGGGTAATAGCACTCGCCATAGGCCTACTTTTACTTGCCGCCTGCCAGCCGGAAACGGTCCAAGTAGAGGTAACCCGGGTGGTCACGGAGACCATGACCGAGGAGATCGAAGTGACCCGGGTGGTTGAGGGGGAAGTCGTCACAGAAATGGTCGAAGTGACGCGCATCGTCGAGGTGGAGGCCGAAGTTCCGGAAGAACCGATGGAACCGACGAGCCTGCGTATGGCCATCGCCGAAACCGAAAACTCGTTGAACCCCTATACCTATAGGTCCGGTTATCCTGGTTGGAACATGCTGTTGCTTCAATATGACACCTTGCTGCAGCTCGACACGGACGGCGTGCCCCAACCCTGGCTGGCCTCGGAAATGGACGTCAGCGACGATGGTATGACCATAACCTTTACCCTGCGCGATGACGTGACCTGGCATGATGGCGAGCCCTTCACGGCCGACGATGTCAAGTTCACCATCGAGTACTACCAGACCTACGAACATGGCCGTTGGACCCGTAACTCGCGACCCGTCGAGTCGGTCGAGACGGATGGGGACTACACGGCGATCTTCAACATGGCCTCGGCCACGCCGGGCTTCGAGCTTCAATTGGCCGAGACGCCGATGCTGGCCCAACACGTTTGGGAAGGGGTTGAAGATCCTGACAACCATGTCTTCGAAGAAAATATCGGCACCGGCCCCTACAAGCTGGTCGAGACGGTTCTGGATCAGTTTTATGTGATGGAGGCCAACGAGAATTACTTCGCCGGAAAACCGCAACGCGACGAACTCGTATTTGTGCAGTTCGCCGACGATGCCGGCAGCCTGGCGGCTCTGCGAACCAATGCGGTCGACATGATCGTCAGAAGGGCCAGCCCAGAGCAAATCGGCATCCTAGGTGGCGTGGAAGGTATTGACGTCGCTCAGGGGCCGGAATTTGCTACGGACATGATCAACTATGACGTAGAACGGGCTCCCTTTAACAACAAGACCGTGCGCCAGGCGATGAACCTGGCCATCAATCGCCAGGATCTGGCCGACACAGTCTACCTGGGCGCGGCTTCCCCGGGCAGCCCAGGTTGGATACACCCGGCTTCACCCATGTTCAATGAGGCCATCGAAACTATCTACGATCCCGAGGCAGCGATAGCCCTGCTCGAAGAGGCCGGCATCACCGACTCGGATGGCGACGGCATTCGCGAGCTAGACGGCGTACCAATGTCCTTCGAGTTCCTGGCCGTTGGCAACAATGCGCTCCGCCTGCGTCTTGCCGAATTGGTGAGCGAAATGCTCGGCGAAATCGGTATCGAGGCCGTAGTCACGGCTGTTGAGACCTCCACTTGGGAGGAGGCGGTTTGGCCCGGCTTCGACGTGAGCCAAGGGCGCAACTATGAGATGTCCATGTGGGGCTGGTCGGCGCCAGTTCAGGCCAATCCGCTGCGCATGTGGCAGCTCTTGCATTCGAGCCCCGACTTTGGCTTCCTGAATCTGACGGGCTTCGCCAACGAACGAGCTGACGAGCTTTCGGAAACGCTGACCACGGCCATTGACCCGGCTGTTCAGGAAGAGACATTGGCCGAGTTGCAAGAGATCACGGCTGATGAATTGCCCTTCATTCTGCTGCTTTACCCAGACGGCGCCTATGCTTACTGGTCAAGCGTTTATGATGGTTGGGCCTTCATGAACGGGCAGGGTGTGTTCCACAAGCTGTCCTTCTTACCTGAAGAAGCTCGCCCCTAACTGGTCCTTCCAATAGTAAACCCCGCAGGTCGCTCGCCAGACCTTTGGCGCGCCAGACCTTGGGCGGCAAGTCCTGCGGGGTTTACATACAACGGTTCATGCCGAGGTGAAACCATGTTAAGTGAGTCGAGAGGAGGTCGCGCTTTCCAGTACTTGTTCGTAATTGTGGTGGCGATCTCCCTCAACTTCTTCCTGCCCCGAATGATGCCTGGCAACCCGCTGGCCTTATTGGCCGGGGTGGATGTGGGAATGATGACCCAGGAGGATCGTGACAGAGTGATAGCCGAGGCCGGCCTTGACCGGTCTCTGCCGGAACAATATGTCTCCTATTGGGGTGACTTGTTGCGGGGCGATTTTGGCTATTCCTACCGGCAGAAGGAACCGATAGCCGATCTTATTCTGTCCCGTTTGCCGTGGACGTTGTTCCTGGCCGGGGCGTCGCTGGTGATCGCCGCCCTGGTCGGCATCGCCGCCGGGGCGTATTCGGCCTGGAGACGCGCCAGCGCGCGGGATGTTGGTTTATTGTGGTCTATGATCACGATTAACTCCATGCCTTCCTTTTGGCTAGGGATGCTGTTGATCGCCATCGTGTCAGTCCGCTTCGGCTGGTTGCCTTCCTTTGGTGCAGAGACGCCCGCTTCGGGTTATGAGGGACTGGAGCGAATCGTCGACATTGGCAAACACGCCATCTTGCCGGTTATAACATTGACGATTCTGACCGTTCCGGCCATCTACCTGACCATGCGTTATACCATGCTCAGCGTGCTAGGAGCGGACTTCATCCGCACGGCGCGGGCCAAAGGAGCCGGGGAATCAAGGGTTCTCTTTGCCCATGCTATGCGGAACTCCTTGGCGCCGGTGGTCACCATCCTGGCTCTACGCCTCGGATTCGCGTTTGGCGGTACGGTGATCGTCGAGACGGTCTATTCGTATCCGGGGATAGGCCGCTTGATGTTTGAGGCGGTCGGCGGTCGCGACTTCCCGGTCATGCAGGCTGGTTTCTTGTTGATCACCATCGCCGTACTGCTGTCGAACCTACTGGCCGACTTCGCATACCCGTTCCTGGACCCGCGGACTAAAGGGCAATGACCACAACCGATTTCGACCTGAGAAGTGACAGTGAAATAGCCACAGTTCCAGCCCAGGTTCAGAAACGCAAGTTCCGCCTAACCGCCTCAACCGTGGCGGCTATCATTGGTGGCTCCTTAATCCTGATCCTGGTGTTGACTGCTATATTCGCCGATCAGATTAGCCCCTATGATCCGACGGAACGGGTTGGTAAACCGTTTGAGTCCCCGAGCGCTGTGCATCGGTTGGGAACAAACGATATCGGACAGGATATTCTTAGCGAGTTGATCTATGGCACAAGAGTGTCTTTGATCGTCGGTTTTGCTACGGCGCTATTCGCCATTATCATCGGAACCACCGTGGGCCTATTGGCGGGCTATTACCGGCGGGCTGACAGTATCTTGATGCGGGTGGTCGATATCATCCTCGTGATCCCGTTCTTGCCGCTATTGATCTTGTTGGCCGCCTATTTGGGCCGCAGCATGTTCAATACGGTGATCATCATCGGTCTATTGATCTGGGCCGGTTCGGCCCGGGTCATCCGGTCCCAGGTGATGACGTTGTCAAAACAAGAATATGTGCTGGCGGCTCGCGCCGTTGGCGCTACCGACCGGCATATCATATTTCGTCACATCTTGCCTCAGGTCACGCTGCTGGCCATCGGTCAGTTTGTCCTCGTCGTCAGTACGGCCATATTATTGGAAGCGGCCCTGAGCTTTCTGGGCCTGGGCGACCCCATTCAAAAGAGTTGGGGAACGGTGCTCTATTGGGCCCAGGTTAGGGGCGCCTTCCTGACCCCGGCCTGGAGTTGGTGGGTGATGCCGCCAGGCTTGTTGATCGTCGCCGCAGCGTTGGGCTTTGCCCTCATCGGTTTTTCCCTCGAACAAAGAGTGGATCCGCGACTTAAACAAAAAAGATAGGAGACAATTTATGACCCGAATATTGATGCTGGCCAGTTTTGGGCTGGAAATCGTCGAATGCGGCGGGGCGCTGGCCCTTCATGTCCAGGCGGGCGATGATGTGCAGGCGGCCGTCTTATTGTCAAGACCTGAAAGCCGGCCGCAGGTGAGCCAGGCAGCCAAGATCCTGGGCATTGAAGAGGTCGAATATCTCGACTTCCCCTATGGCGGCTGGACGGTTGACGTGCCCTGGAAAGAAAGGATCGTGGCCATGCTCAGGCGAACCCGGCCGGAGATCATCATCACCCAGGATCCGCACCATGCCCAGCATGACCTCGATCCGGACCGTAGATTGATCGCCCTACTCTATGCGGAATCGCTGGCCCTGGCGAGCCGAGATTGGCATTTGGAAGAATGCGGTGGCCTTGATCCGCTGCCCGTGCCCACGATTTATTACATGACGCCCGAGCATGCTAATTGCATCGTCGAAATCGGCGCGACTTTCGAACTGAAGCAGCAGGCTCTGGCCGTCTTGGGTTACCAATTGGCGTTCAGCGCTCAGATGATCGAGCAAAGGGCGACCTCGGAGACGCTGCACCACGTTTTGCCCGAATATGAGACGCTTAAGGAAGATAAGGTCGCCCTTGGGCTGGCTCTGCATCGAGAATTCGACAAGGCGCTGGCGTTATATCATGGGCTCGCCGGTCATTCCGGGGCCGTGATGGGCGAAGCGTACAGGCGGGAAGGTCCGTTCGTCACAGACAAGCTGATGTCATAGCGATAGGAGAGAGTTCATGGATGGTGAAAGGAAAGACGGCCCGGATATCATAGAAATGGGCCAGGGGGTCCGGATCATTGACGACGTTCTGACCGCCTATGGCATTGATACGCTCGAAGGTCGGGTCGGCCCGCTCCTGTTTGGTGAAACGGGCCGGGCTCACTTCCTAGACATGCCGGCCGGCTCGTATGTGGACGAGCATCCCCACGATGACGAGGCCTTCACTTTTACCGTGCGGGGCTCGTATGTCTTGTGTGTTGACGGCGAGCGCCACCTCATGAAGCCGGGCAGCTTTCAATGGTTTGGGCCGGGTGTGCCGACCGGCTATGAAGTCCCTTTTGACGAACCGGCTTATATACTTGTCTTCAGGGGCGTGGTGGAAGAAACGCCGGCCGAGATGCTGGAAAGCATTGAACGGATGCAAGGTAAGTTCGTCGAAATGCAGGAAGCGGGCGAGGTCTTTATGCTACGCGACCTGCCGGAAGATCATCCGGCGCGAGTATTCGCCCACAAGGTCAACCCATCCAGCTTCTAGCCTCACTGACTAGAACGGGGCCGACGGTTTTTCGTTTAAGACGATCGGCGGGTCAACTCAATAAACCGCCGGCCATTTCATTCATGACCTCGGGCGGCAAGACGCTTCTGCCGCGCGATTCGACCAGGGCCCGCATCTCATCTGGATTAATCGCTCCTCTCGGCGATGGCGTGAAGCTCAAGATCAGCGTGACCGGTTTGTCAGTAGGGTTCTCGAAGCCCAGAGGAACGCCTCTTTTGCAGTGCAGGGCGGTATGGGGGGACATGGTGAACGCGTCTCCGCCGTAGAGTACCCGCGGTTGGCCGTCGAGGATATATAGAGATAGCTCGTACATGTCGGATTCCTCCTGGTCGGGCGGCACGCCGCCACCCGGAGGAATGTGGGCGATATAGGTGAACAGATCTTTGCCGTAAACGAGCGGGCGATAATAATATTCATCGCAATTCTCGCCATGGCAGTGTTGAACACCTTCCACGTCTTTGGCGTGAATGTAGGGCTTGCCGGTCATCGTTTCATCCTCCATGGAAAAAAGCCTTCAGCTTTCAGCTTTTAGCCGTTAGCTTGCGGCGTCTAGCGGTTGGCGATCGAGGCGAACGGCATACTCAGATGCCGGGGGATGCTCCGCATGCGAAGAATATCCCACTATACTAAACATACAAGAATGCTTTCTCCTCGACATTTGTATCAGCTATACACGTATACTTGATTAGTAGCATTGTCTTCTTAAGAGGAAACCAGGACATTATAGCAGATGGCCAGCAATTGGGATGACACCGCGAACGCCTAAATCGATTCCAGGACAAAGATAGAGCGTTGCCCACTGCGGGCGAAGTGTTGCTCGTAAGCCGGCCACATTTGGGTTAGCAATGGCCAATAGCGCTCGATTTCTTCGGCCGATGCTTCGCGCGCCCGGTAGGCCCGACGCTCGGAACCGATCTGCAGTTTGGCGATGGGATTGGCCCGCAGGTTTAGCGTCCAGGGATTGGGCCGCTCGAAGCCGGGGTTGACATTGCACAATATCACCCGCTCGCCATCGGCGAGATAAAACACCGGTATGGTTCGCTCCTTTCCACTTTTGCGGCCCGTGGTGGTCAGCAGCAAGATCGGGGCTGTGGGCCGGCCGGAAGTTGAGAAACGACCGCCCGTAAGCCGGTAGAGCCAGCGGTCGAGTGGGGAGACTACGTGTTTGATGGCCCATACCCCCGGCCGTGTCGCCCCAATTCGCCGAATTGTGTCGTCGATTGCGTTACCGCCTGGCGACATGTTTTACTCCTGCGGCCTGGTTCCCACTCGTCGTATCAAGGGTCTGAACCTGGGAGCCCCAACATTCCATATCTAGCGCGTACCGCGTAGGCGATCAGCATCAGTTTCCTAATTTTAGAGATTTTCAGGTGTTGGCCAAATGAAACTGGTCAGGCCGGTGCATGATAATGTGATCTCCAACAAAAATCGCCCATCTCACGTAAATGAAATGGGCGAACAGATTGGCGATCTTGTCTGCCGTTAATGGGCGGAGCTGCTAGACGTCTATGATAATCGCGTTAGGGTCACGACGGGGATAACACGACCGGCCTTCTTCTTGTACTCAGAAAAGGTCGCGAACGTGCTTTCCATTTGCTCGTAAAGCCTGGTGCGATCTGGTTCCGAAGTAACTGTGGCTTGGGCTTGGAACTTCTCGGTTCCGTATTCGACGTTTACCACCGGGTTGGCGACGATGTTGTAGTACCAATCTGGATGAGACGGCGCGCCACCTTTTGAGGCGACGACGACCAGTTTGTCGCCATCTTCAAAAGTGACCAGGGGGTTCACGCGTTCTTTTCCGCTTTTGGCCCCGGTGGTGTGGAGCAGGAGCAGGGTGTTGTTGGCGAAATGGCCGCCGACCTTGCCGTCGTTGGCCCGGAATTCTTCGATTATTTGTTTGTTCCAATCAGACATTTATTTTGCCTCCGAAGTGGTATTTTAGGATCTACTAGATTCTATGGATACTGTTTGAATAACAATGTATGGGAGCTTTCATTTTGATCTCCCAATCAGGAGCCGATCATGATAGGGGTTCGATGAAGATCCGGCCGAAAGCCAGAAAGATGACCGGCGCCAGCAAGACGACGTTCATGATGACATTGGGGTACTCCTTACGCCGCAGATGGACAATGATCGCCCCGACCATGGTCAATGATAGACCCACGGCCGCCAGCGCCGCCAGTCCTGGCAGAACGCCGGTTACGGCCGGCAGGATCAGCGCCAGGGCGCCCAAGATTTCCAGGCTGCCGATCAGGCGCAACTGGCTCTGGGAGAAGTCCTCTACCCAGGCCATGTTCTCGGCCAAGACCTCTCTTGGCCGCATGACCTTCATGGTGCCGGCCATCAAAAAGACGAGAGCCAGAAGAATCTGGACTATCCACAATACGATGTTCATTAGTGTTTCTCCTTTTTGCGTGATTGGTTTAGAGCTAAACTATTTAAGCAAAAAAATAGAACCAGTTTTAGGTCAGGCGTCGGTCCAGCCGGCGCAAAACAGCCTGGAAGTCGCTCAACTCCTCTTCGGAAAGCAACGATAGGATTGCTCTTACCCGCTCATCGTGCACGGGCATGATTTGCGACACCAGCTGCCGGCCGGCCTCAGTCAGATAGAGGGCATTGGTCCGGCCGTGCTTCTCGCGCCGGATCAGGCCGCGTTCTTCCAGCCGATCGATATGTTGGGTGATATTGCCCTTGGTCACGTTCATTTGACTGGCGCATGCCTGCTGGTTGATGCCTTGCTCAAAGGCGACTGTCATGAGCAGGTCAAATTGGGCCCGGCCCACGTCGAAAGCCTCGGCCGGTTCGCCCATTTGCCGAATAATCTTCTTCATGACGCGAATGAACCGGTACCAGGTGAGCAGCACCGGGTCCCGGCTGCGTTCCTGCATGAGTGGGGTCAATCGGTCAGTCATGAAAATAGTTTAGCGCTAAACTTATAGATTGTCAAGGGTTCGGCGTCTGGGGATCTGGGTCTGGTTGTTGGCGGCCGGCGGCTGACAGCTGATTGCTGCCGGCCAGTCGTTCGTGTTATGCCAACAAGATATTGGCGGCGAAGCCCATGATCATTGCGCCCAGCAGGCCGATGCCCAGGTAAAGGGCGAAAAGGCGCCGGTGAACGATGCCGTAAACGGCGGTCATGGCCGGGATCGTGGTCACCGGGCCGGCGATGAGGAAGGCGATGGCTGCGCCGGGCACCATGCCCTGGGCCAGCAGGCCGGAGACGATGGGTAAGGCGGTGAAGTTGCTGAGGTACAGTGGGACGCCGATCAGAGCGGCCAGGGGGATGGCGAAGATGTTGCCTTCTCCCAGGATATTGGCGATCATGTCCTGGGGGATGTAGAGTGTGATGAGTGCTTCCAATAGGAATGCCAGCAATAGCCAGCGGCCGAGTAGCCAGCTCTGCTTGCCGACCTCGCGGCCGAATTCCGGCCAGTCGATTTGACGCAAACTTGCCAAGAGCGTGCCGTACCATCTTGGCTGGTTACTTACGGCTGTATCGCCACAAACGTTGCAGGCCCCAGCGGCGGCAGCCGCTGTTGGCGAGGTCATCGACTGCGGTGCCGGGGCGCCGGAGGTCATCATGACCACGGGCAAGGTAGCGCCAGATGTTGCTACGGCCGGCGAAGCGGTCGCTCCTGCCAGGTCCCTTTTTCCGGGCAGGATATGAGCCAGAAACGATGAGTTTGTCAAAGCCAGAGTGATAAAGCCAGCTGCCAGGCTGAGGACCAGTGTCGCCGCCAGGCGGATGATGGCCAGCGGCCAACCCAGGACGGCTACACTGAGGGTGAAGATCTCCGGGTCCATGGTCGGCGAAGCGATCCAGAAGGCCATAATCGGGGCCAGGGGCACACCGCTCAAAAGCAAGCCGGCGATGACCGGCACGACTGTACAGGAACAGAAGGGGCTGAAAGCGCCGACCAGGGTTGCCAACAAGATGGCCGTGCCCACATTGGCATTGAAAGCCCGCCGAATCACGCCGTCCAATTTGAGGGCCCGGATGAGCACGCTCAAAACGATGCTGATGAGAAACAGGGGCCAGACGTGTAGAACGGCTTCGACGACAAATCGTGCTATTTCAATGATATCGTTCATGATTCCCTCTGTTAATCGTATTATTACGATATATTGAGCCAAAAAAAGAGCTCCTGTCTAGAAAATGTCGCCGACCTTTTCCCGGAACCAGGCGATGTTGTCGTCGTGCAGGCAATAGGATGTGGCCGGCCCCTTGGTCGTGCCGACGATCCAGCCGGCGTCCCGCAAGACCTTGAGATGTTGCGACACCGTGGCCTGGGCCTGGGGCAAAAACTGCACCAGATCGTCGGTGATGCAGCCCGGGTGGGTGACCAGGTACTTCATGATCTCGAAGCGCGAGGGGTTGCCTAGCGCTTTGAACATGTTCACAAGTTGCTGCTGTTCTTGTCCTGTGATGTCTAGCGTACAACAGGCTTCTGGTAGGGTGGGGGTGATGTCTAGTTCTTTCATCGTATTTATACGATATATTCTACCATGACAAATGCGCGCTGTCAACCCCTTCGGACTATTTTGCCGGCTTTTCGCCCTACTTTTCCAGGTTTCGATGACGGTGGTCACGGCGTGAAGGGTCACGGTGTGAAGGGTCACGGCGTGAAGGGTCACGGTGTGCAGTGCGGCGCGTGACGTGCCGGACAGTGATAGTGACCGCCAGCCAGCCCACCTTGAGCCAGGTGGCGAGCTTGCCGCGTTCGTTGTAATGAGATCGCAGCCGGTAGTCTTCGCGCTCGATCGTGTCCAGGACACCCTCAAAACGCGTGCAATACCAGTAACCAGCGATCTTGCAGCGGAGGACATCCAGTTCATCCAGATAACGTTTGCCATCCTGCATGTTCAGCCGGGCTTGTTCAACACGGCTCCGCACCCAGGCGCGGTAAGGCGGACTGTCCAAGTTCTCCGATTTAAGGTCATGCATCTCCAGGTACTCGGCTGGTATATTGATGAAACCGTCGGCCGTGTCCTGAACCGTATCCCGAAGCAGGTGGGCAATATGAGCGCCTGTGGCTGCTGAGTACCGGTTATCGCCATCTGGATAGAGATAGCCGTTTCCAATGAAGTATTGAATGCCGTCGGTGACCGACTTGGACAGACAGTTCGAATACCACTCTAGCTCCTCACGACCAATGGACCATCCTTTTCGATAGGCGTCGAACTCGATGATGGCGAACATATTTCGAATAAACGAGTGCAGCCCGCTATCTTCGCTTCTATCGTGGCTTATCAGATCGGCCAGTATGTCCTCTTCAGGCGTAAGGTCGTTCGGCCGCTCATTATTGTAGAGCTTGTCAATCAACTCCCTCTGCTGTTTGATGAAAGCGATACGCTCCTCATCCGAATTGGATGAAGTATCTATGACATCGTCGGCCCAACGGAAGTAAGCATAGGCCCGGAAGAAATCGTCAGCCAGGTCACGATCTATCACCATACGGCCGGTGATATAGGTCTGCTTGCTGCCTTTCCAGGTAATAGATCGCGCCAGGTCCGCGCTGGATTCATGCATAGGTGAGTCGTCCGTTGCCCATGAGTTTGCTGATTATTCCTCATCTTACCTTGATTCTGGCACGCAACAAGTGAGTGCGCTGCAACGTGGACGGTGCAACGCACTCATGGACCGCTGAAGATAAACTCTACACACATCCCGCCCAGGGAAAACCAAACAGTGGGTTGCCCACGGCCATGAAGACGATCATGCCCGTCATCACCCCGGAAAGAGCGGCGCTGGCTCGCGGCCGGATGCCTCGCAAAGCGGTTACTGAAAACAGGGTCACCGCCAGTGGCACCATGTTGCAAGTCGGCGAAACGCCACCAAAAACATCGTGCCAGATAGTGTTGATCGGCGCCATACACGCACAGTGCGGTATGAGGCCAAGGATCACGATGGGAACCAGTAACGCGCCAACCGATTTGCCGCGATGAATCTGAACGGCCGTGGCCGTGGACAGGCCGATCAGCGACAGGTTGATCGCGGTGCAGGCGATACCACAGGAAGCGAGGCCAAGGCCGCAGACTTGGCTGCCCAGGATATAAGCCAGGGGCATGGATAAGAGCAGCGCCTGGTAAAATCTTCCTTGTGGCGCCGCGCCCGGCGGGTAACGGAACGCCAATGGCCAGGCCAGGGTAATCAAGGCCACGGCCCCGAAGGCGGCCGTGATCACCCAAACCAGCCACTGGTACTGGAACGTCATGTTCAAGGCATAGCTAACGGTCGTCACGGCAATGGCCACGCCGACCATCAAGAAGCCTGCTACCAGCGTTCCCATTTCTAGTGGATTCAGACGTTCCCTAACGATTGCGATACTCATTTCTACTGCCCTCCTTACAAAAGTGGCCATTTCCTAGCTGCGCCGGAAGAGCGTCTCAGCCAGGATAACGACACCAACCAACACCAAAATCAATGGCCAGAAGATGTCGACAGGCGGCATGCCGGCCAGACCAATAATCAATAGACCAGCTGACCAAATGTGGTCCCAGGCCGTTGGGTTCGGGGAGTTCGAATTGGCAATGCGGTAAAGGTTGCCCAGCATTCCGTACAGCCCTGCTCCCAGGAAGACCCAGGTCCAGGCGTCGGATTCGCCGATCTGCGGCAGCTGGCCCAGGCTGTCGGCCGCGAATACAAGACCGGCCCAAATCAGCGCGCCGGCCCACCATAGGGATTCCAAACGACTCCGTTCTTTTCGCTCGGCCCTTGAAGTTTCTTCAGCCTTCAGGATTTCCAGACCCACGTCTGTTAGTTGTTCCTCGCCACCCAGATGAGTGGTCTTATGTCCGTACGTCATCGGTATACCTCCTTCGGTAACATTTGAACTCAGTGTAGGTTTTCTTGGGGTGATATGTCATTACCCGGAAGGGTAGTTAGGAGGGTGATTGCACCTTTCTTACACGTAAAAAGGGTCAGGGACTTGTCCTTCTGAAGTCCCTGACCCTTTCTTTCTCGACGACAGATGAAACGTTATGCTTCTCTGGTGGTGCTGTCGCCCTCATGCTCGATGTCGCAGCAGGAGGCCATCATTTGCCTCATCATTTCGAAGCATTCACCGCCACTGTCCTGCAGATTGGCGAACGGAGCCATTATTTTGGCGCAGGCATCGCCTTCCCCTTGCTGTCCCTTGGATTGAGACATCATCTCCATACAGGAACACTCATCGAATGAAAATTGAGCATCTTTCTTTGTAGTCATTTCTTGTATCTCCTTGTTGACATTACTTCATCTGGACCTGGAGAATCATTTGGCTTGACCTCGCTGACCGAGATAAGCGAGAGAGACAAGTCGCGTACCTTGTTGAGCAAACCGAACAGTTCGGCCTGGTCAACTACTGGAGCGATCATCGTCGTCGTGCCATCCTCCTCACGAGTCAGGGAACAGCCGTGAAACCAGGCAGCCCAATGCTCGTCCAGGTGACCCTTGAATCTGATTTCGTAGCACTGCTCTGGCCGCGATGTCCCGCGGCACAGACCGCTGTCTTTGGAGCCAGAGATCGAAGTGCTATGTTTGTTTCCCATTTCTATTTCCTGATACTCAATTAGCGGCCCGAATACCGCCTGAATTGAAGACTTGCAGCCCGGGCGTTCATTAAGTTGAGCTTAGTGTATTTTCTATTGGGGTAATTTGTCATTACCCAGAAGGGTAATGTGGTGGGGTGATTGTTCTGACATGCCTTCTCTTGTCAGAAGAAAGCGTTGACTCTATATGAGAGTGAGCTCCCTGGCCCGCTGCGCTGCTTGCATCCGGCCGTGCACCCCCAGCTTGCTGT
This sequence comes from Promineifilaceae bacterium (SeqCode), assembly GCA_041570195.1. Taxonomy (GTDB): domain Bacteria; phylum Chloroflexota; class Anaerolineae; order Promineifilales; family Promineifilaceae; genus UBA11865. The sequence continues at coordinate 1,519 of JBFFWQ010000073.1, read as the reverse complement.
AGATATTCTTGGCATGCGCCTTGACCGTGTTGATGGAGACGTAAAGTTCCTCGGCGATCTCCCGGTAAGACAGCCCAGCCGCCAGCAACCGCAGCACCTCAAGCTCGCGCTGGCTCAAGGGTTCGACGAGATCGCTATCTTTGACTATTCGATCGTCAATCTGGGTGGATTCAGCCGGTATCTGCGAGGCGTGAAATCCGTGGAGCACAGAATCTAAGAACTCTCGACCGATATCTGATGGCTGTTTGCTGAATGCCTCTAACAGCTCAGCCATCGGCTCGCCCTCGTCAAGGAATAAACGAATGGCGCCTTCGGGTTCGGCAAGAGCCAGTGCTCGTTCCAGAGCTATCAACGCCTGGTTCATGTCGCCCTGCACGTAATAGGCCAAGGCCTGGATCAATAGAACCTGGATCGTGGTTGCGTTGCGGCCGCTCGCTACCGCTTTTCCCATCACCCTCTCTGATAGTTCCAACGCGTCGGCTGTCCGGCCTTGAGCAATCAAAATCCGAGTTAGTACAATGTACTCTTCCTCTCTTAGATAGGGGGGATCATCCGATGCCTCCAAGGCGCGCTCGTGCGCCCAACGGGAAGCGGCCTCCACGTTTCCCTCAGCCAACCATATCCGCGCCTTCCAGGCTTCCTTTGGACTTGTGTACCAGGGAGGCACGTCGTATTCTTGCTCCATCTTTTCCATCTCGCGGATGATCTTTTGAGCGCCCGGCAAATCGCCTTGTGCATACAAGGCGCGTACCGAGGTGAGGTAGCTATAGCCGAGGACGCCGATGTCAAAACCCTGTTTGCTTAATTCCGAGCCTTTCTTCAGATTGCGCATGGCTTCGTCTAGCTCGTTCCACTCACACATGACCAGGCCCATTTCGTCATAGAGACAGCCGGCCATCTCGGTATGCAATACACGGCGTGTCTCTGCGACCAGTAGTAGTTCCTGGCAGAGCCCATACATCTCTTTAAACCGGCCCTGATTACTCAGAATGTTGCCCAGGTGCAGGGTAGTACTCAGAATCAGGTAGATATTGTCGGAGGCCTCGCTTAGCCTGACGGCTTCGGCAAAGGTTTGGTACGCAGCCACGGTATCACCGCCTAAATCCTGGGCGAAGCCATAGGCCATCATGGTAATCGTGCGCCAAAGATGACTCTCCTCAGAGAGATACTGAAGCGCTTGGTGGGAGTATTCAAAAATGCCCGGCACGTCTCCCTGCCGGGAAGCAATGGCCGCCCGGATGGCGGCAACCCTGCCTAGCTGTTCTATGTTCTCTTGTCCGGGCATCTCACGAGCATGTTCAGCGTCCTGCAGCCTTGATTCGGCCGCCTCGATTTGCCCATTCATGTATAGTGTCCAGGCGTGGAAATTGCACAGGCCCGGTCTGGCCATCATCTGCTCGATGGGCAAAGCTTCCAGCCATCTTAACATCGATGTTGGCTCGCCGCGTTCCCCTAGGACTTCGCCGAGCTTCTCAATCAGCTGTGCTGCCTTGTCGTACTCTGCGGCCGCCAGCGCATG
>JBFFWQ010000072.1:0-30430 GCA_041570195.1 Promineifilaceae bacterium (SeqCode) | reverse complement strand
CTCTTAGCCGAAAGGTTAACGTATTCACCTAGAGTTTTCCGACTCTGGTCCAACAACATGCTATGCCGTGTATCCGTAACGACGCCATAAAGAGGTTCGATCACGCTGCCTTCTCGAAATCGGTCTACTTCGGAAAGTCCTTCTATACGTATTCGAAACGAATCAAACGGCCGGTCTTCTAACGCCTCGGGATGGTTGAGTGTTAGCTGGCCTTTCTCGGCATCAAGTTCAACTATCAGAAAATCCTGTAAGGTAACTTTCGCTCCGATATTAGCTTCAACCTCTGATCGTTTGAATGGACTGATGACTTGGACCAAAGAATCTGGCAAGGGCTCCGTTGCCGAAATCATGAGATTTACCGGCAGCAGGTGGTCATAATCGGTCTGAAACTGGAAGGCTGAATCTGGGCGGTTTGCCAACCACCAACTGCGGCTCATCACCGGGAATAGTCGTTTTTGCAGCACCCATAGAATATCCTCAGTATCGGCTTGTGGATAATATTGGCTGAAACTGTGGACTTCGAAGATGCCGGCTCCGACCAATTCGTAACGTATGCCACCCCAATCGCTATCAGGGGCCAGCATGGGGGCGGAGGTGACCCAGGCGATTCGTGGTAGTGTGGTTCTAACGAGTGAATCGTAGGCCCGCCACTCTTCGTTTATGAGTGCGATTGGTCCGATCTTGACCAGCTCAGGTCGGTGAGCAGCACCGCCAGACTCGATAGGACGAACACGCAAAACCCGGCAGCCACTGTATCCTGTGCCAAATTCGGCCTCGATGGCCACCCGATCATATTCGCTGAACATACTTTGTAGTACACGTTCTTCCAGAGTATTGATCGGTATCTTGCTGGTACGTTGGATTCTTGGAGCTTTTCGACTATTCATCGCTTCGCTGCTGGCGCCAAGTTTTTGTTTTTGCTCATTTGGCTAGGGTAGGCATAATTTCGGTCAGACAGATCTCACGCTCCCTCGACGAGCCCCATCGTCTCAAGGTGAACAATTTCTTCAAGAAATATCGATTATCGCTGGCTGCGGTGGGAGGGATGATGAAGCGATCCGGGAGATGCTAGGACTTAGTTTAACGCAAACCTGCCTCTTGGGTCAATAGCACGATTGCCGCATAATAGCACGCATTGCCGCATTGCCACATCTGGCTACCGGCCGGTCCATGTGCTACACTTTGAGCGGTTGTTTCGGATTGTTCTTGACCGCCATAGGTGCTGAGATGAGCGAGAATAGCGATCAACAGAGCCAGAAGCCAGAGGATACGCCCGAATATCTGAAGTTTATGGCGTTGCTGGTGGTCTTCCTGGTTGTCGTTCTGGCAGTGGCCGCGTTGAGCCCGCGCCTGATCGGTGAGGTGACGCCGGCGGTGCTCGGCATAGGCGGGGCGCCGGCCGTACAGCCAGAGCAGGCCAGCGAAGAAGGCCCGGGCCTAGGGGGCGCGCCGGAGGGTTCGGCCGGGCCTGAGCAGGCTTCTCCGGCTGAAAGCCAAATTGAAGCGGAGAGCTTACGGCACGTAGTTCAAGCGGGCCAGACGTTGTTCCAAATAGCCGAGCTTTATGGCGTTTCGGTTGAGGAGATAGCGGCGGCCAACAACCTGGTCAGCCCCGGGCAATTGCAGGCCGGCGCCATGTTGATCATCCCCCAGTAATTTGCACCTGAACTCTTCCCTCTGACTGATGGACCGTTCACTAATAACTGATTATCTGTATATCGGCGCCAAGCCAAAGGGGGTGGACGCGCCAGCGATCAGCCAGCTTGGCGTGCGGCTGATCATCAGCATGGTGGCCCACCGGCGACCGGCGGCCGAATTTTCCGAACCACCGCTGACGGCGCTGTGGTTGCGGACGTTTGATTTCTTCTTGCTGCCGATCCCGGTGGATGTGCTCGAACGAGGCGTCAGGGCGGCGCTGCCAGTCATCGAGGGCGGGCACAAGGTACTGACATTTTGCCAGGCCGGGCGGCATCGAAGCGTGGCCATGGCGGCGGCGATTTTGATCGCCAAAGGCTATTCGGCCGACGAAGCGATGGCCATGATCGCCAGGCGCCGCTCGCGAGCCGATCCTTATGCCGGTCACATCGAGCGGCAGATCAGGAAGTTCGCCACGCAGTGGGAGAGATAGCGGACAGTGGGCGGTGGACGGTGATCAAGGGTTAGCGACGGGCAGGTGGGCGGCGGGCCTTTACCTTGCCTCGATAGCTGGGCGCTTTGACGACGAAGAAGGTGCTGCGATTCTCGTCCATCATGCGCGACTCCAATCGCGGATCCAGTTCTTTGATCGGGATAGCAGTGGTGATGACCGTTGGCTTGCGAGAGACATAGCGGTAGTTAAGCAACTGGTAGAGCTTCTCCCTGGCCCAGGGCGTGGCGCTTTCGGTGCCCAGGTCATCCAGAATCAAGACTGACGCAGTCTTAACCTCGTTAAAGCGCCGATCGTAGGCGATGACGCTGGATGGACTGTAGGTGGCCCGCAAGTGATCGAGTAGGTCTGGCACGGAAATGAAGAGTACCACGTCGCCCTTACGAGCCAGCGAGTTGGCGATGGCCGCGGCCAGGTGCGTCTTGCCGTTGCCGTGGGCGATGCTGTTGAAAACCAGCCAATCGCCCGGCGCCTCGGCGAATCTATGGGCCGCCTCGTAGGCCCGGCGCAGATTGTTGGCCTCCGGTTGGGGCAGCTCACGCTCGCGCAGGTCGAAAGTTCCAAAGGTCTGATCGACGTGCAAGTCCAGCGTCGACAGGTCTGGCTGTGATTCGTCAAATCCGGCCCGGCGAAAATCCGGCGCAGCAATGGTCAAGATTTGGACCAAACGGTGGTCGACCAGGCGCGAACGTATGCGCCCTTCAATGGCCTCTAATTCCTGGTTGGTCGTGATGATGGTTGGCAGGCGAGCATTGTAGCGGTGATTGAAGATCTGGTAGAGTTTCTCCTGAGCCCAGGGCGTGTTGCTCTGGCTACCCAGGTCGTCGAGGATGAGCAGGGGCGCATTCCGCACCTGATCAAAGCGCTGGTCGAAAGAGGTGCCGGAGGCCGGACTGTAGGCCGCCCGCAGATGATCCAGCAAGTCGGGGGTGTTGATAAACAGGACCGGCTGACCGTGTTCGAGGCAGTAGTTGGCGGTTGACGCGGCCAGGTGTGTCTTGCCGCAGCCATAGCCGCCCTTTAAGACCAGCCAGCCTTTGGGATTCTTGGCGTAGCCCAGAACGGTTGCATAGGCCATCTTGAGTCGCAACTGTTTGGCGCGCGGCAGACCAACGCCTTCGGTCAGAAAGTTGCTAAAGGTGCACTCGGCCAGCGAACCAAGCTCGCTTGCCCGCAGCAGGCGCTGATAATAGGCCGCATCCTGGTCGGTCTTGCGGCAAGAACACTCTACAGCCCGGCCGAAATCAGGATGCTCAGGGCCAACATCAGGCACATAGAAGCCTAGTCCACCGCAGTGAGGGCAATCAGGGCGTCCACCACCGGTCTCTTCGGGATCGAGCGGCGGCGGCTCATCGCCCGTGGGTTGGTGATCACTGCTTGACGATGTCCTGGTATTCGTCAGGGACTTGTCCTCGTAGCTCTTTTTGAGTATCTCGGCGGCTGATTCCATCGACCTTACCTTCCTGTCGCCATCTTTCCAGAATCGATAACACGTAGCGCCACTTGCGCACGTTGTTTTGTACGGCCAACTTAACAGCTTCCTCGATCCACTCTACCGGATATGTCTGCTCGGCATCGCGCAGTTGGTCGGCGATGAGCGGCGTAAGCGGGCCAATATTCTGTTCGTAGAGGACGAAGATGTTGGGCCGCTCGACCATCAACGTGATGGGCGTCTCTTCGTCCGGGTTTGGACGCCATTCGCCTCGGGTTATGCCTTCCACGGCCGCTCGGCCTCGCTGTGAATTCATGAAAAATAGGTCCATGACGCCGTCAACGCTTTCCACGTTGATGTGTAGGAAGGTGCCACGGGCTACAGCTCGTTCGACGCCATCGGCCAGCGCCTCAGCGGCCAGCGATGGCGTCGGCCCCATACCTTTCATGAAATCGGGATCGTTAAGGAAATCGACCAGGCGCAAATAGCGCACTGGACCCTCTCTCTGGGCCAGGGCCCAGAAAGCATACAAAGTCACCTTCATCTCCGCCAGATCGTCGATGTTGGGCAGCAGATCGCTGAAGAACAGATTGGGAACAGATGTGAGGCGAAGCTTGCCATCCGGGAATCCGACGAAACCCTTCATAAGTTCCCCCTACAGAGCAATCTCCTGGCGCTGAAGGTTGCGGAATGTCGCCAGTTGGCCATGCCAGTAGAGATCGACGACGGCCGTGGGGCCGTTGCGATGCTTGGCGATATTAATCTCGGCGATATTGGGTCGTTCGCTGGTGTCAGGGTTGTAGTATTCGTCGCGGTAGATGAAGATAACCACATCCGCATCCTGCTCAATGCTGCCGCTGTCGCGCAAATCGGACAATTGGGGTCTCTTGTCCTGGCGCTGCTCTACCGCCCGGCTAAGCTGTGACGCGGCCACCACCGGGACATCCAACTCGCGAGCCAGGCCTTTGAGGGCGCGGGAGATCTCGCTGATCTCCTGGACGCGATTATTCTGTGACCGTTCGGCCTGCATCAGTTGCAGGTAGTCGACCATGATCAAATCGATACCATGCTCGGCGTACAAGCGGCGGCACTTGGTCCGCAACTGCATGGGGGTGATTGAAGGGGTATCATCAATAAAGATCTGGGCCATCGAGAGGCGGCCGACAGACTCGTAGAAAATGGGCCATTCAGATTCTTCTAGATCGCCCCGGCGAAGTCGCTGCGAATCGATGCGCGTCTCGGCGGCGATCATACGCTGAATCAGCTGTTCGCCTGACATTTCCAGGCTGAATAAAGCCACGCGCTTGTCGAAGCGCCGGGCGGCGGCCTGGCCAATCGCCAATTGCAGCGCGGTTTTGCCCATGCCCGGCCGAGCGGCTACGATGACCAAATCTGATTTGTTGAGCCCGCCCAGTAGCTTATCCAGATCAGTGAAGCTGGTCGGCACACCAATCACATCATCACCGCGGGCGTGCAGTTCTTCGATGCGCTCCAGATAGCCGCGGGCGATTTCTCGAACCGGGATGAGGTCACGGGTCGTACGTTCTTCGCTGACGCTGAACAATGATTGCTCGGCCCGGTCGATGACGATGTTGATATCCTCGTCCTCTTCGTAGGCTAGATTGGCAATGGTGGAGGCGGCTTTGATCATCCGGCGCCGCAGGGCGGCCGCTTCGACGATGCGGCCGTAACTGCGGGCGTTGACCGAGGTCGGAACCAAGTTGATGAGCCCAATGAGATAGGCCTCGCCGCCGAGCTCGTCCAACTGTTCACGGCGTCTCAACTCATCCGACAGGGTGATCAGATCAACTGGTTTGTGGCCTTCATTCAGATCGAGGATTGCCTGGTAAACCCAGCGATTCTTCTCGAGGTAGAAGGCATCAGCGTGCAGAAAGGACGCCACTTCAAATATGGCATCGGTATCGATCAGCAAAGAGCCCAAAAGGGCTTCTTCCGCTTCGACGTTGTTTGGGGGAACGCGATCAATAGAACTCATATCGCCAAAACAAAAGACGTGAAACACCCACTGCCACTACCGGCAAGCAAGGAGCGTTTCACGTCGTTTCTACTGATTACAATTACAAATTCTCAGCCAGGAAACAACCCGTTGGCGGACCTCACTCGTCGCCCTCTAAATCGTCAAAGTCAAGCGTGTCCACGAAGTCTTTGAAGGCATCCAGCTTCTCGGCTTCTTGCTCACCCAATTCTTCATCCACGTCAGGCTCGGGCAAGATACCGGCCTCTTCCATGACCGCCTCTTCAACGAAGATGGGCACCTTGGCTCGCACTGCCACGGCAATCGAGTCAGACGGCCGGCAATCTATCTCAAGCATTTCACCGCTAATGTCGACAAACAGCCGGGCATAAAAGACCTGGTCGCGAAGTTCGTTGATCAGAATGTGTGAGACCGTCCCACCCACCTCTTCGATGACATTCTTGAGCAAGTCATGTGTGACCGGGCGGGCAATTTCCACATCTTGAAGCTCAATCGTGATAGCCTCAGCTTCGCAAGGGCCGATCCAAATCGGCAAGCGGCGCTCTCCGTCAACATCGCGCAACATGACAATACGGTGTTGAGAGATGAGACTGATTCGGATGCTATCAATTACAACCTCGATCATCAGATACCCCTTTGGCCGCGGCAAGTCTCTAACCGTGGGTGTCGTATGGTCAAATCGGGAGCCACAAAGTCGTTGGAGGCGCTCGATTAGGCCGCCTTGGCTTCATGACCACTGTGCGACGCATTGTAGCATAAAAAGTGAAAAGAACCATGCCCAAATCGGCCACACGGTTGGCGCTTCTCTCTGCTCAATTGAGGGTCAGGACGGCGATGCCGAACCCCCATTTGGCTCAGATGCGGCTCATCTTCACTGGTTCAGGACCCAAGTTCGATCTGAGCCCAGACGGAGTTGCAGCGGCACCATGTTCATCCAGTTCGGCCGAGAGGCCGACACTGTCGCGCGGTTGCCGTTCAGATCAATTTGCTGCGCTTCGTAACCTTCATCGGCGACGGCGCGGACGATGTCCAGGTATGACTTGGCCTGCGGATCGATGAATTGCCCTTCGCTGTCGAGCACGCGGTCGACGCTGCCGAGCAAAGCATTCACCTGATCATATTCACCCTGTAACAGAGCGGCATTGGCAGCTAACAAGATACTCTCCAGGGCAATATTGGTTTCGGATTCCGGGTGGCGGCTGAAATCGGCCGTCGTTCCACGTTCGGCCGCTTCGGTCGGATCGGGCAACCAGGCGTATAGATAGTAGGCCGTCGGGTCATAGATCGTTTGGTAACGGCGCATAGTGTCATAGTAGCGAATCGTCGTCTCTAAGTTTTGTGCGGCCGTTAAGTCCCGGGGTAAAGCCGCCAGATAAGCCAGCCAATCGGCTTCAACCTGATCCAACGTCCGGCCGAAGGTGTCCCGCAGATTAACGTCAATGGCATCGGTCAAGGTTAGCCCATCATCGGCCGTAGCATTCGCGTAGAAATCGCGCACGCGCGGCCAGCCATAGGTGTTTACCAAATAGTCGATGAGACTGGCCGACTCCAGGTAACTAAGTTCGTGCTGGTATGTGAAGAAGTTGTTGATGACCTGCCTGATTGGTTCATAGCCACCCTGTTCGACCAGAGCGGCCATTCGCTGACCCAGATTCTGCTGCTGATAGTGTCCGCCGGCAACCCAAACGGCCAGGCCTTCGGCCAGAAATGTTATTCTATTGGGCGCAATAACGCGGTCGATAACGTGAACGGCCTCATGCACCAGTAGTTCGTCCAGCTGGCCTCCGGCATAATTGCGATCGAGATAGGACACGACCATATCTTCTAGAGCATAGCCGCCCTGGCCAATGACCCTATCCATGAAGTAAACATCGTAGGGCGTGGCCGAAAGGGGCACCGCCAAGGTCCCGGCGGCGTGCTCAAATGCCGCCTCAACCTGGGTTTTCAGTCGCTCTATGTCCCGGTGGGCGGCCGTCCCGCTGACCACGTGCAATATGCAGCAGTCGCTTTCGAATTCGATCCAAGACGCATTGGCCTCGTTGGCGGTCAACTCTCTGCGAGGATGCACAATCACGTCCAACGAGGTCACGTTGTTGGCTGGGTTCTCGTCGTTGATAAGTATCCGGTCGGCCGGATCTACCTCAATCGTGATCGTATGAGCGCCCTCCTGGTCGGTGGTGTCCCAGACCCACTGATACAGACCAACTACATCCCCGCTCAGTTTACGATAGTTGATATGGTCGGCCAGTAGTTCCTGGCCGTCGAGCAACACGCGTAGCTGGACATCGTTAGGCGCGATTCCCCTGGGCAAGTTGGGCGAAACGTGCAGGGTCACCAGATCGCCGGCGTAAACGGCGGGAACCGGCAGCAAGAGCACATCATCTGTATCGATGGAGAGATCGTTCAGGACAGGAACCTGCGGGGGCGCTTCAGTCACTTCGGCCGTGGCCGTCGAGCTGGGCGTTGGTTTCGGGGTGGTTTGCCCAGTCGGGGACGCTGTTTCAGTTGGGGGCGGAATCTGGGTTGCCGTGGGCGTCGTCAACGGTGTGGCAGCGACGATAGGTTCGGCCGTCGCATCGGTTGTGTCGGTTGGCGGCAGCGCGTCGCCCAGTATACCGCAGGCCAAAACCAACGGCAGCAGCGCTATAGCCGTTAAAGCTCTACGAAGGCGACCAGTCATCTTCGTCGGCCTGCTAGCTGGATGAAAACAAACGCTTAAGCAAATACATGAATCTTTTCTGCAAGTCGCCATAGTAGGTTGCACGAGGCGGGTAAGCTGGGGCAGCGGGCGGCTGCGGCCCCGGCGCCGGTCGCCTAGCTGGCGGCGCTTCGGATGGAGCGTCCTGGGCCGGGAAGCGGACCCGCAGCCTTTCCAGGACAGGCTTTATGTCGTGGGCCAGGGCATGTTCAGGCGTGTTCCCGATCTCGCCGGCAAAATGCAGCCCAACCGCTTTGCCCGATTGACTATCTACCCAGACCGAGCCGGAATCTCCGGCGACGCTAATCTCGGGGTAGCCGCCGCCCGGAATGGGCACAATTCGAAATACCCGGCGCAGCGTATGGACGCCGACAGGGCCATAGGAGAGGGACACAGTCATCTTGATACCGTCGACGAAGCCCTCCGTGTATCCGCTGCTGCGGCCGCTTTTCCACACTCGCATGCCCAAGCGCGGGTCAGAAATGTCTTCGATTGGCCGGCCTTCCAGTGTTCTGGAAGTGACTTGTCTTTGACCGGTCAGGCGAGCCACGGCTGCATCGTAGGGTCCGAGGACCCAGCGAGCCAGCCAGGCGATGGTATTCGATTCGCGCGTACCACCGTCGATCCAGCCTGGTTGCCAGATGGGCAGGTCGGAGGCGACGCCATGCCGGCCAACTAAGACGTGCCAGTTGCTGAGGATCATTTCCTGGCCATCGTCGAGGTCAAGGACCTTGGCGCCCAAGGTGCCGGCCGTGCTATAGCGGCTACCGACGCTGACGCCAATGGGCACTACATCGAAACGCTGGCCGCGGCCTTCTATGGCTGCCTCGGCCTTCGTGTTCACCAGGGCCTGGGGCGCGTAGGTCGCTTCAATGACGTCAACCGGTATGCCCTGAATCTCCCTGGGAAAAAGTTGACTGGCGGACAGCTCAACCTCGGCCTTCTTTTTGACGACATGGACACGAATTGCCAGTTGATTCGACATCTGGCCCGCGCTCCATTTGAAGCCGAGATCGACGGCCGTGACGCCATCACGTTCGAGCCAGTCGTCGCGAACCGATTCCAGGACCGCTTCGGCCATGGCCAACTCATCCGGGTCAATTACAGGCATCCGATTCTCCAGCCCACATCCAAAAGAAATGGGACGCAAATCGCCTGGCCATAGCTCAGGGACACAGGTTTCAGGGATAACGGATGATTTGCAAACAATCGATCGCGGTTATCCTTTATGTTGCTATGCATTAGTGCGCTCTCCTCAGCCAGTATTACAGAGGCTATAGAATCGCTAGTGCCCACTTCCCCACCGCTTGCTGAGCATCTGGGGCGCAATTTCTGCGTCTATTCAGTTAGCCAACTTCTATTAAGTACAATCCCGGGATACTCCTGGCAGGATCGCTCCTGGCAGGCTCCTGACAGGATTGTTCTTGGATTATACACCTCTCGGCCGACTCTTTCACCCTCAAACGCCAGTACAATCGTTGGCCAGTACAGTTGCCGCCGACGACAGGTTGGGGTTTGCATGGGACGGCAGCCCTTGAGACAATCGAGCGAAGATACCATGACGCTAATCCCGCTTCAGATCAGACCCAGCGATTGCGATAGCCTGGACCATGTGAACAATTCGGCCTATGTGGCCTACGTTCAACATGCCGTGGCCGATCGTCTGGCCGGTTTAGGCTTTGCTACCGATTGGTCTGAGAGCGGCCCGTGCCGTTGGGCGATGCAGGATCTGGCCATCGAGTACCGGCTGGCTTCGTCTTTCGGCGACCAACTGGCGGCCCAGGTATGGTTGGCCGAAGCGGACGCGCTTCGGCCGGTGTTTGGCTGCGAGATCGTGCGCCGGAAAGGGGATGACAGACAGGTCGTGGTTCGCTCTCAAGCGCGCTGGCAACGGCTAGAAGCCGACTCAGGTCAACCTGTGAGCCTGCCGGATGCTCTGCTGACTGCCTTAGCCAAGGATGCCGGCAGTCGACCGCGACCGTTCAGGGCGCCGGAAGAATCTGACAGCGTGCGACGCTACTGGTGGCAGCACCGCGTTGAGCGGGCTGAAGTTGGTTTGGCTGGTCTGGTCCATCCTCACGTCATATTCGAATGGATTGAAGAGAGCGTCCTCAGCGCCTCGGCTACGGCCGGCTGGCCTATTGAACGCTGTCTGGCATCAGACTTCGTCGTCTTCCAGATGCGTCATGATGCGAGTTTCTTCAGCCAGCCCGCCCTGGGACAGGAAGTGGAGATCACCAGCCGGTTGGTCGACGTTCGCCGGCTGCGCGGCACATGGCAGAATGAGATTCGAGAAGCGGCCGACGGCCGGCTGGTGGTGAACGATTATTCAACCGGCGTGTTCCTCAATCTGGCTGGCCGGCCGACCTCGCCGCCGCCGGGCATGATGGAGGCGCTGCAGCGTCCGCTCGAATCTGAAGGCAATTAGTCTCCGGAGGAGTTTTGACGATATGACAGAAGCGATACCCGGTCCGGCGTACCGTATTAAGAGCGAGAGGCTGATTCTGCGCTGCTGGGAACCGGCCGATGCGCCGTTGCTCGAGGTGGCGGTTGACGAGAGTCTGGATCATTTACTGCCCTGGATGCCGTGGGCCAAGCATGAACCGTCCGATTTTCAGACGAGAATTGACACATTGCGGCGTTTTCGAGGCAACTTCGATCTCGGCAAGGATTTCATCTACGGCATCTTCGATGCCGAGGAGTCCCAGGTGCTTGGCGGCACCGGTCTGCATACGCGCGTCCAGGATGCGGCGCCGGAGTTTCCAGCTCGCGAAATCGGCTATTGGATTCATAAGGATCATGTCAACCGGGGATTGGCAACCGAAGCGACGGCCGCACTTACCCGGGTAGCCTTCGAGGTTGACCGTGTGGACCGGGTTGAGATCCGTTGCGAACCGCAGAATGTCAGAAGCGCCGCTATCCCGCGCAAGCTTGGCTTTCAACATGAAGCGACGCTCGCGCGCCGGCTGAGGAACACGTATGGCGAGCCACGCGAGACGTCGATCTGGTCATTGTTTGCTGACGACTACTCGAATACGCCGTCCGCGGGGGCACAGATCGAGGCCTATGATGTGGTCGGACGGCAGATCATTTGACGGCCGAGTGAGGAAAGGTAGCATAGCTCCAGGTCATGAGTAAATGACGTGGGGTGGGTCGACGCGAGATCGAAGGACGATAGAAGATGACTTTGCGACTGTACGATACTTATACGCGCCAGGTGCGTGATTTTGAGCCGCTGGATCCGGCCAAGGTGGGGCTTTATGCCTGCGGTCTCACTGTCTATGACTATGCCCATATTGGCAACTTGCGGACCTACATATTCGAGGACATCCTGCGCCGAACTCTTGAATTCAACGGCTACGATGTCGAACACGTACAGAATATCACCGACGTCGGCCATCTCACCTCTGACGCCGATACGGGCGAAGACAAGATGGAAAAGGGCTCGCGCCGCACTGGCATGTCGGCCTGGCAAATCGCCGAGATCTATACCCAGGCGTTCAAAGATGATATGAAGCAGCTGAATATCCTGGAGCCCACTATCTGGTGCAAAGCCACCGATCATATCGAAGAGCAAATCGATTTGGTGAAGTGCATCGAGGCGGCCGGTTATAGTTATCGTACGGCCGACGGCATTTACTTTGATACGTCTGAGGTGGAGGATTATGGATTCCTGGCCCGGCTGGACCTGGCCGGGCAGCAGGCAGGCGCCCGAGTGGACGTGGCCAACAAGCGTCTGCCGACAGATTTCGCCCTATGGAAGTTCAGCCCGCTGGACCAAGAACGGCAGATGGAATGGGATAGCCCGTGGGGGGTTGGATTCCCGGGCTGGCATATCGAATGCTCGGCCATGGCCGCTAAATACTTGGGGCCGTTCTTTGACATTCATTGCGGCGGCGAAGATCATATTCCGGTGCATCACACCAATGAAATCGCCCAGAGCCAGGCCTGTTACGGCACGAATCTGGCCAACTTCTGGATGCACGGTTATTTTCTGCAACTGGATGATACGAAGATGGCTAAGTCGGTCGGCGATTTTCTGCGCTTGCAGGTATTAATCGATCGTGGTTACGAGCCGATGGCCTTTCGCTACTTCTGCCTCGGCGCTCACTATCGCTCGAAGCTTAACTTCGGCTGGGAAGGGCTGGACGGGGCGACGGCCAGCCTTGGTCGCTTGCGCGCGTCGTTCGCCAGTTGGGACGAGGCTGGGTTGGCAAACGAGTCGTACCTGACCCGCTTTCAAGAATACGTCAACGCCGATCTCAACATGCCTCGGGCGCTGGCCTTGACCTGGGAGTTGGCCCGGAGCGAATTGCCTTCGTCGATAAAAAGGGCCACGGTGGAGGTGTTTGACCAGGTTCTTGGCCTGCGCCTGGCGGAGTGGGAAGAGCTCGAGGAGCCTATCCCCGAACATGTTCTAGACCTGGTAGAACAGCGCCAGTTGGCCAGGGCTGATAAACGCTGGAGCGATGCCGACGCACTGCGGGATGAGATAGCGGCAGCCGGCTACCAGGTGCGCGATACGCCGGAGGGAGCGAAGGTTAAGGCGTTGAAGACGTGATTGGGGCCAGGGGCTAGCTTGTTAGCGGAAGGACATGGGTGGGGTGAAGATCAGGAAGAATAACAGCACGGTTAGCAGGCCAATGAGCTTGCGGGGCAGGCCAACGCCGGTGATGTCGTTCATCGGTGGTGGGTGACGCAGTCCGCCCAGCATGACGAAGAAAGCCCAGATAAACCAGAATGTGCGGTTCGCCGCGTCGAAGATCCCGGCCAGTATCAACAGTAGAAACGCGACCAGGGCTAGGCCATGGGCGACCCGGCCGAGCAGGGCATAGGAGGCATGTCCACCATCCAGTTGCCCAACGGGCAACAGGTTGATGCCGGTCAAGAAGAGGCCTAGCCAGGCAGCGAAGAACACCGGGTGCAAGGTTATCGTCTGACCATCTGGGATATCGGCCACCAGGTTGACGACGATCTGGATCAATAGGGATGAGCCAAGATTTTCCAACGTCCGGCCGGAGAAAGACAGGGGGACGTAATTGGTGGACGAGAGTAACAGCCCTAACAGCAGTAGAGGCAAGGCGGCCAGCAAGCCTGCGTACGGACCGGCCAGGCCAATATCAAACAGGACCCGGCGATCCCTCATCGGCGACCTGATGGCGATGAAGGCGCCCAGGGTGCCTAATGCGAAGGGGATAGGAACGAAATAGGGTAACGTGGCCCGCACACCGTGCAGCCTGGCCGCAGCGTAGTGGCCCAATTCATGGACGCCCAATATGCCCATGAGGGTGATGGCGAAAGGCGCCCCGGCCAGCAGCGCCTGGAGCACGGCCCGCGGCGAGCCCATCATCAACGAGTCGACGACGCTGTAACCCAACATCGAAGCGCCGGCGGATAAGGTGGTAAAGACAGTGGCCACAAGCAACAGGATGTTGACCAGCGGGTTACCCGTTTTCGGTCGGTCGACAATGCCTTCGACAGCCAGGATATGATCCTGGCCCTTTTCGCGCCGCATCAGTGGCGTGTAGCCGTGGTTCTGGAAGCGATCGTGAATCTGATCGTAGCAGGAATTGACGTCACGGAGAAACCGGCCGCTGAAGGCAACGGCCGGAGCTTCTGGCTGTGGCGTGACGCTCGTCACCTCAAAGAGGCCGTCAAGATCCGCTTGCAAGACAATGATGTTTTGCCGAAGAGGATCGGGGTCTGGCTGGGCTAGGGTGGGATCGTTCTGCATCAGCGGCTTGACGAAATCTCTCCTGGCTCGATCCTCGCCAAGTCAAGGTGGAACCGATTTTTCAACAAGGTTTCGAGCTGTCAAACTGAGCGATCAGATGCGCGGCAGGACGATTTGTTTCTGGGCCTGGTACTTGCCCTTCCGGTCGGCATAGGACACTTCGCAAACCTCGTCGGCCTCAAAGAAGATCACCTGGGCGATACCCTCATGGGCATAGATGCGGGCCGGCAGCGGCGTCGTATTAGAGATCTCCAAAGTGACGTAGCCTTCCCACTCCGGCTCAAAGGGCGTTACGTTAACGATCAAGCCGCAGCGGGCATAGGTGCTCTTGCCGAGGCACATCGTGAGCACACCGCGTGGGATACGGAAATACTCAATGGTCCTGGCCAGCACGAAGGAATTAGGTGGAATGACGCAGACATCCCCTTGATAGTCGAAAAAGGACGTGGGCTCAAAGTGCTTTGGATCAACGATGGCCGAATGGACGTTGGTGAAGATCTTGAATTCGTCGGTGACCCGGATATCATAACCGTAAGAGGACAGGCCATAGGAAATCACATCATCACGGACCTGATTGTCTACAAATGGCTCAATCATGCGCTGCTCGTGGGCCATTCGGCGAATCCAAGCATCATTCTTCAATCCCATGCATAAACCTCCAATTATGGGCTGGCAGCGTTCACCTGCCGGCGTTCGTGATTGCGCCAAACATATGGTCGGATAATCTTCACATTACTTCGGGGGCGCTCATGCCCATCAGATCCAGCACTCGGGCAAGCAACAGCTTGGCCGCCCGATAGAATCTGAGACGGGCCAGTCGAAGTGGTTCAGGCACTTCACTGTGCAATACGCGGCAAGTCTCATAGGCCGGATGGAAGGCGGCCGCTAATTCGTAGGCGTAGAAGGCGATATGGTGGGGCTCATAGTGGTCGACCATTAACTCGAGCGTTTCGGTCAGCTCCAGCGCCTTGCGCAGGAAGGCCAGTTCGTTGTCATGCGTCAGCAAGCTCAGGTCGGCGCCGGCATCGGCGTGTTCCGGCAGCCCCGCTTCGGCCCACTTACGGAAGATTCCGGCGCAGCGCACGTGCGCATTCTGGATATAGTAAACCGGATTCTTGTCGGACTGCTCCACGGCCAGATCCATGTCAAAATCGATGGTGCTGTTGCCCGACCTGGAAAGCATGAAATAACGAACCGCATCCGCGCCTACCTCGTCCATTAATTCGTCCAAGGTGACGAAGTGGCCCCGGCGAGTACCCATGCGCACCCGCCGGCCGTCGCGAATCAAGGTCACGAACTGGTGTAGCAAGATATGAACGAAGTCGGGATCGTAACCAAGCGCCTGGACACCCATCATGACGGTCGGCGCCGTCGCATGATGGTCGGCGCCGAAGATGTCGACTACCAGGTCAAAACCGCGCTCAGCCTTGTGCCTATGGTAGGCGATATCGGTCATGCGATAGGTCGGTTCGCCGCTCGACTTAACCAGCACCCGGTCCTTTTCGTCGCCCAAAGCGGTCGACTTGAACCACCAGGCGCCTTCTTCCTCATAGGCATAGCTGTTTTCTTGGAGCGCCGCCAGCGCTTCCTGGACCCGACCGGTTGTATAAAGATCGACTTCGTTGTAGTAAACGTCAAAAACGATGCCCAGGCGGCGAAGGGTGGCCCGGATGCTGGCGAAGATCGTTTCTTCCGCCACTTTGCTGAAGAAGGTGGTCGGTTTTTCCAGCAGGGTATCGTCATGTTGGCCGACCAGAACCATGGCAATCCAGGTCAGGTAATCGCCCTGGTAATGCTCGTCTCCGAGGGCTACCTGCTGGCCCAGTGCCTGCCGGTAGCGGATCTTGAGCGACTCGCCCAGCATGTCGATCTGCCGGCCGGCGTTGTTGAAGTAGTACTCGCGGGAAACGTCGTAGCCGGCGGCTTCCATGGCCCGTGACAGGGTATCGCCCATCACCCCGCCCCGGCCGCGGCCAACAGTCAGGGGTCCAGTGGGGTTGGCGCTGACGAATTCCACCTGGGCTCGTTTTCCGGCGCCATTGTCAAGTCGGCCGTAGTCGAATCCGGCATCCAGGATGTCGGCCACCTGCCCCTGCAGGAACGCCTTCTCTAATCGCAGATTGATAAAACCAGGCGGGGCCACGCTGACTTCGCTCAAATAATCAACGGCGGGCATGTGCGCGGCGATAGCTTCGGCGATCTTCAGCGGCGCCATACGGGCTAAGCGAGCAAGCTGCATTGCGACCGGGCAAGCATAGTCGCCGTAGCCTTCGTCACGCGGCTTCTCGATCACAATCTCGGGAATTTCGAATTCCGGCAGGTCGCCGGTCGATTGCGCTGACAGGAGCGCTTTCTTAACCTGGCGAGCCAGATCCTGGCGTACTCGCATCGTCACTATTACCTTTCCGAATCGGCGGGCATTGCCCCTGCGAATCGGCGGGCATTGTAGCATGGTTAAGGGTGGGCAACAAACGCTCTGGCGGGCGGAGAGCCGGGATTAGTTGCTCACGATTTTGTCGTAGATCAGCAGCGTTTCGGTGGCCGTTTTCTCCCATGAGAAATTGGCCGCCTGGGACAAGCCTTTTTCACGCATTTCGGCCGCTAACTCCTCCTGCATCACGGCGGCGATAATGGAACCGCCGATTTGGCGATCATCATCAGGATCCAGGGTGAAGGCGGCGTCGCCGACAACCTCGGGCAGAGAGCTCCGATCGCTGGTAATGAGCGGTACGCCACAGGCCATGGCCTCTAGAGCAGGCAGGCCGAATCCTTCGTGGCGGCTGATGAATACGAATGCGCTGGCGCCGCGGTATAGGGCTGGCTTGTCTTGCTCGTCAATATAGCCGGTCCAAATCACGGAGTCTTCCAGATCCAAGCGATTGACGTAACCATCGTAGTCAGGGAAACGCGCTGAAGCCCGATCGGGTTTGGCTCCGGCCAGAACGAGCGGGTAGTCATCGCCCAGGGCCTGGGCCACATAGGTGTATGCCAGTAAGAGCGTCGTTACGTTCTTGTGAATCTCATATCCGCCAAGATAGAGCACGTAGAAATCAGGTAGATCGTATTTCTTGCGCACGGCCATATCCAGCAGAAAGTCTGTCTCCGGCGTGAAGGTAGATTCGACGGCCAGATAGATCGGCGTGACGCGCCCGGCTGGAATGTTTAGATGGCGGACGATGTCTTTCTTGCTAGCCATCGAGTCGGTGATGACGTGAGCCGCAGCGCGGGCGCCGGCGCTGATTAGCCCGTTGTACAGACGAGCCTGAAAACCACGATGGTAGTCGCGTACAAGGAGTGTGGTCACATCGTGGACGGTGACCACCAAGGGGATAGGCGATTGCAGAGGCGAACCCCAGTAAGGTACATGAGCCACGTCAGCGCCGACTTTGCGGCAAGCGCGAGGGAAGAGGACCTGTTCGAAATACACCTTGCCCACATGGCCGGTCCGAACCGGAACGATCTCAACCTTCACGCTGGGTGGAACGTCTTGCGGGCCGGGATCACCGGGCATCAACGGATAGATCAAGGTGATCTCGAGATCAGCAACTAGGCGGTTGAAATAGTAGACCAGCTGGCGCGTATATTGGCCGCTGCCGGTATTGGCCCTGTTCCAAAAGTGGGCGTTAATCGCGACGTGCATCAGGCAAATAGCGATCAGCGCTAACCTTGGCTAACACGCAGACGCAGCTACTCAAAACGCAGGGCCTCGATGGGATCGAGCGCGGCGGCGCGCGAGGCGGGATAGATGCCGAAGAAGAGGCCTACGGCGGCCGAGAAACCGACGGCCAGAGTCACTGCCCCGGCCGTAATTGACGTTTCCAGATCAGGTACGGCCAGTTGGATGACCGTCGCGCCCAAGAAGCCCAGGAAGATTCCCAGCAGACCGCCAACAATTGACAGAATGATCGCTTCGGTCAGGAACTGGCCTAAAATGTCAGAGCGCTTGGCGCCGACAGCCTTGCGCAGACCGATCTCCCGAGTCCTTTCGGTCACTGTGACCAGCATAATGTTCATGATGCCAATGCCGCCGACCAGCAGCGAAATGCCGGCGATAGCGCCCAGGAACAGCGTGAGGACGCCTATCACCTGGCCGAAGGTGTCCAGGAAGTCTTCCTGGGTCAGGACAACAAAATCATCCTCGTCACGAAATGAGATATTGTGAGTCTGTCGAAGCGCCTCGGTGGCATCGATGACCACGTCTTGCACGGCTTCACTGCTAACCGCTTGAAGCAGGATGGTATCGACCAATAATTCACCGGTGCGCCGGCTGCGAGCGTTGAAGAGACGCTCTTGCGCGGTAGTTAAGGGCAAGATCAGCAGATTATCCTGGCTGCCGAAGAGGCCACCGCCCTGTTCTTCCAAGATGCCTATCACCCGGAAATTGATGCCGTCGATCTTGACATCGGTTTCCAGAGGATCGACATCCTCGGGGTAGAGGTTTTCGACGGTCTCGGCACCGAGGACAACGACGCGCGAACGGCCATTGTAATCCGTATCGCCGAAGAATCGGCCGCGTTCAACCTCATAGCCGCGTATTTCACCATAATCCGGCGTTGAGGCTTGGATGGGAACGGTGTCGACGTTGCCACCGTAGACCACTTCGGAACTGCGATTATAGAGCGGCGCCGAAGCCACCACGCCCGGCACCCTGGCAACATCAGCCAGCGCCTGAGCGTCGGCCATGGATATGGATGGTTCGGCGCGAAATGGATCTTCGTTGGGCACGACGAAGACCAGGTTGGTGCCCAGACCAATGAATTGGTCGGCCACAAAACGATTGACGCCGTCGCCAATGGCCATCAAAGTGATGACGGCGGCCACGCCGATCATGATGCCCAACATGGTCAGGGCAGCCCTGAGCTTGTTGGCTGCCAGACCACGAAAGGCGATGCGAATGTTTTCAGTGACGTTCATCGGTCGATGTACATGGTTCAGCAGTTCAACGATCTTTCGGCATCATTCGTAGCGCAGTGCATCAATCGGTTTCAAGCGGGCGGCGCGGGAAGCCGGGTAGATACCAAAGAAGAGCCCAACCACGGCCGAAAAGGTGATGGCGAGCGCGGCCGAACTCCAATCTAACACCGGCTGCAAGCTTTCGGAGAAGTTGGCGATAGCTGCAGCGCCACCATAGCCGATCAGCAGGCCGATGAGCCCGCCCATCATGGCCAGGGCAATGGCTTCGACCAGAAACTGCCACAGGATGTCGCGTCGCTTGGCGCCAACAGCCTTACGCAAACCGATCTCTTTGGTTCGCTCGCGCACCGAAACCAGCATGATGTTCATGATGCCTATCCCACCGACCAGGAGCGAGATGCCGGCGATCAGGCTCAGGAAGATGGTCAGGATGCTGGTGACCTGGCTGAAAGCGCCGGCCAATTCGTCTTGACTAAGAACGGTAAAGTCATCTTCGTCACCTAAGCCGATCCTGTGCGTTTCACGCAACGTCCACTCAATTTCGGCGATTGCCGCGCTCTGGCGCTCCTCGCTAATGGCCTGAGCATAGATGAAATCAATGCGAAACTTGCCATCGGAGCGGCGGGCCGGAAAGAGCCGTCGCTGGGCGGTGGTCAGGGGGATCAGGATCAAGTCATCCTGGTCGTTGAAGCCGGAACCGCCTTTCTCTTCCATGACGCCAATAACCCGGAAGTTGGCATTGTCGATCTTGATGGTCTCGCCTATTGGCAATTCGCCATTCGGAAAAAGCGCTTCATAAACGGTCTGACCCAACACAGCCACTCGGGCATTGGCGTTGAGGTCCTGGTCGGTGAAGAAGACGCCGGCCACCGGGTAGAAATTTCGCACTTCAGGATATTCGGGCGTCGTGCCGCTGATCTGGGTTCGCGCTTCATTCCCGGAGCGGGTGATAATCGCCGGCCGTGAATATTCGGGTACCACGGCAGCTACATCGGGCACGCGTAACGGATCGGACAGCGCGGCCAGATCGTCGTTGGTCAGGCCGCCCCCTCCCGGCCGCGGCGGCCCTTGTCCTGCCTCAAGTTGTCCGGGAAAAACGAATAGCAAATTGTTTCCCAGGCCTTCAAACTCGGCAACGATGAAGGACTCCACGCCTTGGCCAACTGAAAGCAGGGTGATGACGGCGGCCACGCCAATGATGATGCCCAACATGGTGAGTAAAGCACGTAGCTTATTGGCCGACAGCGCACGAAGAGCCAGGCGGAAGTTCTCTGATAAGTTCACCTGCGAATAACTCCCATCAGTGCAGAAGCGTGTCGGACGGCCGCTCTTCTTCGCCGGCGGTCAGAGGCTCTTCAATCGTCTCATCACCCACAATCCGGCCGTCAGACAAGCGCAGAACTCGCTGGGTGTGACGGGCAATCCAGGGATCATGGGTCACACAAATAATGGTGATGCCCTGTTCCCGATTCAAGTTTTGCAGGATCTGGATGATCTCGACGCCAGATTTACTGTCCAGGTTGCCGGTCGGTTCGTCGGCCAGGATGATCGCCGGCTCGTTGACTAGAGCTCGGGCGATGGCTACGCGCTGTTGTTGACCACCCGACAGTTCGCTAGGTCGATGATCCATCCGGTCGTCAAGGCCCACCAGCTCGAGAGCGGCCGCGGCCTTGGCCCGGCGCTGGCTCTTGCCGGCATAGATGAGCGGCAGCTCCACCTGTTGAATGGCCGATGTTCTGGGCAGCAGGTTGAAGTTCTGGAACACAAAACCTATCTTGGAGTTGCGAATCTCGGCCAATTCATCGTCGCTCATCTGGCTGGCATCAGACCCGGCCAAAATGTAGGTGCCACTCGTCGGCGTGTCGAGGGCGCCCAGCACATTCATCATGGTTGACTTGCCGGAACCAGAGGGGCCCATGATGGCCACAAACTCACCCTCGTAAATCACGGTGGACACGCCATTTAAGGCATGCACGTCGTACTCGCCCAGATGATAAACCTTGGATACACCTTCGAAGGTGATGACCGGTTGCATTGTATTATGGGAGTCGTTCATGATTCACCAGCTGATCCAGTTAGCCGCCAAAGAAGGCGCCAAGCCCTTCACGCTCACTGGTGACGACCACCACGTCACCTTCGTCAATGCCGCTGATTACTTCACTGAATTGCTCGTTGCGCAGGCCGGTGACCACCGGCACTTCTTCGACCGCGCCGTCAGCGGCCAAGCGATTGACAAAGGCCCGGCCGGTTTCCCGATCCAGACGAACGGCCCAGTTGGGCACAATGAGTACCCCATCAAGAAGGTCGGTGACAATTGTAGCGTTGGCCGTCATGCCCGGTTTCAAGGCTATGTCGCCTGAATCAATGTTGATGGTGACCAGGTACGTGACGACACCAGCGCCTGATGTGGCGGCCGTGGGGGCGATCTCGGCGATAACGCCCTCGACGACCCTATCGGGCAATGCATCCAGGGCGATGTCAACCGATTGACCTTCTTCAATCTGGTCAATATCGATCTCGTCCACACTGACCTCGATATGGTAGGCGCCCTCGTCGATGAGCGTGATGGCTGGCGCACCCGGGGAGGCCTGCTCGCCTTGTTTTATCTGCACGCTGGCCACCCGGGCGTCAATGGGGGCAACGATCATGGCTTGCTCCAGGCGTAGCTGAGCCAAGTCGAGGTTGGTCTGGGCGCTAGCAATCTGGGCTTCCAGGATGGCGATGTCATTATCGGTGGGTCCTTCCAACAGGCGATCCTTCGCAGCGCGGGCGCGGGCCAGGTTTGCTTCAGCGACCTGCACGTTGCCCTGGGCACTGTCGACCTGGGCCTCGGCGGCAGCGATGGCCGCGTTTGCCGCTTGCAAGTCGGCTGCGCTCGGACCAGCCTGCACATCGGCCAGTTGCGCCAGGGCCGCATCCAGGGAAGCGTTGACCGCCTCCAGGTTGGCCCGGCCCTGTTCCTCGGCCGTGCCCAGTCCAGGGCAGACTGTCCGCTTTTCGCCGCCCGGCGCAGTCACGTCACGACAGGTAAGCAATTGGTCGTAGGTATCTTGGGCGACTTTCTGCTGGGTTCTGGCCGACGAGACCTGAGCCTCGGCGGCAGCGACCTGGCCCTGGGTAGGGCCGGTCAGCAGTTGGGCCCGTTGGGCCTGGGCCTGGGCCAGCGAGGCCTCGGCCGCGGCCACGTTTGCTTCGGCAATGACGAGATTGGCTTCGGCCGCTTCAACATCGGCCGCGGCCGAGGCCAGAGTGGCCGGGCTGGGTCCGCTGTTAAGCGATTGCTGCAACATCAGTTTCTGGATATTCAAGTTGTCCTGGGCTTGCTGCACGGCCAAGATCAATTCACCGGTATCCAAGGTCGCCAACACGTCACCGGCCGATACCCGCTGGCCGCGCAGGGCATCAACCGTCTGCACGCTACCGCCGGCCCGGAAACTCAAGGTTACCAGCGCTTCGGGCTCAGTCGTACCGGTGGCGTTCACCGTGGCCGCAATCTGGTCCAAGGCCACCTCTGCCTCTCTTATGATTTCGAATTCCTGTTCCTGGCTCGCTCGTCGTTGGTTTAGGAAAAAGGCGCCGACTCCAACCGCTACGATCACGACGACAAGGATGATGATGATTCTGCGCATCGTCTACTTCCTGATTATTACTCCACGCCCACAATCGGGCGTTCCACAAGAGCAACTATTATAGGCCAGGCGGTGGGATTTGTGCACTTCGGCACAAAGGTCTCTTATCTTGCCTGGATCAACGACGACAAACAGTGGCAAATGCGTAAGGGTCGCTCGTTTTTGCTGGGCCTAAACCCTTGTGCTAAAATGTGAAAAGTTGCACGAATAAGCTGCTGGTGGAGGTTAATGTGCCAGACGCAATGGTTCGGAGTGGGAGGAAGGCCAAACGTGGCTGAAGGAATTCCGGATATCGTAATTGGCCGATTGCCAATCTATTTGCGGGCGCTGAATTATATGGCGGCCGAAGATAAGGTGACGACTTCATCTCAAGAGTTGGGCCAGCGATTGGGCATCAGTTCGGCCCAAATCCGCAAAGATCTGTCCCATTTTGGCGAGTTCGGCAAGCAGGGGACCGGCTATAATATCGGCTATCTTATCGAGCAGTTGCGCCAGATCTTGCACCTGGATCGGGAGTGGCCGGTTGCCCTGGTTGGAGCCGGTTATCTTGGGCACGCACTGGCCAACTACCAGGGTTTCAAGCATCGCGGCTTTCATATCAACTGGATCTTTGACAACGATCCCGAAATCGTCGGTCAGGAGATGGCCGGCTATGTCGTCCACGATGTGTCGGATCTGGAAGAAATTGTGGCTCGCGAAGGGGTATTGGTAGCCATTCTTGCCGTGCCGGCCGCGGCGGCCCAGGAGATCGCCGATGTGCTGGTTGCATCAGGCATCAAGTCCATCCTTAGTTATGCGCCAATCAATCTGGGCGCCCCGGCAGGTGTTCAGGTGCGTTATAGCGATCCGGTCGTACAATTACAACAAATGACCTTTTACCTGGAGAGTTAGCGCGTCAAGGGCTGACAAGGTCAAGGCCTGACCCCATCAGGTTTCAGCATTATGAGCAAAACGGCCCTGGTCAGATGTGACCAGGGCCGCTGTGATTTGTATGGGAGTCGCCGGGGATGTTACATATCGGGAATGCTGCGCTGCAAGATAGGCAGTTCGTCCAGGGCCCGGCCGGCGCCAATGGCGGTGCAGGCGATGGGGTTATCGGCCACATAGGCCGGCACACCCGCCTCCTCGGTCAGCAACGTGTCGATCTCGCGTAGTAGCGCGACGCCGCCGGTCAGGGCCATGCCCCGATCGATGATGTCGGCGGCCAGTTCGGGCGGCGTTTTGGCCAAAACGGCCCTAACGACGTTGACAATGGCCATTAGCGGCTCTTCGATGGCCTCTACGATCTCGCTGGAACTAACGCTGATCGTTTTGGGCAAGCCGGCGATCTGATCCCGTCCTTGAACATTCATTTCCAGGCGGTCGTCCAGGTCGCGGGCGGCGCCGATCTTGATCTTCATCTCTTCGGCCGTGGGTTCGCCAATAACCAGGTTGTATTTCTTGCGAACATAATTGATGATGGCATCGTCGAGGTGAACACCGCCAACGCGCACCGATTCGGCGCTGACGATACCGTTCATGGAAACGACGGCGGCCTCTGTGGAACCGCCGCCCAGGTCCACGACCATATTACCGGTGGGCGTACCCACCGGTAAGCCGGCGCCAATGGCTGCAGCCAGTGGCTCAGGTATCAAATGGACCTCGCGCGATCCGGCAGCCAAACCAGCCTCTTTGACCGCCCGGCGCTCGACGCTGGTCACGCCATAAGGCACGCTGATCATGACGATCGGCCGGCGCAAGTTAAAACGGCCGGTTACCTTATCAATGAAATAGCGCAACATCGCTTCGGTGACGAAGTAGTCGGCAATAACACCGTCACGCAGGGGGCGCATGACTTCGATCTCTTCTGGGGTACGACCGTACATCTCGCGGGCCGCCCGGCCCACCTCGACGATGGTGGTCTTGTTTTCGTCCTCGCGAATGGCGACGACCGAGGGTTCCTGGAGAACGATGCCCCGACCCTGCTGATACACCAGCACATTGATGGTGCCCAAGTCGATGGCGATGTAGGGCGTGAAAAGGGCCAAGTTAGCTCTCGTCCTCCGCCTCGCCGGCTAATTCAGGCACGCCAAGGCGGCGCCGGGGTTTGCTGCTCCGGCGACGGCGGCTGACGTCGACCCGGATTTGGGCACGCCTGAGGGCCGCCTCAATCTGGGCATAGGCCACCGCATCATCGGACACGCCTTCCTTCATGGCTTCTTCAGCTCGTTGGCGGGCCTTTTGGGCCCGCTCCGTGTCGATCTCGTCAGCATGTTCGGCCGAGTCGGCCAGGATAACAACGCGATCCGGCTGCACTTCGGCAAAACCGCCACCGATGGCGAAATAGTACTCGTCACCGTCCTTGCGTATCATGACCTCGCCGAAGTTCAAGGCTGTTAGCAGCGAAGAATGGTCAGGCAAGATACCCATGACGCCCTCAGTTCCAGGCAGACTGACGTAGTCTGCCTGCTCGCTGTAGACGGTTCTTTCTTGGGTGATGATGTCACACTGGATTGGCATATCTCTTACGCCTCGGCGCGCAACTTCTGGGCTTTTTCTACCGCATGATCAATGGTGCCTACCATGAAGAAGGCTTGTTCTGGTAGATCGTCATGTTTGCCGTCCAAGATTTCCCGGAAGCCACGAACTGTTTCCCGGGTAGGCACATACTGACCGTCGAGACCGTGGAACTTCTCGGCCACGAACATAGGCTGGCCCAGGAATCGTTCGATCTTTCGGGCGCGGGCAACCAGGATCTTCTGATCTTCGCTCAATTCGTCGATGCCGAGAATGGCGATGATATCCTGAAGGTCATTGTAGGTCTGCAGAACCTGCTTCACTTCACGAGCAGTGTTATAGTGCTCTTCGCCGACGACGTCTATCTGGAGCGCCCGGCTAGAGGAGGAGAGTGGATCGACGGCCGGGAAAATACCTTTGGCGAAGACACTTCGCTCCAGAGTGATGCTGGCATCCAGGTGGGCGAAAGTGGCAACTGGGGCCGGATCTGAATAGTCGTCGGCCGGCACGTAGATGGCTTGCATAGAGGTGATGGAGCCGCTCTTGGTGGAAGTGATCCGCTCCTGCAACAGACCCATCTCGGCGGCCAGCGTTGGCTGGTAGCCGACGGCGCTGGGCATGCGGCCTAACAGGGCCGACATCTCCGAGCCAGCCAGCACGTAGCGGAAGATGTTGTCAATGAAAATCAGCACGTCGCGCCCTTCGTCGCGGAAGTATTCGGCCATGGCCAAAGCGGTCAAGGCCACGCGCAGCCGGACACCGGGCGGCTCGTTCATCTGGCCAAATACCATGGCCACCGAGTCGAGCACACCGTACTCCTCTAGTTCGTAGTACATGTCGGTGCCCTCTCGGGTGCGCTCGCCAACACCGGCGAAAACCGAGACGCCCTCGTGAGCTGTAGCCACAGAGCGAATCAGCTCCGAAATCATCACCGTCTTACCGACACCCGCACCCCCATAAACGCCGGTCTTGCCACCCCTGAGCAAGGGAGCGATCAAATCGATGACCTTCATGCCGGTTTCGAATGTTTCGGCCACAGTAGATTGATCCTGAAACTCCGGCGCCGGCCGGTGAATCGGATAGTAGTGATCTGACTCGGGCGTGGGTCGGCCGTCAATGGCCTCGCCGACAATGTTGAAGATGCGGCCCAGGGTGACCGGACCAACAGGCACAATGATCGGCGCGCCCGTGGCAACGACTTCGACGCCGCGCGGCAGACCATCGGTCGAGTCCATGGCCACGGTCTTGACCAACCCGCCGCCTAAGTGTTGCTGAACCTCGAGCACAAGGCGACCATCTGGGCGCTCAATTTCCAGGGCCTCATAGATTTCGGGCAATTCGCCTTCAGGAAAGTCGACGTCAACGACAACGCCGCGAATGGCCTTCACGATACCAACAGCCATGTAAACCTCCTAAGTAGTATTGACGCTTCTCGTCAATTATGACGCTTCTCGTCATGATGCCAGCGCTTCGGCCCCGCCGACGATATCCAGGATCTCGCCCGTAATGCTCGCCTGGCGGGCTTTGTTGCGCTCAAGAATCAAGTAATCGATCAGTTCGCCCGCGTTATCCGTAGCGTTGTTCATGGCCACCATGCGGGCGCTATGCTCGCTGGCCTTGGCTTCGAGCACCGACTGGTAAACTTGCAGTTCGGTGAAGCGGGGCACGATGGTATTCATTAACGCGGACGGTTCAGGCTCGTAGTCGTAAATACGTTCGGAAGCGCCGGTCAGATCGACGTCCTCCACGTATTCGGAAACGGCCATGGCTTCCAGATCCAGGGGCTTGAGCGGTAACAGCTGTTTAACCCTGGGCAGCCGGACGGCCAGGCTGACGAAGTCGGTATAGCCGATAAAGACATCGTCCACCTTGCCTGACAGGTAATCGTCGATGACGACGCGGGCGATGGGCGATATGTCGACAAAGGCCGGTTCGTCGGCAATTCCGTCAAATGATGCAACCACGTTGTAGCCGCGGCGAATCATTAAGTCGCGACCCTTGCGGCCGACGGCGATCACCTCTACCGGCGTGGGGAAGGCGCGGATGAATTGCTCGGCCCGGGCAACGATATTGGCGTTGTAGGCGCCGGCCAGTCCGCGATCGCCGGTGATCAAGATCAAGGCTGTGTTCTTGATTTCGGATCGGGCCGTCAGTAGTGGATGGGCGTTGTTGCCATCGACGCCGGGTTGAGATGCCAGGTTGATCAGGATTTCATAAGCCTTGCCCGCATAATCGCGAGTAGCCATCACCTGGTGCTGGGCCTTGCTGGCCTTGGCCGCAGAAACGGCCGCCAGGGCGCTGGTCACCTGGGAAATATTCTTGATGCTGCGGATACGTTTATTGAGCTCGCGTTCGGTAGCCAAAACGCACTCCTTAAAAAAAAGCTTTCAGCCTTCAGCCTTAAGGAAAAGAAAGGACTTGCAGGATAAGGGTCCCAGAACCACAATCACTAATCTCAGGCGGACCAGTTGGCATTGAAGTCGGCGATGGCTTGGGTCAATGTTTCTTCGGTCTCCGAAGTGAAATCGTTGCTGTCACGGATCGACTGGCCAACCTGCGGGTGAGCCGTATCCATGTAGCGCAGAAATTCGGCGCTCCAACGATCGACATCGTCCACGGGAACATCATCCAGGTAGCCTCTGGTGCCGGCGTAGATCAATATGACCTGATGGTGCAACGGGAAAGGCGCGTACTGGGGCTGCTTGAGCAGTTCCATCAGGCGTGCGCCACGATCCAACTGCCGCTGGGTAGCCTTGTCCAGATCGGAACCAAACTGGGCAAAGGCCGCCAATTCGCGGTATTGGGCTAAGTCAGATCTCAAGCCGCCGGCCACACGTTTCATCGACTTACGCTGGGCGTCACTGCCTACCCGGGAGACCGAGATGCCGGTATTGATAGCCGGGCGCTGGCCGGCGTTGAACAAATCGGTCTCCAGGAACAACTGGCCATCGGTGATGGAGATGACGTTGGTGGGGATATAAGCCGAGACATCGCCCAACAGAGTTTCAATGATTGGCAGAGCTGTCAGAGATCCGCCAGTGCCGGGCACTTTGACGATTTCGTAGTTGTCCTTGTCTGACATCGCCTCAAGGGCTTTTCCGGCGCCGGCCAGGTCATGATTGCCAAAGTAGATCTTGCCGTCTACGCCTTCACTATCTGCCGTGACCTCGGCGCCCTTGGCGACGATGATGTACTCATCGCGCAAACGGACCGCCCTTTCTAGCAGCCGGCTATGTAATGAGAAGATATCGCCAGGGTAGGCTTCTCGGCCGGGCGGGCGACGCAAGATGAGCGACATCTCGCGATAGGCCCAGGCATGCTTAGACAAGTCATCATAGATGACCAGCGCATCCCTGCCCTGGTCCATGAATTCCTCGCCAATGGCGCAGCCGGCATAGGGAGCAAAGTATTGCAGCGGCGCCGGGTCAGACGCCCCGGCGACGACGACAATCGTATATTCCATGGCCCCTTCTTTTTCGAGGGCCGCCACCACCTGGGCCACCTGACCGATCCGCTGGCCAATGGCCACATAGATGCAAATCAGGTCGCCGCCCTTCTGGTTGACGATAGTATCCAGGCAAATGGCCGACTTGCCTGTTTGACGGTCGCCGATGATCAACTCGCGCTGGCCACGGCCGATGGGGAACATGGCATCGATGGACAATATGCCGGTCTGGACCGGCGTGTCGACGCCCTTGCGCTCGATCACGCCCGGGGCGATACGCTCGATGGGGCGGATATGGGTCGCACCGAGGGGTCCTTTGCCGTCCAATGGCTGGCCCAACGGGTTGACGACCCGACCGATCAGCGATTCGCCAACGGGCACGGAAGCGATGCGGCCGGTAGCCCGGACTTCATCGCCGACCGCGATGCCGGTGAAGTCGCCCATGACCACAATGCCGACGCTATCCGGCTCAAGGTTCAAAGCCACGCCGGCTACGCCATTGGAAAACTCGACGATTTCGCTGGCTCGAACATCGGCCAGCCCATCCGCCAGGGCGATGCCATCGCCCACGGAAATCACCGAGCCGACGCTACGCGCCTCAACTTTCTTTTCAAAACCCTCTACGCGCTTTAGAAGAGTATCGGCGATATCTTCAAAGCCTGGAGCGAGTGTTGTCATGCACTAACCTCCTAAAGCCATAGCTCCTGGTTACTCAACCAGTATTTCCTGGTTAAGTAACCAGTAAGCTGGTATTCCTTGGTTAAGCCAGTTTTCCCTGGTTATGCCAGTATTCCTGGCTAATTATCTTTCTATCTCGTCAAGCCGTCCACCGTCGCGGCATCTAATCTGGCTATGACGGCCTTGATCAGCTTCAAACAATTCTCGTAATCGTCACGATGAATGATGGACCCGTGACTATGAATATGGCGCGTGGGAACGCACAAAACGACCGTCGGCACGCCAATACCGTGCAGAGTGATCTGCCGGCCGTCCTGCGATCCGCCGACAGCGTAGGCCGAGAGTTGCAGTGGAATTTCTAGCTCGGCCGCGGTATCGATCACCAGGTCGCGTAGCTTCAGATTAGGCAACATCCCGCGATCATACATGAGGATGCTCGGGCCGGCGCCTAGTTTGGCCCGTGATTGTTCGGGCTTGATGCCGGGAACATCGCCGGCGATATCTACTTCCAAGACGAGGGCTACGTCCGGATCGATGGCCCGAACACTGGTAGTAGCGCCCCGCACACCAACTTCTTCCATCACCGTGGCCACGCCATACAGGTTGTTCGGGTGGCTGACATCTTTGAAGTGGCGCAGGGTTTCGATAACGAGACCGCAACCCAAGCGGTTGTCAAAGGCCTTGGCCAACAAGGATTTGCCGTTGGCCATAACCTGAAAGCCAGCTTTGGGTACCACAGCATCGCCGATTCGGACGCCGGCCGCCTCCACTTCGCCCAGCGATGTGGCGCCGATGTCGATATACATGTCCTGCTTCTTGACGATTTTGTTGCGTTCGGCCCCGTCTAACAAGTGGATGGGCTTGGCGCCGATGACGCCGACGACGTCTCCATGACGCGTCTTGACCCTTACCCGGTGACCCAGGAGCATCTGATCCCACCAGCCACCCAACTGTACGAACTTTAAAAAGCCATCTTTGGTGATGTGGGTGATCATGAAGCCGATTTCATCCATGTGCCCGGCTAACATGACCTTTGGTCCGGTTCCGGCCTGAAGGCAAATCAGGCTACCCAGGTTGTCTCGGCTAACGGCGCCCAACGGGGCCAAGAATTGGTGCAGTATGGCCCGTACTTCGCCCTCATAACCGGGCACGCCGTCAACTTCAGTGAGCGTCTTTAGCAGCTCTATGGTTTCATCCACGATCCAATAAACCTGGTCCTATCGACTTAATCAATAAGTGCTAAATGGGGCTGTAAAAGCGGT
>JBFFWQ010000071.1:0-31123 GCA_041570195.1 Promineifilaceae bacterium (SeqCode) | reverse complement strand
GGAAATTGAGGTGCCGGTTGAGGTGACCCGAATCGTGGAACAGATCCAGACTCGGGTAGTGACTGAAGAGGTCATAGTCGAAGAGGAAATGGCGCCCCTGGGCTCAGAAGAACGGCCGATCAAGGTCCTCTTCGTGCCTTCGACTGAAGTGGATTTCATCATCACTGGTGGCGAATTGATGGCTGACGCATTAAAGGAAGCTACTGGCCTAAGCTTCGATGTCAGCGTGCCCACCAGCTACGGGGCGACCGTCGAGGAGATGTGCGCCTCGCCTGATGACACCATCGCCTTCCTCGCGCCACAGGCCTACGTGTTAGCCAACGATGCCTGCGGCGTTACCGTCGGGGCCGCCCCAGTCCGCTTTGGCTTGCCCTGGTATGCGGCCCAGATCGTAGTTTCCGCCGACAGCCCGGCCGAGTCCATCGAAGATCTGGATGGCCTGACCTGGGGTATCCCAGACTTCGGTTCCACCTCTGGTTACCTCTTCCCAACAGCCATGTTCCAGGCAGCCGGCGTTGAGACGGGCGAGGTCGTTGAGACGGGCGGCCATCCAAATGCAATGTTGGCCGTCTACAACGGCGAAGTGGACTTCGCTACGGCCTATTTCAGCCCGCCGCTGTTGCCTTATTTCGAACGGCAGTGGACCTACGGCATTGACGATCCCGAGATATGGCGCGAAGCTGGCGAGTCGCCCGTACGCACAGAAGAGGGTCGGACCTTTGTAGCCGGCGGCCCAGATGAAGGCGGCTACCGTCTGCTCGACGCTCGTGCGGCGGTCAGCGATACGGCACCGGACATCTACGACAAGACTCGCGTCTTGACTCTGACCGACCAGATCCCCAACGACACGATCTCGTTTGGCCCAGCCTTTCCGCTTAATACGGCCAACCAGATTATCTCTGTACTGGAAGAGTGGGTGAGCGAAGACAACGAAGCCTGCATGCAGTCCATTTGCAACGAAGAATTCTATGGCTGGACTGAAGTTACGGCTGTCAGCGACAGCTTTTACGATCCCGTCCGTTTCTTGATGGAGACGCTCGGCGTCAGCGCCGAAGACGTCCTGGGCGGCTAATCATCGCCTGATTCAAAAAGAAGCCGGGTGGGTGCAAGCGCCAGCCCGGCTTCTTTTTTTCAACCTCGGCCAGTGCGCGCCTGGGCGCCGGTTGCGTTAGTAGTACCCACTAGATGAGGGGGTTCTCGTGCTGCGTATCCAAAATCTCGACAAGGTTTATGAAGATGGGACGGTCGCCCTGCGCGATGTGTCCTTTGAAGTGCCCGAAGGGGAGTTTGTGGCTGTCATTGGTCTCAGCGGATCGGGCAAAAGCACGTTGCTTCGCTGCATCAATCGTTTGATCGACCCCACTGAAGGAGAGATCTGGTGGAATGACATCCAGTTGTCGCACGTTACCGGTGAGGAGTTGCGGCGCGCTCGGCGGCGGATCGGCATGATCTTCCAGCATTTCAACCTGGTCGAACGGTCTTCGGTGCTGACCAATGTCTTGAGCGGCCGGCTGGGCTACGTCAATGCGGTGGCCAGTGTGCTGGGACGTTTTCCAGAAGAAGATATCCAGCGAGCCTACGCCAATTTGGAACGGGTCGGCATTCGCGAGAAAGCCGAGAATCGGGCCGACGAATTGAGCGGCGGCCAGCGGCAACGGGTAGGCATCGCCCGGGCCCTTATGCAAGAGCCCGGACTAATTTTGGCTGACGAGCCGGTGGCCAGTTTGGACCCGGCCCTGGCCCACAGCATCATGCGCCACCTGCAGCTTATCAATCGCGAGGACAAGATCACCGTTCTCTGCAGCCTGCACTTCCTGGATCTGGTGCAGCAGTATAGCACCCGAGCTGTCGCCCTCAACGAAGGCCAGTTGGTCTTTGACGGTAGGCCGGAGGAGATAGACGATGCCAGGTTTGAGGAGATTTACGGCCGGGAGGCCGAGCGAATCGGCTAATGGACCAAAAAGAGAAGGGCCAGCAAGAAAAGGGTCGGCGCAATAGGCTTGTAACTATCATCATCGTCGTCGCGGCTATCCTGTTGTTCGCCTATGCGGTCGACGTCACCCAAGTTAGCTTCACCGAACCGTTGGAGCCGCAGCGTAGCCAGAACGTAGTTAGACTCTTGCGTGAGCTGGCCCGGCCCAATCTACTTACTTACGACATCGAGACCCGAACCACCAACATTTCGTTGTTGATGCCATGTCCAGAAGAGTACAAAGGCACGCAAGTCACTCTGGAAGGCCGTGTGGTGACGATGATCCCCAATTGCGTCTCCACCACCCAGGATTTTTTGGAGATGACCGGCGAGGGCTTCAAGGAGAACGCGCAAATTGTACTTCGCTGGCAGCCTAATGAGGCGCTCTCGACGCGCACCTTGGAAGCTTTTAAGGCCGATGATCAGGGAAACTTCGCCGTCGCCTTCACTATGCCCGACGTGCGCGAGTCGGATCAACCGCAAACCATCCAAGTGGTAGAAGGTATTTCACGTAGCGTAACCGGCCTCAGCGAAACGACCCAGGAAACATTTTCACGAATTGTCGAAACAATCCTGATGGCCTTGATGGCGTCGACACTAGGCACATTCATCGCGATACCGATCTCATTCATGGGTGCCCGTAACTTGATGAGCGACTTAGGCATGCCGTTGGCCTCGATCATGGCGGCCATCGTCGCCATTCCCTTCGGCTTCGGCATTGGTTACCTGATCACTGGCTTGCTGGTCGATTTGTCCGACCTTACAGCCGACAATGTATGGATCTCGTTCGTCCTCTCGCTAGCATCTATTGGGCTCATCTTCTTGATTTTGCGAGTCGGTCCAGCCATGTTCGGCAGCGAAGACCCACCTTTAGGAACCCGGATATTGAAAGCTATCTGGCTGCTGCTGCTGCTGCTGGTAATGGCTCTGTCGATTCTGGCCCTGGCGCTGCTGGCTCAAGTTGGCCTGGTTGTTGGCGATTGGATCGTGGCGAATCTTGATTCTATCGTTGTCCTGAGTACCTTGGTCTTCATACCCATCGGTAATTTCATCACCGTCGTTTCCGAAATCATGCTGGTCTTTCTTCCTTTTCTAGTAGGATTCGTGGTGGCTATCTTGTTCGCATCATATGCCAGCCGCCTCGGACAGGAGGCCATCTTCCGTCTGCGGGAGGGAACCGCCCGGATACTGACCATGATTCTTACCGCCGTTGGCGCCACCTTCTTCATCTTCGGCGCACTTTATGCCTTGTGGTGGATCAGTTTATTGGGCTTCCGGGACCTACTTGCTGAGGACGACGCGTTCATGACCCTCGGTATTATCGCACTGGTCGCTGGAGTCGCACTGGGCTTACTATCAGCCTTGGCCAAGCCGAAGCGACAATATCCCATCGGCATGGTCACCTATACCGTTACCCGTACGATTCTGAACACGATGCGGGCTATTGAGCCGCTCATCCTGGGCTTCGTCTTCGTCGTCTGGGTGGGCATCGGGCCATTCGCCGGCGTACTAGCCTTGATACTGCATTCGGTGGCCGATCTGGGCAAGCTATTCTCAGAGCAAGTGGAGAATATCGACCAGGGTCCGGTGGAAGCGGTCACCGCCACTGGCGCCAGCCGTGTGCAAATGATCAATTTCGCCGTAATCCCCCAAGTGGTACCCCACTACATCGCCTTCATTTTCTACCGATGGGACATCAACGTCCGCATGTCGACCATCATCGGTTTTGTGGGCGGCGGCGGCATCGGCCTCATCTTGAATTTGAGCATCAACCAGCTGCGCTATGCGGATGCAGCGGTCATGATCATCGCCATTGCCATCGTAGTGATAATACTGGACAACGTCAGTTCTCGTATCCGACGGCGCATCATTTAGCAGAGAGAGCATCTTGGAAGCCTGTTTATGAGCGAACTCACCGCCAGAAGAGCTGGCCGCAACCTGCTCCGAACCATCGCGATTATCTTTATCATTCTGCTAGTCTACTCTATCGCGGTCCACCGAACTGAGATTAGCTTGACCAAAACGTTAGATCCGGACCGGCAGGAGAATTTCATCCGGGTATTGCGCCTGTTGGCCGATCCCGATCTTGTAACCACGGATGAACTAACCGGTAGTCTGATTCTCAGCGAAACGACTAGGCTGACCGTGAACGCTATCATCGAAACCATCTTCATGGCCCTGCTGGCTTCGACGATTGGCACCGCTCTGGCCGTACCGATTTCGTTCCTGGCCGCCCGAAACTTGATGGAGCCAATCACCGCGCCCCTAGCAGCTATGATGGCGGCGATCATTGCCGCCGTTGCCGGCGGCGCCATTGGATCCCTGATGGCGCGCTGGCTGTCGAGTATGGCCGAAACCGTGACCGACACTTTACTTATTGGACTTGCGGTGCTGGCGGTTACGGCTGGACTGCTGTGGCTGGTATTGAACTTCGGCCGGTCGCTCATCACTGAAGAGGAACCAACGCTTGGCGAAAAGGTAGTTACCGGCATCCGCGTCCTGATCGCCCTTGTGCTTATGACTTTCGGTATCGCCGTGATCGCTCAGATCGGCCTTGAGGTCGGCGCATGGCTCAACGAAAACCTGGGGCCATTTGGCTTCTTGGGCAATTTCGTCTTCATACTGGCTGACGTATTGCGTTTGTTCCTGCCGGTCGTGGTGGCACTGCTGGCCGGCGTGGTGGCCGCGTCTTATGGCGCTCGCTATGGCCAAGAGGCCGTGTTGCGTTGGGGCCAAGCGCCGGCCAGGGTGCTTACGGCCGTGCTGACCTTCTTCGGCGTGGGCTTTCTGATCTACGCCATTGGTTCGGGGCTCAACTGGCTATACCAATTCGATAATCCCGCGAATTGGACCACGATTCCGGCCTTGATCGGCGGTGGCGCGGCTGGTCTCCTATCGTTGCTTCTGTCGCCTAAGCGACCGTTCGCCATTGGCTACGTGACTTACACAATTATGCGCAGCATCTTAAATATATTGCGGGCCATCGAGCCGCTGATTATGGCGGTCGTCTTCGTGGTATGGGTTGGCCTCGGACCATTCGCCGGCATTATGGCCCTGACCCTGCACTCCATCGCCGCCCTGGGCAAGCTGTTTTCGGAACAAGTGGAAGGCATAGACGATGGGCCGGTTGAGGCTGTCTTGGCTACCGGCGCCAGCCGGCTGCAGATGGTCGTTTACGCGGTCGTCCCCCAGATTGTGCCGCCCTTCACTGCCTTCGCCCTTTACCGGTGGGACATCAACGTACGCATGTCGACCATCATCGGCTTCGTCGGTGGCGGCGGCATCGGCTTCCTGTTGGCCCAGAACATCCGTCTCTTGCGCTATCGCCAGGCCAGCGTTATGATGCTGGCCATCGCCATCGTCGTGGCCACTCTCGATTACGCCAGCTCCAAGATCCGAAGCCGGATCATCTAGTCGCCGGCATTGAGGCGCCGGCATTGAGGCGCCGACATTGAGGCGCCGACGTTGGGCCAGCATTGAAGTACCTTGCTGATATAGCAAACCGGTTAAAGCTGGTTCCAGCGCCGCCCAGTTGCCAATACCAAGCCAGGCAGTGGGCTCAAGCATCGCTTTGCTTCTCCTTCGCACCTCTGCCCCTCAGCTCTTTTTCTCCCGATCTCCGATCCCCAACCCCCAATCTCCAATTTTAAGAGCAGATAAGAATACCTTGGGCGCCTCGTCAAGAGATAATAAGATACGTTTGAGAAGAGATTGGTCGTTCGGCCGATAGCGCTGGCGGCAAATCGGGGAGATTCAGTTCTTCATAGACATAACGACAACATGCTAGACCTTGGGATAATAATTGTAAGTTGGAATGTGCGCGACTACCTGGCCGATTGCCTGCGTTCGGTCTATGCCGATCTCGATCGCTGTGACTTGCGCGGTGAAGTCTGGGTGGTAGACAACAACTCCACCGATGGCACGCAGGAGCTGCTGGGCGACGTTTTCACCAACACCCATCTGATCGTCAACGAAGACAATCCAGGCTTCGGCGCGGCCAATAATCAGGGCATGTCGGCCGCCGCCTCGAGCGACCACCAGGGCCCTCGCTATTTCCTGTTGCTAAATCCGGACACCCTGGTGCGGCCGGATGCTCTGGGCCAGCTTGTAACCAGCATGGACGCGCTGCCTGAAGCAGGCCTGGCTGGCGCGCGGCTGGTCTATGCCGACGGCCGCTACCAGCAAAGCGCCTTCCGCTTCCCTGGTCTGGCCCAACTGACCTTCGATCTCTACCCGCTGCCGGCACGGCTATACGAAAGCCGGCTCAATGGCCGCTACCCCCGGCGTCGCTCCAAGCCTGACGGCTCTCCGTTCCCCGTCGACCATACCTTAGGCGCGGCCATGATGGTCCGCCGTGATGTGGCCGAGGCCACCGGCGGATTTGACGAGTCCTTTCACATGTATTGCGAAGAAATCGACTGGTGCTGGCGCATCCGTAGCGCCGGTTGGGCCATCTATAGCGTACCCAAGGCCGAAATCGTCCACTTCGGCGGCGTGAGCACCCGGCAGATCCCGGCCCGATCGGTCGTCAACCTGTGGCGCAGCAGGGCCTATCTGTATCGTCGCCATCACGGCCGGCTGAAGTTCGCTCTTGCCCGGCGTCTGGTTAAGGCCGGCATGAAGCGCAAAGCCTCCAAGGCCAGCTCTCAGGATCTTCAAACAGCCTATCGGGAAGCGGCGGCCGTCTGGCAAAACTCCACCCGTCCTTAAGGTACATCCCTGACCTCGCCTGATAATTCTTCAATCCCGGCCGTTAGCGCCGAATCGACGTCTCCCGAAAAATCCAGCCGATTGGCGGCGGTGATCCTGACCTACAATGAGGCCCAGCACATCGTCGACTGCGTGGACAGTCTGGGCTGGGCCGATCAAATCGTGGTCTTCGACTCGTACAGCGAGGATGGCACAGTCGACCTGGCTCGCCAGGCGGGAGCGGTCATCGGCCAGGCCACGTTCGAGAACTATGCTCAGCAGCGCAATGCCGCCCTGGAATTTGTGGGCTCCGGCGGGCGTTCTGTTGGGGACGAGGTCTTGGGCGTCGACTGGGTGCTCTTTGTAGACGCCGACGAAAGGGGAACGCCTGAACTTGGCCGCGAGATTCGCCAGGTCATTGAGCAACGGCCGGAGGCGGCTTGGTTTGTCCCACGCCACAACTACATTTTTGGTCGCCTGACCACGGGCGCCGGCTGGTACCCTGACTACCAATTACGCCTGCTCCAGCTGGGCCGGGCCGTGTACGAGCGGCCGGTGCACGAGGTAGCCGTGGTCGACGGCGACATCGGCCACCTGCGGAACACCCTGGTTCATTACAACTACGACAACCCGGCCCATTTTCACGCCAAGCAGCAGAGGTACACCGCCTACGACGCCTCGCTACTCAAGCAGCAGGGCGTCAGACCCAAAGCCTATACGCCTTATACCCAGGGCCTGCGGCAATTCTGGTGGCGATTCGGCTCCTTGAAAGGCTATCGAGACGGCCGCCATGGATTGCGCTTGAGCGCTTACCTGGCCTACTACGAGTGGTTGAAGTATCGTCGCCTGGCAGCCCTTTGGCGTTCTGCCTGAACCGGTCCAAATCAGACCGGGTGAACTGCAACAGTATCGGCCGCCCGCCCAATAGGTCAAACCAACTGGGTTTCGCGCCCGGCGCCGGCCGGGCGCATCTCCCAGGTCATGGTGTCGGGCCGTAGCCGAATCTGCCGGGCGCCGCCTTCAGGATGAATTATCAATGCGTGCCGGCCGAGATGATCCTGCCATTGACGCCCCTGTTCTACGGCCAGCCAGCGACCACCGGCGAATATGCGCCGGACGCGCAGCGTTCCATCAGCCTCAAACTGGCAATCCACACCGATTCGTATGGCAGACATCAAACTTCCTCCCGAGCGTTACAGCGGCCGGCATTCGTCCAGCATGCTGTGCTGAACTCTGGAACAGTCCCTACCCCAGGCTCAGGGAGGGTACGATGAATCGAAACAGGGCCAACAGGTCCAACGCCACCAGGGCCACGG
This sequence comes from Promineifilaceae bacterium (SeqCode), assembly GCA_041570195.1. Classification (GTDB taxonomy): domain Bacteria; phylum Chloroflexota; class Anaerolineae; order Promineifilales; family Promineifilaceae; genus UBA11865. The sequence continues at coordinate 23,146 of JBFFWQ010000071.1, read as the reverse complement.
CCAATCCCAGCGGCAGCAAATAGGCCGTTTCTGGGCGGCGTTTCAGCACCGGCCGCAACAGAACAGCCCAGGCGATGGCTACGGCAATGCCAATAGGCACCAGCGCCGAGAACAAGTACCGGCCCTGATGCTGGACGAAGGTCACATTGTAACTCAGGTAAACGAGCAGACTCATGGCGAATGTGCCGCCTAATATGAGCAACGCGCCCAGCCACCAGGTTGGACGAGGTGACACATCGTCGTCAAGGCTATTGCGCCGGATCGCTAACCAGCCCAGCCCGGCCAGGGTCAGCAACGAGAAGAGCAGCAGCGGCCGGTAGACCCAGGCCGGCATCACGACGCCCATCCAGCCGAACTGACCCCAGAAACTTTGGAACGTCGTTTGGACAAAAGCCTGAAGCGTGCCGCCCAGGCCACGCTCGGCGATCCACTCGGCTGTCCGTGGCTGGCCGACCACAACGGCATTATGAGCGGCCGTGCCCAGGACATCCAACCCACCATAGACGGACAGATTACGGATCCACCAACCCAATCCGATGAGAAAAGCGATGCCAAAGGCCAGCAGCCCGGCTATAGCCAATTCTCGCCACTTTCCCCAGTAGCGCCACAACAAGACGGCCGCCGCCACCGGAGCCAGGATATAGACCGTCACTTTGGTCAGGAAGCCCAGGCCGAGCAACACACCCAACAGCAATAGCAATCCAAAATCAACGCTCTTTTTCACTTCAGCCCCATCGCTATGCCGGCCGGTGACGATGGCGAACAAGACGAGCAGGATGGCCGCGATCAGGAGTTCGGCCAGGCTATCGTTGTTAACCGATGCCAACATGGCCACGTGCTGGGGCAAAAAAGCGACGAAGGCGGCGGCGGTCAGGGCTAGCCAGTTCCGGCCGGGAAACAGGCGGTTGGCGACCAAATAGGTCAACAGAACCACGCCGGCGCCCAGAAGCACCGAAACCAATCGCAACGCCTGCAACCGGCCATCCGTCAACCGGAAGGCCGGCGTCTGCAAGAGATAATAGAGCGGCGGCTGATAATCCTCGTACGAGAAGGGAACGATAGAATAGCGCGGATCAAAACGAGTGGAGATGACCTCGCTCTGGTAGATCTGGGCATAATCGCCGGTCTCAATCACCGGCATCCGGCCGGCCGCCAGTTGGCGAATGTAGTTATAGTGGGCCGGCTCGTCAGGCGCCTGCCAATCCGGCGTGTAAATGGCGTACAGGCTGGCCACGACCAGATAGACGAGCAACAATACGACCACGGGCGCGAAGCGTCGCATCTCCAGATAATAGCCGATTCTGGCCTTTGAGCTACTGCCTATAAGCGACGACTAAACCGTTTATCGTGGCCGGTCGCGCCTATGGGGCTACGCTATCGACCGGCAGACCCGTCCCGCACAGAATGCTGGCTGAAACCAGAGGTCACTGCCCCAGTCGAGCCAGTTCTTCCTCGACGATCTCGGGATCCAACTTCTTGAACAAGGGCGAAGGTTTCGGCAGCTGGCTGCCGGCGGGCACAGGCGTGCGCTGCCAACGCCCGGCGGCCGAAGCGCCATCATAGGTGAGGACCAGATGACTGCGGTTGCTTTCCTGGTAGGTTTCCACCCGTTGCTCGCCAAAGAGTTGGCTTTCTTCGCCTAACATCTCATGTAACTGCTGGCTTGTGAAGGGCAACACCGGCGCGAAGAGGATTTTCAGGCCGCTGATGGCCTGGATGGCCACGTATAGCGCGCGGCCGGCCGCTTGCGGATCGCTCTTGATCGTGCGCCAGGGACCGGTCTCCTCCAAGTACTGATTGACCCGCGTCGCCTGGCTCAGCGTCTCTTGTAGGGCCGCCCGGAACTTGCAAGCGTCGTACAGTTCGCCGATCCGCTCAAACCCGTCGTCGATGGCGGCCAGTAACGCCTGGTCGTCGGCCGATAGCAGGCCGGGCTCGGGAACTCGGCCGTCGAAATAACGCTGCGTCATATTAAGGACACGATTCACCAGATTGCCCCAATTGGCCACCAGTTCGGTGTTGTTGCGCTCCACATAGCCTGACCAGGTCCAATCACTATCCCTTGTCTCAGGCATCGTTACGGTCAGGTAATAACGCAGTGGATCGGGGTCGTGGCGGTCCAGGGCATCCAGCATCCACACGCCCCAGTTGTTGCTGCCGCTGATTTTCTGGCCCTCCATGTTCATGAATTCGTTGGCCGGAACGTCGTACGGCAGATTCAGCCTCTTCTCCGGGTCTTCTTCATAAAGACGCTCGACCCCTTGAAGCTCGGCTGGCCAGATAATGGCATGAAACGGGATATTATCCTTGCCGACGAAGTAGTAACTCCGGGCATCCGGATCGTACCACCACTTTTTCCAATCCTCCGGCCGGCCCTGATTGTTGGCCCACTCGATCGAGGCTGACAGGTAGCCGATGACCGCTTCAAACCAGACGTAAATGACTTTGCCTTCCCAACCTTCCACCGGCACAGCAATGCCCCAGTCCATGTCTCGGGTCATCGCCCGGCCGTGTAATCCTTCGACCAGGATCAGGTTCCGAGCAAAATTGATGACTTGCGGCCGCCAATGCTCTTTGTCCGTACTTATCCAATCGGCCAGCCCGTCGTCAGCCAAAGCGGCCAGGTCGAGATAGTAATGTTCCGTATCGCGTAACTCTAAGGCGCTGTCGTCCAGCTTGCTGTGCGGTTCGATCAATTCGCTGGCGCTCTCAAACAAGGTATTGCAGTTGTCACATTGATCGCCTCTTGCCCGACCAAAGCCGCAAACTGGACAAGTGCCTTCCACATAGCGATCGGGCAGAAACCGGCCGGCGGCTGGCGAATACATCTGCGCCGAAACTTTGCGATACATATACTCGCTATCAAGCAGAGCCAGGAAGATGTCCTGGGTAACCCGGTGGTGGTTCTCGGTATCAGTGTGGGTAAATAGATCGTAGGTCAAGCCCAGTCGCTGAAAAAGGGTTAGAAAGCGGCGATGGTAATGATCAAACACTTCGAGGGGCGTCTTCCCCTCCGCCTCTGCCTTAACCGTCACCGGCGTGCCGTGGCCATCGGAGCCCGAGACCATCAAGACGTGATCGCCACGCAGTCGATGAAAGCGGGCATAAATGTCGGCCGGCAGATAAGATCCGGTTACGTTACCCTGGTGAATGTCGGCGCTGGCATAAGGCCAGGCAACGGCCACAAGTATATGACGTGGGCTACGGCTCTGTTTGCTCATTAATCTTCAAACGCTTCCTCGGTGTCTTCGTCCAGCTCATCCTCTTCTTCATCCTCGCTGGCTTCGGTCAATAGCTCTGCCAGGAGCTCAAATTCGTCTTCGGTGATCGCCACGAAGGCCTGAAGGTCGCCCAGTAGATTCTTGATATTGGGCTGGCTCTCGAACTCAATGCTATCAATTGGCACGGCCGTCTCCAGGTGCAATGCCCGGGCATCGATGTCGAGTGGGAACATCAGGACCGGGTCTTCCGCATGGGACTCCGGCGGGTGATCTCTGCGCGTAGGTTCGCTTGGCGGTCCAGTTACAGTTCCCACGGCGTAGAAGGTCTGGCTTTCTATCGAGAAGTAGATGAGCCGATCGCCGAGGCTGATCTTCACTTCTGGCGCTTGCTTGACAGTGACGTGCTCTTTCCAGCCTTTGACGCCAACTTCCTCGGCCTTAAGGGAATTGGCCGGGCGGATAAAAAACTGCGTTCCTTTCTTTGCCTGCCCCCGTCGCGAAGTGCGCGCCGCACGGCTATTCTGGATCTCTTGCTCGGCCAGGATATTCTCCCAGATGCGGTGCTGGATAACGATGTTAAGCTCGGCTGTCGTACCGTCCTCATATTCCACCGTCATCTTCGGTTCGTTCACTTCCATGACCGTATACGTCCCGTTGCGGTTCGCATACTGTCCGCCCACTTCAAACATATACCCCATCTCTCCGTCGCTAAGAATTCGTTGTACGTCTGGCCGCTTGCCAAGTTGTCTTTTGGCGGCCGAGTTGTCATCGGCGAATAAAGCCCTGATTGGGCCGGCGACCCTAGATTTTCAGCCGTGCATAGTACCGCTTTGTGACTAGGATTGCAAATGAAATCTGGCCCGGCGACTTTCGCGGGCATGCTGGGAGGAACGAATGATCTCGGCCGGCCCCACGCGCAGCAGGTCTCGACCGTTTCGATAGGCCAGGCAAGCGCAGGCGGGCGCCCTAGGCCCGGCTTTCGCCGGCCGGGCTCTCTTCTTGGTCTGCCTGGCGACCCATAAGAAAAACGCACACGAGCAAGATAATGAGGCTGGCGATTTGGATGAGGTGGAAGCCATTGGACGTCAGCGGCGTGTTGGCCCGAAAAGCATCAAACAGCAGGCGACCCGCGGCGTAGACGGCCATGGTCAACAGGAATAGCTGTCCTTCATAGCGGCGCCGATCGACGACTCGCCACCAGACAAGCAAGGCCAGGATACCAACCGCTAGCTCATACAGTTGTACTGGATGGCGTCGAATGCCGAAGACGTCAATGGCCCAGGGAACAGAGGATTCTTGCCCGTAGCCTGGCCCGGCCGCGAAATCGGCCAAGCTCAACACCATCAAGGCCAGGATGAGCCCGGGCGCCAGCGCATCCAGAGTGGCTGCTGGCGGCAGTTGCTTGGCCCGCATGTAAAAGAAGCCAGCCAGCAAGGCGCCGACGATCCCGGCCCCCCAGTTAAATCCGCTGGTCAACGGCCAGAAGATGCTAAGCAGGTCATCCTGGTATGCCGTCCAGTGAGCCAGAACGAACACCAGCCGGGCGCCGACGAACGCCGCGCCCATCATGATCGCCACCAGCGTATAGGTCGCCTCGACATTCAATTCCAGTTTTTTAGCCGCTCGTTCGGTGAGACTCAACACGATCCAGGCGCCGATAATGAAAATCAGGCCGGCCGTGGGTAAAACCAGCGGACCGATGTCTATCGTGGGCAACATCCGGAATCAGCCCTCGGATATCAGGCGTTCTATGCGATCTTCCAGGACCGCCTGATTGACGATTCCCGTGAATACCTCGACGACGACGCCCTCGCCATCTATGAAAACGGTCGTCGGCAAGGCCGCCACGCCGTAGGTTCGATTGACGCTGTTATCCTGGTCGACCAGCAAGGGATAGCTGATGTTCAAAGCGTTGCCGAAATCGCTGACGATTGAGGGTGGTTCGCCCTGATCGATGCCCAGCACGGTGGCCTGGCCATTATACTTGACGCTGACAGCCTGGAAGTGCGGCATTTCAGCTCGACAAGGGGGGCACCATGTGGCCCAGAAATTAAGGACCACCGGTTGCCCTCGGAAATCCGTAAGCGCGATCTCCTCACCCAGCGTGCTGGTTAACGTGAACCGAGGCGCAACATAGCCAGCTATCGGCGCTTCGGTCAGATCTTGCCCCCCGGCCAGCGAAGCGGCCGATTCCTGGGAATAAGTTATCCAGCCCAAACCCAGCAAACCCAGGCCAATGAGCAAGATCGTCCAACCAAACCGTGATTTTAGCATCAATCTATTTTATCATACGCAGAAGCCTGGCATTGTAATCGGCTACACCAATTAGATAGCCGGGCTCATCATGGTCGAAATGTCGCGAGGCAATGTTCCGTCTGGTTTCGGATCAGACGACATCGTTCAGCGACACAATTGTCTGCGCGCCTGCCAGCTCTGGTGTCCCAGTCAAGTCATAGACCGTTGCGCCGTCGATCCGCACCGGTAGCATCGCCCCTACCGGCGCCTCGCCCTCCAGAATCACCAGCCCGTCGATCTCCGGCGCGTCTCGGTAGCTCCGGCCGACACTTATGCCGTCGCCCTGTCCTTCGATGAGCACCGGCAAAGTGCGGCCGACCAGCGTCTGGTTGATTTCAAGCGAGATTTGCTGCTGCAGAGTCATCAGCTCGTCCCTTCGAGCTTCCTTGACCGAATCGTCAACTTGCCAGGAAACGGTCGCCGAGGGCGTCGACGCCTCAAAGGAGTAGGTAAACACCCCTACCCTATCAAAGCGCAAATCGCTGACGAACTGCTTCAATCCGTCAAACTCCGCCTCGGTTTCACCCGGATAACCGACGATGAAAGTCGTGCGCACGGCGATGTGAGGCATAGCCCGCCGCAGCTTCTCGATGGTCCGGTAAACCCAGTCGACGTTGGCCGGCCGGCGCATGCGTTTCAGCGTCTCCCGGTGCCCATGTTGCAAGGGAATATCCAGATAAGGCAGGATTTGCGGCAGCGTGGCCATGGTCTCAATCAGCTCGTCGGTCACGTAGCCGGGATAGGCGTACATGATCCGGATCCAGGGCACATCTGGCGCGGCTTCGGTGATGCCCCGCAGCAGTGAGCTGAGGCCATTGTTCAGGCCCAGATCATGGCCATAGTCGGTGGAATCCTGGGAGATAATGATGATCTCCTGGACCCCGGCCTCCTGCAGGCGACGCGCCTCGGCCAGGATCGCTTCTCGCGGACGGCTGACCAGCGTGCCCTTAATTTGGGGGATAGCGCAAAACGAGCAAGGTCGCCGGCAACCGTCCGAAATCTTCAAATAAGCGCTGCTGCCTTGGCGAGCGATGCGCAGCACGCCCTGCTCATCCTGGCCGACCGTCTGAGCCTCCTCAGGAAGATGGTATAGCGGCTCCGGACGTTTGCTGGCCCGTAGTCGCTGAAGGAAGGGCACGATATCCATCCAGCGCCGGGTACCGATCACGCCGTCTATGCCTGGAACATCTTTCACCAACTGTGGTCCAAAACGTTGCGACAGGCAACCGGCCGCGATCAGCAGCTGTCCGGGTCGTTTTCCGGCCGCCAGCTCACGCAGGGCATCCACTGACTCCTCACGAGCGCTTTGAATGAAACCGCAGGTATTGACGATCAGCACCGCCGCGTCGCTGGCCACGGCCGTACCGCCATAGCCAGCCCGATCCAGCAAGGTGGCCATGCTTTCGGAATCGACCGTGTTTTTGCTACAGCCTAAACTCAGCAGATAGAACTGTTCTGTTTTTGGGTCGGCGCTCATCCGCTCTGTGTCGTGGTCCAGGTTTCGTCGACGACCTCGCCCCGGCCGCCCAGTTTACCCAAAGGCACATCGTTAATCGTGACGAAAATGCCAATGGCATTGCCGGTCAGCAGCTGCGCTTCTTGCAGCGCCTCCCAGATGTATGGTTCGTCCCCCTTGCGGGCCAGCCCTTCAAACACGACCTCGCCGTCAACCGTAACGCGCATCCAGGTTCGCTCGGTGACATCCAGACGCATCTGAATCGTCTCCAAAGTAGCGGGCAAGGTCGGCCGGGTGGCAGTGGGGGTTGGCAGGACGATTCCCGAATTGCGGCTGGTCGAGGTTATCGCGTCGGCGGCGCCTGGAATGGCCGCCTGCTGATCTGGAGTTGCCGCGGGCGTGGAAGCGTCGCCGTTCGTGATGCTGCCCACGACCTCTTCAATGCTGCCGGTGAGCGCGTCGCCACCATCACCATTTCCTGTCAGCATTGGAACGAAACGAAGGGCAACGATGGCGATGGAGATGAGCAGGGCCAAAATGATGATGATGCGCAAACCAGAACCCGATCCACTCCGGCCGCCGCCAGCGATATCGACGTTGACCGGATCGAAGAACACCTGCTCCTCCGGGGCGTCCAGCGGGCCAAGCGCTGAAAGATCCTCGTCGGCCGGCTGCGGCGGCGATGCCGGCCGCCGGTCATTCCGGCTCAATTCATACCGGTCAAGCAACGGCTTGGGGTCGAGTCCCAGGTAGCGAGAGTAATTGCGCAAGTAGCCGCGTACGTGAACTTCGCTGGGCAAGACATCGTACTGGCCCTCCTCGAGGGCCTCAAGGTAACGACTATTAATCCGGGTCGCTTCTTGCACGTCGGCCAGGGTCACGCCTTTGGCCTCCCGCGCCTCACGAAGCAAAGTGCCTAATTCGTCCACAAGATCATACCCGGTTCATTGGCTTGGTCTCGCCGCTCAAAAAAAGGCCACTGGACCAAGTCCAGTGGCTTCCTCGCGTCATAGATTTGTCTACGGGCGGCGCCGCTGGCGTCCATGTCCCTGATCGGCGGTCCTCAGTCGTTCTCGGCGACCGGCTCGGTAGAGTCGGCGGCATCCGGCTCAACCTCGTCAATTACCTCTTCGACTTCGGCCGCTTCCTCGGCTTGAGCCTCGGCCATTTCGGCCTCTTCGGCTTGCTCGGCCGTGCCCTCGGGGGCCGCTTCCGCATCAACTTCCTCTTCTTCCGGAATCTCTTCCTCGAATTGCTCGATGGTCACCGTAATCTGAGGCTGGAAATCGCGGCTCAGGCGAACCGTTACCTTGTGATCGCCCAGCTGACGCAGCGGCCCGCCGACGATCTGCCGCCGTTCGACCTCTGTGCCGAGTTCTTCATTCAGCTTTTCCACCACGTCGGCCGTGGTAACCGAGCCATAGAGTTTTCCCGTCTCTCCGGCGCGGGCGATGAACGTTAAGTGAGTACCGACCAGCTGTTCGGATAAAGCTTCGTGCTGCTGCTGCAGCTCGGTCATGCGCACCGCGGCCCGTTCACGCCACTTTTCGGCTGCCCGCAAGACGTTTGGCGAAGCCTTTACCGCTATGCCGCGTGGTATTAGATAGTTACGACCATAGCCATCGGCCACGGTCATTACCTCACCGGCATAGCCCAGATTATCAACATCTTCCTTTAGCAAAACTTTCATTAACGCGTCCTCTTTCTACCTGAAGTAAGCAAGAGAGGATGTTATCAAAGGCCGGGTGTTTTGACAACCTTACCAACCTTCGGCGCCTTCCGCGTAAACTTCGTCCATTGCCACCAGGATATTGTCTACTTCCTGCACTTCGTCGGCGATATCCTGGCTCAACCGTTTGGCCCGGCCGCTGTCGATATCTTTCGCCCCAATGAGCATCGTCTGCGAGTAAATCGTGCCCAGCGCCGACAACGTGTTCTCCAATTGCAGGTTGGCCCGGTCCATGGTTCTTTCCAGGGCCGCGATGGTGTTCATCTGGCGCCGCATGCTTTCAGCTGTCACCGCGATCTGCTTTTGGACGTCAGGATCGGCCTCAGTTTCAGAGCGGGCTTCCAATTGGCGAATTCGCTCGGCGGCCCGTTTCTTGTCTCGTTCCAGGACGTCCTTCTCCTGCCGGTAGCGATCGAGCCGCAGGGCTAAGGCGTAGATGCTCTCCAGCCATCCGTCGATCTCGGCCGCCGTTTCGCTCAGGCTATCCTTCAGGACCGATTCCCGCCGTTCGCGAATGGCGGCCGTAATGCGTCCCCGGTAATCCAACGCTTCCTCAACCTGGGCCTGCAGCTTCTTATCTGACAGGCGCTTCGGTTCGAATTCACCTTCCAGCATCTCGGCCACGACTTTGCGGCCCGTCTCCGGATCGGTGTAACTGCTATACACGAGGGCGGCTTCCGCCAGCAGGCCGCCCACCAGCCAGGTCCAGGCCGGCACGAAACTCACTGCATCCATGCGCGGGCCAAATGCGGTCAGCAACAGGGTCAAAGCGATGACTACGGCGCTCTCCCAACGCAAAAAGGCGTGTTGAAGCATCGCCTTTTGGGCTCGTTTCTCTAAAGACTCTTTGGCAGTCTCGCTCATTGTGCGCTGTCTACTTCTCGCGTCGCCATAGCATCGCGCCTGACTTCCGCAATGCGCTGTTCTATCGCGGCTCGTACTTTGGGATCCCGGGTCAACTGACGCGCTGATTCTAACACATCTAGGCTCCGATGATAATGGCCCAGTTGGGCATAGGCCTCGCCCAGAACGCGCTGGTAGAATGGCCGAGCCGGCTCGAGAGCAGCCGCTCGCTGATAGTGCAAAACGGCCGAAGCCCACATGCCGCGTTGGGCATAATCGGCGCCGGCGCCATAGTAGCGTGAGGCATCAGATGGGCCACGTTCCAGGGCGGCCACCCGGCGGCTTTTCACTCGCTCGAAGTCTGGGCCCACCCTGAACAAGGCGAAAAGCAAGGCCAGGGGCACCGCCAGGAAGTGAAGCAGGCGCAGTAAATCACTCAAAGGCCTGGCGAACATCGCATAGGGCGTCTCCGCCAAAGCCAGGAAGAACTCTCGCCCGGTCAACTGGGTGATTGAATCGTCGACCGCCGGGCCTAATAGCCAGCCAAATATCATGGCCGTAAGAGCCATGAGCAAGGCGACGATGCTGGCCAGATAAGCCCAGAACCGGCGAAAGGCCAATCCCACGGCTAATAATGCCATGCTGATGAAGACCATTGTCTGCCAGGCAAGTGAGGCTGGAGAACCGCCGCCGAGCAAATTGACGAGAACCAGGGCCAGCGCGATTTGAGCGACGCCTAGAATCAGCACCCAGTAGATGGTTAGATTGTTGCTGGCCTTTGGGTAACGAAATGCGCTGGTCCACAGAGCGCGGCCGCATCCGTGGCAACGGTTCTCGTCCTGAGCCACTTCTGTCGCACAATAGGCACAAAGATCGCTGCTGCCTTGCCAAACATCATCATAGCTCGATTCCGCGCTGATGCCGGTGAATGTCGTTTGCTGCAACTCCGAGGGCTCGCGCCAGCGCCAGCTTTTTTCCTGGCGTTCCGGGTAAAGGATCGCCCCAGCTGGCGTCAGTGACGCCACCTTTTGACGAACTAATTGACCATCCGCTTGTGGCTCCTCTTCTGCGGTGGCAGCTAGTCGGCCTAAACCCTTTTTCGCCGGCTCGCTATCAGGGTTAAGGACTAAGACATTTTCCAAGCATAGGCGCTTGTCGTCGTTCTCGACGACGACGGCGCTTAGCCATAACCAGGCCACCTCGTTATTTGGCTCGGCTTCGACAACTGCCTTGAGATACTTGAAGGCCAGGGCGTCATCGCCTCGCCTAGCCGCCTCGATGCCCCGTTCCAGCGAGCTGTAAATCGTCTGTGCCTCCACGGCTTCACCTGGCCTTGGTCGAGGCAACCAGCGACGACCGACTCGTGAGCAATGACCTTATGCACGCCGGGACATTCACGGTCGGAGCGAGTTCTATGCTTCGCCGGCCGCGCTTGCTTCCCCTTCAACCGTTTCCTCGTCAGCCGCCAAAGAATCGTCGGCCAGTCCCAGGCGGCGCTTGCGTTCCTCCAATTGCAGATCTACTTCCGCGCTACCCAGGGCTTCGTCCATCTGGCTGTCCAAGCTACCAGCATACATCTCACTATAGGCGGTAGCCTTGTCCAGCCGAGAACGTATCGAATCGCTCATGCGGGCGATGTCACTGTCGCCAACGCCGGCCAAGTCGTCCAGGCTCTTAATAGCCTTAACCGTCGCTTCCTTGGACTTCGCCAGTTCCATCAGCGCCTCGAGCTCCTTTTGCTCCTGGCGAATGGTTACTAGCCTGGCCTGGAGCTTCAGACGCGCATTGAGTAACAGCTCATACTCCCGCTCCTGGCGGACCCATTGTTCATGATACTGTTCCTGGAGCCTGCGAGTCGTATTCAACTCACTCTGCGCGGCTCGCGCCAAATCGGTTTTGCCCTGCATAACCAGCGTGTCGATATTACGGTCGAGTTGATCGCCCTTCTTCTTGTACTCCTTGTATTTCCGCTCCAGCGTCTTTACCTCTCCACCTACGGTCGCGGCTGCGTCTTCAAGCTCGTCGAGGTTTTTCTCTGCATCGCGGACGTACTGCTTGAGGACGGCGACTGAGTTTGCCTCGAGCGCCTTATCTACCATTTCATGCAAATTGGCCGAGATGAGCGTTTGTGTCTTCTCCAGTAATGATGCCATTTTGGAACAGCCTCCTTAATAGGACTCTTGATAGAACTCCGGCAATGATACGATAAATGTCAGACCATGTCCTGGCCCAATCCAGACCGACAGTTCGCCTTCATGATATTGCACAATTCCCTTGACCAATAACAGCGTCAGGCTATATTCGCTTAGTTCTGGCACAAACGGATCTTGATTTTCCAGCAAATCATTCAGCCAGGTAACCGTCTCGCCGTCAAGACGAGCGTCGGGCGAGCCAACTTGAATCAAAATCCGGTCACTATCCGTCGCCGAAGCTAGCACCAGCTTCACGGGCTGCTCATTTGGACAATAAGTGAATATCACTTCGGCCAGCCGCTCCAGGCATTTGTCCAGAAGCTGCCGATCGACCAATACCTCGTCCGAACCTCTTTCCAGGTTATACCGGATTTCGACTTCCAACCAATCATATACATCCTGCAGCCTTATGCCAATTGGCTGCAGAATGCTGTTGATTGCAGTGGGTTTCGCTTGCAGCCGGAACCAGTCGATAGCCTCGCCGGTACGCAACTCCACCAACAACACGAAATCTTCTACCAATCGGGCTACGTGGCTGCTTCCGTCCTCCAGCCCTCTCAAGTATGTCTGTAGTTGCTCGAATGAATGGACTCGGGCGAGACCATCTGTCAACCGGTCTGCATATTGCTTCACATCGTCAAGCGGCATCTGGAACTCCGATAGCAGCAATTCCAAGACGCTGACCTTCAATTGCTCCAGGCTCTCCTTTGTGGCGCCCTGGCGCAAAAAGTGCCGGTCAAGTTGGGCTGAGACGACGCCAAAGAGTTCATCCGCATCGTAGGGCTTTGTGATGTACTCCTCCGCGCCACTGCGCAGGCCCAACACCACATCCTGACGCTCGCCCTTGGCGGTCAGAAAAATAACTGGAATATCTACCCAGTCGGGATTCGCTCGTACTTCGGTCAAGAATTGGTAGCCGTTCATGCGCGGCATCATGATGTCGGTGACGATCAAATCCGGCGTATGTTCGGCCAGGACCGATAACGCCTCACGGCCATCGGTGGCCGTCAGTATGGTGAGCCTGTAACGATTATCGTATGTTTCCAGCAGATCCTTCAAGCCTTCCAGAAGGAATTCCTCGTCCTCCACCAACAAGATCGTCGCCGGATTCGCGACCATCAGACTATCCGTTGTCGCTCCCACAGCATCGGCCGAGAGTAATGGAAGCGTGACGGTAAAGGTGCTACCAACGCCGGGTTCGCTCTCCGACTCTATTCGACCGCCATGTAACTCTGCAAGGCCTTGAGCGATGGTCAGCCCAGCGCCAGCGCCCTGCTGTTCAAGCCGCTCGCGGTCGTGCTGATAAAAGAGTTCAAAAATATGGTCGCGCGCGCTTTCGGGAATGCCTACGCCATTGTCCTCGATCGTCAACAAGAGATGGTCCGCATCGGCCGAGGCCCTGAACGATACCTCCGGCTGTCGCCCAGGAATCTTCTGCGAGAAACTGACCGCATTAAGCAGCAAATGGTGAACGATCTGGCCGATGAAATCACGCTGGCCAAAAAAGCTGGGTAACTCGCGTTGAATATCGCAGTGGAAGATCCCATTCGCCCGGGTCATTTCGTCGCGGAAGTACTCACATTGGGCGTTCAGAACCGCGCCAACATCATGGATCATGCTGGCGCTCGATTTGTACGTCTGGCCTGCTTCGCTGGTCCAAATGGCGAGTACTTGCAGCAAATTGCCGACCATTGTGCTCATTCGCTGGGCGCCAATCTGGATACCGCCCAGGTACTCGCGTAAGCTTTCGTCGTCCTCTTGCCCCAGGCCGGCCGCTAGCAGTTCGTAATAGGCACTCACATAGGTCAGGGGCGTTCTGAACTCATGATGCAGGAGCTGGACGATGTTCCGACTTAGAGTGCTAACTTTCCGCTGGCGATCCGCCCGAAGCTCAAGGGCGCGATCTAGCTGGCTCTTGACCAATTGCACGAGTTCATCGCCATCGTAGGGTTTCTTGATGTAGAGTTCGGCGCCGCTCATCCGGCCGCGAAGCACATCATGTTTGGTCCCCTTGGCCGTCAAGAAGATAACCGGGATATGAACCCATTCTGGCGCTTGACGCACCTGTTCGAGAAACTCGAAACCGCCCATTCGAGGCATCATGATGTCCGAAATGATCAGATCAGGCATCTGGCTGGCGAGAACCTGGAGGCCCATTTGGCCATCAGTGGCCTTAAGCACCTGCAGGTCATAGCCAATAGCCGACACTTCTAGCAGGTCGGCAATACCCTCAAGCAGGGCCCGGTCATCTTCAACAAGTAAGATAGTTGCCGAGAGGGTCATCTTAAAAAGGAAGAGGAACGGCCGCTCGCCTGAGTGACCGTTCCCAAAAAGCAAATTAAGCCTGAGTCAACCGTCAGAGGCTGAATATTGGTATTAAGGGTTTCCTACCAACAGAAACGTCCGGCATCCACCAACAGAAGATGGAACCGAAATCTGCCGTTAGCCGGTCCGCAGGCGTCGGGAGATAAGCAAAACACCAACCAAGCCCAGCGCCGCGGCCGCGATCAACCAGACTTCGACGCCGGTTTCGGGTAGCGTCGTCGCGCCGTCACCCGTGCCACTGGTATCGCCCGTGCCGTCGCCCGTGCCGTCGCCGGTGCCATCGCCAGTACCGTCGCCCGTGCCAGTGTCGTCGCCAGTGCCGTCGCCGCCAGCCACGGCCGTTGCTGTTGCCGCCGTTTCCGCGACTGACGTCGCGATGGCATCGGCCTCCGCTGCTTCGGCCGTCTGGGTCGCCGCCACATCGGCTTCGGGCACCTCGGGCTGAGGCGTGCTGGTGGGCGGCAGCGCCGCAGCTTCGGCCTCTTCCGTGGCAATTGCTTCGGCAGTTAACTGCGCGTCCGCTTCGGCGATGGCCTGCTGCTCCTCAACCGCTTGTCTGGTTTCCTCGACAATGGCGTTTTCGGCCTCGGTTGTCGCGTTGATATTTGTGATTCGGTCGATCTCTGCCTGGCGGTCATCATCTTGCTGCTGCAACAAAACATAGGTGAGCAAGCAGCCGGCCAAGATGATGAATACGCCAATCAGGGCACCGGCGGTTACGAGGAACGAGCGGCTAGAGCCTTCGTCTTCCTCTTCTTCGATAACAAAATCATCTGTAAAATCGTCGTTAAAATCTTCTGACATCATCGCCTCCTGGATTTGACACTACAGTTGCTCATTTGCCTAGACATAATATTACGGCATTTTGTAAGAACTAACCAATAAGATCTAAATTCGCAAAAGGCACAAAGATCGCCTTGCCATCTTGCAGCACGACATCCGCGCCCGATGCGGCGCTGCCAATCGCCGTTCGCCTGGGCTGTGTGTGTACCCTGGCAACCCGGCCCAAGGGCGTTTCACTATCCAACCCTATCACGCGAACGAATGAGCCAATCTCTATGGATAAGACGTCGGGCTCTACCTGGGGAAGCGAGCCAGCAGTCGGCAACGGAATGATGATTTCCGCCCGCTGTGACCGGTAAAGCCGACTGGCAGCCAAAAGCGAAACCTCTCGCTCCACGGAACGGTGAAGCAATTCAAAGATCGGCTCGGCCATTGGTCGCCGGCCGAATCCTTCGGTCAGTATGACTGGAATTGCGGACGCTTTCGCCCGAGCGCGGAGCGAAGCCGGCATGCTGCCGGCGATCAGGCCATGGGCGCTTCTTTCTTCCAGGCTATCAAACACCTCGGCTTGCTCAATAACACCGGCGACAAAGACGGCGCCGGCAGCCTCATGGCCGATGTGTTCGACGGTCAATCCTTCTTCTGCGCTATCGACGACCCGCATCAATTTGCCAACTCCGTCGTAGCCGGAATCCCATACGCCTTGTACCAGGCTGCCTACGGCCTCGATGACCACGCCGCGCTCCGGGATTACCGATACGACGCGTCCGCTGAGCATAGCCCGTAATTCATCCACTCGATCGCTTCGCTGCAAGATCAGGCAACCGTCACGTACACGGACCAGTGTTCCGTCGGCCGGGCAGCGGTATACCTTGGCCCGGCCGATCGTTGCCGGCTTTCGCAGCAATGGCGTGCCGCGCACAAGTGTTTCGCCCTCTTCTACCAGGAGATGCTGCTCCAACTGGTCCGGCGTCACACCCAGTACGTCACTTGCTCGCAATACCACGTAGGCGGAGGCGGCCGGACCACGGGCCACCACATGCACAGGCCCTACCTCACGACCAACCGGTACGACAATCTGCCCAGCATGCGGCAATACCCGAATTCTACGGGTTGTCGTAAGCGTTCTCACTCTGGTCACGTTTGCTAAATGAGCCATTGCGATTCCAGGTTCACACGGCCGGCGGTCGAACACGACCGTCGACGACCAGGCCCACGGCAAAGTCCAAGGCCGATAACTGCCTGCTCTTACCCTTTCCGGCGCCAACGTCGACACCTGCCGCTGGCTGCAGGTCCAATGTCGCCGGCTCGCCGGCCGGTAAGGGCAGAACTTCTATATCGCCGAAGGCGATGTCCATCTGAACGGAATTCAAAGATGGTGTATTCATCGTGACGGTCAGGATCGTATCGCCAGATTGGGCCTGGCCCACGGGCGATACCACCCAGGCCCAGCGTTCCAAAGCGCCACTGCGCAGGACCTGCACCACCATGTCCGGATCTTCGGCAGCAAGCAGGCCCATTGCAGGAAGGACGCTGTAGCGGTCGACCAAGATCCGGAACACGCCTCGCAATTGCAGCGCGTCGAGGACAGTGCGCAGCGCTTCGCCTGGATTTGGAGCACTGCTGAAGACACGCCCACGGAGCAGCAGTGCATTGATTTCAGGCGCGCCGCCGGGCGGCCATGACCATTTGGCGGCCGCCTCAGCCACCACCCGGCGAATCATGTGGCCGGCCACAGCCAACTCGGCCTTCGCCGCGCGTCTGGTTATTGGCAGGGCGCTCGGATGCGTGCTCTTGTCGAGAATATAGTCAGCCAGCTCCGAGTCAAGACCGTCCTCAGCCGGCCGGTCCGATTCGTCGTGACCACGCTGCTGCCCGAGCAAATTCATTGCCGGGCTTCCCAGGCCCATGTCCGTACGCACCGCCAGATCAACCTGACCTTGCACGGCCGAAACGAGGGTTATCTGGCTACTGCCAACGTCGAGCCCCAAAACGCGTCCCTGCCCAACGGCTGCCATGTACTCGGCGATCCCGCCAAATGCGTGGGCCGAATTCATAGGCGCCGAATTGCACCAGTCGGACAACACGCCGCCGGCGTCGCTGCCGGCAACCTTGGTCGAGTAATAGGCCTGGGCCAGCATGGCAATAGCATGTCCGATCTGTTCAGCAGCGAATGTTGGACGCACATTGTCCACCAGATGCACTTCGGTCAGGTCAGCCAGGCTATCCAATACCAGCGAACGAAGAGCGGCGTTGCCGCCATAAATGACCGACGGTCTGACCGTCTCGTCCTGCAATTCAAGGGCCATTTCCACGGTGAGAATCAACTCTGCTACCTGTTTTTCGGCGCCGCCATCAGTGCCGCCGACCAGGAAAATAACATCCGGACGATTCACCAACAGCGACTCTAC
Source organism: Promineifilaceae bacterium (SeqCode) (assembly GCA_041570195.1). Classification (GTDB taxonomy): domain Bacteria; phylum Chloroflexota; class Anaerolineae; order Promineifilales; family Promineifilaceae; genus UBA11865. Next base: position 5,891 of record JBFFWQ010000071.1, on the reverse strand, counting down.
CTGGCCCGGTCGGCCGCGACTGTCGGCCAGGCTGAAACAATCAACCTCATTGGCATAGACCGCTTGCAGCGCCTTGCGCGCGCTGGCTATACTGGCGTTCTCGAGCAAACCGGCGACGATGACTTGCAACGATTCGCCATGGCTGACGGTCGCGCCAAAATAGTCAACCCCACCGCCGTCTGATCTGGTAGGCCTGATGAGTTGGCCCTGCGCGCTCATTAAGGTGCGACCGGTTGCGTCGCTCAACTGGCCAATCGCCTGCAACAATCCATGGCTAATATCAAACCAGGGCGACCCGGCGGTGTTGAGTCCCTCGCCTCGGCCGATCAACCGGTAACGACCCTCCACCAGATCATACAAAGTCGCCAGGCATGCACTGTGCCCATAGTCAACCACCAAGTAGGACCGGGCGGCTAGCGGGGCCTCCTCGCCTTCTAACTCATTCAAAGCACGAAGCTCGCTGCTGGTCATGACATGAACTCCGTGAAAAATCTACCGATGGCGTCTACGAAGTAACCCACCCGCTGGGTCAGGACCACCAGGCTGGTATTCAATATACCGGCGAATAGCCCGGCCAGGGTCATTGTGATGACAACGCGACCCAACGCGGCGATTGGCGGGTGCCATCGGGGCATCTGCGTAACGCCTTTGCCTTTTGCCCGGCCGGTGAAGAAGAAATAGGCGAGTACGCTGATGGTCAGAGCAGCCAGCAGTAGACCTAGCAGGGCGTTGTCATAGCGTACCATGATCTGTGGCAGCAAAGTTCCGGCAATAGCCCCGACGAAGCCGACGGCCGCACCAATAGCCATCAACACGGCCATGGCACTATTCCCAAGGGCACTGGTCCTGGGGACTGCTTTCAGTAGCAACAACAGGGCCAGGATCATGGGCACGATCCATAACACGCCATTACCAATCACGTCATCCCTGAGGGCAGTCAAAACAGGATTGAACACCTCACGGACCACGATTACGACGGCAAAGGCCGCACTCACGCCGACCAAAATATGCACGGCCACTCGATAAAGTGGGTTGTCTTTGATAACGAAGCTCAATACGCACAGCGTCAATAAAAAGCCGATCAAAGCACCCCCAAAGTCGCCCGCTTCCTGCAGCAAGGTCATTTCTTAGCCGCCTGTGTCACGGCCGATGCCGCAGGCGCGGCAAGGCCGAAGTAAATCGCGCCGGCCAGCAAGGCGACAATCACCAGCCATTGGGCCAAGGTAAGCGCCGTCAGATGCTCGGCGGCGACGTCGTCGCCCGCCTGATTAACTTTGGCGTAAGCCGCCGCGACAGGCATGCCTTCGATGAGCCCGGCGAACTGGTCGCTTGCCAAATAGGGTCTGGCCACGGGCCCCAAGGCCTGAGTGACCCCGGCGATCATCACACTGTCTGTCTGAGTGCCAACTTGTTCAACCCAGCCCACGAGGCTGTCGCGATCGGCCGAAAGGACGACGATCAGGCCCACATCGGCCAGGGCATCTTGTTGATTTTCATTCAGTGGACCGTTGACCAGTGAATCACAAGGCTGAGCCAGGCACGCGCCTAGCGCCCTAAGTCCGGTTGCTTCACCCGGCAAGTAACCCAGCGAACTGCTCCGCAGATCCTGCACATCGGCCGTCGCTTGATCGGCCATTGGTACACCGGCCGCAATCTGGCTGATTGTCAGAACTTGACTGCCGTTTTGTGCCAGGTGCTCCAAAACGGCCGCCGCCACGCTGTCCAGCTCGCCGGCCATCGACGGCGTATACTCGAAGGCGACCAGGGCCGTTTGGCCACCGTTCGCCTCAATGGACTGCCAGGCTTGCTCGGCCGCAGGCGGCACCGTAGGCTCGACACTCCAGGGCAAGAAGTCGGCGATGTTCGGCAGCAACCATCCCAATATAATGGCCAATAACAGCGCCAGGCCAAGTATCGTGCGCGCTGCGAGAAATGGCTCCGCAACGGCGCTCTCGTCGGCCAGCGCCTGCTCTGACTCAATCGTCGTCAGCTGGCGCAACAGCGCCGCCTGCTGACGCTGTTCCTTGCTCATCTCTAGCCGCGCGGCCGTTCTTCTTGTATCGCCTGTCACGCCAATAACCGCTGCAGGCACAATTCCGCTTAGACCGGCCAGTGGTCCAGTCTCTTCCGGCGGCACCATCTGTGGCGACTCGGGCCGGCCGCTATCTTCGTGCGGCCGCATCGCGCGCAGCCAATCCGGTAACTCGGCCCCTTCTACATCGGAGTCCAGCATCAGCTTCTCAAGCTGATCAGGATCTTCGGTGGCCGGTAGATTTTCTAATAGATCAAGCCACTGATCGACTCGCTCCTGGGACGTCTCACCCTCTGGCAGGACCATCGCGGCAGCCAGGGCCTGCTCCAGATCGGCGGCGCCCGAATCGTCCGCCGAACCATCGGCGACAGCCTGCTGCGGCGATTCTGCCGCGGCATTGGCTGCCGCGGCAGCCAGGGCCTGCTCCAAGTCACCAGAATCCGGCGGCACATCCTCGGATCTGGCGTCCTCAGTCACCGGCTCAGGCGCCGGATACATCGGCTTCTTCGCGCTGCTTGTTGGCCATTCTGGCAACTGCTCCGTTGCCTCGCTTGGCGCCTGCACTCCCTCCTGGTCAGCCAACCACTCGGGCAACTCCTGACTGGCCAGTCGCTCTGGAATCCCTTCAAGTTCGCCAGAGGCTTGGAGGGGCTGCGTACCGGGCAACTGCGATGTAGAGGGCAATGGCTCGTCGTCGGCTTCTTCGACTTCAGCGGGGTCCTCAGATAGTTGCTCGTCGGCCTCGCTTTCCCGCCGCTGCTCCTCTGGTTCCAAGGCGGCTACCCAGTCCGGCAGATCGGCGGTCATTCTTGCTTGAACAGCCGATTCCTCGGCCGGCGGCTCAGAGGGGGTTTCCCCGTCAGCCGGCTCAAGTTCACGCAGAAACTCCATGAGCTCGTCGGCTTCTTCATCGGTCAGATCGTCGGCATGGACCCGAACGGCATGTAACCAGGCCGGCAAACTCTCGTCCTCACCGTCGGTGCGCTCAGCGTCGGCCCTCGTCCAATCGGGCAATTGCCCTAGCCAGCGCTCGACCCCCTCTTTGTCAGGCGGCGCCTGTTCAGCTTCACCCGGCGATCGCGCAGCGGTGCCACCATCCGCCAGTGGGCGACCACAGGCCACGCATTCGCGTGTGCCGGCCTCATTCTTCGCCTGGCAGTGGTCACAGATTATGGTCGTCATTTGTCGTATGGCCGCTCGGAGCCGGTCAACAAACGCAGCGCGACGGTAACAACGCCCAGCGCCACGCCTATCAAAATTCCACGCATACCGGCATTTACAAACACACCGTTGATCGCTTCAGCCAGCGGATCGAAAATGGCTGATAAGAACGGCGGCAGGGCAGTGCTGGCAATCAACAAGATCAGCACGGTGATGATGAATAACGTCGCCCAAACAGATCGCTGTCGCTTCAGCATCCTGACGCCGGCAAAAAGCAGGAAGAATGCCAGTAATGAAGCCATAGCCATTTCCAGCGGCGCCTGCACCAATCGGAACACATCGCCAACGGCATCGTCGGTGAAGCCGAAATAGTCGGCGATGGCCAGGCCAAAAACAGCCAACATGCTCAATACAAGCAATCCACTGTAGAGATTACCGTCAGCCAGGCGACGCGAATGGACGCCCAGCAAGTTGATTACGCCCAAAATGAGTGCCACTGCGGCCAGGAATGCAGCCCAGGAGACGAGCGTATCGCCCACGGCCGGAACAAACATTAGCCCTGCCAGCGTCAATAAGCCAAAGGCAATGGCTAGCGCCACTGGCAGTGTGCGCTTGTATATCTCCATTTATCGTACTACAAAACTAATTCAATCAGCGCGACCAGCACTATAGTAACGATGGCCGCCACCCGAAAAACATCCTGCAGATGCAAGCTGGCCAAAAAGGCCGGTTCCTGGCGCAGGTAAGCGCCGGCGGCAAAGAACTCTTCGCCTATCAAAACTTTGTCCGTCGCAGCGAAGCCAATGGCCATCGCCAAAGGATCATCAGATCCGACGACCTGCTCAAGTCGTTTGCGCTCACCCGCCTCGGACATGATAACTATCTCAGAGCCAAACCGGCCGAGTAACAAGTTACTGCCCAGATTGGCCTGGTTCACGACGTGGCTGACCCCGGCCGCGTAACTCATGGCGAACTCGCGACCGGCAATAAACTGCGCCATGTCAGTCGAGAAGACGCCCGGCCGGCCGGCCTGCCGTTGAGCCGATCGTTGACTGTCTTGCGCAGCCAGATAAAGTGTACCATCGCCAACCGTGGCCAGGGGCGCCGCTTCACACCGAGCCCCGCCTTCGGACAAATAGTCCAACGTCTCCAAGGCGGCTATCCCCGATGGGTTACTCTGGCCGGCCAGATCCGCCTGCCCCAGGCTCAAATGAACGCTGCGGCCGGATTCTACGGATTTGTCTCCCTGTTCACGCAGCGCTTGATAGCCATGGATAGTGCGAATGGCGACATCCCAGCCCAATTGATGGCGACGGGTGAACCAGAACAGGAGGATCGTGCCCGTGACCGCGATCAGCAGGGCGACAACAATCGTCACTCTGTCCATCTTGCCCTTCTTGCATCTTCGCTTCGCTGCTCGCCCAAGAGCCGTATGAGCGAGCTAACCGCCTCGGGATCCTCCAGCATTTCGGCCGTTTGAGCTAGAACTTCACGGGGCATCACCAAGGCCAGAGCTGGCTGGCTGAGCCACAACATCTGGCCGGCGACAAAGGCGAAGGGTTGGCCTGCCTCCAAAACAGCCAGCACTGGATACCGGAAGCCAAGTTGCCGGATACGATCCGCAACATGAGAGACAAACGCTTGCTGTTCACGCCCACGACTGGTCATAAGCTGGCCAATGAATACCTAGCCTCAAACCTAGCTATCAGCTGCCCGGTGAAACAAGTAGACAAGTTGACGTAAAGTTACCTGGGCCAGAGTATAGCACGTTTTATAGGGGGTGTAAAGGTGGGGGTAGGCCCTCTAACAGGGGCTCTATATGGTACTTTTGTCTCCGATCGGCATGTTTTTTTTGGTCCGTTGCCGACTGCATTGCCTGTCGTATAATCCGTCCAATGCTGGCGGCTGTAAGTTGAAGCCAATTCCTTGACGAGTGCGTTGTGAAAACGGTAGTGATCCTCAATCCAATGGCAGATCACGGGCGCAGCCAACGCCTGGAAGAATTAATCCCTGTGTGGTCCGAGGAATATGGCGGTTGTGACCTGCGGGTCACTGAAGGGCCAGGACATGCTTTGGCGCTGGCCAAATCGGCCGTCGAACAAGGCTACGACTTGGTCATCGCCGCAGGTGGAGACGGAACCATTCATGAGATCGTTAATGGGTTGGTTGAGGAGGACAGCTCGCCAATCCCCATGGGCATCATTCCCTGGGGATCGGGCAACGATTATGCCTTCGGCCTGAACTTACCCGAGGAACCGCACGAGGCTTTTCATCACATCTTCGACGGGCGGCAGTGCCGCGTCGATCTGGCTCGTCTCATGGACGACCGCGGCCGGTCCGAACTGGCCATGAATGGCATCGGCATTGGCTTCGACGCCACGGTCAGTATCCAGACCCGCACCATCACCCGTGTCCACGGCTTCGCCATGTATATGCTGGCCGTGTTGCGCACGATCGCCTTGTACTATCAGATCCCGAATATGCAGATCCGGTTTGACGATCAGTTGGTCGAGCAACGCACGCTCATGTTATCCATTGGGATTGGCCCGCGCATCGGTGGGGGCTTCCTGTTGACGCCCGATGCCGTCGTCTATGACGGTCTACTGGACAGCTGTGCAGTCAACCCGATTGGCCGGTTGACGATGATGCGGCTCTTACCCAAAGCGATGACCGGCGACCACATCACTTCAAAGCACGT
>JBFFWQ010000070.1:0-31454 GCA_041570195.1 Promineifilaceae bacterium (SeqCode) | reverse complement strand
GTTGCGAGTGGGGCTAATCTAGACACGCGCTTCATTAAAACTCTGCAAGCATATGCATCTCAAGCCCTGGATGCTGGACATGGTTCTGTTAATAATGCTGTTCTGTTTAAGCAATTTCGCAAGCAATAGGCCGCAGCAAAGTAAATGGGATGCGGACTTGCTTTACGATATCCCCCTAACAACACTCTAGCGAAGGCCCTGGTTTCGCCGTTTGTAGTCTCTAGGGGATATACCGTCCCTAGCTGCCCAACCCCTCAAGCGACCTCCCGGTCGCCTATCGACTTTCCTTCCCCCAACTCATGACAAACATCACCTGACAACTGACTTGCCCCCCAATAGTCGGCTCTTGCGCAATTAGTGTGGTCAGATGTCAGGACGGTACATGATGCGTTTCCTTAGCAGGTCAATACACCGTTTCTAGTCTTGCACGTTCAGCGTCTCTTTCTTCAACAACTGCATCCAACTCTGAACGTTTTGCTTCAGTCTTCTGGTCTTGACGAGCAGTACAGCGCTCACCTGAACACAATTCAGTAGGTCTGGCCAAAACACGATCCGAAATTTCGTACAACTGATCCCCTGAAACCCTTCACTCCCGTAATTGAATAACAGAATCCACATCCATGGTCGAGGAATTGACTGCACTGCCCTTGCTTGTAGAATATCGATAAGAGTAAGCAATCAAACCTTAAGAGGCTCATTTACAATAACGCTGCAAATGAGACCTCGCGGTTTTTAACATAACCGCTAATTGTTAAAGGATTCTAACTCGAGTAGAATGACATCACGATCGCGATCTCCGTCGACGGGGTTCACATCCGTGAGGCCGGGGATTCGAGTTCCTCCGCGCCCACTTTTTCCCCTTTTTGGTGCACGTCAGCCTAAATGCTAAATACTCCTACCAGAGGTGGCGCGGAATAAATCCCTTCTGCTTGCACGGTTCGTGTCCCAACGGATGTGAACCGTGCTCTAAATAATGTCGCCTCATTCTCGATTGTTGCGTTTCGCAATTCTGCATGCCCGTGAGCCTAGGCCAAGCATGATTATGAGGACTTCTTACTCGGTCAGCGTGGACTTTTACCGGAGTGGGGAATTCACGCTGTCGGCCAGGAATACGCTTATTAGGCTAGACTGGAAGACGTTACCGCAAACACTCTACGCCATAGCTTCGCCAAGAATTTGGTGGATGCCGGCACGCTTCTTAAACAGGTGGCTATGTTGTTAAGACACGACTCGGATTTACACTCGGCCGAGTGGATGAGATCTGGAGCGGGCCGTGAAACGGGCTGCTGGAGACTTTATTGATAGCAAGTAATCTCGAAGAAAACTGCTTGGTCCATACTATTCGACCACTCTCGCGTTAGCAAAAATGAGGTTGATCAGGCTATTCGTAGCAAGAGTATGAAGCAATCTTTCGGCCCGCAAAAACGCTTGAGTAACTTGAATAGTTTGATTTATACTGTTCATTGATGGGGCTTGGGAAGGTATGATGCCAAAAGGAGAGCCAACTAATGAATACCAAACGGTCCATACTAAGAGTTGCATTGATTTCTTTTGCCTTGCTAACAGTCGGGTGCGGGCGGGAACCAGAAAAGCCCACTGAAGTCCCGATAGCTACTACGGAGGTAATCCCAACAACAACGCCGACGGATATTCCAACCGTCGCTCCGACGGCAGTCCCATCTGCCATTCCTACGGAAGTTGAGGTTGAGGTTTCCGAATGGGTATTAGCAGCCCGTCAATCGACTTTAGACTACATCAGCGAACAATACGGCGAAGATGCCCCAGATTTGGACTTGACATGGACAGGGGGAATTACTGATCCGGAAATACCTACCGTCGGCTGGTCCGAATATCAATTCTCGTCTGGCGATTGGCTCATCACCATTGGCCACCCTGTCGTCCTACCCGAACTGACCATCTACGAGGTTGGGGTAACCAACCAGGTCACCGGGTTCGAGTGGGAGGGAGAGGTGGATGCTGGTGGACAGGTGACGGAGATACTCGGTCCTGCTTCTGAACAACTCGCCCTTTGCTGGTACGGTCGCGTGGAAAGTACACCTGAAGGTGGTGCCATCGACCGATACCTCGTCCTATTGCCCGAAGAGGCTCGCAGCGCCGTCGATCTAGTCGGTGTCGATGAGACTGTCGAGGCGGAGATCGAGGCTCTACGTGACAGCGGAACATTCGCCCATTTCTGGGGCACACTCGACTGCAGCGTGACTACCTGGGGCAGCTGTCAGCTCGTCGTGGATCGCTTGCGTCCTGAGGGACCGGAAGGACCTATCTTCGATCCCGAACCAGTCGTGGGCTGGATGGGCAGGATCATCAGCAATCCAACCGGTGCCCAGTTCGATGACTACTTCGAGCAGTCCGCCCGGTTCCGGAAGCGGTATGGCATTGAGGGCGCTGACGACGACATCGATGCTCAGCTAACAAGCCTGCGTGATGCGGCGTCCATCATCCGCGTTTGGGGTCAGGTCATGTGTCCCGTCGTCGATGTTCAAGGTTCGCAAATTCAAGTAGACCGGATCGAGGTTGTCATGGAGGCATCTGCAGGCGAGGGCTACGAGGGCTGGAAGCCATACCTAAACACCGATTTCGGTTACGCAGTATGGTATCCTGGAGAGTATACCGTTATGGGGAACAATCCAAATGAAGATGTCACATTTTCCCCTCAAGGCCGTTCAGGATCTAGATTTATAGTATTGCACTATGACAGCGATTTTTTTCATCCACCTGCCGGTGTTGACCTCCAGCAGTGGCTTACTGACCACACATCTTACGATGCGATTGATACTGAGGTAGAGATCGCCGGGCTTCCGGCGGTTCACCTCAGCAATGAGGCAGGGCCCGGTTGGGGTGTCGAAGACAAGTTCTTCTTCATCAAAGATGACCGCCTCTTTCAAATCTCTGTATTTCCCGACGGCGATCAACAAGACTGGGATCTAAACTATAAGTTCCTGCAGAGCTTCACCTTTGATGGCGAGACTGAATCGACAGGAAGCGCTGTCGAAGGTTGGACTGGCACCATCGGCCGCTATCCGACAGGATCTCAGCACAAATACTACTTCGACCGCGCTGATGAACAGCAGTTCATTGTGGGTGCAGCTGAGGAGGCTGTTAACGAGCAGCTTGATGACGCAGCCTGGACCGGCGCACAGGTAGAATTGTGGGGCCAACTCGGGCCAGAAATGCCAAATCATATCAACGTGACCCGCCTGGAAACTGTCTCGGAACTGTCAACCGAAGCGCGCAATATGACGCTGTTTGCCACGCCCAGCGCCTCAACTGTGTTGCCCTCCGACCACCTTGGAACCTATCATGAATGGTCGGCCGTCGATGGGCTCTTGGAATCGCCCTGGTGCGAAGGTGCGGACGGATCGGGTATTGGCCAATGGTTGATGCTCGAGTTTCCCGCACTACTTGAGCTTGCCTATATTGGTATCGACGTCGGCTATGACTATAACGACGATATCTTCTTGAAGAATAATCGTATCAAGAAAGCCACGTTTGTCTTCTCCGATGGAACTGAACTTCCATGGGAGTTTGACGACGAGCGTGGACTGCAGCTGGTTCCAATGGCCTGCGCGCCCGGCCCGTGCACGCAAACAACGTCTGTGAAAGTGGTCATTGACGAGGTCTATCCTGGTTCCAGGTATGATGACGCCTGCATTGCCGAAATTGAGGTGTGGGGAATGCCACGGTGATGGACATAGTATGCCAGACCGACAGCCAGCTTTGACGGCCCTTGCTAGCGTAAATGAGCCAACCGCCTGCCGGCCCATACAGTGTTTTCTCATAGCAGGGGGACAAGAACGACTCGATCTCCGTTTTTGGATGCCCGACTTGTGAGGTTCACATCCGTGAGGTCAGAGGCGGCCGCTCAAGTCCTCCGCATACCCGGTCAACTCCACATAGCCATAGGCCGTGACCGGCCGACCGGCCCTCCTGCCTTCAAAGGCCGTCGCACCTTCCCAATAAGTGGTTGAGACATTCAGTTCTTGGTCGGCGAGCAGTGGCCGGCCGGTCAATTCCAACTCGATCTCAGGGATCGTGATCGACCAACCGGCCGGATACTCGGCGCCACTGTGGGGGCTGGTCCAATGGTCGCGCACCTCTACTTCCCAGTCGTCACTGCTTAGAGTTTTTGTGGAACCATCAGGGTATATAAAGGTGCCGCTCGAGGCTGGGTCAAGCTGGCCATCGCCTTCCGGGTCACCATCCCGCCTGATTTGGAAGAACATCAGCGCGCTTCCGTCGTCGAGTTGCAGCGAGAACCAATCCCAGCCGATGGCGCCCGGGCTCAGTGCTCTGGTGCTGTACTCGTGATCCTTCCAGGCCAGGCCGCTGACGGCGTGGTCGACGCCCTGGACAGTGACCGTACCCTGAGCCTGTTGCTGAACCAATGAGTAGTAATATGAAGCGTTGCCCGGCTCTGGACCTTTTGGACTGAGGCCTCCGTCGCCATGCAGGATTGGCGGCAAAGTCTCGGTTAACAGCAGATCCAGGGCGACGTGGTCGTTCCGGGCAAACAAGCGCACCCGGCCATCGTCCTCTTCTTCGGCGTGCCAATCCTCCAGCCAGACCCGGTATGGTTCAGCCTGGGCGCCGGCCAGTCCGGCCGCGCCGCGACTGAAGCGCTCACTTGGGAAGAAAGTCTGCCCGTCCACGTCGCTGATAGTGAAGTGGGCCAGGTAAATCTGGTTGGTGCGCCACGGGCTTGCCGAGGAGCAGGGGGGCAGAGGAGCTGAGGGGCTTGTCTGGTCGCGTTCGATCTGCGCGCATTCATCGGCTTCGGGCACATTGGGAGACAGGGCGCGGCGGAAGAAGGTTAGTTGAAAGCCAAACGGCCGGCCCTCGTCCGTCTCCAAATTGCCGGTGTAGTACCACCATTCGGTCTGATAGTCGTCGTGCGGCCCGAGATCGCCTGGGAAGACAACGGCATCCGCTTCCATGGCTCGGGCGTAGCCGGCCGTGTCTTCCTCGGCCAGCAATGGAACGAGCGAAGCCCGGGGCTCTTCAGCCGTCGCCTCGGTGGATCGCCACCACAGGTAAACAGACACGGCAAGAACGATCACGATCAGCGGCAAGAAGACTTTTCTCACGATCTGCTATTCCTCCCTTATGGCCGAAGCGATGATCATATTGCCAAGCCTCAAGGCCGGGAAGATCCCGGCTAGCAACGCCGCCCCGATGCCTACGGCCAGAGCTTGCAGGAAATAAGCCGGCTCCAGGTCCATTTGCAGCGTCCAGCCAAAGGAGCGGCGGTTGATGACGTAAATCAGAATCCAGGCCAGCACCCAGCCGACCGGCATGGCCAGTAGCCCGGCAATCGCACCCATCAATCCCGTTTCCAGGAGCGTCACTTTCCACAACTGGCGCACAGTCATGCCGGTGGCCCTGAGCACGCCCAGCTCGCGCGCCCGCTCTAGTTGCAGGCTCATCAGAGCGCTCAAGACGCCAATGAATGCCACGACCACGGCCAGAAGTTGCAAAGCGGCCGTTATGGCGAAGGTGCGGTCAAAGATATCCAGCGCATTACCGCGCACGGCGCGGTTGGACTGGACAATGACATCCGCGCGCCCTTGAAAGTGGTCTTGAAGCCTGGCGGCCAGCGCATCGGCGTCGGTCGTCTCGTCGACGAAGATGCCGGCCGAGGTCACCTGTGGTTCTGACCACCAGGCCAGGTATAAATCGCGGCCGATCAAGATGGACCCTCTGTCCGACGAATAGTCATAGAAGACGGCCAACACCGGGAAGGATACTGGACCCTCGTCGGTCATCAGTGTTATCGGCGGCGGGGGAAGGCCCATGTTTTCCCGCAGCAACAACGGCTCAGATATCAACACGCCCTCGCCATTGAGAAAACGTCGCCACAAGGTCTGGGTATCGCCCTGGATCCAGGCATAGTCGCGATTGCCATTTGAGACGTCGTCGCTGACCGCGATGACCTCCAGCGGCCGGCCTAGCTCTGGCGCCAAGATATCGTTCTGGGCGGCGGTGACGATCTTGCTGACGCCCGGCGCCCGGCCGGCTACTTCGAGGCTGTCTGGCGGCAAGAACCCGGCGATCCGGTTGGCCGTTAAGGTCGGAGGCGACAGGAATACATCGGCCTGCAAAGTGTTGTTGAGCCAGGTATCCACCGTCTGGCGGAAGGAGCCGATCATGATTGACACGCCCACGATGACCGACACGGCGATCATCAAGGCGGCGATGGCCACTGATGTCCGGCTTAGAGAACGCCTGATATCACGCGGGGCCATGCGGCCGATGGCGCCAAACAGCCGGCCGGTGATAGGCGTGGTTAGGCTCATCAAGCTGTCGGTCAGGCTCGGCGTCAAGAAGGCGCAGGCAACGAGTATCGCGAATAGACCGGCGAAAGCGATGATCAGGTTGGCTTTGGGCAGCCATAACATGAAAATACCAGCGGCAGCTAGGAAGACGAAGATCAGCAGAAGCCAGCGCGTCGCCTGCCGGGTTTTGCTCTCCAGGGTGGATCGGTGTAATCCACTCTGTGGGCTGGTGCGCATGGCTTCCCAGGCCGGGGGAATAGCGGCGACGACGGCGGCGATGACGCCTATGACCAGACCCCTGACCAGAGACGCGGCCGGCAATTCCACGCTCTGCACGTTGACCACGAAGTAGAAATCGTTGATCGTCTGGCTGACCAGTTGGACCATGCCCCGGCCTAATAGGATACCGGCAACCAGGCCCAAACCGGCGCCGATCAATCCCAAAACGGCCGCTTCACCAACAATCATGGCGAAAATCTGGTCGCCGGTGACGCCCAGGCAACGCAAAACGCCAAATAACCTGCGTCGCTGAATCACGCTGAAGGTGACTGTGTTATAGATGAGGAACATGCCGACCACCAGGGCCAACAGACTGAGAGCGGTCAGGTTGAGTTCAAAAGCGGCCGACATTTGGCGCAGGGCGTTGCTACGGGCTGTGGCCGTTTCCATCCGTGCCCCGTCTGGCAGCAAGGCGGCGATAGAAGCCAGATCAGCTTCGTCTTCGACGATGAGATCGATGTGGCTAAGGCGACCGGTCATGCCCAGTAGCTCTTGAGCGGTGGCGATATCGGCGAAAATGAGCTCGTTGAGAGCTCGCTGGCTGGTGGCATCGGCCGGTTCCAGTTGACCGGCGATTTTCACGGCCATTAGTTGGCCGGCCAGGTCCAGAGTCAGCGTATCGCCCGTCGCCAGACCTTGACTCTCGGCCAGGGATTTGGAGATCAGTACCGTATTTGGCTCTGTCAGAAAAGCGGTCAGGCTCCTATCGCGTCGGTCCTGGCTGGTGCCGAAGTAACCGCGGAAGGGCGGTTCGGCGAAAGGATCGATGCCTACAAGGCGCATGGGCTGGTCGCCCAATTCGGGAGACAGCAGATACCGCTCAATAACGGGCGCGGCCGGGGCGAAGCCGAGTTCAGTACGCAGACGCAAGTAGATGCTCTCGTCGAGGCCTTCCGGCCCGCCCACCAGCCGGTGAGTCGTCTTGCCGGCCACGGCGTCGCTGGACAATTCAAAGGCCCTGCTGGCTGAACCATTGGCCAAATCGACTGAGACCATCATGGCCACGCCCAGGGCAACGCCTAAGATGAGTAACACATATTGCAGCGGCCGGCGCCTTATTCGTCGCCAGGCCGTCCGCCAGAGTGGGCGGCTATTCCCCCAGACGCCCATCATGAATGTTGAATACACGATCGGCCAGGGGAACGATTTCCGGGTTGTGAGTAGCCATGATCAGGCACTTCTCGGTTGATCGCGTCAATTCCAGGAGCAGGGCCAAGACCAACTCGCCAGTCTCTTCATCCAGATTACCGGTAGGCTCGTCGGCCAGTACCAGGAGTGGATCGTGCGCCAACGCTCGGGCGATGGCAACTCGCTGTTGCTCACCGCCGGAAAGCTTGTCGGGAAACGAATCTAATCGATCGGCCAGGCCGACTCGGGCCAGCAGCGTCATTGCTCCCTCGGATGCTTGTTCGATGCTCAGTCCGGCCAACTCCTGAGGTAGGGTGACATTCTCCAGGACCGTGAGAGTCGGGATCAAGTTGAAGAACTGAAAAACGAATCCGATTTGATCGCGTCGAAACAGTGTTCGTTCGCGCTCTTTGAGGCCGGTGATGTTTACGCCGTTAATGGTTACCGTGCCAGCAGCTGGCTTTTCAATACCGCTGATGATGTTGAGCAATGTGCTCTTACCACTGCCGCTCTTGCCCAGGAGAACGACAAATTCGCCAGCCAAAAACTCGCCGGCGACATCGTCGAGCACTTTTCGATAGCGGCCGCCTTCCTTGAACGCCATACTTAGACCCGCGATACTCACAAGGATCGGTCGATTGTAGGTTGGATCATTCATGAATTGACCTCGCGAGCGAACTATACCATAAGTATCCGCAATAGTTGCCGGGCAGGCGGATTATACTAACCGCTGGCTTATGGCTGAAGACGTTTGTTGTAACGTGCTTTGGCAAGCGGCGGCAGAGGAAATACCCGGTCTGGCAAGCAGCCGACCGGGCGCTTTGATAGTGCGTCGCAACTGGCTCTGGATAGCCCATAAGTAAGGCGAAAACTATCTTGCACGCCGATTCTGATTGTGCTAGTATCCATTTAGACCCTGCTGTGTGCGTGTTGGACATCTCGCGTTGAGCCAACGCTTCAGTTTAAGGGAATTGGTATACGGTGAGGGGATGTAGTAGCGCCCGCAAGGCAGTAACCTCCCGAGCAGATTCCCACCTGCCGATGCAGGTCCCAACAACGGTGTTCACACGGCATAGCGGGGACTGTTTTTATTTGGATGTATTCATAGCGACCTACTGTTATCCAGATATCAGGATTACTTTTTGAACTTAATCTGAACCTCTGATGAACTATCAGGGGTTTTTTCATTTGAGGTCGGTCGAAAATGGTTCGTGAAAGGATCGCGGACGACATCTACGTTTTTATGAGCCGACGTTACGCTCAGGTGACGGCGGGAGCTATCCTCACCAAGGAGGGCGTCATCTTGATCGATACGCTCTTCTACCCTGAGGAATCACAGGCCATCAAGGAGTTCCTCGAGCAGCGGTTGGGTCTGAATATTCGCTACGTGATCAATACTCATTATCACGCCGACCACACCATGGGTACTTGCCTGTTTCCTCAGGCAACGGTGGTCGGCCATATGCGTTGTCGTGAACTACTGGATACCGTCGGCCGGGAAGGTCTCGAACAAACCAAATCACAATCCCCGGAATTTGAACATGTTCACATTGTGTTGCCGGACCTGGTTCTGGAAGAGGGTCATTTGAATCTGCATCTGGGCGGCAAAACCGTGCGCCTGATACATAGCCCCGGTCATAGCCCAGATCTGGTCAACGTCCTGATCGTCAACGATCGCATTCTGTTCGCTTCTGACACGGTCATGCCGGTGCCGACGATATTCGATGGTAGCTACGACGATCTCAGCCATTCCCTGCACGACATGCTGGATCTGAATCTGGATTCTCTGGTACAGGGGCATGGAGAAGTGATTTTGCGCGGCGAAGTGAAAGAATTGCTTCAGAGCGACCTGGATTATCTTAGCAATATCAGGCAAGCTGTTGCGAGTGTGCTCGACCGCGGCGAGCCGATGGCCACGCTAGAGAACATCACCATTGAAAGCTGCGGAAAGTCGCGCATCCCTCTTAATGGCTTCGTCGCCGATCTGCATCAGGCCAACCTGCGCCGGCTCTACCAAGATATGAGTAATGGCGATCGTCAGTAAGCGGCGAACTTAACCGACTCCTACTACTCATTGAATTAGGCCGATTGCCGCTGGAGTACTGTCTAGTTTGTAAGCAGGGTGATTTTGCCTGGCAGAATCTCATAAGTGAAGCGTTGGGCAGATTCACTTAGCACTTCACCATCGGCGTGAATGGGGGATCCAGGTTCGCTTTCTACCGCTAATCGTGACGTCCGGCCGTAGGTGATCTGTGGATGCCGGACGTGCGTGCCCCGGAGCAGACGGGGCAGCAGGGCGATTACTTTGGGCAGGGCCAAGTCCGGGGCAAAAACGAAGTCAAATAGGCCATCGTCCATCTTGGCCTGGGGGGCCATGCGGAAGAGTCCACCGGTCCGGGGACTGTTGCAGATTGAGAGCAGCAAGATCGGACCTTCATAGTGACCGTCATCCCAGGTGACACGCATGTGCCAGGCATTGAGCTTGGCCAGCGACTTGATCACCGCCGCGACGTAGCGAATGTTGCCTGACAACTTCGTCATGCGCACGTTTTCGATGGTTACTACCGGTTCCATGGCCAAAGCGCAGTTGTTGTCAAAATAGTGAACGACGCCGTCGGTCGTGACGCGTCCAGCGTCGACCTGGCGCGTCTGGCCATCGGCGATTATCTGGGCCGCGCTCACCAAATTCCTGGGCAGGCCGGCCATATCGTTGAAGTCGTTGCCGGTGCCGACGGGCATCAGCCCCAGTGGTTTTGTCGGCCCATCGCCGGCATCGGCTATGAGACCGTTGACCACTTCATTGACGGTGCCGTCTCCGCCGGCGGCGATCACGGCATCGTAGCCGTCAGCCGAGGCCAGCATCGCTTGCCGTGCGCCCTGGCCGGCGGCCGGGATCAGCGCCAGGTCGGCTTCCAAACCGGCCTGACGGCAGGCGGCCAGAATATCGGCCGACTGGCCTTTCGCTCGCCAGCGATTGGCGTATGGATTAAGGATGATTTTGACTCTCAAAACCAGTTGGATTTAGAGATCGACGAAGTAGGCCTCCGCGGCCTGGTCTATTAATTCTCTTGACAATCTTGGTTCTGTGCCTAGATAGCTGCTGATGTCAAGAATCTGGTCGATGATATCTCGTGGATGGCTGCCGCGCAATTTTCGATCCTTCTTGATGTAATGTTCTTGCAAGAGGTAGCGTACAGCCTGGTCGTCAAAGGGGACATTGCGCCTGGCACACATAGCCTGGAAAATCTCGCGATACTCGTCAAAGGTGGGCGATACAACCTCGATCTTGTGGCGAATACGGCGTAGAAAGGCCTCGTCGACAAGGTCGCCAGGAGGCAGGTTGGTGCAAAATACGAGTAGAACGGCGAATGGCACTTCAATCTTCCGGCCGGTGTGCAGGGCCAGGAAGTCGATGTTCTTTTCCATGGGCACGATCCAGCGGTTAAGCAGGTCGCGGGGCCGGATCTGCTGCCGGCCAAAGTCGTCGACCAGGAACATGCCGCCGTTGGCCTTCATCTGAAAGGGCGCCTCGTAATACTTGTTGTTTGGATCGTAGACGAGATCCAGGCCAGACATGGTCAGCTCGCCGCCGACCATGATGACCGGTCGGCGAACTTGAATCCAACGGTCATCGCGATTGGCCGCCGATCCTAAGCCACCTCGACGCCGGCCGTTTTCTGGCTGCGGGATCGCCTCGTGGTTGATCTCATCGTAAACCTGGACGATGTGCCCATCAACCTCGACAGCGTATGGGATATACATGTCGTTGCCCAATACCATCTGGCCGATTCCTTCGGCGATGGTTGTCTTGCCGTTGCCCGGCGGCCCGTATAAGAACAACGACTTACCCGAATTAACTGCCGGACCTATTTTGCTGATCAAACGGTCGCTCAAGACAAGATGGGACAAAGAGTCGCTCATCATGCTTGGATTAACGCGCAGTTTGCGCGTACCTTGGGCTCGAATCGAGGTGACGTATTGATCCCATGACACGGGAGCCGGGCCAACGTAGGCGCTTCGTTCAAGCTGCTCGCGCGCTCGCGCCCCGCCTCTCGTGGTAATCACGTACAGGAAAGTGGAAGCATTTATGCCGCTGGACCCTTTGACCTCGCACATCTGCTCGCGCTTCAAGAACGAAAGGATCGGATGCACCACAGACTGAAACGGTAGTTTTAGTTCTTCGGCGATCTCACCTCCGGTGACCTGACCGCGGAAATACATGATCTTCAAAGTCAAGTCGGCCAATAGGCCGTGGGTTAAACCAGTGGCGCCTGGATTCTCTAGCGGAGCAGGCAGCCAACCGTCAAGGTGTTCTCTAGTCATCGGTGCCACATTCACCATGTCGTCATTATCCTTTGCCCGCTGTTCACCCGCTACTTGGCCGTCCAGTTGCCTGCCATCAGAGTAGATTCATGCTCGAGCATCCACAGCGCATTATAACCCGAAAAACCGGCCACCGTTCGGTATTGGGTCCAAAGAACTATTTATTCGACGCCGCCCAAGGTGAGCGTGATGTGGTCGTCGTTCTTCTTAGCTGCCTGTACCTGGATCTGATCGCCCGGATCGAAGTGATCTTCAAGCCATTCGTGGACGGGCGGCGACAACACCACCCGCGCCTGATCATCTGGTACTAGCCGCCAGACGGTGCAATTCTCATCCTGCTTCTCGCCATAACGGACGGTCACCGCTCGGGTTTCAGTGCGCGCGCTAACGGAGAAGTAGGGCCAATGCCGGGGTGTGAGATTGATGAAGCCGCGGCGAATGTGCAATCCTTGCAGGTCGCTGATATAGACAAATTGGGAGGCCTTTTCTTCTTGGGCCAGTTGAGGGTCCTGGGTCTTTTCTGGTGCTGGGGCCGGCGGCGCCGATCGGGCTTTCTTCTTGGCTTTGCGCGCTTTGCCGGTCAGCAGTTTAACCAGGGGGACGAGCGCGTTGACGTCCTCAACCGTGCTTGGTATCACCGTGATACGCATGGCCGAAACCTTCTCTGAAGGTTGCCGGCGGCTCAGGTAAAAGGGCACCAGCCACTGCTCTTCGCTGTTCAGGAAGGCAGCCCTTTCAATATGTTCGACCAACTGTTCGTCGGTGAGCGCACTGGCGACATCATTATAGATGTCCTTGTAATGAGTTGCGGATTCCTTCTCCGGGTCGTATTCCATCTGCTGCAAGCGCAGTTTCCAACTGGCATCGAGATCGGCCAGAAGATCATGGAGAGTAGCCGGTCGGGCAGATCCGGCAGAATAGGCTTTCTTCAGCACGGTTTTGTTGTTGATGACAAGGCTCTGCTCCCAACTGTTCGGCCGGGCAAAGAAGGCCACGTAAGGACCGGAAGCAGGCTCCTCTTCGGCCGCCAGGTAGACGCTTTGACTTGCCCGATCCAAACCATAGAATGGAAATAGCGCCTGCGAGTCCCGGGGTAAATTGAAATATAGGGACTCGATAAACATCTCCAACTGCGACAGAGCGAATTCTATGGCCGTTTCTTCGCCCGCCCAGCCGAAAGCCGTGAAGACGGGCATTGGTAATCCGTTAAACTGGTTGCTTGACATATTTGTCCATACCTTAGGTGAGAGCCCCGGGCCTGCAAGCCGTTTTGAACAAGCAGCACATCACAGGATTAGGGGATGTTGTTCTAACTAAAATGAGGGTCGACTCACTGAGATCACCCCTATTATTCCTGCCATCGTCAAGTTGTCAAGTGACTCGGGTACTGTCGGTGCGAGTCAGAGCCCGCGCCTCAATCTTAGCGCATGGCCGGGCTTATCGTGACCTCAGAATGATTTGGCTTCGATCGGCGCCAACTTACCGGCCGCCTACTTGATCCGATAGCCGCTCGCCTCATTATTGAAGATCCAGGCCACGATCGCTCCAATCTCGATGGAGTCGGTCAAGTAGGTCTTCATCGTGATGGACGAGGTCCCCCGGGTGTGCAGATAGTGCCGCGAGCGACGCATTTGCTTGAAGCGTTTCTGCCAACCACCAAAACTCGACGGACGCAGATCAACCCAGCCTTTTCTGGCCCAAGTGTCTATATCGCCAGCCTCAACTTGCACTTCGTGATAGATGCTTTCCGGGATGTTTATTCGCGGCCCGCGGATGAGATGTTTGCCGTCTGGGGCCAGGATTGGTACGCCGATAGAGGTGATTGTGGTCCGTAAATGTTCTTCGTCCAGGATGAAGGCATAGAGCGTCTCGGCGATTTCAGTCGCCGGCGCCTCGATCACTGCCTCTAGCGTGCCGTAGTTCAGTTTCAGCAGATGGGCCTCATACAAGAGCTTTGAAAGTTCCGGTGGGCCGAGCTGGCCTAGGGCTACGCTATGGGAGTTTGTCTCTTCTTCGATTCGTCTCAGCTTGTCCAGGGCCGTCTGGCGCAAGACCCCGGCGCGATAGCTGGGCGACATGATGCTGCTGTCGATGGCGCCGATGATGTCGTAGCCGGTATTGCTGCCTTTGATTTCCAACACCGCCTGGTGGGCTATCTCTTCGGGCGTGACGAATTCCATCTGCTGCATGTAGGTGATGGTTTCAAACTCGCCCCGGGCGAAGAAGCCATTTTCGCCAGTGTCGACGCCGGCCATCTGCAACTTGCCCAGCCGGCCGAACAGGTTTTCGTCGCCGCGCAGATTCAGACGGCCGTCTAGCGGCTGGGCCAGACTGTCATAACGTATTTGCGGCCGGCCGCGGACTTTGATCGTCTGGTAGTTGACCTTGCGGTAGCCGATCATTGCCGCCGGCTTGATCTCCTTGACCATCGGCCCGCCAGGGGTGCGGGCCATGAGGAATAGCAGGCCTGTGTGGGCGAAAGCCACCGTGTTCTTCCGCATCAGCTTGCCGCTGGGCTTATCCTCGCTATGGGTATAGGGTACGTTCAAACCCATACCGCCAGTGCCTGTCGTTCCGATCTTTAAGTAGACTCTGGTCCCAACGTTGCACATGGCCCGATGCAGCAACTGGACGTGACGAATGAGTTGAGCGGTTGACTGGGAGATCAACAGTAGACTGACGTTGCGCTCCATCTCTTTGCCAAGCGCCGCCAGCCCGCTCACATCCTCGTGATCGACGAATTGCTGCAGTCGCTCGAGTATTGCGTGCGTTTGTTTGCTCAGGGTTTCTACATCCTGGTAGCTGATGGCGGTGGCCGTATTGATGGAGTCGACGATCACATCGGGCCGGTAGCGCAAGATCAGCTGCACCATGGCCGACCGCTGGTAGGCGCCGTCAATATCGCCAAACAAATCCTCATAGAGCATCTGGCGCCGCATCGGACTGAGCAACAAGCGGCGACGGCGTTCCAGGCTGAATTCATCGCGGACAAAGATATCGCCCCAGGCGCCTATAAAGTCGATATGGGGAAATTCGCGCCGGATGTCGTGCAAGAATTCGCGTACCTCGCCCCGGTACAAGCTGGCAACGACCAGTCGTTCTGGCTCCAGTTCGCGCGCGATCTCACGCACAATTTGAGCCCCGACCAACCCAGAACCTCCCAGCACCATCACCGTCTGGTCAGACTTCATAACTTACTCCTTCGAAAATAGCTCTTAGCTACGAGCTTCTAGCGGTTAGCGTTTTCGTCAACGGTGGTGCGCGGCCCATGGTAACGGGCGGTCGCGTGTCGTCTCCTCTGAGAATAGCGGTAAGCTATGAGCGGTTAGCTACTAGCCATTATTGCTCACTGTCGGTGAGCGTTGGCGATTACTCTTCGAGTTCGACGGCCATGGCCACGGCTTCGCCGCCGCCGAGGCAAAGCGAGGCGATGCCTCTTCTTTGTCCGCGCTGTCTTAGTGCATGGAGCAATGTTACCAAGATGCGTGCGCCACTGGCGCCGATCGGATGACCGAGTGCGACCGCACCGCCGTTTACATTCACTTTGTTCCAATCCCAATCATACCCTTTTTGGGCCATTTCCACGCCGTTGGCCAATACCTGGCTGGCGAAGGCCTCGTTGAGCTCGATAAGATCAACGTCGTCCAAGGTCCAACCGACCTTGTCCAGCACGCTCGGTATGGCCCGAGCTGGGGCGGCGAAGATCCATTGCGGATCCACGGCCGCCAGGGTGTAGCCTACAATTCGAGCCATGGGTTCCAAGCCCTGGCGTTCCGCTTCAACCCGGCTGGTGATGACCAGGGCGGCCGCGCCGTCGTTCAGGCTGGGAGCGTTGCCGGCTGTAACCTGGCCATCTTGCTCAAATGCCGGCGGCAACTTGGCCAATTGTTCGACGCTGGTCAACAGCGTGTACGTACCATTGTCGTAGCTGGCTCTCACCGGCTCATCGGTCTCGACCAGGCTGACCTTACCCTTGCGACCCTTGACCTGCACTGGCAAGATTTCGCTGGCGAATCGGCCGGCGGCCGTCGCCGCGGCCGCCTTTTCATGGCTGTGAAAGGCAAATTCGTCCATTTCGGCGCGGGAAACTTCAAACTGCTTGCCAATAAACTCGGCCGCATTACCCATCACCCAATCCTGGAACGAGCACCATAGCCCATCTAACAGGATCGAATCCTTTAGCTGGCTATCGCCATACTTCAGACCCTGGCGGGCCTTTGGCAACAGATAGGGCGCCTGAGACATGTTTTCCATGCCACCGGCGACAAAAACATCGGCTTCGCCGGCGGCGATGGCATTGGCGGCCAACATGACCGCTTTTAGACCGGAACCACAGACCTTATTCACGGCCGTCGCGCCAACCGTGTCGCCCAGGCCGCCGCGCAAGGCCGCCTGCCGCGCTGGCGCCTGCCCGGCGGCCGACGAGACGACGATGCCCATGATCACTTCGTAGACGGTAGTTGGGTCGACGCCAGAGCGGGCCAGCGCTTCTCCCACGGCCAAGGCGCCTAAATCTGGCGCGCTGATTGGGCTCAACTGGCCCATGAATCGCCCAACGGGCGTGCGCGCGGCCGATAGAATGACCACATCGCGTTGGTTATTGCTGCTCTTCATTGTTTGCTCCTTAAGAGAATTGGAAAGCAGGTTTACTCAAACTGTAGTTTCTCAATCGACCGTGTCGATCATCGACTGTGTCGATCATTGACTGCGTCGATCACATACTGCGTTGGCCAGTTGACATAGCGCCATATTCCCCCTTTTTGACCGCCATGACATCAACCAGATTCATTTTGCCTGAAAGCAATAGCTGAATCAAGTGACATTCGTCCTGAAATTATGGGTCAACCATGACTAATTGCTTGTAGCAATCGGCGACGATGCAGTATCTATTGGATGAATGTTCTTGCCGCCGATTGCTGGGCAACTTCCTGTCATCTTCCCGGAAACTTGCCGGTTTGTTGCCCAACGTTTGTCGCCAATGAGTTTTCGGGAAATTGCTCAGCGATTTGCTTAACAAGCCACAATTCTTTGGTGGGCTGTCTAATGGCAGCGTACCAGAAGCGACTGGAATGTCTGTGGCTGGACGTACTCAGGCTGCTGGCACGCTGGAATGATAATTTGGACGATTATAGCTGGTGTTGACGGCCGACAGCATCGACGACTTGAGCCACGCGATCGTGGTTGGCCTGGCGCAAATGATCTTCAAGCGTAGGGATCTCACGATCTCGGAGCCACGAGCCGCCGTAGCTGGCTCGATAGTTGGGCGGCAGTTCCTCCGGCCATGAACGGCCGGCCATCACGCCGAGAGCCAGGCTCCACGCGCGGGGAACGACATTGATGTTGTAGCCTCCGCCGCCAAGGGCCAGCCAGCCGGGCGCCAGCGCAGCCAATTCTTCGAAGAGTTGCTCCTGGCCGTTGGTGGTCAAGGCCAAGCTGGCCAACGGATCGCGATAGTGGGTGTCGACGCCCAGTTGGGTGACGACGACATCAGGCGAGAAGCGCTCCACCAGGGGCGGCACAATTTGGCGAAAAGCCCACAGGTAAGTTTCGTCGTCGGTATAAGGCGGCAGGGGAGCGTTTACGCTGTATCCCAGTCCGTCGGCGGCACCGCACTCGCCGACGAAACCGGTGCCCGGGAATAATGTGCGACCATCCTGGTGCAGCGAAATGGTTAAGACGCGATCGCTTTCGTAGAAGGCCGCCTGCACGCCGTCACCATGATGCACGTCAATATCAATATAAGCGACCCGCCGGCTCTGACGTAGAAGCCAGTGGATGGCCACTGCGGCATCGTTAAAAACGCAGAAGCCCGACGCCAATGATGGCCCGCCATGGTGTAGCCCGCCGCCGTAACTGAAGGCGACATCACAGGAACCATTGACCAGCATTTCGGCCGCTTGCAGGGCGCTGCCAACCTTACGCCCCTCAGATTCGTACATGCCCTGGAAGACCGGGTTGTCGCCGGGCCCAAAACCATAGCGAAAAGCGGGTATATCACCCTGGCCTCGGCTAAGCGCGCGCACGATGTCGACGTACTTGGACGTGTGAAATAGCGTCAGTTCCTCGGCCTGTGCCAGCCGGGGTGCCACGACCTGCACGTTGGTCAGCTCAAACGCGCCCAATTCCGCCAGTAATTCGTGCGTGCGCTGCAGACGTTCTGGTTTCAGCGGGTGCTGCCGGCCGTGACCGTGTTGCCACAATTCCGGCGAGGAGAGGAAAACAACCTGGCGCATGGCAGTTGGTTACTCCTGGTTATTTCAAGAGCTCGCCGCCGGCCGGTTATCAGCCACCGGCCTGTTGCACGGCCGCCACCCGGGCGGCCGTATCCAGATCAGGCGCCCGGACGACGAGCGACTCGCCGCCGGTCGAATAGAGACAGATGACGTCTTCAGCCGACCAGCACATGCCGCTCTCTAGTGGTGCAGCGTCGACGCCAAACATCTTACCGGGGTACGAGGGATAAAGTTCGGCGAATTCGTCGGCGTCGGCCGGCGTATCCCAGACCAGCTTCAGAACCATGACCGGGGCCTGGCTGGCTTCGTTCCAGTAGACAGCGTAGCGGTCGCCGCCCCAGCCGGTTGCCGCCTGGTTGACGAGATCGCTTTCCAACTGTTGAGCCAGATATTCACGCAAGTAAAACTCACCGAATACATCCTCGTCGACCAATGACCAGCCGGCGCCCAAAGTGTCGGTCAAAGGAGCCAGCGCGACCAATTGCGGCGCGTCGCCGGCCAGGTAGCGCTGCGGATGCAGAATTTGCTCCGTCGACTGGGGCAGGTTGTTCCACGCCGCGTCAATCGCCTGGAAACCGCCCTGGTCATACAGAGCCTGGACGAATTCGACGCCGGACAGATAAGGGAACTCAAATTCTCGGGCCAGCACCGGCGGAGCGCTTTCTAAGATCGCCATATCAACGGTCAAAACGTCTCCTACCAATTCTAGCAACTGCCCTAATTCGAAATAGCCGCCTAGCAGGAAGAGGTTTTGCACCAGGGTGGCATCGCCCTCGATAAAAGCCTGCGCGGCAAATAACGCCTCAGAATCGAGCGTCTCGTCGTCGAGAATGTCCAGGTTGTGATGCTGATCTTGCAGGGCGTGAACGTATTCATGAGCGTGGGTGAGTTGCTCGAGAGCATCGAACTGATCGTCGTCGCCGATGATCACGAACTCGTCAGACACCGTGTCATAATAGCCAAGGATTTGCTCGGTAAGCAAATCCCGGAGCAACGGGTGAAGCTCGAAGTCAGCGGCCATGAAATCGAAAGCGCTCATGGCGATGGCATCCTGGCGCGCTTCCTCAGGACCGTATTCGGCAAGGAAATCTTCTTCGACGCGCTGGCGAAGTTCGGCCCTAGTCAGAGACACCGGGTCGACTGGTTCCTTTGGCTCCAATTCTCGAATAGACGCCACATTGGCCTCGATGGCGGCGCGCTCGGCCGCGAACGGGTCGTCGTCTCCGGCCGGCGCGGTTTGGTTACCATCTACTTCAGATTCGGTTGGGTCCGGCGCGGTCGCCTCTGGGCCAGGCGTCGCTTCTGGTTCGGCCGTTTCAGACGCTGGCACAGTGGGCGCGATGGTTTGTTCCGGAACGATTATAGCCGTTGCCTCGACCACGGCCGTCGCCTCGGCCAGGGCCACAGTCGGTAGGCCAGCTTCCCCGCTGCTGCTAGTGACGATGAATATCCCGGCCACGGTCGCGCCCAAGGCCACAACCACGACGCAGGCGACCAGCAAAGCCAGGCAACCCAAGACCCAGGCCCAGGCCGGTATATTTCTACTTCTCTTATTATCTTCCACAAGATTCTCCTCGACGTACGCTACAGGCCCGGATCGTCAAGACACCAGGCCCCAACACGTTACGAACGGGCGAAGTCATGGTTGTGTGGAGTGGGCAATAAGCCGGCCTTCTCACGACTGGCTCATGTTGATTTGGACTTCGGCAACAGCAGTCGCCAATTCCAGAGTGGGAGCGCGGACGATGAGGCTGTCTCCACCGGCCTTGAAAAGGCAACCGGCGCCGTCGGCCAGCCAGCAGCGGCCGCCGCCGGCTGTGGCCTGTTCTGCGCCACCAAAGCGCCGCTGCAGATAATCGGCGTAAAGCGCGGAGAATTCTCTTTCGTGTTCCGCGTTGTCCCAGGCCAGGCGAATGACCAGCACCGGAAGCGCTTCGGCTACATTGTGATACACGGCATAGCGGCCGCCGCCCCAGCCGGTTGCTGCCTGGTCAATGGCCTCGGCTGTCAATGGCTGCTGGCCCAACTGCTGGCGCAGCAGAAATTCGCCAAAGACATCCGTGTCGGCAAGACGCCATCCTTGGCCCAGTATGTTCTCAAGTGGGTTCAGGGCGACCGGCGCGGGCACGTCGCGGGCCAGGTAGCGTTCAGGGTGAATGATATGTTCACTGGATGCCGGTAGCTCCGACCAGGCGCCGTCCACCGTGTCGAAGCCGTCCAGATCGTACAGGAACTTGACAAACGGCACGCCGGCCATGTAGGCGAACTCGAACGTCTCCTGCAGCGTTATCGGCAGCGCAGCGCTGACATCGGTCGCCGACTCGCTCAGCCCGACGGTAATCTCGGCCAACTCCTCGGCTGAAAACATCTCGCCTTGCAAGGCGAGATATTCCAGGAAGGTGGCATCGCCCTCGACCAGGGCCCGAAGGGCTATTCTGGCATCGTCATCCAGGGCCGCGATATCCATCTCGTTTAGTCCGAAGCGTTCGTTCTGCAGGTCGTGAGTAAGCTGATCAATGCCTGACCATCGGCCGAAAGCGCCGTCCGGTTCGACCGGCTCGTAAAGCGTCAGCGATCCCGAATCGAGGTCGTAGAAAGCGCGCAAATCTGAGCTGGCCACCGAATCCAGATAGGTTCTGAGTCCGGCGTCCGAGAACAGCAAGTCCAGGGCCTGTAAAGCGAACGCTTCGTCGGCGATCGTTTGTTCGTCATCGGCCTGACGGCCGGTCAGCAACAGGCGATGCAGGGCATCGCCGTCCGGCTGAGCCAATTCGGGCATCACATCCGCGGCGATCGTTGCTGGCGCAGGAAAACGCAGCTCAGTGACCTCTTCCTGCATCTGGCGATTCAATGCCGCTTCCCGAGCTTCAGGACTGGCGTAGGCGGCGTTGACTGTCACGCTAGCCGTGGTTGCCTGGCCATCCAGGCTTAACACCTCACCGTTGATGACGAATGTGCCCTCGCCCGGCGGGATCCAGTCGGCCTGGGCGGTCAACGTGGTCTGGCCATCGGCCGGTAAGCGGGCAAGTTCCTGGCCATTCACGGTCAGCAGCATCGTGTCTAGGCCTGCTTCGGCTCTGGCTGTGGCGATGATGTCTAGCCGTTGTTGTGGAGGCACCGTCGCCCCATCGGCCGGCGAGATGATAAATAGCTGTAATGACAGGCCAAGGAGCGCCGCTTGGGCTTCGGTCAGACTTGTCTCGCTCTGTGCCAGAGACGACTCCAGGTCCTGAAGTTGCTGCACGCTCAGTTCGGACTCGGCCGCCAGGGTATCGCGCGTGGCTGAAGCCGCATCCAGCGCCGCCTGGCGCACCGCGACATCTGACAACAGATGGCCACGCGTCGCCTCCGACGCGGCCTTTTTCTCATCGGCCAAAAGCGCGGCCTGTCGCAGATCCTCTTCCAACTCCCTATAACGCTGGAACATGAAGAACACGGCCGCGGCGCTGACCATTAACAGCATGATCAAGGTCAGCCAGATAGCCAGGGTTGAACTTCGTCTCATGTAAGATTATGCTCCTGTTGACAAGGAGATTATGGCCTTCACTGGGCATTAGTCAATAGTTTGCACACGACGAAAAGTAGATCATGCTTGAGCTAGTCGGTAGCGACTTGGTCGGTAGCGACTTGGTCGGTAGCTAACAAGTCGTTAATCATGTTTGCTTGCAAGTTGACGAGCTGCGCTACTTCCGGTACGCTGTCGGAAGGTATGGGGCCACGGCCCAGACATGTAACAGGATCATCGTGGCAGAGATGACGATTCAGGCGGCGACATTGCGGCAACTGCTCATCGACGAAATAGTCATGGCCATGGGCTTTCGGGTCGACAGCTGGCAGCGAAAGGTGCTGGGGCCGCTATTTTGGTGGCCGGCCAATCGTTTTGCTCGGCTGGCGGCCGGCTTTGAAAACCAGGTGGCCGACGAGGGCTTCACGGTCGCCACACAACAGACGGTTCGGCCGTTTGTCCAGCAAATCGACATCCGGGGCGACGAGACGATCCCGCATACGGGCCCGCTGATCATCGTCTCCAATCACCCAGGCGCTTATGATATGTTGTGCATCATCAAAGGCGTTGGGCGCGATGACCTGAAGATCATCGTCAGCACCATCCCGCTGATGCGTCACTTGCCGAATGTGAATGCCCATCTTATCCCGGTGACCCGCGAGGCTCACAAGGGCATGCGTGGCGTGCGGCAGGCAATTCGCCATTTGAGGGACGGCGGCGCGCTGCATGTCTTTCCCAGCGGCATCGTCGATCCTGATCCAGAGTTCCTGCCGGGCGCGTACGAAGCCCTGGAGAACTGGTCGCCCAGTATCGAGCTGATGATGAAGAAAGCGCCTGAGAGCCAGCTGCTGGTGGCCATCGTCAGCGGAGTGCTGTCACCCAGATGGCTCAACAGCCCGATCACAAAGCTGCAAAAAGAAGTCTGGCGGCAGCGCAAATTGGCCGAGTTTTTCCAGGTCATTCAACAGATTTTGTTCCCTGGTACTTTGAAACTGAGTCCCAGAATCTCCTTTGCCAAGCCGGTTTCGGTCGCCGCGCTCATGGAAGAGGCTGGCGAAAAGAGCGTGCACTGGCTCATCGTGGAGCGAGCCCAGGCATTGCTACTGGCGCATGTTCGTGCGAAAGAAGCGGAAATTGATGCGATCGCTGTCTAAATTCACCCTGATCCTGGCCTTGTTTTTGTTGGCCACGTCTGCCTGCACCCTCAGACGCCAACCGGCTACTGATGTGCCGGTGCCAGCGTCCGGCAATGGCCAGGCGGTGCCTCCAACTCAGGAACCGGGACTCGAGGCCGGTACACTAGAAAGCGCTGCAACAGCGGAAACGGGTTCCGGCCTGAAATTGCCGGAAATCACGCTACCAGATGTAGAGGCGCCGGCCGACACGCTGGCCACGGCCCAAGCAGTCGTCGGGCAAGCCGGGGACCTCGCTGGAACGGCCGCGCAACAAGTGGGCGAGGTGGCTGGAACGGCCGTACAGCAAGCTGGCGAGGCAGCCGGCACGGCGGCCGTGGTGGCGACTGAGCAGGGTGGGGCCGCCCTGGCTACAGTTCAGGCGATCAATACGCCCGATCTAACCGATCTAACCGAGAGACTAGCCGCTATCCAGCCCGATGAGAACGGTAATGTCTCAGTGACGCTGACCGAAGCTGAGCTGAACCGACTGTTGCAGCTCAGGTACCTGGTTATGTCGGCCGAACCTGAGTTGCGTGATGCCACAGTGCGCTTCGCGGCCGGCGAGGTTGCGCTGGACGGTAACGTGCCGTTGCTTCTACCGGTTGGCGTGAGTTTGACCTTGCGACCGCTGGTGATCGACGGTCGATTAGAGCTTGAGATTCTCGACGCGGCGCTGGGCCCTATCGAGACGCCTGAGTTGGTTCTTGAATTTGCCAGTAATTTGCTGAGTGACGCCTTGCGTGACACGATCAGGCGCCTGCCGGCCGGATTCCAATTGCAAGCCATCGAGGTCGCCGAAGGCCAGCTGACTATTCGTGGCAGGATTGACGACTAACGTTTAATTGTGAATAGTTAATAGTGATTTGTAGATGAAGTCTGGTAACGTGATAGACCGTCGTGGGTGAAGCCAATATTCGGCACGCAAGCATTTGTCATCTTGTCAATCCTGTAAATCTGCGTCCAATTCCTAAGGAGTGAGGAAATGAAGTATCGACGATTTGGCCGGACCGGCTGGATGGTTAGTGAAATGGGTTATGGCATGTGGGGCATGGGCGGTTGGACCGGTTCTGATGATGACGAGTCGCTGCGTTCACTGCAGCGAGCGGTCGACCTGGGCTGCAATTTCTTCGACACGGCCTGGGGATATGGCGAAGGCCACAGTGAAGGACTGCTGGGGCAATTGGTGCGGGCCAATCCGGACCAGAAGCTGTACACGGCGACGAAAATGCCGCCCAAGAACTTCATCTGGCCCAGCAGGCGCGAATTTACGGCCGAGGAGTGCTTCCCGCCCGATCATATCGAGGAATATGTACACAAGAGCCTGGCTAATGCCGGAATGGATAGCTTTGATCTGATGCAATTCCACACCTGGGAAGATAGCTGGACGGCCGATGATGGCTGGGCGCACAAGATGGCCGATCTGCGCGATCAGGGCTTGATCCAGGCCGTGGGCATCAGCATCAACCGCTGGGAACCCTGGAATGGCGTGACGGCGGTGCGCAGCGGCCTGATCGACGCCGTTCAAGTCATTTACAATATCTTCGACCAGAATCCAGAAGATGAGTTATTCCCGGCCTGCGACGAAATGGACGTGGCTGTCATCGCCCGGGTGCCTTTTGACGAGGGCACGCTGACCGGTAAGTTGACCAAGGAGTCAACCTGGCCTGAGGATGATTGGCGCAGCACCTACTTCGTGCCCGAGAATCTGCACCCGGCCGTAGAACATGCGGACGCCCTCAAGTCGCTGGTACCGGCCGGTATGACCATGCCGGAGATGGCGCTGCGCTTCATCCTCAATAGCCAGAGCGTTAGCACCATTATCCCCGGCATGCGCAGACTGGCTCATGTCGAGCAGAATATCGCCACCAGTGACGCCGGGCCCTTGCCCGAGGCGCTGCATGAGTTACTCCGGCCGCATCGCTGGGACCGTCAGCCGACTTCCTGGTCCCAGTAGGCGGCTCATTCTAGATTTGACTGATTAGCGACCGGTGCCAAGAGACAGCTTGACGCTTCGTGGCCGGCCGCTGTGTTGTCTATGCTGGACCGCGCAGCGGCAGTGCCTTGCGATCGGCGTCATTTTCCCCGTTCGATAGCTTTTGACAGCGAAAGCGGGTTATAGTTCGCAGGTCATTTAATCGGCGAAGACGTTAATGGACATCGGGTTCCGGTAGACTGCACGATTGGCGGATAGCGCTTACGAAACTGCTACCGCGGGCAGCCTGGGGATTCGGTGTCTATTTGCTGTAAAAAGCCAGAAGCTAGCAGCTAAAAGCTCAAGGCTAATTGCTAACCACCAAGGAGTAGTCTGTGACGGAAAAAAGTTCACGTGTACCGGGCTTCTACAAACTGTCGCTTGAAGAGCGAGTGGAAACAGTTGGAGATTGGGCCGGCCTGAGCGAAGAAGAGCGACAGATCCTGGCTGGAACTGGGTTGCAGCCCAGCCAGGCCGATTTGATGATCGAGAACGTGGTGGGCACATTTGAATTGCCGCTGGGTATCGCCTGCAACTTCAAAGTCAATGGCAAGGATTACCTGGTGCCGATGGCCGTCGAAGAGCCCAGCGTCGTGGCCGCGATCAGTAATTCGGCCAAGGCGGTCCGAGCTGGAGGCGGCTTCACGGCTGAAGCGACGGATCCGGTGATGATCGGCCAGATCCAGGTACTGGATATTCCTGACATGGACGCGGCCGTGGCGGCTCTCGAAGCGCATCGCGCCGAGCTGATGGAAGTAGCCGACAGGTGTGACCCGTTCATTGTCAATCTGGGCGGTGGCGCTCGCGACTTGCAGTTCCGGGTATTCCCAGAATCTTCCGTCGGCCCCATGCTCATCTTTCACTTGCTCTTCGACGTGCGCGATGCCATGGGGGCCAATACTATCAACACGGCCCTGGAAGCGATGGCCCCTCGCGTGGCCGAATTGACTGGCGGACGGACCAGCCTGTGCATCATCTCCAACCTGGCCGACCGGCGCACGGTCACCGCCCGCTGCACCATCCCGGCCGCGGCTCTGCAAACCTATGATCTGGACGGCGGCGAAGTGGCTCGCTTAATTGAGGAAGCGAACGCCTTCGCCGTGGTCGACCCTTACCGCGCGGCGACGCATAACAAGGGCATTATGAACGGCATCGACGCCGTGTGCATCGCCACCGGTAATGATTGGCGTGCTATCGAGGCCGGCGCCCATTCCTTCGCCGTCAAGGACGGCCATTACACTGCCCTGACCGACTGGCACGTGGATGAGAATGGCGACCTCTACGGCGAGATCACCTTGCCGTTGGCCGTCGGCACCGTGGGCGGCGCGACCCGGGTCCACCCCACGGCCCGAGTGGCGCTGAAGATCATGGACGTTGGCTCGTCGCGTGAATTGGCCGAGGTATTGGCTGCCGTCGGCCTGGCCCAGAACCTGGCCGCCATTCGCGCTCTATCTACGGTCGGCATCCAGCACGGGCATATGCAGCTCCACGCCCGGCAAGTGGCCCTGGCCGCCGGCGCCGGCGACGATCAGGTAGAGGCCATCACCAAACAAATGGTGGCCGAGAAACACGTTCACATCACCAGGGCGCAAGAGATTTTACAGGAAATGGAACAGTAGAAAGTGGTCACTGGACAGTGGCGAGTGGTCAGCATTTTCTGATCACTGACCACTGGTCACTCACCACTCACAAAGGTGAAGCATGACTGAATATAAGCCCGAGACGGGTTTGATGAAGACGGATAGGGAAGTAGGCGTTGTTGGATACGGGGCCTATGTGCCTCGATACCGGCTGCCGGCGGCCGAGGTTTCACGGATGTGGACCGGCGGTAAGGGCGGCTTGCCCATCAAGGAAAAGGCCGTGCCTGGCCTGGACGAAGATGTGGTCAGTATGTCCATTGAGGCGGCGCGCAATGCCATGGCCCGGGCCGAGATCGATCCGCAGGCTATCCGCGCTGTGTGGGTCGGCAGTGAAAGCCATCCCTACGCCGTCAAGCCGACCAGCACCATCGTGGCTGAGTCGATCGGCGCCGTGCCTAATACGCAGGCGGCCGATTGGGAGTTCGCCTGCAAGGCGGGCACCGAAGCGATGCAGGCGGCTATTGGCTTCGTGGGCTCGGGTATGGCCCGTTACGCTCTGAGTATCGGCATGGACACCGCCCAGGGCCGGCCGGGCGACGCCCTGGAATACACGGCCGCGGCCGGCGGCGCGGCCATGCTCATCGGTCCCGGCGAAGAGGCCATCGCCATCATCGAGGGTAGCTATTCGTTCGTGACCGATACGCCCGACTTCTGGCGCCGGGCCCATTCCAATTATCCGTCGCATGGCGACCGCTTCACCGGCGAGCCGGCCTATTTCAAGCATATCATGGGCGCGGCCGAAGCGCTGATGAGCGCTTTGAGCACTACGCCGGCCGATTATCAATACGCTATCTTCCACCAGCCAAACGCCAAGTTCCCACAGCGGGTGGCTAAGATGCTAGGCTTCGCCCCAGAGCAAATCGCGCCCGGGCTGCTCAGCCCGCGTATTGGCAACACCTACGCGGGATCGGCCGTTATCGGCCTGACGGCAACCCTGGATGTGGCCAAACCCGGGGATCGTATTCTGCTGGTTAGTTACGGCTCCGGTGCCGGTTCCGACGCCTTCAGTCTGCGGGTCACCGAGCGCATTGACGCGGTTCGGGACCAGGCCTTGACGACTGAAGCGTATATCAACCGCCGGACTGAAATCGATTACGCCACCTACACCCGCTTTCGCGACAAGCTGAAGATGTCGTAGTTGATATCTGATTTCCCCGGAAACTTTGTTGAGTGGTCTACTGAATGGCCCTTGGATAGTATTTCTTGGGAAATGTGAGTTACCGGGGAAATGAAGTAGTAAAGCACGAGTGTGAGCATGACAGATGTATCTATCATAGGAGTTGGACAGACAAAGGTCGGCGAACATTGGGAGACCTCCATTCGCCACCTGGCCTGGTACGCTATCGAGGCGGCCATGGACGATGCGGCCACCTCAGACATTGAGGCCCTTTACGTGGGCAATATGATGGCCGGCGCTTTGAGCCACCAGGATCACCTGGGCGCGCTCATCGCCGATTTCGCCGGCTTGCGAGGCATTGAAGCGGTGACCGTCGAGGCGGCCGACGCTTCGGGCGGGGCGGCGTTGCGGCAGGCGATCATGGCCGTGCAAAGCGGCCTGGTGGAAACGGCGATGGCCGTTGGCGTGGAGAAGATCAGCGACCAGAGTGGCAGCGCTCCGCTGAGCGCTCTCAGCACGGGCATGGACGCCGACTATGAGGCGGTTCACGGCGTGACCCCGGCCGCGTTGGCGGCGATGATGATGCGCCGTTATATGCATGAATATGGCCTGGAAGTGGCCGACTTCGCCGGCTTCAGCGTTAACGCGCATGCTAACGGAGCCGGCAATCCGATGGCCATGTTCCGCAACTATTTGAAGGCTGAGCGTTTCGCCAGCGGCCCGGTGGTGGCCGATCCGGTCAGCCTCTTTGACGCTGCGCCGCTGGGCGATGGATCGGCGGCGGTGATCGTTACCAAGACCGACCGGGCCATGGACATGGTACCCAGACCGGTGCAAATCGCCGGCTCAGCGCTGGCTACGGACCACATTGGCTTGCATGACCGAAAGGATATCTTGCGCCTGCGTGCGGTCGAGCTGAGCGCCCAAGCGGCTTTGAAACAGGCTGGCATCGGCCCAGAGGATGTCGACCTTTTCGAACTACATGATTCGTTCACCATCATGGCCGCCTTGTCGCTGGAGGCCAGCGGTTACGCCGAACCGGGTCAGGGTTGGGAATTGGCCCGTGACGGGCAGATTGGCCGTGACGGCCGGGTGCCGATCAGTACCTTTGGCGGCCTGAAGGCGCGCGGCAACCCGGCCGGAGCTACCGGCGTTTACCAGATCGTCGAAGTTACCCGGCAACTGCGCGGCGAAGCCGAGGATTGCCAGGTGGCTGAAGCCCGAATCGGCATGGCCCAAAACCTGGGCGGCGTCGGCGCCACGGCCGTGACGCATGTGTTGAAATACGAAAGCTGATAGCTTTGAGCAGTTAGCTTTTAGCTGTGGGTTCCGAGCTTTTTGGGCTGGCTAAGGGCTAAAAGCTCATCGCTAAAGGCTCCTTGATAGCTTTTGACAGTCATTTTGCCCCTGCTGACAGCATCTGAGAGTAGATCGGTTGCATAATTGTGAAGCGTTGCACAAGAAATTGTGTGCGCGTGGCTAGGACCAATCATTTAAGAAATAGAAATAACCAGAGGATCGGAATTATGGAGACAGCACGTCATTGGCGTTTGAAGAATCAACGATACGGCCTGGTTGGCGAGGAATGCGACAATTGCGGCGTTAAGCTATTCCCGCCGCGCGATGTATGCCTGGAATGCGAAGCGCCGGCCAAGGAACTGTTTACTTTCACCGGCGTTGGTGAAATCTATTCTTACACCACCATCTACGACGCCCCGGCCGGATTCGAGCAATATGCGCCTTACACCGTGGCCCTGGTTAAATTGGACGAAGGCCCGTTGCTGACGGCTCAATTGACCGACATCGATCCCGAGGACGTTCAGATCGGCCTGCCGGTTGAGATGGTCACCCGCAAGCTGCGCACCGACGGCGAAGAGGGCATGATCGTCTACGGGTATAAGTTTAGACCGATGATTGAGCAGCTTGTAGCTGCATAACTACGTTTTTACATAGCTTCATAGAACTAGCTATTCTATAAGCGATTCACCTCAAGAAACGGCCGGGCTCGAAAGGGTCCGGCCGTTTTGTGTTTTTAATCGGCAGGGTGTGGGCAAGCCAAATGTTCGGGGTTAGTTATGTCCAGCCAATTGCCTGATCTCTGCGTTGAATACGCAGCCAAGTGATGCACCCTGTTAGCCGGTAGGCACGTCCTCAATTCCAACCGCCAGCTTTTTGCCTCTATTCATTCGAGCGACTGCTGGTGAAAACGATTAGAACTAGCCCAATTCAATGAGGATCAGGTTGTCAAATAATTCAGACTGTTAGTGTCTTTGTCAATGGTGTAATTTCGAATTGTGTGTTCCCTCATTAACAACAGAATAATCAGTGAATCGGTAGCACGGGCATCGGCAAGGCCTTTGCGTCGGCAAGCGGTTCGGGTTCGAGCAACTCCTTCATGGACGCCTGGCTGAAGTAGCGGCGGCCAATCTGCCACTCGTCGTCTACTTCCAGCAGGAGCGAGCCAACCAGGCGGATGACTGAATCCCGGTCGGGAAAGACGCCAACCACGTTGGTCCGTCGCTTGACCTCCTTGTTGAGTCTTTCTAGCGGGTTCGTCGAGTAGATCCGCCGCCAGTGACTTTGCGGGAAGGCCATGTAAGCCAAGATATCCGCCTCCGCTTCGACCAACAAGTCAGCGGCCTTCGGGTAGCGCCGTTGCAGGGCCTCGGCCACGCCGGCCAGCTGTTGGTTGGCACCATCACGGTCAGCCATCACGAACACGGTACGAACCCCGGCGGCCACCAGCGCCTTGTCCCGTTTAGGGATATGGGCCAACAGGTTGCGCATGAAGTGCACTCGACACCGCTGCCAACTCGAGCCGACTAAAGCCTGCCCCAGCGCGTTTTTGAGGCCCTCGTGGGCATCGCTGGTGACCAGTTGGACGCCCTTCAGGCCACGCTGTTTGAGCTGGCGCAGGAACTGCATCCAAAAGGCTTCGTCCTCGCTGGCGCCAACGTCAAAGCCTAGAATCTCCCGGTCGCCGCTGTTACGCACGCCGATGGCGATGACTACGGCCTGGCTGACAACGCGGTGGTTCTGGCGCACCTTGAGGTACAGCGCATCCAACCACAGGTATGGATAGCTCGCAGTTAGCGGTCGCTCGCGAAAGGCGGTGACGGTTTCATCCAGGGCCTTGCAGATACGGCTGACCTTGCTCTTGTCGATACCGGTCAGACCCAGTGCTTGCAAGAGGTCGTCAACCTTCCGGGTGCTGACCCCTTGGATATACGCTTGCTGAACCACCGCCAACAATGCTTTCTCCGACCGGCGACGTGGGTTGAGCAGACTGGGAAAGTACGTCCCGTTTCGCACCTTAGGTATCCGCAGTGGGATTTCGCCCACCCGCGTCTCCCAAACCCGGTCGCGATAACCATTGCGCTGTGTCTGACGGCTGTCGCTCCGCTCGTATGGACCGGCGCCAACCTGTTCACTGACTTCCAGTTCCATGATCCGTTGACTGAGTAGGCGAATGCCTTCACGGAGAAAGTCAACGTCATTGTCCAGGCCATGCTTGCGCAACAGCTCGAGGAGTGCCATACTGATTTCGGTCATCGTGTGCTCCTTTTTGTGAATTGGTCTTTACTTCTAGGAAACACACGGTGACCTTTTTTGTCAAAGTTCTTTTTACACCATTGTTCGAGACATTATCGTCTGCTCTGCAACGATATTGTAAATCAGCCACTAGGACCTGAATTGATGTGTCTTGCTGCCATTCGGTAGTGCACCACAGAATCTGGTGTCAATTTCGGTTCAAATACTTATCTCAACAAAAAAATACCGAACCTTGAT
>JBFFWQ010000069.1:0-31771 GCA_041570195.1 Promineifilaceae bacterium (SeqCode) | reverse complement strand
GGGGCACTGCCATCCGGCCATCAAACAGGCGGCCGTCGACCAGATGGGCCGGGTGACCCTAACGTCACGCGCCTTCAGAAATGATCAGATGGGGCCATTCCTGAAAGAACTGAACGAACTGACGGGCTACGATCTGGCCCTGCTAATGAATAGTGGAGCCGAGGCGGTGGAAACCGCCATCAAAGCGGCCCGCAAGTGGGGTTACCAGGTGAAAGGCGTGCCCGATAACCAGGCACAAATCATCGTCTGCGAAGGCAATTTCCACGGCAGAACGACGACCATCGTCGGCTTCTCTTCAGATGCTCAGTATAAGGAGGATTTTGGCCCCTTCGCGCCAGGCTTCGTGATGATACCTTATGGCGATCTTGAGGCGCTGGAAGCGGCGATGAATCCCAATACAGTCGCCTTTCTATTCGAGCCGCTACAAGGCGAAGGAGGAGTCATTCTGCCACCCGAAGGCTTCCTTCGTGCGGCGTCTGAAATATGTGGACGTCATGATGTTCTGATGGTCGCCGATGAGATACAGACTGGTCTCGGCCGGACTGGCGCTTTGTTCGCCTGCCAACATGAAGGTGTGCGGCCCGACATCATGATCATCGGCAAAGCGCTGAGTGGCGGCTTCTATCCGGTGTCGGCCACGCTGGCTGACGAGATCGTTCTAGGACTCTTCAGGCCAGGCGATCATGGCAGCACCTTTGGCGGAAATCCACTAGGTGCAGCCATCGGCCGGGCTGCGCTAAAGGTCATCACCGACGAGGGGTTGGTCGAGCGATCCAGGATCTTGGGCGCCTACTTCAAGGGTCGGTTGGAACGAATCGAGAGCGATCACATCAAAGAGGTCCGTGGCAAGGGCCTGTTAATCGGCGTAGAGCTCCATGTCTCTGCTCGTCCATTCTGTGAAGAACTCCGTGAGCGGGGCATTCTTTGCAAAGAGACCCACGATACGGTCATGCGATTCGCGCCACCTTTAGTTATATCTCGCGATGACATCGATTGGGCGATTACTGAAATCGAAGCGGTATTGATGGATTAACCATGGCGGCGCGACTGACCGGAATTCTACCCTATGCAAATACTGGTCATCGACAAAGCTGACGACTGACAACCGACCGCAGAAAGCTATCTTCACGGGAGAATGTCTTGGCAAGAATACCGGAGTTTCTACTCAAGGCGCTGTACGTCAAAGGTAGTTTGCGCAACGAAAATGATGGCTTCGAGTTTCAGATGAAGAACGATCTGGGCCCGGCGCGAATCATTGGTGCTCGTCCTTTACAGCTGGACCGCAAGCCCATCCCGATGGATTCGTGCCGCTTCGTACACGGTGAGGAAGAAGCCGGCTTCGCCGACGTCGACCCTGAGAACTCAGTGCTCATGCGTAAAGGTGAAGCCGTGACCGTGCGCGTTATCGGACAAGAACTCCGTCCTGGTCGGAGAGCGCTCGCCATCAACGTCGTCGTCAAGGACATGGGCAATATAAGCTTCACGATTACCGACCAGGTCAGGTAATCGGTGGCCATCGGCGCACTTCTTCCCAACCTTCGAGAAGCTCGCGTTCCCGCTCGGCGCTCAGGTCGGCCCGCCATTGGTGATCATCGGGCCGTATCCTCGCCCAATCCGGGGTGTCGCGAGCCATCTCTGCCAGCGGACCGAACGTCAATCCGACGACTACGGCCCTGCTGACGTCGGTCACCAGCAGTCCAGTTATTTCATCACCAGGCCACCACAATGGCAAATCCGACTATGGTTCCACGTCGGCGCCCAGCAGATAATCGGCCGGCAGCCACTGAATCTCGGCCGAGGAGTTGGCTGCGACCCGGCACTCTTTCAGCATGTTTCCCATTGTCAATGGATTCTCTGGGCCAGCCCCTTTCAGGATGCCTGTCTGCCCATCTTTGACCAGCCGGACTGTCCACTCGGCCAAGTCGCGAACATCGATGATCTTCGCCGCCCCGATCGCCTCGCAGACCTTCCAGTTGCGGAAATAGTTGTGGATTATGTTGGACGCGATTGAAAAGCGTCAGCTTATGGCCACGCGCCAGGGCCGCTTGGACCAGATGCCCGCCGACAAATACCATACCGCCCAATACCAAAATCTTTATGCCTTACTCTCCTGAAGATCGGGGGCAATGGGTTGCGCAACCAATCGCAAATTGGCCAGTGCGTTGCACCTGTTAATGGCTGCGGTAGGTCAAGCCTGCGGCCTGATGAGCAAAGCAGCCCGCCGGGCTGACGGCGTTCACCTGGAATCGGGCATTCATTTTTGAAGTTGCGCCGATTCATACACCCTGCGGTTAGTTAGTTGATTATCGGCCTTCATCGGTGTAAAGTAAGCAAGTATATCCTAACCAACCGTGAGACCGAGGATAATGATTAACACTACCGTAGCACAAGGCAGCATCCAAGAATACCCAGCTGACACCATTATCGTCAACTTATTCGAGGGCGTCACGACTCCAGCCGGGGCCACGGGCGCCGTCAACGACGCCCTGGATGGCGCCATTGCCGAACTGATACAAAACGGAGATTTTAGCGGCAAGCGCGGTGAATGGATCGTCTTGTATCCGCGTGGCGCCATTCCGGCCAAGCGCGTGATTGTCGTCGGACTCGGAAAGGCCGGTGACTTCGATCTTGAAGGTGTCCGTGGCGCAGCGGCAACAGCGATTAGGCAGGCCACCAAGCACAAAGCGAACCTTGTGGCCACGATTGCACATGGTGCAGGCGTCGCCGGTCTGCCTGTTGCGGCCGCGGCCCAGGCGACTGTAGAAGGTTCGCTGCTAGCTGCCTATCGTTTTGACGCCGACAAGAAGCAGGAGCATCAGCATAACGTAGACACGTTGACCGTGGTTGAATTCTCGACCGACAAGATCGAGGCAATCGAGAATGGCGTCGCTGCCGCCAGGGCGATTAGCGCCGGCGTCCATTTGGCGCGCGACCTGGTTAACATGCCACCCAATGTCGCCACGCCGACCAGGTTGGCCCAGGCGGCGGAAGAGATTGCCCGAGTGCAGGGAATGGAACTTACTGTGGGCGACAGGGACTGGGCCGCAAAGCGAGACATGGGCGCCTTCCTGGCCGTGGCCAAGGGCGCTGGAGAACCGCCCAAATTCATCGTTCTGGAACATAACGGGCATCGTCAGGACCTAGACACGATTGTGCTGGTTGGCAAAGGCATCACCTTTGACACCGGGGGTATCTCTATCAAGCCAAGTGCACGCATGGGCCTCATGAAATCAGACATGGCCGGGGCGGCGGCCGTGCTGGGCGCAATGAAGAGCGTGGGCCTTCTCGAATTACCGCTCCGAATCATCGGCATAACCCCGTGCACCGAGAATATGCCTGACGCCGAAGCTTACCGCCCGGCCGACGTCATTAAAGCTAGCAACGGCAAAACAATCGAAATCATCAGCACCGACGCGGAAGGGCGCATGGTCCTGGCGGACGGATTGGTCTACGCAACTCACTACAATCCGAAAGCCGTCGTCGACCTGGCCACCCTGACCGGCGCGAGTGTCGTTGCCCTGGGGAAGGGGATGGCCGCCGGATTGTTTGCCAATGATGATGCTTTGCGCGACCAGCTGCTGGCCGCCGCCGAAGGAACTCGCGAGCGCCTCTGGCCATTGCCCTTGTGGGATGATTACATGACTGCCATCAAGTCTGACGTCGCAGATATGAAGAACGCTGGTGGGCGCATGGGCGGCGTGGCCACCTCGGCCATTTTCCTCAAACAATTCACCGACTATCCATGGGCCCATTTGGATATCGCCAGCGTGGCCTATGGCGAGAAGGATAGCGGCTATACGACGGCCGGCGCCACAGGTTTTGGCGTCCGGCTGCTGATTGAGTTCTTGCGAGATTGGTAATCGGCCAGATCGCCAGCGAAGGCCAGATTCTCGGCGGACGGCCAATCGTGAATTGGTCGGCGGCCGACTTTCCTTAAAGAACGGGAGTTCTTAGAGAACAGGAGGAAAGAGAAAATGACATTACCTGATCCCCCACTCACTCTCGGCATCGAGGAAGAGTACCAGATCATTGATCCGGAGACGCGTAATCTCTTCTCTTACATCACCGAACTGCTTTCTCAGGATGAACAGCGCCAGGAGAGGCTGAATATCATGCCGGAGTTGATGCAGTCTCAGGTAGAGGTCGGCAGCCATGTTTGTCGGAATGTTAAGGAAATTCGGCAGGAAGTCATCCGTCTTAGGCGAGAAGTTACAGCACTTGCAGAAGAGAATGGTCTAAAAATTGCGGCCGCCTCAACTCATCCATTCGCCAAGTGGGAAGAACAGAACATCACAGAAGGCGTGAGGTATAGAGAACTGCTTGACGATATGCAGCGCGTCGCCCGTGGTCTGCTCATCTTCGGAATGCACGTTCATGTCGGATTTGGCTCTGATCAAGATTCGAAGGATCTCATGATCGAGGTGATGAATCAGGCTCGTTACTTCATCCCCCACCTGCTGGCATTGTCCACGAGTTCCCCCTTCTGGCATGGTTACAACACCGGCCTAAAGTCTTATCGCAGCGTTGTCTTCGAAATGTTGCCCCGCACCGGCATACCTCATGCATTCACGTCATGGAGCGAGTATGAATCCTACGTCCGCACACTGGAAAAGGTAGGCTCTTTTGGCAAACGCGATCCAGTGGCAAAGATCTGGTGGGATATTCGTCCCCACCCGGTGTTCGACACACTCGAGTTTCGCATTGCCGATATCTGCACCAAGGTGGATGAGGCGGTATGCATCGCGGCCTTGTTCCAGGCAATATGCGCTAAATTGGTCAAACTGCGGCGGAGTAATAT
Organism: Promineifilaceae bacterium (SeqCode); assembly: GCA_041570195.1. Lineage (GTDB taxonomy): Bacteria > Chloroflexota > Anaerolineae > Promineifilales > Promineifilaceae > UBA11865. Next base: position 26,973 of record JBFFWQ010000069.1, on the reverse strand, counting down.
GGCCTGGCGCCAGTACCGTCACATGCATATTACCGAAAACAAGTGGCGCGCGGTACGTTATGGTATCCGCGGCGAAATGATTGATTTTGGCATCGAGGAGTCCGTGCCATACCATTTTCTGATGGAAGAGCTTCTGGAGATCGTCGACGATGTCTTGGACGACCTAGGCAGTCGCGAGGAAGTTGAATACCTGAGAACGATCTTGCGAGAAGGCAACAGCGCCGACCGGCAAATCGCTGTCTACAACCAACATGGCGGCGATGACAACCGCAAAGAGGCTCTGAAGGCCGTCGTCGACAACCTGGTCGTTGAAACGTCGGAGTCCTTGTAGATCTGCTCTGTCTGAGATGGGTTAATTCAGTGAAAGCTGATTGCCATCTATTCTCATTGGCAAAGACTATCAATGAAAGACGTCCGATTCGACCTAGTTGATGTGAGCCATTCGGTCGAAGAAGGGCTCGTTACCTACCCTGGGCTGCCGGCTCCCACTATCGGCGACTTTCTTTCGCGGGAGCAGTCGCGAGACCACTACACGCCAGGCACCGAGTTTCATATCGGCCGGATAGACATGGTAGCCAATACCGGCACCTACGTCGACGCGCCGTTTCATCGCTATCCAGATGGCGCCGACTTGTCCGATCTCCCACTGCGAAAGCTGGCTAACCTCGATGGCCTGGTTGTTCGGATTCCGCCCGAAAGGCAGCCGGCAATAGACGCTTCTTTCTTTCATGACCTAGCGCTGGTCGGCCGGGCCGTGCTGATTCATACGGGCTGGTCACGTTATTGGAACAGTGATCAGTATTTCGAGGGCCATCCTTACCTGACCGAAGATGCCGCGCTCTATCTGCGCGACAATGGCGCCATTTTGGTCGGCATAGATTCGCTCAACATTGACGACACAACCGGCGGGCGCCGGCCGGTGCACTCCATCCTCCTGCAGGCCAAGATTCCGATTGTCGAGCACCTAACAAGCCTGCATCAACTACCAGATGATGGCTTCCGTTTCTTCGCCGTGCCGGTGAAGGTAAAGCGTCTGGGTTCCTTTCCAGTGCGCGCCTTTGGCCTGGTTCCAAACCCGCCGCTTACCAGCCGCGGAATTTGAATCGTCCACCCACAATAGTTCCGGCGACCTGTAGATGGGCGATGTCCGTCGACGGGATCTTGTAGATATCCTGTTCAAATATCGTTAGATCGGCCAATTTGCCGGGCGTGATGCTGCCCAACAACGCTTCCCGGCCGCTAGCCAGGGCCGGGCCCATGGTATAGCCATGAACCGCCTCGGCCACGCTCAAGCGCTGATCCGGATACCAGCCCCGAGGGCCCGGGCTGCCGTCGGAGCGCTGTCTGGTAACGGCGGCATGAATACCCATCAGGGGCTCGATTGGCTCCACGGGCGCATCTGAACCGAGAGCCAACATGCCGCCAGCCTGCAAAACACGCCGCCAAGCATAACTGTATTGTGCACGCGCTCCCCAATAGCGATCGGCCATCTCCATATCCGACGTGGCGTGAATCGGCTGCATCGACGCGACCACTTCCAGCGCAGAAAGCCGCTCGAAATCAGTCGGATGTGCAATCTGGAAATGTTCAACGCGATGACGCAACAACCGTCCGGGCAGAGCGCCCTGCCCGCGGACGGCAAGGCGCTGTCGTTCCTGGATTCTCAAAGCCTCATAAACGTCCAGCACATCATGATTGGCCCGATCGCCGATAGCGTGCACGGTCAGACTTAATCCGGCAGCACTGGCTTGACTGGCGTGAGCCATCATTTCTTCCTTATCCGTAACGACGATTCCCCGATTCTCCGGCTCACCCTCATACGGAGCCAGCATGGTCGCAGTGCGAGGACCCAGGGCGCCGTCGGCAAACATCTTGACCCCGCCAATACGCAGCCAATCGTCGCCAAAGCCTGAGCGCAAGCCAATGCCTATCGCATGTTCCAAGTACCTAACTGGTATGTTTTTGACTATGCGAAAACCTAGCTCGCCAGCTTGATGCAAACTCTGTAAGGCGCCAAAACAAGCCCGACCGTCATAATCATGGACCCCGGTCAGACCCGCCTCCAGGCATTTCTTCTGGCCCAGCTTCATCGCCTCTACCAACTCTGCCTCGCTTGGCCTGGGGATGTGGGCGCCGACCATCTCTATGGCCGTCTCCAGAAGTATGCCTGTCGGCCGGTCATCCCCGTCTCGCTGGATTTGCCCGCCAGGCGGATCCGGCGTCTCGGCAGAGATCCCGGCCAGGCGCAGCGCCCGCGAATTGGCCCAGGCCGCATGACCGCTCTTATGCGTCAACAGCGCGGGTCGCGATCCGGATACTCGATCCAGATCGGACGCCTGGGGAAAACGACCATCAGGCCACTCCGCTTGATTCCAGCCCCTGCCCGTCAGCCATCTTTTGGCATCACGGTCTCTTGCCGCCAGGGCTACGCGCTCCAATGCTTCGTTGAGGTTTGTTGTACCGGACAGATCAATGCGGCTTAGTCCAAGGGCATACGATTGAAAATGAACATGGGCGTCGACCAAGCCAGGCGTAACGCAACGGCCGTCCAAATCGACCACCTGGCCCTCGCCGCCCGCCAGAGCCAGCACTTCCTCATCTGAGCCAATCTCAAGAACTCGATCGCCGCTCATAACAATGGCCGTTGCCCTGGGCAACGATTCATCCTGGGTATAGATCCGGCCGTTCATAAGAACTAAGTTTGCCTTCATCATCATGCCTCGCTCAAAACGGCCACAGGCTCAATATGATGATTGCCACGGCCGTGACGCTCAGGTTGTCAAGCCCCCAGGGCGAAACTGCCTCGGTCAGTGTCGTGGCCGACAGAATTACAAAGGTCGGCAGCACAGCCTCTAGGGGCGCAATGTCAGGCGGGCCGGGCATGACCCATAACGCCAGCCAAGTAAAAAGGCCGCCCATCACAAAGAATGCCATGGAACCTTGCAGAGTTCGCGTGTGGCTGAAGACGGTATACGTGTTCCGTCCATAAGTCTGACCAACGACGGGCGCCAGGCCATCTCCCCAGGTCAACGGCATGAGCGCCGCTACCATTAATGGCGGGGTGTCCCAAAAGATAAGGGCCACCACGGCCGCCGCCAGCGGAAAATAGACCGTTCCCAGGTTTGATCGATCGCTGCTAGCCATCGCCGAGAAGAAACCATACCTGTAGTCGAGCAAATTGATGATCACAAATGTCAGGCAAGCGAAAACAAACGGCCAGGGCGAATCAAATAGAAACGGCACCAGCCAGCTCAGCATGCCAACCCCAATATGAATGACTTTGCGCGTAAATCCTGTACCGTAGCCGCGCCACCGACGAAGAACCTCAGCAAACCCAATCACGACAAAAATGTAGGTAAAGGCTATGATGAGTCCAATGGAATTATTCATTTTAGCAGTAGGGTCACAAAAAACTGGCGCCGGAAGTACTGCTCGGATGATCAATGTTTGATCCGCGGCGGCGCCTAGACGATGAGGTGGTCAAATAGCATGTCCAGGCTAAGGTCCGGAACGACCGTGTCATTGGTCTGTAGCGTTAGGCTGGCAGCCGCCGCGCCTAGTCGAATCGCTTCAATGCCTGGCAAATCGTTGATCATGCCAAACATGATCGCCGCTGTAACGGCGTCGCCGGTTCCGGTACTATCGATCATGCGACTATAGCGCGCCGGAATATGGCCAGTTTCCGCTGAGGTGGCATAAACCAATCCAAAATCAGCCATGGTCACGATGGCGGTAGATACGCCTGCCCGTCTAAGTATCAGGGCAACTTCCAGGCTGGCGTCGGGCCCGTAGCCCGCAAAAGTGGTACCGCAGAGGGCGGCGGCCTCGACTTCATTCGGTACCACCAGGTGCAAATCGCCCAGATGTGGACGTAGTTTCCCTGCCAGCCGCGCCGATGAAGGATCGCCGCAAAGTGGCAGTTCGTACTGTCGGGTCAACCTAATCACAGTTTCCAAGGCAGCTGGGGAGAGACTTCCATCGACCATAACCATGCACGCGTCTCGGAAAAGTCGCCGGTTCTTGTACAGATATCCAGCGTTGATGTTTTCTACTACGCGAACATCGTCCAGCGCGACAGACAAAGATCCATCCGTATCCAGCAGCACGATATAAGATCCGGTATTGCTCCCTTCCACGGTGATCACATGATCGACGTTGACGCCGGCTTCTGCGGTCTGAGCCAAGAGTCGCTCGCCCGTTCGATCGTCCCCGACGGCCGAAATGAGGAGTACTTCCGCACCCAATCTGGCCAAATTCTCGGCCACATTTCGGGCGCCACCGCCGCGAACGTGCTTGATTTCGGCCGGGTTGGACGTGCCCACTTCTAGGCCGGCAACTGGTTTCCCTTTCGTATCCAGGAGCGTTGCCCCAATCACCAATACATGATCGCCCATTTAGGTTCCTCCAACAGCCGGTCTTTGTGACAACACCTAGCTAAACGTCAGTTGATAATTCGTTCGCAACTCGGCCAGGTGGACAGCCACCTGCACCAACTGTTCGATTTCACGAGCGTCTGGTTCTCTCCCGGTCACCGATTTCACGTAAGCCTTGAGTATATTAGCGACACGCCCAGACTCTACCTGCAACTTAAACCAGGACGGTGGAGAATCGGCGTTATCTTGCCGTGCATCACCTGGCGATCCCCCTCCTGGCCGATCCTGGCCGGCTTCGGCCGATCGCATCCTGGCAGGAATCGTGGCCATCAGCCAGCGGCAGAATAGTACGACGTGCTGTGAAACATTGACGATATCAATCGTGAGTTCTCCCTGGCCGGCAAAGGCGATATTGGTCACTTCCGGCGTTAGGTGATCTTCCGGTTCGTCCAGCCGCGACAAAGCCACATTTAGGACTTCGATCTCGGCTACCGTCCGATACAGAAGATCATTGACATCGGTGGCCGAAATCGCTCCGGTTGATTGCATGTTAAGGGTCACCGCGCCCCGATTAGTGGCCTCAGCTGCGATTGGCGAAGCCGAATCGGCGGCCGAATCCGCCGTATTCTCGTCATTCGCGTCAAAGCCGAGATTCGTATTGTCTCCCCGATCAGACTTCAGAAGATCCTCCTGCTGGTAATCAAAATCGCGTTGTAAAGAACTGACTGCTTGCCTTAGCAATCTCTCCAGATCGTTCCAGAAAGCTTGCAGACTTCGCTTCTTCTCAATCTTCTCCAGACGGTATGGCTCCCTTTCAGCCTCTTCCAGGCACTGTTTCACTTTGAAATAGGCGGCCATCGCCCGCTGGAACTCGCCAGCTCCTTGATACGCCATGCCCGTGCCCATCTGAGCCAGGGCGATCAGTGGCAAATGATCGATGAATATCCATTGCCTCCTGGCCAAGTCAAAGTGCTCTACAGCGTCCTCCGATCGTCTAGCCTGGAGGAAATCAAGTCCAACAAAAAACTCGAATACGCCGATTTGCAGGTAGTCTCTACTCGTCACGGCCAGATCGCGCAGCCTATCCACGGAAACAGACAATGCCACAGGTAGATCTTTTTGCGGATTAAAGGCTTGAAGTTGCCAGGCTGCCAGGGAAGGCATGAGATACAATGGCTTGATGCCCAGATGCTCAAATAGCTCACGGAGAGGATCTGCGTCAAAGCTATTCATATTCGCCTTACGGCCATTTATCAGACCGGTTCCTCGCCCTGACCGTCTTCCAGCAACTGTTTTTGTAACTCGCTTAAGGTACCCAAGATATATTCCGGCGCAGGCGACTCTTCTTGCGAACGGCGGGCCATGGTTTGTAACGCCTCTATCAACCGAAGGGCAACGATTCTGGTCGAAGATTCGTCTCCAGCCATTGTCCTGGCCCGCTGGAGCCCCTCAAGGATTGCCATAAACATCAAGGCGTTGGCTCGGGCTCGAGCTATTTCCTTTTCCTCAATCAGGGCCGCTTCACCTTCAGCTTCGTCTAAGCGTCGCTTCTTCTCCCAATAAACGCGCCACAATTCCAGGTACTTGACCCGGACTGCTTCAGGAAGTTCCAGGCGACCAAGTCGTGTGTCAGTGATCGTGACTCCTTGATCCTTCATGATTGCCCGAGTTGCTCTTCTCATCTCTCGATTCCGGCTAGGATACGGTTGAACACCCCCTTGCGTTGGATGCGCCAATTCGTCCAGCCATGACTCGCCAACGATCTCCGCCAATTGACCCGTGGCCACCCCCAGGCTGATTGGCTTCCAGCCAATCACGTTACCATCGCCAGTAATCGTCTGGGCATAAGCCGCCTTGCGTACGGCCGACCGATCAAATGGAAACGGCACATCGTGACTAGGCAACTGATCGTTGGACTCAATATGAAACGTCACGCCCACAGATGCCGTAATCTCAATGCCATCACGAGTCATCATCGTGGACTCGTCCGTATGACGATCCTGCGGTCGCAAATCGATGATGGCAAACGGGCGCTCAAAACGGGCCAGGTATCGTACGCCTGGTCCCAGAACGCGGGCATAACGACCATTTACTTCCGTTACGATGGCGCTACCGCGTTCCACTTCCACCTTCGCCGGCCCGCCCACCTTGAGCACCGTGTTGTTTGTTTGCGCGTGCGTGAAATTGTCTGCGTCCAGTTTCGCCACAGGTTTATCTGGTATGCGCCAGGCTCTCAATCGCTTGAGTAGACCCTTGGCGCTGTTCTGGTCAGGCAAGTCATAGAACGATGCCAGGAATCGGTGGACGGCCGTTCTGGCCAGCAAGGCAGCCAGCACTATGGGAATGAAATGGCGCAAGACCCTGATCGAAAGAAACTCAGCCGCCAGCAGGACGGCCGGCTCAATCAAGTCAAGCAGTGGGTACCTGTTAACCACCGACATCCACCAGCCTGGCGGCGCCGCGAAGTAGTCAATGCGCTCAAATATCCAAGCATAACCCCAGTAGAGAACAAGCAAAACGAACAGTGTTAGCCAGGTAACCAGTTTCTCCAGGCCTTGAACGCTTCGGTGGTTCCTATCTGGCCAATGGCTGGTCATGATTCCAGGTCCCACTTCTGCAGCCATATCTGCAGGTCGTTCATGGTAGCCAGTGCCTGGCTCGGCACCATGGCCTTCACATCTTCGTCTTCGGCCGCCTCTTTCATCACCTCAAGCAAGCGAATTGTCACAACATCCTCTAGTTGGACATCTTGGCTTGCCTGCATAGCCTGAATGCTTTCGGTCAGGCCGACGATGATCTCAATCTGGGCCCGTGCCTGTGCCTCACGAATACGTCGCAATGCAGCGTTCTCGGTTGCCGCTTCAACTTCATTGATCCGTCGCTGCCATTCAGTTTGCCAGTTACTTATTAGCTGCTCGACGACCTCTTCGGGCACCGACAAGCGGCCGACGGACGCTCCAAAGATATTGACTCCTTGCCGATCGAATTCACTTCTCAGTTTCTGCGTCATTCGTCCTTTGATTCGCCTGCGAGGCGAGAAGCTGACCTGATCAGGCCGGTACAACTCATCGAGAGCGTATTGGGCCAACTCACCCACTAGAATACTGGCCGCCTTCCAGGTAATGGTCTCGCCCCAGGCCAGGATGCCATCCTCGCTTCGATAGTTGTTCAAGTAGTTCACCCCAAAGATGGCCTCGGGAACGTAAGGGTACGGCCGGGCCGGATCGAATGGCGACTCTTCCATATTGACCTGAAAGCTCACGCTGACGCTGGTTTCAACAGGGATGCCATCTCGCGTCATTGCCTTTACAGGCGCACTACGGGTCTGGAACCGCAGATCGACAACCTGTGCCGCCACTTCGCCGCGGTCGAGACGGACATAACCGGGTCCGGCCGGCCGCTCGTACTTCGGCCCCTTGGTCAAGGCCAGGACTTGATGGCTATCCAGGATACCTGCTCCATGACGCGCAAAACTGGCCGGAAGACCTTCCGGCAGCTTTCCCCGATCCGCAACGCCCCTCGGCCAGCGCAGCATGCGACGCGTGATCTTGCTCAGGAACGGGAAAGTTGGTCCAAAAATGAGCCCAACGCCCTCACGCAGGCTTTCGTACCACACCAGCGGCAGCACAAACTGCAGCAGATAGAGAAGAAAGACAACAAAGCTAATGAAGAAGGCCATTCCCCAGAGATAGCTGCCGGCCCAGCGAAATCGCACGCCCTGGAAATCAACCAACAGGTAGCCGATACCCATCAGTAGCACCAACAAGCCAAAAAACAGTACTTCGACCTGCCACCTGTGTCTTTCAACGCGCTTTTGTCTGCGGCGCGCGCGCCTTCTCCTGGTCATATCGGCTTGATTACTGTTCTTCTGGTCCTCAGACGGAATTCCAAGGCAATGCTTAACATGTCAGAATAATCGTGGCCTTCAATCATGATCCGATGGGCAGAATGCTTTGACAACACTCTCGTGCATCGCTATAATGCCAGCGAATTTGGGCGGTTAGCTCAGTTGGTTAGAGCGCTACGTTGACATCGTAGAGGTCACAAGTTCGAGTCTTGTACCGCCCACTTCTTCCGAGGCCGCCGTGGCGGCTTTTTTGTTACCTCCTGGCTCTTGACCGACGCTCCATAAACAGTACTAGAGGTGAATCGGTTGACCCTCGACGCCGTGAGCCGCCTCCATCAATGCTTCGCTCAGAGTCGGATGCGCGTGGACGTTACGAGCGATCTCCTCGGCCGTCAATTCTGCGCTATAGGCTAGCGTCAATTCTGGTAAAAGCTCGGTGACTTCAGGCCCAACAAGGCTGGCGCCCAAGAGCTCTCCATAACGTGCGTCGGCGATGATCTTGACGAATCCTTCTCGCTCGCCCATACCAAGCGCCTTGCCATTTGGTTGAAATGGAAAGCGTCCGACATTCACATCATACCCAGCTTCTTTCGCCTGCGCTTCGGTCAGACCGAAACTGGCCACTTGAGGTATGCAGTAGGTACAGCGAGGCAACATGCGATAGTTTAGCGGTGAGGTCTCATGTCCGGCGATGGATTCGGCGGCGACGATCCCCATGGCCGAACCCACGTGCGCCAGCATGATACCTTCCGGAGCGACCACATCGCCAATGGCGTAGATATTGGGCACATTCGTTCGCATCTTATCGTCCACGCTTATGGTGCCGTGTTCGCTTTGCTTTACGCCGGCGTTCTCCAAACCAATTCCTTCCACATTGGACCGGAAACCAATAGCCATCATGACTTGATCCGCTTCCAATGTCTCCCCGCCTGCCAATGATACTTTGGCCCCTTCGCCGGCCAATTCGATCCCCTCGACCGTCACGCCAGTATGGTATTGGACGCCTAGCTTCTTGTAGGCCTTTTCGAGAACGTCGCTAACTTCCGGATCCTCGTTAGGCAGGAGATGGGGGAGCATCTCGACGATAGTCACCTCGACCCCATAATTAGCCCAAATATAGGCAAATTCCATGCCGATTGGGCCCCCACCGACTATCACGGCCCGCTTGGGTAAGCTGTCAGCCAAAATCGCCTCAAAATAGGTAATGACCGTCTTGCCGTCGATTTCGACGCCAGGAACTGAACGGGGCCTGGCGCCAGTAGCGATGATTAGATTGTCGGCTGTAAGCGCTTTCGCTTCGCCCTCGTCCAGGTGCACGTTCATTGAAGTAGCACCCGTTATCTGGCCTACTCCTTCAAAGACATCGATCTTATGCTTGCGCATTAAGAATCCTACGCCCTTGACAAGTCGCTGTGAAACCTGCCGGCTTCGTTTGAAAGCGACCTCATAGTCCAGCTCCAGGTTATCAAACTTGAAACCGAATTCCTTGGCTCGGCGCTGGAGCGTAAAGGCGACTTCAGCGTTCTTGAGCAGTGCTTTTGATGGAATGCAACCAACATTGAGGCACACGCCTCCTAAGGCTTCTTTCTCAACAATGGCCACCTTCAGGCCCAATTGGGCAGCTCGAATAGCGGCCACGTATCCACCTGGTCCAGCCCCTAGCACCGCCACATTGTAATCATTCGCCATCTATGATCCTCCCTATTTCGCTTACACGTTTCTGGAGCGTGCGCTCCGCAAATGACCGGCCCTTCCAGGCAATAATGCACGTGGCGATTATACCTTTAACCGGTTACTGAAGCACGGTCGGCCAACCTGTGTATGAGTCGCTTGTTCGCGATAGGCAGGAATGTGGCGATCTTGATCACCGGGCGCTTAAAGCCCGGCGGCTAAACGCTCGACGTCTAAACGGCCGGCGCATAGACGTCCATTGTCTAAAAGGCCGGTGACTAAATCTATCACGCGGCTAGTAAAACAGCTATAATGGTCGCATGGGTTTTCCCGAGTGGACGCTCTGGGGCATGGGATTGTCGGTGGCTGGCGCCCTTATTGCCACCACATTGGCCTGGCTTGGCCAGTCGCCGCAGCTATTGAGGCGGATTGGCCTGGGCAGCGCGCGTCTCGATTTGCGGGTCCGGGCCTTTACCGGCTATGCGCTAGCGCTGCTGCTGTTGGCGGTCGCCTTCTTCCTGGCCGGGGTACCTCTGGGCACTTCGCCTGAAACCGAAGTCCTAGCTGATCAGGGAATCGGAACTTCCGTGCTCCCCGCGGCGACTGTTGCGTTGAGCGACGCGGCTGATGCCGAAATCAGCCCCACTCCCGGCGTATCGCCCTCACCGGCCACACCAGAAACCGGCGCTTTCAGTGGACCACCGGCGGCAGTCGAAGAATCCGTTTCGTCGGCCGAACCCCCACCGCTCGTGACGAACGAGGCTACTGATGACGTTCGTCCCTTGACCGCTACTGTGGAGGTCACTATCGATCCGGCCACTGTTGAACCAACCCCTCGTCCAGCGGAGACCGCAACGCCGTTTCCCACCGAAACGCCGTTGCCATCATTGACGCCAACGGCGATCCTAGGTGAAACGGCAGCGCTCAACACCAATGGCAGCACGCTTTGGCTTAAACGCTCCCCTGGTGGCCAGAACATGGTTTTGGTTAAAGATGGCGAGCTAGTGATCATCCGCGCCGGCCGGGCCAACCAGGGCGGAATATTGTGGCGCGAAGTAGCGACCGTGGCCGGGGTTGAAGGCTGGTTGCAAGAGGAGTTTCTGCTCCTTACTGATTCCTAGCCCTCTCATAGCCGTGCTCACGGGTCCAGATTCGGCTTGGCAAGAAGCAGTCTGCCGGTCGTTTCAACGGTCCAGGTACGCTTCGAGGGCCTCTAGCTCGGCCGGCAGTGAAATCGGCTCTCTGGCTTGAGCGACGGCCGTTCCGGGATCTTTCAGTCCGTGCCCGGTAAGAACCGCCACCACCGTCTTACCAGTCGGATCTATCTCGCCGGCTTCAATTTGCTGAGACAGGGCAGCTAACCCGGCGGCGGATGACGGCTCGACGAATATCCCTTCTTCTTTGGCCAGCGTGCTCCAACTGTCTAGGATCTGTTCGTCGCTGACAGCCGTTATCAGTCCGTCTGAATCATCCAATGCTTGCAGTGCTTGCTGCCAACGGGCCGGATTGCCGATGCGAATAGCCGTTGCGATGGTCTCCGGCTTATCTACGGCGCGACCTAAGACAATAGGTGCTGCGCCAGTCGCCTGAGCGCCCAACAGCCTTGGCCGACCTTTGCCGTATTGTTCATAGCCCATCCAGTAAGCGCTGATGTTGCCGGCGTTTCCGACAGGAAGGCAGTGCCAATCAGGAGCCCGCCCCCCCAGTTGGTCACAGATCTCAAACGCGCCAGTCTTCTGGCCCTCCAGCCGCCAAGGATTGATTGAATTCACGAGAGCAATGGGCCGGCGCTTGACAATATCGCGCACCATGGAGAGACCATCGTCAAATGATCCCTCAATGCTGATCACTTCCGCGCCATATGCCAGCGAGGCGGCCAACTTGCCCAGGGCGATTTTTCCAACTGGCACAAGGACCAGGCAGCGTAATCCGGCGCGTGCAGCGTAGGCGGCCGCGCTGGCCGCTGTATTGCCGGTGCTGGCGCATATAACCGTGTCCGCGCCCTCGTGAACGGCCTGGGTGATGGCCACAGTCATCCCCCGATCCTTAAATGACCCGGTCGGGTTAAGGCCTTCGTACTTGAAAAAAAGACGCATGCCCGCGCCCGGAGCAACTATGTCCGCCAGACGATTGGCCTCGATCAAGGGTGTATTGCCCTCGTTCAGGCTTATGATTCTGGCTCCGGCGGCTATGGGAAGAAAAGGGCGATAATGATCTATCAACCCCTGCCAGGCCATGATTTATCCGCTGGGAACGACGAGGACCTGACCAGGATAGATGACATACGGCGGTGCGATCTGGTTTGCTTGGGCGATCGCCAGCCAGTGGACGCCATATTGGAGCGAGATCCGATAGAGGGTCTCGCCTGGTTTCACCGTGTGGGTCACGGCCGGCGGGGTTTCTGGTTGGCTGGTCGGGATCTTCAGCACCTGTCCGGCATAGATGAGGTTAGGATTGACAATGCCATTGGCCTCAGCGATTTCAACCCAACTCACCCCAAACTTACGACCTATGCTATGCAGAGTGTCACCAGGCTGGACGACATAGTCGACGTACCCAGGAACATCAGGCGGTGGGCTCGGTGCGGGCTCGCCGCCACCAGGGATGTAAAGTACTTGTCCGACGCGAATGTAATTTGCATTCGGCAGATTGTTGTATGCAGCCAGGGTCACCCACGACATACCATATTGCAGCCCAATACGGTACAGGTTCTCACCAGGCGCCACGGTATGGGTCGCTGGCAGGCTTGAGGTAGACTCTGTCTCAGCTGCTGTCTGCGCCTCATCTTCGGCCGTTTCTTCTGCGGCTGCCTCGTCTTCAGCAACAGCTTCCTCAGTTGTCGCGTCAGCGGTCGTTTCTGAATCGGCGCCATCGTCGGTCATTTCGTCCGACTCGCTGTCTTCGGTTTCGACTGCTTCTTCTGCTGAATCAGTTTCATCTGACTCGTCAGTTTCGTCGGTTGCCGTTTCGGGCGTGCCGCCGCCAACGTCGGGATCGGAGGACTCAGCTTCTTCGCTATCCGGCTCCACTTGAGGCTCATCGACGGTCGTTCCGGCCTCGGCTTCCTCATTGCTGCCGGACGGCGCGCCGGTCTGAGCTTCAGCCTCACCCTCGTCATCGGCCGCGACCGGCTCCTCATTTTCAGCCGTCTCAGCTTCAGAAGTAGCAGTGGCGTCCTCTTCAGCACTATCGCTTTCATTTGACGCCAACGGCCTCTCGCATGCGGTCAACAACAGAATCACCAACAAGGGTAAAAGTAAGAATTTCCAATGGCGACGACCTACCACCATTACGCTACCTCCATCTTCAACTGTGCCCCGCTGACAGGGCGAGCACTACCACTGGGATCATAGCATAATATAGCATGATTATTGCTTTACGTAAAGTAAGCAATTGGGACTATATCGGGTGGCAATTTCCCGTCTAAGCCTCGTGTTGAGCCGACGACGCAATGGTTCAGACGCGGCCGAGAATGCGGCTCTTCTCGACAACACAAACTATGGTTTCTACTGGGCATTAACCAAACTAACGAGGATAATCGGAGACAATTGAAACAACTCAGAATGATTCATCCGCGCATGTACTGGGCACAAGGCATTTAGTCTATGACAGCCTTTATTGAGAGATGTCCGTCACGGCGTTTGGCGGCTAATGAAACAGGAGTTAGGCTTGATTGAAGATGTAATTGCCCAGACTCATACGCTGGTAGATGCGCTGACGTTCGATCAGGGTGTTTTGGCCCTCTCAGCCCTGCGGACAATTGGCGATACCTCGCCTCGTGCCGGAGAATTTGCTCAACTGCTGGGCATGTCGTTCGACGAAATGGCCGACGGCCGCTGCACGGCCTTTCTGCAAGTAAAACAGCATTTACTCAATCCGCACGGCATTGCCCATGGTGGCGTAGCCTTCTCGTTAGCCGATTCAGCCTGCGGCGGCGCGGCGCTGTCGGCTGTGGGCGAGGCGCGTATCCTAACCCAGGACATGCAAATTCGTTATCATGGTCCAGCGCGCCTGGGCAAAATCCTCGCTCATGCTGAGGTCATTCATCATGGCCAACGCACGATCACCGTACAGTGCCGTATTGCTCAGTCAGAGGTCCTTATTGCCAGCGCGACGGCTACCTTCGCAATTCTTTCGCCGGCCGAGCTTTCGGCGATGAAGTCCGCCGGCACACATGCCGAATAGATAGTATAGACCGCCTCGAATCTGCATCACGCCGCCGCCAAATCAGATTGGTCGTCAACAAAGATGCTATCGTCAACTGATTGCCAGGCTGGGCGTTCTGGGGTAGATAAGTTCGGCGGGATAGGCGTGCCGAGGTAATGGCAGCGGCATATAATTCACTCGACAACAAGAACTGTACTCGCATGTCAGCTTACGAGGCAGATGAAGATCGAAGCGGATCAAGAGGAGTACCATCCATGAAGATATTGCGCGCCAACGTTAGTAACAACGAAGTAAGCTACGAAGAGGTGCCGGAGAGTTGGCTGCCATACGGCGGGCGGGCGCTGGTTGCTCGCTTCCTGCTTGACGAAGTTCCTCCCTCGTGTGATCCGCTTGGGCCACTCAACAAGCTAATTTGGGCGCCGGGCCTGCTGGTGGGTCACATGTTGTCAAGCATTGACCGCATCTCGCTGGGCGGCAAGAGTCCCTTGACCGGCGGCGTGAAGGAAGCCAACGCCGGCGGCACCACTGGCATGCGCATGGCTTGGCTAGACCTATTCGCCCTGATCCTGGAGGGAATGCCGCCAGCCGACGGCCCCTGGCAGTTACTCTATATCGGCCAGGAGGGCGCCCGCTTCGAGCCGGCCGACGACCTGGTTAGTCTGGGATTGCACGAGACCGGTCAACGCCTGCGAGAACGTTTTGACGACAAGATCGGCGTCTCGGCCATCGGTCCAGGCGGCGAACGACTTCAGCGCGCGGCCGGTATTACCCACATCGATAAGGACCGAAACTTGACCCGCATATCGGCCCGCGGCGGCCTGGGCGCCGTCATGGGCGCCAAGCGTCTGAAAGCATTGGTCTTCGACAAGCCACGTAGCAAGAAGCCAGCCGTACGTGATTCAAAACTCTTTCAGGATGCCTCTCGTCAATACCTCAAGGCGCTACAAGAACATCCGCAGACGAGTGAGGTTTACACTGAATACGGCACCGCGGCCATGGTTAACATGTGCAATACGCGCGGTGGCATGCCCACGCGTAATTTCTCTTCAGGCACATTCGAGGCGGCCGAGGCCATCAGTGGCGAAACCATCCGGATCTTGAACGAAAGTCGTGGTGGTGACATCTCCCACGCCTGCATGGCTGGCTGCATCATTAAGTGCTCCAATATCTATGTCGGCGAAGACGGACAGAAGCTTGTAACACCTCTGGAATACGAGACCATCGGATTGATGGGCTCGAATCTGGGCATCGAGGAACCCGATATCATCGCCCAGCTGAATGACGTCGCCAACGACCTGGGACTCGATTCCATCGACGTTGGCGCAGCCCTCGGCGTCGCCGCCGAGGCCGGCTATATGACCTTCGGCGACGGCCAGGCCGCATTGCGGTTGATGGAAGAGGTAAGAATCGGATCGCCACTCGGCCGGATCATCGCCAATGGTGCGGCGCTCGCCGGTCAGGTGCTAGGCGTCCGGCGCGTACCGGTGGTCAAGAACCAGGCCATTTCGGCCTATGATCCGCGAGCGATTAAGGGCACTGGCGTCACCTATGCCACATCACCCCAAGGCGCAGATCACACCAGTGGCCTGACTATTCGGGCTCAGATCGATCACTTGAAGCCTGAGGGCCAGGTTGAATTGTCGCGAACAACGCAGTTCAAGATGGCTGGCTATGACTCCCTGGGCGCCTGCATTTTTGGCGGCTTCGGCCTTGACGCCAAGCTAACTCGCGATCTGATTAACGGCCGCTATGAATGGGGTGTCGATGAGAATTACCTGAGCGACCTCGGACGACAGACTATCGCCATGGAACGCGAATTCAACCATCGCGCTGGATTCACAGCCGCGGACGATCGCTTGCCCGAATGGATGACTCAAGAGCAACTTCCGCCGTTCAACACTGTATTTGACGTACACGAAGACGAACTGGACGCTATCTTCGACGATTCCTGATCGGTCATTGATCGTAGGTCATCACAGGAAATGCCATAACTAGTCTGGGTTTATGGTTGCGAGGGATCAGGGCCACGGGAGCTAAAAAGCAGGAAGGCTCCCTGGGGGGTGGGAGCCTTCCTACCGCTTGCTGTGCCGTTAAGGAGGGAGGAGAAGAAGTAACTTTGTTACCTTGGGCTTAGGATAGCGCAGGTTGGGAAGAAGTGCTGTGCCCTTCCTTACATAGCGCGGCGCCTTCGAATGTCCTCAAAAAGCGTTTTGCCTTGCCTTCAAAATCGCCTACTTGGTCAAGAAAGGCCGGCCGGCGGTGACGCCAGCTGACCAGACATGATCATCTCCTCCGGGAGTGTAGTTGGCTTCCAGCGTTCCACCTGAAAAGAAGACACGGGGTATCCGCATTGCATACTGCGGCAACATCCACCGGCCGTTACAATCCCTGCTCCCCTTGCAAGTGGCCTGAAGCGGATCGGCGCTGGAGCCGCTGCGGCCGGAATTTGGTGCATCGACAACTGCAGTAAACATCTTAAAGTCACCCTCGGCAACCGTGTCGATAGTGAAGTTAATATCGGCGGAACCACCGGAGGGATCTAGATCGTATGCTGTTGCGTAGACAATGCCGCCGCCCTGTGTAGACTCGATTGGCGCCAGCGGTAGCTTGATCGACGCGTTGTCCACATAGTGAGTCAATGGCATGCGCCCAATCGCGAAGACCGATATGCCGGGAATCGAGTAGTCGGCCGGGTTATTGGCCAGTTGCAGGTTTCGCTGATTGACGTCGGCGCTCAGGCTCGGGATACCATTAGCCGCGAAGTAAGCTAGTGGTGGTCCGGCCCAAAGGTCCCAGACATTCTTTCCAGAACCGCTAGAGGTTTGCACTTCCATCTCAATGGTACGTTGCCCCATGTCGTTGACGGGAATGACGCTCAAGTCGATTTCAAAGCTACCGTCGTCGGCTGGAACCAGGCTGCTTGACGCGCCAGGAGAAACCCATTTCAAGTCCGAGTGCAGGTAATCACGAGCATTATCGACAGTATATGAAGCCAAAGCTTGACGCTCGCCCGAATCTGTGCGGAAGAAAAGCTCATATGTCGTGACGACGTCGCCAAATCCATCTTGGTTCAATTGCTCGCATCTGTCGCCCCAATTGACATCAACGCGTTGCAGCCAGAATGGATTCTGGTTGATTGCCGTCACGCTCTCTCCCGTTTCGATGACGCAGCGGTCGCCGGCTCCCGCTGTTTTAGCTTGGCAATCAAGTTCTTTAGCTGGGCGGCCATCGGACAGTGAGTGTTGAACCATCGTATTGTCTGGCCGATTATTGTATGAATCTGGGTCGAATAGCTCTACGCGCAATACGTCGGAGGCCACATAATTCTCGTCCACCACGATACGATAGTCGAATTCGCCATCAAACATGGGATAGTATCCGTTCGTGGCATCCGGCGTAGAAAGCCGCGTTGAAACTGGATCGCCTTGCACGGCGCAACCGCTCGGTCCGAAGATGAACTGTGATGCGGTACGCACATGACCCCGCTCGGCGGCGCTGGGGGTCAGCATCTCCGCCTGCGCATAGTACGAGGCAGTCGCTTTTCGAGTCACAGAGTATTCAGAGAGACCAATTGCCCGGGCAAAATAGAAGTCAACTGGCCAGGTCGCCGTTAATGAGTAGGTTGGAAGGCCCATCTGCGTGTACGAGCGCGAGCTAATCATGCTGGTTAGCGTCGATGTTGGCCAGCCATTGGCGCCCAAAAACTGTTCCGCTCGTATATCAGCCTGGAATGTACTATCGTCGTTGGGATCAAGATCTATTGTCGCTGCCAGGGCTGCTGCGTCGATGGCGGCCGAGAATTGAGCCGACCGGACAAACGCAAGCCCAACATCCACTGCCAGGGCAATAAACGCCAGTAATACAACCATTACCAGCGCAAACAGCACGATTCCCTGTCCAGATTCGCCACGGAGCTTGTGGCCCATGTCTACTCCTCCGCTAAGGGGCAGGCATCGCCCCAGTCAACAAACTCAAATAGGATCCACCGGTCGGATTGACTTCCCTGGAAACTGTAACCAAGGAGTCTGACTATGATGAATCCGGCGACTCGATAGTTGGCGTTTTCGCCGTTCAGACCATTGCTGATGTCCGTCATTATCAGCGTGACCGGCGTACCGGAAGCGACGTAGCCCTGGACGACGTCTTCGGCCGAGGAGATATTGCCGGTGGAATTCTCTACCCAATCGTGCACTTCCAAGATCCCATCTTGGTCGCCCGTCTCGGCGCCCGGCGGATCGCCAGTCGTGCCCATGTCGGCCGGACTTGCTGGATATTGGCTCATATAATCCCCTGGGTATGTCAGGCTGGCTCTCAAAGTTTGGGCGCTGGAAGGAGGCTGCCAGCTCAACCAGCCGTAGCTACCCGATGGGCCTTCCTCCCGAGCCCAGAATACGTAGCCGGGCTGGGCGTGCTGCAGCGGCACTCCCGGCCAATTCTTGACAAAAGAATTCGCCCGTAGGGCAGGCGCGGTGGCCTCATTTTCATACACCGGTGGAGGATTGGGATACTCGAATCCCCGAGGGCCATTGCCCACTGGAAATATCTCAACCCTGTCGGCAGGGAATTTGGCAACGTTGAGTCGCACTCCAGGTTCCCAGTTAGAAGGATAGATCGAGTACTGATTGTAGTGAACACTAATCGGTAACAAGGGACAATTCACATTCGGCGCCAACTCCGACACGCGCATGACCGTGAACCCTCTCAAGGTTTTTAGTCCTGCCCAGCGCCATACCGGCAAACCAAGGATTGATTCGATCTGGTGATAAGCGACAGAAGCAACCACTTCCAGGTTACCTGAGCTGTCTATACCGGTAGATTGCAGCTCCGACAGTACATCGTTTTGCACTACCCCTTCAATGACTGCCCACTCGGCGTCGGTGATCACGTCGTTGGAACCGACGACGTGGACGGCATCAAAGCTATCGAAACCATCGCCGGCCTCATTTGTCGTGGCATATACGGACCATACGTCCCATCTCGATTCCGACAGTTTCAAGGTCTCAGTAACCGTATTCAAGGCGACCTGCCCCATATCCATCGCCGTTCCCTGCCAGTCATGTGGATCATAATTGGCGGCGCCGTAACCAGCGGCCGTTCGTGCGGCCGTCGTGATCCGATTCTGCGTAATGAGCAGGTTGCTGACCTCGACCATGCCAGCCAGAGCCATGGCCAGAACAGGCAACAGAATCGCTAACTCGACCAGGCTTTGCCCCTTTGTCAAATCTGTCAGTCTCCAATTCGCTTGCTTTCTGCCACTCATGGCGCCCTTTCTCCGTAACTTGTCACCCTAACCTGACTGGCGAATCTCGACCATTTCTCCGTCATCCGCGTCAACATGAACCTCAAGTATCCGCCGGTTTTCCTGATCTATAAGTCGCGCACTCCAGGCAACTTCCCCCACCAGGTTTAGCGACAAGGCCAATCCTGCCTGCGGCTGACCCTGCAAGAATTCATCGCCTCCACTACTTCTAAGCACCTTAACCACTTCTGGGCTATCAAGGCGCCAGAGGCCTATCTGCTGAAGCTCAGGTTGTTCTGTAACACCGTGAGCATTAACAACAGCCGCCTTGCCTTCAGCGACCGAAATATGGGCGACAGATCGCTTGGACGGCGAAAAAAACAGGAGTGACCAATCTCCATCCCCACCCAAATAATTACTGGATGAGTCCCATGTTCCAGAAAGGCTGAGCAATTGGGAATCTTCCGCCCATCGCAAGGTGACGGGTCTGGCAATATCGTAGGCCGCCTTGGCTGTCATGCGTGGGAGGGGACGGAGTTCCTGGGCCGTGCCGGGACGGACCCTCGGCGCCCAAAGGAATAGTATGAGACCGGCCAAGATTATCAGCAATCCGAATAAAAGGAGCCGTAGTGCCCACCTGTACACAAACTTGATCGCCGCCCTTCCTTTCGTTGGTCGTGGCGTGCTTCCAGCTAACCCGGTGATCATCTGCGATGATGCGATTCCGGCCGACGCTTGCGCGGCCAACTCGATATTCGGATTCCTGTGTGACGTTGGCGTTCTTTGTGGATAATCTTGTCGGCCATGTTCTTGACGCTGTGGCTTCTGGAGATATGAATTTCCGATCTGCATGAATCACTCCTGGCGTGCCTACGCAGGGTTACCCGCTTTTCAAGATGAAGGGCAAGTAGAGTGCGTGGCCGGTTTTGGACAGGTAATATATTTGATGATTCTTGTCGGGATCCAATACCTGTTCAAAGACCATGTGCAGAGTATCGTTTATGCAGACCAATGACGGGCGGATCGCGCGTACGTCGCCCGCATTGACCTGATCCCGCAACAGCTGATCATCCGCGTCGTTCACGCCGATAATGAGCTCTTTGCCGTTACTGTGGTCGGAGCCGTGAAAATAAATACTCGGCCCGTCACTGCACAGCGCCAGCGCAGGAACGAGCAGAAAAGGAATGCTGGAGTTCATGGCGACAGGACCGTCCTGGGTAACATTCACCAGAGGGCTCCAGCCAGTTTGCTCCGTGTGGTGCAGGTAATAAGCATACTGTTCAGCGTCCGAGATTCGGTTTGCAAAAGAAACATGGACGACTTCACCCTGGGCTGCGATGGCCGGACGTCTAGCGTTGAGGAGTTCCGCCGACAGTGTGGCGGCTGAATTCGTCCAACTAACTTCGGCGCCACTGATGGTTCCTATCAGATGGCGAATCTCGTAGCGAAGTCCCTCTGGATCCGGGATCGTCTCTTCCCATACAACATGGATATTGCCACCTTGATCGACCGCGATCGCAGGTTCAACAGAACCACCAGACCCATCGGTTAATGGGAAAGATGAACTCCAGTTGAGCCCACCGTCCTCTGAATGAGCATGGTAGATCCGTTTGTCAAACTGCGACCAGACGACGTGCAAGCTGTTGTCCGGAGCCACGGCGATATCCGGGCTAAAGACCTTCTGTGAAGCCGACGTGATACGAGTAGCCGAATTCGGCCACTCATCTTCACTGGAGTGCCAGATCTCTTCCTCAGTCCGCCAGACTGCATGAGCCTCGTTATTTGTATCGAAAGCGAACGTCACTTGCAGCAGGCTTTGATCGCTGCTGTAGATTTTTCTTGGCGCCGACCAGTTGAGGCCAAGATCTACAGACTCTCGATAATAGGGATTCTCCACGTGGTCGGGCTCCGTTTCCGTGACCTGATTGTAAACGAGTAGCAGCCGGCTGGTCGAATCGCCCTTCATTACCGGAATGAAGGCGCCATCGAATGCTGTTGACGAAAGCAGTTGAGGCGATTCCCACACAGTGCCTCCGCTAGAAGCGGCGCTGGCTGCAGCCGACTTGACCCGCGAAAGATCCATCATCACCCCGGCGGCAACAACCACCAGCGAGAGCAAGATGATCAGATACATTGATGATTTGTCTATCTCTTGCCTCGGCATAATTCAGAATTCCTAGAACTTGAACTATTCCTGCTCGACCGAGCGGTTTAGTTACACAGCCCTTTATCCAGGTAAAGATCCTCGAAAGTGATCTGCCCTGGGTAGATGCCAACTCCAGTTGCGGTGTAGGTAAATTGCTTGCCGTCGATTATGATGCAGGCCGACACGATCTTCGTGCCTAGGTTCATGTTCGAAAGGAAGTAACTCCCAGCGCCATCAGTGAATGTGCGACCGTCCAAAACACCGGAATCGGCGTCATACACCTTGACTTCTACGCCCTCCTGCGGCAGCGGCTGGCCGCCAGATCGGGATAGGAAGGCCTGTCCAATCAGGCTGCCCAGTTCAATGACTTGCGGGGTAGCCGTCGGGGTTGGCCCTGGCGTTGGCGTTGGCAATGACCCTGATTCCACCTCAACCTGGAGGACCGGCGATACGTTGTCGGTTTCGCTCATCTCACCAATGAGCCCCTCAGGTCCCGGATCTGAATCGACCACGACGTACACATCGTGAAGGCCTGGGCTGCCGAAGCCTTCCTCGGCACTAATGGTAACCGTTATGCTGTCGCCAGCGGCCAGCCAGCTGATGGCAACCAATTCAGATCTGTAATTCTGCGGGATATGAGTGACGTGCGAATTTTGAGGTAGAGGCGGATCGAAATACAAGCCGACGAAGAACTGATTCACGGCATCCAGTACACCGTCATTGCTGATTTCCACCTGGAAACTGGCAAGATCATCTGCCGCCAGCGGCTCCGCACTCAGGAGAATTGGTTGGGTCGTTTTCAGGTTGGGCGCAGGACAGGGAACCGTGTAGACGGCCTCGGCCGTAACACCCTGTCTATCGGCGATGAACTTGTGGGAACCGGCGATCGCGTTTACCGGAACGTCCAGATCGAAAGACCAGGTGTTGCCGTTGTCGAAGACGGTCCCCAACAAGTTACCCACGCCGATGGCATTCCAGTGAAGCTGGATATCCTTGTTGCCATTGCTTGGCCAGTTGAAGCCGTTTATCGTTACAGGTGAGCCGGGATCGCCGCAGACCGGATCGAGCGTGATGAAGGCCTTTATTGCAGCACCCACCGTAGTGGTATCCTGGGCCGTGTTGTTGGGCCGATTTGTGTCTGCCTCATTTCCGTACACGGTTGCGGTATTGACAAGAACGCCTTCTTGTTCCGGTATAACCTCCAACGTGATAGTGGCGCTGTCCCCAGTCGCGAGGTTGCCCACGTTACAGATTATTCTGTCGGCATCCTTGCCACAGTTACCCTGAGTCGAAGACATACTTAGGAGGCTCGCATCCACAGGGAAGTCATCTTCGACAACCACATTTGTCGCCGGCAACGGCCCCTCGTTGGAAACAACCAGGCGATAGATAAGCAGTTCGCCTGCCTTTAAGCCAGGCGGCGTCGTCGGGCTGGCGGACATCGTCAGGGCTAAGTCGGTTGCCGGCATAATCGTCGTGACCGCTGTTGCGCTGTCGTTCACCGGATTGGGATCCGTCTGATCGCTTGTGACCTCGACGCGATTTGTGAGGGTACCGCCTTGCTCAGGAAAGACCACGATTTCGATCATCACGTTTTCGCCCGACTCGATGGTGCCAAGGTCGCAGGCAACCTTCTGTTCAGTCAGGTCACAGCTGCCTTGCGACGTGCTCTCCGACGAGAACCTAACGCCGGGTGGCAACGTATCTTCAACCGTCACGCCGCTGGCGGTCGAAGGGCCATTATTTCCGACTACAATAGAGTAGGTAACCTTTTCGGTCGCCAGAGCTGGATCCGGCGTGTCGGTCATGGTGACGTATATGTCGCTCCATTCCGGCGAGATCGTGGTCACTTCCGAATTGCGGTTATTCCGTTCATCCGGATCGACCTGATCGCCAGTAACGCTGGCCTCATAGGTCACTGGGTCAGTCGATGACGGCGCAGTTGCATTGATGCTCACCGTTGTCGATTCACCGGTGGCGAGGTCACCCAATTGACAGATAATCGCTTCGCCATCGACGCTGCAACCGCTCCCCCCAGGTACAGCGGCTGACTCGTAGAACATGCCGGCTGGCAGCTGGTTGGTTAGTTTGACGCCGGTTGCGTCGCTAATGCCGTTGTTCCGCACCAGGATGTTGTAGGTCACTCTTTGGTTGATGACAACCGGATCTGGCAGATCGTCTACGCTGACGACCTCAAGATCTGTGACAGTCTCTGATATGACGACCAGCGTGCTGGCGGTATCGTCATTGTTCGACATGTCGTCATCCATCTCTCTACCAGATACAGAGGCACGGTTGACGACATCGCCTGGGGCAGGAGGCGCTTCTGCCGGCGCCCTGACTGTGACATGGATGTCATAAACAACGCCGCGGGGAAGGTTTGGCAGATCACAGGTGAGCACCAGGTTGGCCTGGCTGCATAAGTCCGCAGGAGTTACAGACAAATATGTGATGCCAGCAGGCAGTTCGTCGACGACGACTACCCCTCTCGCCTCGTCCGGACCGTGGTTGGTGACTCGCAACGAATACTCAATCGTTTCGTCTACCAATGCCACTTGCGGCAAAGCTGAATTCTCAATTTGCAGGTCGGCTACAGGGACGGTGGTCGGCGGCGGCGGCGGAAGATCGGCCAGGTCGATATCGCTCCTGGTATTATTGACCTGGGCATAATTCTCATTGTTCATGACGACTTGCCCGACCAGTCGAATCGACCTGGCAATCGGCCGGAGCAAAGGGGTAACAACGGGCATGTGATAGATGGCCCGGACCATGACCGGTTTGCCCGCTTGCCCAGGGTACTCCATCTGCCAGTCGTTTTCCTCGTTGATTCCTGAGACTTCGACCCTCATATACCTTGGGTCTTCGTAACCGGCCTTTCTATCAATAGCCAGGCCGGTCGATGATTTGACGACCCTTTCTTTGATAGAGAACACCCGGGCATCAGGACAGGCCGGGGAGGCCGCCAGGCAGCTCTGATCGAACTGTCCAGTAATCGCATAGCGGCCGCCCTCACGGGCAGCGCTTTGCAGCGTCAGCCAGCCGTGAAGCATCCGGCCGCCTTCAATTACCGCGAATATGAAAAACACTAGCACGATCAGGCTGAGCGCAAACTCGACCAGCGCCTGACCGGAATCATGATGATCCCTTTTTAACACACTACATCCTATTTCGAACACCCCGGAACCACATTCCTAATAGACTTAGGTCCGACACGCTATTCCACGTTGACAGTATAAGATTCCAGGTGCGCCGGGGATATAGGGTATTCTTGCTAGCCTGAATGTACCACGGACGTATCGCACACGGGTCTTGCAGGTAGTCCGTGGCAGAATAACTCCGTCAGGAAGTTGAGGAAGTGACTTCTCTGACCAGAGGCCACGCCAATGATTTTCGCACAGAGTCGCCGCATTTATGCATGTAACGTATGTATCGCTGTTGGCCTAGGTTGTTGCGCGATCCGAGGGGCATTACCATGACCAGCGTATCACTCGACTGCGCCGATCTCATGGGCCAGGAATACTGAAGCGGTCTGTGGTGATCTCAGCTTCTGGCGATCACAATGTGCTTACATTGTGGACAAAAGACAGGTGCATGCCGTCTTCAAACGCGACTTTGTTAACTCCCGCTTGAATAGCTCGCCCGGCGATATTTATCTATCTACGGCAATGATGGCAAGTTTGGCAGGCAGAAAGTTTCGCCTACGACGCAGATCAACCGTCTGGTCCCCTCTATTACTCTTCCGGATTCGCTGCAGTGAGAAAGGCAGATAGCTCTTGCTTGAGTCCGGCCAGAGACGGATGGTGCACGTACATCATGTGCCCCGCCTCATAATAGGCCAGGCTGATATTCCCTTGCAGCGCTGGATCTAGATCCAGGTGATTGAAGGTATATTCAGTGGCTAAGAACGGTGTGGCCAAATCATAATAGCCGTTGGCCACAAAGACCATCAAGTTGGGATTCATGGATATTGCCTTGCGCAATGTTTCTGACACGTCTAGGAATTGGTTTTGATGTTCTTCGTAGCCCCAATCCTTCCACAAATCGGCCAGCACCTCGTAGGGCGTGTCGCTCTCGTACTCCAGCTCCCCGCGAACATAGTCGTTTAGCGTCGCTGCGTAGGGACCGAAGATCACAGCGTGGCTGGGATCGTACTCCATCATCTCGCCGGCAGCGTCGCGATCGATGCCTGTGAAGCGACTATCCAGCCGGCCGACCGTTCGCCGCTGATCTCGAAGCAGCTGCTTGACGAAACGGTGGATGTTCACCCGCAGATTCGTCTGCTCGACATATACTTCTGAGAGCCCGGTGTAGCGGGCCAGTTTTCGCACGATCGTAGCCCTTTCTTCGGCCGATAATGACGCGCCTTTCATCAAGGCCAGGGTGTACTCGCCCATGGCGAACTCCTTCACCTCCTCCAGGGTCTGGTTCAAGTCCGCTTGCAACTCCTCTGGCAAGCGTCGATGGTACCAGGCCGTCGCCGTGTAGGTAGGCAGGAACAGGATGTATGGCAGATCGTTGCCGGTGCCGAAGCGAGCTGTCTGGAAGTTGAGAATCGAGCTGATCAACATCAGCCCATTTAGATACATGCCCTGCTTTTCTTGTAAATAACCGGATAAACCGGCGGCGCGTGTCGTCCCGTAGCTCTCGCCGATGAGGAACTTGGGCGATGTCCAGCGTTGGTACCGAGTGGTGTACAGGCGAATGAAGTTGCCTACAGACTCGATGTCTTTCTTGAAGTTGTGGAACTCCTTGGGTTTTTCCCCGGAAACGGCCCGACTATAACCCGTGCTAACCGGATCGATAAAGACCAGGTCAGTCATGTCTAGCAACGAGAATTCATTGTCCACGAGCCGATAGGGCGGCGGCGGCGCGTTGCCGTCTTCGTCCAGGTACACACGCCGCGGTCCCAGCAAGCCTAGGTGAAGCCAAACAGAAGCGGAACCTGGACCGCCATTGAAGGAGAAAGTAACCGGCCGCTGGCTTTTGTCCTCGACATCATCCCTGGTATAGGCGATAAAAAAGATAGTC
Organism: Promineifilaceae bacterium (SeqCode); assembly: GCA_041570195.1. Classification (GTDB taxonomy): domain Bacteria; phylum Chloroflexota; class Anaerolineae; order Promineifilales; family Promineifilaceae; genus UBA11865. Next base: position 502 of record JBFFWQ010000069.1, on the reverse strand, counting down.
GCCTTAGCCTTCTCGCCGGCCGATTTTTCGTCTTCCTTTATCTCTTCTTTCAGGACGATAGTGCCGGCCGTTACCGTATATTCGATGCTCTGTCCATCTAGAACAATGCTATGTTTTGTAATGACCAAATTATCGTCAGGTTCTTGATTGCATTCTTCCTTGCTGTTTTCTTTTCTTTCCATTTATTGTTTCCCTGCGCAATTTGGGTCTAAAAAGATAGCATAGCCCCAAATGCCACGCCAGCAAAACCTATTCCCACAGACGGTAACATGGCAGTTGTTTTGCTCATGTGAACCACTCCCAACCAACAGCGACGACAAAACCATTATGCATGGACGAAAATAAACAGTCAAGGACGCTCGCTGGAAGTCCAAGTGGCCTCGGCGCTCAGTGGCCGGCGGCTTGGCGCCTTTAACGAGATTAACGCCGGCAACACTGAACACCACCCAATAAGATGCTATAATCGATACATCTTGTTATCTTGATGCCGCGTCACCTACAT
>JBFFWQ010000068.1:0-32208 GCA_041570195.1 Promineifilaceae bacterium (SeqCode) | reverse complement strand
TGGGGATTGATGCTGGTCGCAGTCGCTTTTCTGGGCATTCTGGCGGTCTTGGTAGACCGTGCGGAACAGCCGCTGCCATCCTTCTTCAAGAGGTTGGGCGCCAGCGCTGCCCTCGACTGGACTCGCCTCTCATTTGGCGTGTTTGGGGCCGCTCCGCTGGTCATTCTTGCTGCCTTCGACGATTCGCGTCTCAACCAACATACCCCATATCTGGCGTTGGCTCTGCTTTTTATGCCTCTGATAGCACTGGCTTACGGCCGCTGCCGGCGGCAAGACGGGCAGTTGGTCACATTGCTGTTTGGCGTGACACTTCTCTTGATTCCGGGGTTGCTTGAACAGTTCTTCTGGCAGGGCGGCCCGGAAGGCGTTAGTTGAATAGTAACGCTTTGGGCGGGGATGGTTACATTGTTGCTATTACCTTTGCTCTCTGTTCCCGTGCAGTGGGCGTCGCTCAATTTATCGCCACGAGGTAACAACAAGGAGTAAGGGACCGTTGTTGTCCTACCTCCATCAAATCGCCGTTCTGCCGGCATTATTGATCGCCCTGGGCGGGCTGCTGGTGCTGCGCAGCGCCGAGACCGAGCGGGCACAGCGGCGGTTCATGCTTTACCTACTCGTCGTGGCCGGGGTGTTGCTGCTGGCCCTGTTTGTGGCCATTCAGTTGACGCCGGAACAAGATAACCGGCCGTTCCGGCAGATGATGACCATAACCACTCCGGCCCTCATCGGCGTGCTCGCCCTGATCATCCTGTATGGTAAACAGATCATCACCATGGGCCGGGCCACTCAACTGCTGGCTCTGCTATTGACAGCGGGGCTGGCGGGCATCTTGGTCGCGCACTGGAATACTCGGTTTGCGTTGGCTTACCTTATCCTGCCGGGCTTGTTTGTTCTGGTGCTAGGTTGGGCGATTGGGGGACGGTCCAGGAAAGCGGCCGTCGTTCTTGGCATCCTGTTGCTACTGGGCCTGCTGGGTCTCAATGCGATTATCAACGCCAATAATTGGGAATTGGCCCCACAGTTCAGGTGGATGGGCGTGATATTCTTGGCCGCCTTTTACAGTTTGCCGGGATTAATCGTCGTGGGCGCGGCCATGCTGCTTAGCCATAGTTTGGCGTCTCGCGGTCGCAGACCGGCGCTGCTGTCGTTGTTTCTGATGGTATTGCTGCTGGCGTATCTGGCCTATTCCATCTATTGGGCTTCGGTCTGGGACCAAACCAGCGATGGTCTGGGTGGGTTAGCGCTGAGCCAACCCGCGGCCGTAGTGGCCGCTGGCGCCGGCATGATCGTGGCGACAAAACTGTATGGCTGGCGGCGTGGCACGGGACTATTGTTTGCCATCCTGATCCCCCTTCTTTTGCTGGGATCATTCGAACGAGGCTGGCAGGTTTCCTACCATGACATCACCCAGACGCGGGCGGAACGCATCGCGGCGGCGCTGGGCGATTATTTTCAGCGCGAAGGGACTTACCCTCGGGCGCTCGATTCCCTGAGACAGCGCGACCTGCTGCGCATTCCCCAGCCTGTGGAGTTGCGCGGGGAGACCTGGTGCTACCAGGGCGGCGACGATTTTTACCGTTTGGGCGCCTTCTCCCGTGAATTCTTCTCAATGCCGGTCGAGCTTCAGGTGTTCGCCGCCGAGGGCGAGCCGGACAGCGTCTGGGCCTGCGAGGGCCAGATAGCGGCGATGAAGGAGCGTTACTATTCGCCCATGGAGGATCCGGGTGCGATGCGGCCGCCGGTACCTACGCCGATGCCGCCCAGCAGGATCGCCCAGGAAGCGGAGGCAATCTCGCCTTTGCTGGAGGGAGACGACATCGTATGGGGTAGTTGGTCGCCGGACAGCACCTATTTTCTGCTAGGTCAAAGGGACAGTGCGGGCGACGTGACATTCTCTCTTCTTGACGGGCAGAGCGGCGAACTCTGTGCAGTCCCGGGAACCTATTCCTTGCCGCCGCTGACGGTCAACTTGCGAGAACATCACGCCTGGCTGCCGGATGGGCAGCTGCTGCTTGTAGACGCAGATGGGCAGGTGACGATCTTGGCGCCCTGTACTCCGGAAGCGCGCACCATCATGCCGGAAGCGATGGGGTCGATGGTGGAAATCATGGCCCAGGATGAGGAAGGTGGCCGAATCCTTCTCAAAAGCGCCAACGAATTCTGGATCTTAAGCGGCCGAACTTTGACCTGGCAGCCTGTCCCTGGGGCCACACCCAACCCTTACGACGCCCATTGGGACAACGCCGCCTGGCAGCCCGGTGGAGAAGAACTCGCGATAACCCGGTTGAACGGCCGCGACGCCAGCGATGGCAGTACCTTGTATATCATCGATGGAGATACCGGAGAGATTATTCGCAGCGTGCCATTGGCAGAGGCCAGCGACCAGAGCGCGCCGCGCGTCGATTGGTTGTCGCCGCAAGATCTGATGCTGTCCGGCGGCGGTGTGCTGCACATCCTGGACCTCAGCGCTGACCCGCCTCAGTCAACTGACGTACTGGCAGAGATTTTCGGTCTGGATTTAGACTTTTCCGACGAACTGTGGGGTCATGGCTGGGAGGTGGATTGGCGCGGCGGGCATTATATTTTGACAGTGCGCGCCAATCATCCACGTAACCAGTCTTTATACCTCTACGATTCGGCCGAGGGTAGAATCGACGACATCGACGAAGAGGCTAATTTGCTGTTATTCTATCCTGGCGGGCAGATGGAGCAGTGGGCGAATACCGGATCGGAAGCCTCGCAACTGGACGAGTTTGTGGTGATTGACATGGCGGCTGAAGGTTCCGCAGGATATCCGCAGCTGGCAATTGCCGGGCACACGCCGCGCGACTACCCCATGTTGAATCTGGTGTTTGTGGATGAACTGGGATTGCTGGCAGCGGCCTCATCCCAGGGCATTTCGCTCCACGCGTTTCCAGGTGGCGAGACGATCAAATTCTGGAGGTTGGAAGGAGGCGGCTTTTCGCCTTACTTGCGGCCCGCACCCGACGGGTCGGCGCTGGTGGCAGTGCGGGATCAAGGCGGGGCATATTGGATACCTTTGCCGTAGCGTCCCCGATTCTACAATGGGGCCTCTGGATGTACGTCATTCTGGCGCTGGCCGTGGTGCTGCTGGAGATATTGATGATGGCCGGAAGGCGAAGGTGGGGCGCATGAAGAGCGTGGCGATCAGTGAACCGCAGGAGAAGAGAAGCCTAAGATGGTTGTTCTGGATCTTGGTGCTCCCTGTGCTGGCGTCCTTATTCCTATTCGCCTACCATTTCTTGATGGTGATGACGGATAGTTACGGGACATTTCACAGCGCAACCGACCTGGCCGATCTGGATGGCGACGGCGATTTGGACGTGCTTTTGCACAATGTGCGGCAGGAAGAGGAGTTCACCGCATTTGGCGGGACCACGCGGTGGTTAAATCAAGGCGGTGGAGAATTTGAGGCCAGGCGTCTTGAGCAAGACACAGCCGGTGGGGGTTGGGACTCCGCTGCCGGAGACGTGGATCGGGATGGGGACGCCGATCTGGTCCTCTTTATGGGTTATCAGCTGCGCCTGCTTCTTAACCAGGGAGGCGCCCAGGGAGGGCAAGCTGGCGACTTCAGGATCAGTAGAAACATCGCTGGACCGGAGAGGAGTGGACAATATGGCTCGGTCATCCTGGGTGATCTGAACAATGACGGCCGGATAGATGGTGTTGTACTTGGCTGTTGTGGCCGGTTGTTTACGCTGGACCCAGACGACAAATCTCCGAATGTCTCTGGGGTATGGATTAACGAATGGAATAGCGAGGGCTGGCCAGGATTGATTTCTGTTCTACCGGGCCTGGACGGACTAGCCGTATCTGGAGCCGCCCTGGGGGACATGGATGGCGACAGCAACCTGGACCTTTATGCGGCCGTCATAGCGCCCAACGAGGGACGTAACAGGGATGCGGCTGATCGCATCCTTTTTGGCGATGGCATGGGCGGCTTCGTCGACTCTGGTCAGCGGCTTGGCGAAACGGACAGCACGGCCGTGGCTCTGGGTGATATAGATGGTGACGGTGATTTGGATGCCCTGACTGGAACGGATTCAGGGGCGGCGGTATGGATCAATCAGGGTGGGGCGCAAGGCGGAAAGGAGGGAGCGTTTGCCCCATTCGAGCAGAGGTTGCCCGGTGACCAGATCAAAGCCGTGTTCCTCGCCGACCTGGATGGAGATGGCGATCTGGATGCTCTCGTAGCTGGAATCCGACGCGCGACCTTGTGGTTGAACAACGGAGAGGTCTCGTTTAAGCGTTCGAGCCAGCGCTTTGGCTATACCAAAAGGCACGGATTGGCCGTTGGGGACTTGAATAGTGACGGCTGGGTCGATATTTTCGCCGCCGCCTATGACGACGATTTCCGCGTCTGGTTTAACCGGGGAAATGGCGTCTTCTAGATGCGACGCTGAACTATAGTGGCGGAGCTCAATAGCCAAGCATTTACGTAGTTTGGGTTTCCAAAGGTATACTCGTGCATATGCTAGAGGAGTTCAAAACCAGAGGCGGTCACCTGTTGTCGGAAAACGCCGATCTTGTGGCCACTCTCACCGCCGGCACCATCGCGTTTCTCCTTTTTCTGACCACGTTGCAGCTAAACATCAATGGCAGTTCGCATCCTTATGTAACTGATGTGGGCGAGATTCAAAATGCACTGCCACGCTGGGGCACGATACATTTCACCGGCTATCCACAATTCACATTCCTGGGCTCGGTTTTTGTGTGGGTCATAGGTTTATTCGGCCTCGCTCCGGCAGCGGCGGCCTCGCTTTATTCGGCTGTCTGGGGCGGCGTGGCTATCGGCCTGCTGACCTACCTGACCATCACCCTGGGCGTCCCACCGTTAGCAGCGGCGGCGACGGCCTTACTTTTCGGCTTGTCGACTTCTTACTGGGTTGACGCTTCCATCGCCGAGGTCCATACGATGACCATGGCCCTCACATTCGCCGCCCTGTTAGCTGCGGTCAGATTCGGCCGTGATGGTCGAAAGGCGGATCTCTTCTGGCTGGCTTTTCTATCGGGCCAGGGGCTGGCTCACCAGAGGGCGTTCGCTTTCATCGGTCTGGGACTTCTGATCCTGGTGATCCATCGCTGGCAAGCCATCCGTCGTTCGCTGCCAGCCGTCATCGGCCTGTTTCTCTTGGGCCCACTAACCTACATCTACCTACCACTTCGGGCCTGGATGGGCGCTGATTGGACTTTCAATGCCCCGGGAACGTGGTCTGGCTTCTGGTCGCTAGTCTTCGATAACAAAGCGGAACGGATAGTCGAGGCGCCTGAATCGACAACGATATGGTTCGAACGCGCTCAGGGAGTAGCCCGGCTCTTGGCCGACGATTGGCCATGGCCGCTGATAATTCTGGGCCTGGGCGGCCTGTTGTTTTCCGGAACGATCATCAGCCGCCGAGAGCGGTTGGGACTGAACATGAGTTGGTTGCCTGTCCTGGCCACAAGTCTTGTCATCTGGATCGGACGGGTGGGGGAAGCGGTTCTGGCAACAAAGTTGCCGGTGGTAGCCATGGCCGCAATAGGACTCGGCCTTATCTCGCAGTCAATCTGGGAGCGCCGGACGGCGCTGGGTCGCGCCTCGGCGATTATCTGGTTGGTCCTGGCCAGCGTATTATACCTGGCTGGCCGGGAGGATGTCCTGGCGATCACCCGCGATCCGGCGGCCGAAACAACTATCGCCTTGGTCAATCAAATTGAACCGGCATCTGACGGCCGGCCGATCACTTTCATGGCCCTGGAAGGCAACGATTACTGGCAACTGGCTTATGCGCAGGCATACCTGGACCAATTTCCAGACTTGGAAGTGGTTAGCCACCGGGCGAACTTTAACGAGATACTCGACCAGGGTGATCACTTGTTGACGTTGAGCCAGACATTTTACCTGCGGCCGCTGGAAGGCTGGCAAAAGCTTCTAGGATCAGTTCACCTCGACGGTATTGCTCCCGGCGTGGTGGAAATCAAGAAGGAACCCAACCTGCCAGCAACCGAAACTTTGTCAGAAGCAGCTCTGGATCTAAAGAATGGCATCGTTTTGCAGAAGGCTGAGGCGGCCTGGAACGGGGCGGGGGATGTCGTGCTGGCAGTTGAATGGCGGGCTCAGGCTGAAGTATCTGACGATTATAGCGTGGCCGTTCATCTTGTTGGTCAGGATCCGCCGACTGGGCCGCAAGATATCTTGGCCCAGGCAGATCGCTCCCATCCGGTCGACGGCTGGTATCCCACTTCGCGCTGGCAGGTGGGGGAGGTGGTTAGCGATTACTATTTGCTAAACATACCGCCAGGCAGCCGGCCGGCGGGGGTCCGCGTGGCCATGTACCGGGTTTTGGCAGACGGGAGCTTCGAGAATACTGAGTGGCTATCGTTATCCGCGCCGGAGCGGCCTTAACCGGCTGCCCAGCGATCGATTTCGATCGATAGTTTGAGTGATATTCGTTCGGTCTATCTAAGGTGCAACCAGGTTCACAGTGCCAATAATGATCCTGTCCTCTGGAAGGCGATTACCTTCGGAATCAAAGGCGGGAATACGAGCCGTCGTTTCGCTATCGTACATGCCAACAGATAGTTGGTATTCGCCTAATGGCAACGTTTCGTCTACAGCCAAGTAATAGGGATCTTCCAGAACCTCATTTTCTTGCCAGGTATAGGTTGGCCGCGAGCCAAACAATGGAATGTTATCTTGTTGATCCATGGCCCCGCCTTCGGTGGCGATCAGGTGATTGAAGACCGTATAGTTTCCATTGACCAGTCCGTTTGCTTCCCAGGTGAGGACGACAACAAGTGGTTCGCCTGGCGCCAACTCGTCTTTGTTGAGTCTGGCTTGACGCAAAGTAATCTGGTCGCCAATGTGGGCGTTTACCTCGAATTTCGGGCCGTCTGGGGCTGGATCTGATGGCAGATCGCCATAAACCCACACATAGGTAAGACCGTCAAAGTTAGCAGTGAAGAGCGGGGTGTTTTGCTGATCTTCTAGCCAGCGGTCGCGCCAGGCTTCCTGGCCATGGAAGTCGCGCAGGACTGAATTGAGATCGTAGATCCGGTAGGCCGCGCCAGAATTCTGATCTCTGGTGGTGCGGCCGACAAATTCCCTTTCGAACAGCTTGGCATTTCGCCAAAAGACGGCTGCTAGCTTCGCCTGGCCATGTGGTAACTCGTTCAGGAATTGGGCGGCCAGGTCCATGCCCTCTGCTTGATCTTGCAAAGGCAGAACCTCTTTCGCTGTGCGAGAACCACCCAATAGCAAATTGTTGTGGGTTCCGTAATATGGATGGTGGTGGAGCACCAGGACAGCCTGTAGCAGTAGAACCAATCCGATGAGGGCCAATGGCTGCCATTGACCCGGTTGCCATCGTCGTAGCTGGCTGAGCCAATCTACAGTCCATACCAGCCCAAAAGCGGCGACGAAACTTAACGCCGGAAAGGCGGGAGCGATGTAGGCCAGTTGTTTCCAGTTACCAATGCCCATTTGAAGCGTGAAGAAGATGATGTAGGTGATAAGTGCCCAAAGAACACAGCCCTGTTCTCTCTTCCGATAGGGGATGCCGAAGATCACGGCCGCTGCTATGAGAGGCAGGGTGACGGCCGTCGTTTTCCAGCCGATCGTTGCTACATAGAAGAGCAGACCGGGGTCTTGCTCCCACACCCGACCCCAGAAGTAGACCGGATTCTCGTGCACGGTGCCAGTGTGGAGCGCCACTTCACTTTGTATCCGTTGCAACACCGTTTGAGGTTCAAACCACATTGCTGGATACAAGAGAATAAACACCAGCACAGCCAGGCCTAGCCAAGCGAGCATTATGCGTATGATTTGCCAGATGGGTTTGCTCAAGCCATGTATTGTAATGGCCTCTCGCCCGGAGTAAGTTCTGGTCAGAATAGTTATCGTGACTATCAGGGCAGAATACGGTACCAGAAATATCGCTGGGCTCTTGGTGAGGAACGAAAGGCCAGCGAATATGCCGCTAAATGCCAGATCTGGCCAACGTCCACTCTTGAGATAGTTCAGGAGGAAGAGGGCGCTGAGGATCATGAAAATGGCCAGTAATGCATCGAGATGGATGACCTTTGAGTAGGTGATGTGGTACGGGTCAAGGGCCAGAAACAAAGCTGCAACCAACGCGATGGCCCGCCCAGCGAGCCGACTCAGAAGGGGATAGGTCAAGGCAATGCCCAGACTGATAGCCAAGGCCAAAGGCAGCAATTCAGCCTGTGTTGCTGCAACCAGAAGACCCGGACGGGCCGGCGCTAAAGCAAAAAACTGATCGTACGGGATTTCGCCCTCGAGCAATTCGTATATTTCAATGCCCAGGCCCGACAACCACATGACTGGAACACCAGGATGAGAACTCTGGTTGGTTTCGGCTAAATCCCCATTTAGAATGGCGTTCGAAAAGCGATAAGATCGTTCGGCCCACAAGTACGGTCTGGAGACGGGGTAATCCGCCCTTGGAAGGAAAGCGATCAGGAATATGATCGCCGGTAGGCCCCAGCGCTGAAACCACCTGGCCTGCCATAATTCATGTGCTTTACCTTGATTAGATCTCGGTTCGCCCATAAGTTGTCGATTGCGCTGGTTAGGATCAACCAGTCGACCTAAGAAAGTGCCTGCAAAACAGCTTCCTCGGCGTGGATGGCCGTGGTGTCAAATAGGGGCACGTCGGTGTGCTGTTGCTGGACCAGCATGACGATTTCGGTGCAGCCTTCGATCACGCCTTCGGCGCCTCGTTCTTGTAAATCGTGGATGATGCGCAAGTATTCGGCTCGGGAGCTGTCTTTCACCTGGCCCAGCACCAACTCGTCGTAGATGACCTTATGGACGATGTCGCGGTCGCCCTTGGGTGGGATCAGCACAGTCATGCCGTAGGCTTCGCTCAACTGGTCTTTGTAGAAACCCTCCTCCATGGTGAAGTTGGTACCCAACAGCCCAATCGTTTCGATGCCCGCGGCCTTGATGCACCTGGCAGTGGCATCGGCGATATGCAAGATGGGGATGTCGATGGCCGCCTGAATATCTGGGGCCACGATATGCATCGTATTGGTGCAAATGACCAGGAAATCCGCACCGGCCGCCTCCACCTGCTGGGCCGCTCCAGCCAGTGCCTGCCCCGCGGCAGCCCAGTCGTTTTTGACTTGCAACGCTTCAATTTCCTCGAAATCGACGCTGACCATGGCGATCCGGGCCGAGTGGAGCCCGCCCAATTGCCGCTTCACGCCTTCGTTGATCAACTTATAGTAGAGGGCAGTTGATTCCCAACTCATACCGCCTAACAAGCCTATGACTTTCACCGCATTACTCATGTCGTGCTTCGTATAGTCATTAACAAACAAACCCAACTAGATATTATCATATACCGTTGGGTTAGCGCAGTGGGGTAGGCTTTTGCCGGCAAGGCCGGCGAGCAGGTTGTCGCAGGCTAGTTCGGCCATGCGCCTGCGGGTATTGACGGTCGCCGAGCCGATATGGGGAACAATCAGGCAATTGGGAAGAGTGTATAGAGGATTGCCGGCCGGCAGCGGCTCCGGATCGGTCACGTCCAGGGCGGCAGCAGCGATCCACTTTTCGTGTAGTGCGCGGAAAAGAGCAGAGGAACTGACCACCGGACCACGAGCAACATTGATCAGGATGGCGGTCGGCTTCATCAACCGTAGAGCGTCTTCATCAATCAGCCCCTGGGTTTCCGCAGTCAAGGGCACATGTAGGCTGACGAAGTCACTTTGTCGCAAAAGCTCATCCAGGGGCAGGCAGACAGCGTCCAGTCGTCGCTCGATCTCAGGCTTGGGAGTTCGACTGCTATAGACCAATTTTAGACCAAAGCCCTTGGCCCGCTCAGCTACGGCAGCGCCGATTTTGCCCATACCGACGATGCCCAAGGTCGCCCCGGCCAGATCCGCGCCCAGCCAGCCGGCTGGCTCCCAGGTAGTCCAGCGTCCCTGGCGAGCGTCCTGGCTGGCCTCTGGCAACCGGCGAGCGGACGCCAACAGCAAGGCCATGGTCAAATCGGCCGTACCTTCGGTCAGCACGCCGGGCGTATGGCCGACAGGAATGCCGCGTACGGTGCAGGCGACCAGGTCCACATTGTCTACGCCGACGGCCATGTTGCTGACCACCCGCAATCGGGGGGCTAAGGCGAGCAGGGACCCATTTACCGGTACGGTGAGCAAAGTCAGCAGCCCGCTTGCCTCGGGCAGCCGGGCCTTCAGCTCCGGGGCCAGGCCGCTTGTGGTCTTGGTTTCAGGCCCGATAAGCATTCGGCAGCGGTCGTTCAGGCTGGCCAACCATGACTGCGGCAGGGTATGGCTAATGAGGACAAGGGGGAGTTGGCGATCATCGTTCATGAGTTTGACCCTCGTGTTATTGTCCACCCATTTTCACCGGCCGTTAGATACCGTGCAAATCAGGTACGCGGAACGCGTATGTGGAAATGCATCGTATTCGCGCGATTTTGTTTACATCACCGCCAAGTTAGTTTAGAATGGGTATGGTCAGGTAGGCCGGGTAGCCGCGATCGATATCAGAGGAGGAATCTGAATGAACGAGCTGGATCTCGTACTCAGGTACGCACCCGTTTTACTTTTCAGTAAGGACGACAAGGATCGCGAGGAGGACTTCTTCCCTGTATCCACCGCTCATTACGTGGCCGAGTCGTCGTTGCACAAGAAGGGCGAGGGAGTTCTCAAGGCGCGGACGGCACTCAGTCTCGACGATTTGGCAGCCATGACGCCGAGTCAATCAAGTCACTATTACTTAACTTTCGCGGCCGACGAAATCTTGGAACACGATCCCTCTTTGCGAAATCGACTAGCTCACGGCGGTCTGGCCATGTTTAGCATCGAGGGCGACATGACCCCTGGGGTGGTGATTGAGGACGAGGAGGGCGTGGCGGCGGCCGAAGAAGATCCGGCCCTGAAACGCAGCCCGGATTCGGCCGACTTAGACGCCGGGTTCGCCTTCTCAAGTCCCGGCGAAGAAACTCCGCCGGCCGATGTGAGCTTCGTTTTGACCGATGCCATGCAGTTGCCAGATGAAGTTCACAAAACGGCGCTGGAACGGTATGAGCCATATCGAGACTTCAGCCGCTACCCCCCGGTCTTCTACTACAGCACTCTCAACAGTCGCGGTTATCTGGTGTTGCAGTACTGGTTCTTCTATGCTTACAATGATTGGGGCACAGGTCACGGCGGCGTGAATGATCATGAGGGCGACTGGGAAATGATCGCTCTGTTCTTGCGCGACAACAAACCACGATACATCGCCTACTCGGCCCATACGGGCGCGCCGGAACACCATCGCTGGGAGGCCAGCGAGGTCCACAAAGTCGACGGGACGCACCCGGTCATCTACGTCGGCTGCGGCTCGCACGCCAATTATTTTCACAGCACGACCCATGATATGTTTGGCTACACTGATTACGCCTTTGGCAACAGCGCGGTGTCGATCGGCCCTGGCACTGACGTGCCGTGGGCAAAACCCATTAACCTGGGCGCCCAATCTTGGGCGCTAAATTACGCGGGCGGCTGGGGAGCCATGGTCAAACGGTTTGGATCGGCATCGCTAGCACCAGGGGCGCAATCACCTGTTGGCCCACCCTGGCAATTTAAGCGCTGGGAATCGCCAGTGGGCTGGGCGAAGGTTCCATTACCCTAGCCTCTGCCCGGCCACGGTCAGCCAAATATCAAGGCGCTCATGTCTGAAACGTACACCGATCTATTGATCCATATCCGCGGCCGGGCGGGGGAGAGCGGCTCTTACCCAGTTGAGGCAACGCTGTCTGATGGCAGCTTCTTCGTTGGCCAGGCAACGCTGGACCATGAAGAGCTGCTGGTGGCCGAATCCGATCAAGAAAAATATGGGCAACTTCTGTTTGAGTGTTTGCTAGCCGGCGGCCCGATCGGCCGGGCATACGATCTGGCCAGTGGTATAGCTCGCGAAGCCAGCAAGCGCCGATTGCGGGTGCGCTTATGGCTTGACAGGCAGGCTGGCGAATTACAGACGATTCGCTGGGAGCGTCTGCAACACTACTATATGGGCGGACCGGTCCCCATCAGTATCACCACGGACACACCGTTTTCTCGTTATACAGGGCTGGGCATCTCCGAACCGCAGCCGGCCGAGTCGCGGCCGCTCAAAATGCTGCTCGCCATAGCCAACCCGAGTAATCTGGAAGTCGACTATGGCCTCAAAGCGGTTGATCCAGACAAAGAGGTGGCTAACCTGCGGCCGGCACTGGATGCGCTGCAAGCCAACAACCAACTCAAGGTCACGATCCTGCCCGGTCAGCAAAAGCTAAATCAGAGGCTTCAGACGGAATTAAGGGCGGCGGGCTACACGATCGAAGAGCGCATGACGTCGCTCGAGAATATCCAACGCAGGTTGCCAGAATATGACATCTTTCATTACATCGGCCATGGCGCTTTCCGCGGCCGGCACGGGGAAGAATCGGCCAATGCCGCACTCTACCTGGAGAAACGCGACGGTACCAGCGAGCGGGTGCTGGACGAAGATATCGTCGACAAACTACGTGCGCAGGGCAAGATGCCCCAACTATTTTTCCTGGTTGCCTGCGAAAGCGCAAAGACCGAGATCGGCCAGGCCTTTGTGGGCCTAGCGCACAGGTTGGTCGAGGCCGGTGTGCCGGCCGTGGTGGCCATGCAAGATAAGATCGCCATCTCCTCGGCCCAAGATTTGACGCGCTGTTTTTATGAACAATTACTGAAGCATGGGGTTGTCGATCGGGCACTCAACGAGGCGCGCAGTGCAGTATACGATGCGGACGATCCCAATTGGTCGATGCCGGCGCTTTTCATGCGCTTGCGCACCGGCCAGCTTTTCACGGCTGACCCCATCCAGGCAACATTAGAAGCCATGAGCCAGTATAAGAAGTTCAGCTTCTATTCGCCCGATACGGGACGTTACGTGCCACTTCCGGTCGAGGTAGTTCATCTGACCGGCGACCAAGATTACAACAATCCGGCCTGGCTCGAACAACAAGCATCGGCCACGATTGACTCCATGCGAGCCTTCAATGAGGCCATAGCTAGGGGTCTGGAGACAGACGAACAGCGGCCGAAAGTGGTGGCCTTAATCGGCGGCTTTGGTAGCAATAAGAACACTCAAATCCAGCGCATGGTGTGGAAGACTATCTGTGAATCTCTGGAAGCGCCGGCCGAACGCCGGCTGCCGATTTATGTGGATTTGCAGGGTTATCAGGCTACGCGTTCGAGTCTGGAGAATCCGCTCGAAGTGGCTGCGCTGGCGGCTCTAAAACAATTCTGGCCTGATCTAAAAGCCACGACGCTATCCGCCCTGGATGGAAAACCCGACCTACGAATCTTCTTCTATGGTTTGGACGAAATGCCAGATGAAGATCGCCTGATCGTCCAAGAACAGTTTCAGGCTCTATTGGAAGAATATCCCCAGTACGAGTACGTGCTCTCAAGCTCCGCGACGACATTGCCATGGGAGAACATAAGCCAGGAGTCAGAGCTGCATCTACTCATCTTGCAGTCACTGAATCAGACCAAGATCCGGCATTTCCTGTCAAGCTTGGATCAGATTAAAACGCCCGGTGAAGCAAGCGCTCGCGAGAGACGCGCGGTCGGCGCGAACTTGCTCAAGGCGATTAACAAGTCGCAGCTTTTCGACCTGGTGGTCATCCCCCGTTTCATGTTTGAGCTCTTGCGCCAGGCTTATCAGGGTAAAACCCCCACGTCGCGAACGGCCGCTATCCAGGATTGGGTCGAGGCGGCCATCGTCAAAGTCGCTCCAGGTCAAGGAATGCGGGCGAAGGCAACCGAATCCGTCTATACGCTGGCCTGGGAAATGCAGCGCGCTCGCTGCGTCGTTTGGTCGGTGACCGATGCCTTTGAGACGCTGGACAGGGTGCGTGGCAATCGCGGTTATGATCTAGAAGCGCTCTTCAATAACTTGCTCCGGGAAGGATTGTTAGATCAGGTAGGGGACCGCTCTTTTCGTTTCGCCTATTCGCCCATACAAGCCTATTGCTGCGCCAAGGCAATCATCGGCCGGATGGATACAGATGCCGAGCGCCTGTTGAGTGACATCACCTCCATGTCGGCCGTACCGGACCAGCTTAGCTGGTGGGAAGATACGCTGGTCTTCATATGCGGTCTTTTGGCGGCCGAAGATCAACTGGAATCTTTGCGACGACTCTTAAATCGCATCGTATTCAGCTCCGATCTGCTCAAGGGTAGTCAACTCTTTCTGGCAGCTCGCTGTCTGTTGGAATGTCATAAACACAAAGGTCAATTGACGGCTCAGCAGGCCCACGTGGTGACGGCGTTAAAGCGGCGCACCAGGAGCACAAACGAACCGCTGGTCCTCAATCGTTTACTGGCCAGCGAGCTATTGAGCCGCCTGGCCGATCCCCAGATTATTGTCGACCTGGCCGCTCTGACCTACGAGAAGGCGCGGCTTAACCTAGATGATCTGGAAGATTACGAATACAGCAGCGTGCGCATGGCCGCGGCCATTGGCTTGAAGCGCATGCGTTCACAGGCGGCCGTGGCGCAGGCGTTAGGAAATATCCATCACGATCTGGCGACTCTGTTCAATCTATGGGACAAGGGAAGTGTGCCTGGCTTGAAACAGCTCTACGGAGCGACTGACGATATAGGCATCAGAGCCATCGCCACCCTGGCCATAGGTGATATCGCTTCCCAGTCGATGTTGAGCCAGGATGTGGAAACGGAGAAAGAGGCTTTAGCGTTTCTGAAGAAAGCCTTTGAGGCGGACGACGCGACGACCTCTCTACCCGTGCGTTGGGCAGTAGCCGATGCCCTGGCCATGACTGATCCGAACTGGGTAGCGACCCAGGTTGTGAGACCGGCGATCAAGAACGCGGCCAGTCGCCCACATGGCGTGCAGCCGGAGTGGCTCAATCGGGATAAGTGCCTGGCGTATCTGATCGGCCTGATCCGGTCGCAGGAGCCGGAAGCTCAGACATTTTTGGTCGAACATTGTTTGAGGCAAGTCCATGACACCCGGGTCTGGATCACGACCATCGCAGCCATCGGCCGGCTGGCCAACCGAGATTCCCGCCAATTACTGCAAAGCATAGCCAGGGACGCGTTTTTTGATCAGCGGCTTGAGAAATACATCGCCAATAAGCGTGATCGTATTCATGTCCGGCGCAAGGCGCTCGAAGTTTTGGCCGATTTGGGCGATAGGCGTAGCGTGCAAGAGCTGCAGGACGCCGGGCTGGATGAAGATGAAGAGCTTTTTGAGACGTTTTATTGGATGACCAGCGCCATATACCAGCGAGTTGAGTAGGCGCGCTTGGGACCGGAACAGAATAGAGGATATCATGGCTAATGGCGATCAAGAATTACTCCATTTTAACGGAGTGAACGGCGACAGCGGAGAGTACGATCTGCCGCCCATGACCGGCGACGATCTAGCCGGGTTCATCAAGGGCGAGAGCCCACCGGAGAACCTGAGTGAGCTCCGAGCCAAGGATCGCAGCAAAAACGAAGCGGTCATGGGCGTCATCGAAGGTGTCGATCCCAAGAAGCTAGATGAAGCTGGCTGGGGCGTCATTTTCGCTCATGACACGGACCCGGCGATAAAAGAAGCGTTGAGCGAATTGCTGAACTTGCGCCAAGAGCAGGCCGGCGAGCATTTCCGGCTGTACGAAAAAGGCGAAGGCCATCGACCCGAAGAAAGCAAAGCCAAGTTCCTGGCCAGACACGGCGTCGCACCAGGCCCGGCCAATCCGGAAAAAGTGCCCTATTATCTGATGATCGTCGGCAGCCCAGAGCGCATCCCTTACCGCTTCCAATCGCAGTTAGACGTGCAATATGCCGTCGGCCGGATCCACTTCGGCACGCTGGATGAATATGCCAATTACGCCCGCAGCGTTGTCGAGGCGGAAACCAAGTCACTTAAGCTGTCACGGCAAATTTCATTCTTCGGCGTGGCCAATCCCGACGACCAGGCCACCCAGCTCAGCGCGCAACATTTGGTGGATCCGATGTTTGAGAACTTCAAGAGCGGGCAGTCGACGTGGAGCACGACGGCCGCCAAGCGAGAGGAAGCCACCAAGGCCCAACTGGCCCGACTGCTGGGCGGCGACCAGACGCCGGCCCTGCTATTTACGGCCAGCCATGGCATGAGTTTTCGGAACGGCAGCGAGCGGCAGTTAGCGCACCAGGGGGCCATACTGTGCCAGGACTGGCCCGGCCCGCGTGGTTGGAATGGCCCCATTCCTCAAGATCACTACTTCGCCAGCGATGACTTGAGCAGTGATGCCAACCTGTTGGGCTTGATCGCCTTCTTTTTCGCCTGCTACGGTGGCGGCACGCCACGCCTGGATGAATTCGCCAAACAGGCTTTCAGAGAGCGGTCTGAGATCGCGCCCCATGCCTTCCTGGCCCCGCTGCCACTCAAGATGTTGAGCCAGCCGAAAGGCGGCGCGCTGGCGGTCATCGGGCATGTGGAGCGGGCCTGGGGCTACTCGTTCATCTGGCCGGGCGCTGGCGCGCAGACCGACGTATTCGAAAGCACGATGCGCCGGCTGCTGGACGGGCATCCGGTCGGCTCGGCCATTGAGTACTTCAACGAACGTTACGCTGAACTGTCGACGGTGCTCAGCGATGAGCTGGAGGAGATCGAATTTGGCAAGGATTCCGATCCCTATGAATTGGCAGGTATGTGGACGGCTAATAATGACGCCCGGGGGTACGCCATCATCGGCGATCCGGCCGTGCGCCTACCGGTGGCCGAGGCCGGAGAGGAAGTCGACGAGCGGCCGGTGATCACAGCCCAAGCGACCGGAAAGAAGATGCCGGCTCCGGAAGGAACGACAAACAGAGAAGCGGCTGGAGTGGCCGAACCCGAGGGATCTGACAGTGATTTCAGTGCCCCGCAAAGCAGCATAGAATCAGCCCCAGATGCGGCGGCAGCTAATCGAGTCACGGTCACGACCTATACGGCGGCCGATGCAAGCGCCGCAGATGGTAAGAGCGTGGCCGCCAAAAGCTCTTTCACCTTCGACGGCGACCTGGAAACAGTGGTCTCTGAGGAGGCGGCCGAAAACGAACAACTGTTGGCTTTGCACCAGGTGCTGGTTCAAGAAGCTATCGCCGCCCGGCTGGCTTATATGGAGTTGCTGGCCTTAACTACTGACCCGAAAACGGGTTCCTAAACAGAACTCCTTCTATTCCGGACTGTAACGGTTTAGCGAGTTATTTGCAGGTCAGTAAGGAATCGGAGTAAGGTGGGATGAGCCAAAGTAGACGGATAATTTATCGGAAGATGGCAAGCTATTCTACAGGAGGATAAACATGCCAGAAGAACAATTTCCCATTGAGATCGCGCCCGTCGAGCCGCCACCGGTTCAATTTGAGGAAAAGCAGATCATCTTTGATATCGAGATCGACCAGTTTTTGTGGGTCAACGAGGCACGGGCCGCCTTCCGGGTCAGCGGCAAAGGGCTGACGGTTGCGGTGCTGGACACGGGTTTGAATACCGGACACGTCGATTTCGCCGGCCGGATCGTGGACCAACGCAACTTCACGCCAGATAATGGCGGCAACGTGAATGACGCCACCGACGGCAACGGCCATGGCACTAATGTCGGCGGGATCATCGTGGCCAATGCCGATCATGTCGGCATCGCGCCCGAAGCCAATATCATTCCCCTCAAGGTACTGGGGGACACAGGCGGCGGCAGCTTTCAGTGGATAAACAGCGCCTTACAATGGGTGCTGGATAATCAGGCAAAATATAATATCACCGTCGTCTGCATGTCCCTTGGCGACGGCAGCAATCGCACCAGTGACGACAACCTGAGTAACGATGGCATTCGCAAGAAGATCCGAGAATTGCGCAACAAGAGAGTGGCGGTGACCATCGCCGCTGGCAACGACTACTTCAAGCATAAAAGCCAGCAAGGGATGGGTTACCCGGCCATCATCCGCGAATGCGTCAGCGTGGGCGCCGTCTATGACGCGGCCGAGGGCAGCTTCTCGTATGGCAGCGGGGCTAAGGCTCACTCCACCCGCGCTGGGCAAATCACGCCGTTCTCACAGCGCTTGCATCCCACGGTCAACCGCCATACCCGGACCGATATCTTCGCCCCTGGGGCGCCGGTGACTTCGTCAGGCATCAGAGGTCCCCATGGCGAGTCGATCCAGCACGGCACCAGTCAGGCGACGCCGGTCACGGCCGGCATTATCTTGCTGATGCAGGAGTTTTACAATCGGGCTGAAGGGGAAATGCCTAGGGTCGATGACCTGGTCAAGTGGCTGCGCCGGGGCGGGGTCAGTATCCATGACGGCGATGACGAGGACGATAATGTCGAGCACACCAACAGGACATTTCTGCGGGCTGACGTGATGTCGGCCATGGATGCGGTGAGGCGTCAAATCCAGAAGAACGCCCTGCGCAGAAGCATGTCATAACCGTAATATAGGACCCAAAGAACAAATCAGACTGCTGGCGCTGGACGGGTTTCAGATACCTCTTGGGCGCTTGCTGTTGAAGGGGGTAAATCGATGCCTGGCAGTGTCCGATTGCGGCCTGTGCAAGAAGGTGACCCAGCCCCCTTCTTTCGGCAACAACTGGGTCCGGCCGCCAATTACATGGTCGCCTTCACAGACGAAGATCCGGCCAACCGGGATGCGTTCAACGCTCACTGGGTGAAGATATTGGCCGATGTGCAAGTCATCGTTCAAACGATACTCTTCGACGAGATGGTAGCCGGCCGCATCGAATCCTTTGAACGGATTGGCCAGGCGGAGGTCAGTTACTGGCTAGGCCGGGAAGTCGAGGAGTTCATTCTGAAGAAGGAGGGTTACACCCATGGCTACAGTTGACATGATCGAGTACGAGGAAGCGAGCCCCGACGTGCGTCAAGTCTACGATGATATCATGACCACCCGGGGAGTTGACTGGATCAATAACTTCTGGAAGGTGTTGGCCGTTCAGCCAGAGCTGCTGCGGCGCACGTGGAACGGGGTCAAGGAGGTGATGGCCCCGGGCGCCATAGATGCTGTCACCAAGGAGATGATTTACCTGGCGGTCAGCGTGACGAATGGCTGCGACTATTGCATCAACAGCCATACCGCGGGCGCGAGAAAGAAGGGCATGAGCGAGGAGATGCTATCCGAATTGATGGCGGTTGTGGCCATGGCGAGCCAGACCAATGCACTGGCCAATGGATTGCAAATCGAGATCGACGACGTCTTCCGCCAAGGTGGTCGCGACTCATAGTCGAAACCGCTATCCAACAGGATGGCGACAATCTATCAGTTGAAAGTCACTTTGAAAGGAATACGGCCCGCCATATGGCGGCGCTTTCAAGTTCGAAGCGATATCAGCTTCTATGAACTAAAGATCCCAACCCTAAACGGTTCGCTCACTCAAGAAGAACAATCCTATAGAACGCCTTTTCATTCAACCTCACCGCCTACAACAGTTTGAATGTGCACTATCGAAGGGAGTAAGAATGCAAAAGCGCAAACTTGGAAACAGTAATCTGGAAGTTTCGGCTCTTGGGCTTGGCTGCATGAGAATGAGCTTTGGAGATCGCCCGGTCGGCACCAGGCAAGAGATGATCTCTCTACTTCATGCCGCGGTTGACCGTGGCATCACATTCTTCGATACGGCTGAGGTCTATGGTCCATACACCAACGAGGATCTGGTGGGCGAAGCGCTTGCTCCATTCCGCAGGCAGCTGGTAATCGCCACCAAATTCGGCTTCCAACTCAATCCTGATAGCAGTCCCGGTTGGACCGGTCTGAATAGCCGGCCAGAGCGCATTAAGCAGGTCGCCGAGGCATCGATCAAACGACTCAGGGTTGATGCCATCGATCTGTTCTATCAGCACCGCGTTGATCCGGAAGTACCGATCGAAGACGTGGCCGGGAGCGGTGAAGGAACTGATTCAGGAAGGCAAGGTTAAACACTTCGGTCTTTCCGAAGCGGGCGCGGAAACCATTCGTCGCGCCCACGCCGTTCAACCCGTCACGGCGATCCAGAGCGAATACTCGCTGTGGTGGCGATCTCCCGAAGAGGAGGTGCTGCCTACCTGCGAAGAACTTGGAATCGGATTTGTGCCGTACAGCCCTCTGGGTAAGGGCTTCCTCACGGGAAAGATCGACGAAAACACGACCTTCGACAGCTCCGACATCCGCAGCCGTATCCCTCGCTTTGCAGCAGAGGCAATGAAAGCAAACCAGGTCTTGGTTGATCTGTTAACCAAAATCGGGAAACAAAAAGGAGCGACGCCGGCCCAAATCGCGCTCGCCTGGCTGCTTGCTCAAAAGCCGTGGATTGCTCCCGTCCCGGGATCTCGCAAGCTCGAGCGCCTGGAGGAGAACATCCGTGCTGTTGCCGTTGAACTCACGCCCGCCGATCTACAGGAAATCGAAAGCGCCCTGTCAAAGATCACGGTGCAGGGGGATCGGATACCCCAAAGACCTGAAGCAGATGACCGATCGCTGAGCGGCAAAAAATCGGTTCCCGCCGGGGGAGAAACATTGGCACAGCGCAACGGCAACCACGGCAATGACGCAAATCGCCATTGTGGAAAAACGGGACGGTAAATCCGCCGACAGGATGGAAATTGTTTTCGTCCACGCGGCAAGCTTGTCGCTTCACGAGACCTCCTCTCCACGGGTGTTGGAAAATCTCAAATTATCTCTCTCCGCGCGAACTGGCATTTACTTTAGCTAATTATACTTAGTTTAACTATAAGCGGTAAAACAATAAGGCCGCCCTTGCCTGAGTAGCCAGTAATCCATTATTTGGGCGCAATCGATCTAGGGCTCAAGCCAACCCGGCGGCCGCGGGTGGCGTCTTTGCTAGAGAGGGATCTGGACGCCGGTCATTTCCTCTGACACGGTCCATAACCGGGCCGCCACGGTCGGCATCATAGGAGCGGCCGTTGGATTTCGCCTTCTTGGGCGGGCCAACGGTTTCCACAAAACGGCTGGGGCCGTAGTAGTCGCCGCCCTGGATCTAACATTTCTACAGGCCATGATGACCTGCCCACCCCTGTGGACCAGGGCTCGGGCCGTTTCGTAGCCGATGCCGCTATTGGTGCCGGTCACGATGGCGATCCGGCCGCTTTGGGCGGGCATTTCTTCAATTGCCCAATGGTTGCTGTCTGTCATTTTATGCCCTTGAAAGATAGCTATTAGCCAATGGCTAATAGCTATTAGAATTTCAGACTGACTAGTCACTCCGCCCAAATGGTAAAGTAATTTCTGTATCTCAGCGCTTAATGGCGTCCCAACAGGCATCCACGGCCTGCTCCAGGACATCCCCGTCTAACACAATGGCGCCCTCACGGTGTTTCTTGGTCAGCGAAATCGCCACCTCCAACGTCAACGAGGCGAAAAGCTCCGGCGACAAGTCCTTAAGTACGCCCTCATAGACGCCATTTTCGATGAATTCGAAAACGGGCCGAGAATACTCGGCATGGATATTGGCCGTTTCCGGTTTAAGAAAGGGCGAATTGGCGTACTGCTCTATGAAAGCCGTTTCCAGCGGGTGATCGATGTGATAACGCGCCGTGTTGATCCAGATACGCCGAAAGCGCTCCCGCAGCGGCAGATCGGCCGAATAGTCGGCCAGCATCGCCCTGGCCAACTGCAGCTTGAGCTTCTTGTAGAGTTCGTCGATCAGGTCTTCTTTGTTCTCGAAGTAGCGATAGATGGTGCCGACACCCACCCCAGCCTCCTGGGCGATCAATGACGTTGGCGCGTCGTGGAAGCCTCGCTCGGAAACGAGTTCGAGGGTTGCGTTGAAAATTGCGTCTTGTTTGCCGGTCATCAGTCGATCTAATACACACGCTCGGACTGAGCGTTCACTCCGAATAGCATACACGGGGCGCGCCACCGTGTCAAATCATTGGCTGTTGGACCCGCCCCCAGGAGCCAGCTTCCTGCCAGCGACCGACCAGCTACCTGGCGCTCACGATCGCTGTCCACATTTTGTACAGATAGACAACAGCGCGTTGGTTTCTGTTCACGTCTCCTTCACAAACTCCCTTTACACAGGGGGTCAAAAGGGCCTCGGCACCTGCAAAAAGTTAAATCCTTTCACGCCTCATTCACAAGACCCCACCCCCATCGGCCTAGATCCAAGAACCGGCAGGCCTGAGTAGCGCCGACTGAGGGGCGGTGATTGGCTCTATTGCACCTATTGCACGCCTGGCCTGAAGCAACAAAGCGATATGACTCAACGGCAGGGACCATGGAAATCGCCGTGACCCAGATGGCCAAACAGAGCTGACCGGGGGAGAGTTTTCGTTTGTTCGGCCGGAGTGCCCGGTTTATGGCAGATGGTGCTGTATCCGTCGACGCCCGGCCCTGATCCTGGGGGCAAGGGGCCCGGAGGCTTCGGGGGGACATTCACGACGATGACGACGATGCTGATGATGGTAACCGAGCCGTCCTCGGCCAGACAGATGGAAACGGTGACAATGGCATTGGGCGTGATGTTTCCATCCACCAGGCTGTCATCGTGCAAAGTAAGCGGCGGCAACCCTTTTAACGTCACCTGGTCGCCATTTACACTTAGTACTATCGTGGTCACGGTGTAGCAACCGGTCGGCTCGTCATCGTCCAGGCGCTCGATCAGGGTGGCCAGCAAGACGCCATCTGGCAGAATACGTCCTTTTACCCGGACAAGATCGTCGACAATGATATCATCGTCGATGATCGTGTCTTCATCCACGGTTAACGCAACGCCGCTGACGACCCAGGGATCGATACTGTCGACCAGTCCGACAAAGGCGAAGGTCAAATCGTCATCAGAGACCAGCCGGACCTCCGTCGCCAGCCAGGTACCGTCGGCCAGAATCTGACCCTCGACATGGACCAGGTCGCCGACGTCTATACCGCCATCAATTTTCGTATAGGTATCGGTCTCAAAAGAAATGCCGGCCACCAGCCAGGGATCGATGCTGTCAACCCGGCCGGTGAATTCAAACTCCGCCTCGTCATCGTGCTGGCGGATCTCGTGGGCCAGCCAGGTACCATTGGCCAGGATCTCTCCCTCAACCTCGACCACATCGCCGACGGCTAACCCTCCTTCAATCTCTGTACCATCGTTTGTGGCGATATCCAGTCCAGAAATGTTCCAGGTGTCGGGAGCGATGCTTCGCACAACGCCGACAAACTCAAAAGGATGCGCCTCGTCGACCCGATCAATGCGCCGGGCCAATAGCGTGCCATCATCGGCCAAAATTGCACCTTGTACCCAGGCCAGATCGCCGACAGCCACTGCTTCGTCTACGATCGTTTCGCCATTCACGGCAATAGTCCGCCCGGCAACCGTCCATTCGTCCGCGCCGATGCTCTCTACCAAGCCGGTTAGCGAGAAATGATTGACCGGCGTTTGGTGGCGAAGGATGATGTGGGTCGCTACCAATGCGCCATCGGGTAGCATATAACCGTAGACAGAAACGATATCTCCGATCTGCGGATCACCCACGACGACGGTGCTATCTGTCGTCACAAACGATTGGCCGCCGATGGTCCAGGTCTCGCCCCTGGCAGTGACTTCGCCCTGGCCAGAAACAGTGAAGTAGGGCTGGCTGGGCGGTTCTTCGGGTTCAACAAACGAGATTTGCCCGGCCGCGACCACGACGGTCA
Source organism: Promineifilaceae bacterium (SeqCode) (assembly GCA_041570195.1). Taxonomy (GTDB): domain Bacteria; phylum Chloroflexota; class Anaerolineae; order Promineifilales; family Promineifilaceae; genus UBA11865. Next base: position 8,568 of record JBFFWQ010000068.1, on the reverse strand, counting down.
CATTCAGATGGGTGACGTCAACCCGACCCTCAGTAACGATGTATTGGGTCAGTTGTTCCGGTGTCACAATGACTTGAAATACCGTACCCCGGGCCCGGCCGGATCCGTTGGCAGACCGCACCTCATAACGAGAACCGGCATCATTCCGAAAATCGACATAGTGTTCGCTCTCCCCCGCCCACTGGGTCATCACCACGGTTCGCAAGCCATCTTCCGGCCGTAATGCATCCACCTGATCCAGAGAAACTTCAGTATTCGGCCCCAGAGAAGCCTGGCTGCCATCGTAAAAGGTGATCGTGGCGCCGGAGAAGGCGCCGGTACGCACTCGTTGGCCCTCGGTAGCAGAAGTGGCCTGGTTAACAGCCAGCCATTGCCCCTGGCCGTTTTGTACTTCGACGATTCCCGACGATGCTTCTATAGCAGCGGTCCGGGCATTGAGATTCAAAGGATTAGAAATGAACGGTATCAAGGCAGTAAACTTCTCAACAGGGGGTAATATCCCAACCGTTTCCTCCGAAGTATCGTCGACTGCCACACCGGATTCAAAGGGGCGCTCTTGTATCGTCGCTTCTGTTCCGGCCTCGGAAACCATCGTTTCCGTTGCTGGCGAGGCCGGGCTATCTTGAACGATTCGACTTTCTTGAGTAGCCGGACCTCGCCCCCGCAACCACAGGCTGGACAACAAAATAACGACAAAGAGCAAAACGGCACCAGCCGCCAGTGACGGCCGTAACGGCCAAGGCCATGGCGACCCAGGCCGCCATCGAGCTACCTTCTGCCCAGTGGTCTGCAGCCTCTGAGTGAGGGCTGACCAGGCAACCATGGTCCTGGAAAGAGAGCGTTCGGAGACTCGACCGTTGGAGTCGGTCGCCCGGGGAGGTAGTTTTGCCAGCAGTTGCGCCCGCGCCTTCTGCCGAAATTCAGACGGCGCATAGATAGTGGGCACCGCCCGTACCCGCAGGGCCACTGACAATACCTCGTTTAGTTCGACCCGGTGACTTGGATAGGCGTCCAGACATTCGTCTACTGTCAGACGGCCTTGTTCAATCGCCTCGATACACTCGGCCAGGATCCGCGAAAGTTCTTCAGACATGGATATCTTCCTGAATAATGAGCAGGTTACGCAAGGCGACGATGGCCCGGTATTGCAGGGCGCGCACAGCTTCTTCGGTCCGGCTCATGATGACGGCCGTCTCCGCATGGCTAAGCCCAACGACAAAGCGGCAAGCCAACACTTGCTGGTGGTCTTCCTTTAACTGTTGCATCTTTTGCTTGAGCACATCGGCGCGTTCCTGGCGCACAGCGGAAGCTTCTGGCCCCTCTTCTGGGTCAGGAATAAGCGCGGCGGCTTCCAGAGTTAATAGGTCCTTGCGTTTGCGGTAGTAGTCCACGATCACATTATGGGCGATGCGATAGAGCCATAGGCGAAACGGCGCCTCGCGCGGCGGATTCTCATCTAGAGCCTGCCAGGCGCGCAGAAAAATCGCTTCGGTCAGGTCTTCCGCTTCTTCACGGCCGCTCACTCGATAAAAAACATAGTGATAGATGGCATCCAGGTAGCGTTCATAGAGATCGCCAAAGGCGGCCGCATCGCTAGCCAGTGCTCGCGTCAGCAATTGAGCATCTTGTACTTGCTGTTCGTCCATAAAATCGTGCAGTTGCTTTCTATAGGGTAATGACGAATTCGACGGCTAAACGTGACGGTATTAGTGTACCGCAAAAAGGCGGCGCGAATTTGAAACCACCTGACCCTGGTTCTCCGCGAACATTAATGCCAGATGAGTCGGCGTTTAACCTTTCGCCGGCAGAAGCTTCAAGAGAGGTAATTTAAACCCAGGCTCAGGCGATCAGGTCCAAGTTAAAGGCAACATTAATCAGCTAAAACGATCCCTGGTCGAGGTGGTCAATCGCGTGATTTTCGCCAATGCCGTCACATTTTGCCTTCCTTTTCGTCTTTATAAGTGTTGGCAGAAATACTCGGCGCTATTTGCCTACTTCGAGGATATAGGGAGGTTTTCATGTTTGATAAACTTGCATCCATTCTTGCCACATGCATCGCGTTAGGCGAAAGATTGAAAGCAATACCGCCAGCAATCCCACTGGTCGCCTCTCGATGGAAGCGACTCGCCGTCCAGCCGGTGCTGGCCGTGAGTCCAATTGGTTTTGCCGCGTTGCTTTTTTGCGCCCTGCTGCTTGGCCTATGGTTGAATGGAGGAGGCGTAAGCGATGTGGACGCCGGGCTTGATCCGTTGCCTGGCGAAGCGGAGACGGCCACCGTCGAGGTTGTAGAAGGTCTGGTCGAGGTATGGAGCCCTGACGGCAAGTGGGTATCGGTAAGCAAGATCGCTCGCGTATCGGCCGGTCAGCGAGTGCGTACCGGAGAAAAGTCCAGCGCCAAGCTTACTTTCGCCGATGGTCGATCGGCCTCGCTCGGAGCCAATCGCGACGTTTCTTTCGACTGGCTCGATGCTCAGATCCGATCAATATCACCGCCGTTGGATGAAACGGAGACTCCAACGCCTACAGTAACCATAACACCCACGGTAACTGTGACGCCCACGGTGACTGTGACGCCCACGGTGACTGTGACGCCCACGGTGACTGTGACGCCCACGGTGACTGTGACGCCCACGGTGACTGTAACACCCACGGTGACTGTAACACCCACGGCAACGGCGACGGCCACGCCAGGCAGGACGGAGCCGGTCACGCTCTGTCACAAACCGGGCACTCCGGCCGAAAAGACGATGACCCTTCCCAGGGCTGCGTTAAACGGCCATATGGGTCATGGCGACCACGAGGGTGTATGTGCGGACACCTCGGCACCTCCAACGTCGACTCCTGTCCCGACCTCACCGCCAGAGGAAACGCCGGCCTCGCCGCCAGAACCGACGGCGACGCCAAAGCCGCCGGCTGGCAACGGGAAAGTGACGATCTGTCATAAACCAGGCAGCCCGGCCGAAAAGACCAAGTCAGTCCCCGCGTCCTCGCTTAGCGATCATCTCGGGCACGGCGACACGCAAGGAGCCTGCCAGTAGGTCGGACAGTCATTTACTAACCCAAAACCGGATTGCGCCTGATCGGGTGACAGTTGAGCGGGTTATTCACGGGTCAGTAAGAACAAAACACCCCTGAGCTTAACATCCCCCTGGAGGTCGACGAATCTCCAGGGGGATGATGCTATTTGGCGCGGAATCGCCATCCACCTTCCCTTCACGCCCCCTTCACAAAGGCTTTCTTTAAAATCGTTGTAGAACTTTTGTTCTGTTTGAAGGTATGTACGTCTCGCCAAAAGGCGAGAAACCTGACGGTTCGGCTAACTATCGCCGCCGAGATCGCCAGCCAGGGCCAGGCTTTTTCGAGAAAGCGCGTGGATTCGGATAAGAAACGCAAGTTAGAAACGACTATCGCCGCCCTGCAAGATCGTTGGGGTAGCAAGGCGGTTGGCCGCCTGCCGGCCGGTCGAACCAAAGCTATTCCCCACGTTCCCACTGGTTTTCCGGCCCTGGACGAAGCGCTGGTTATCGGCGGCCTGCCCCGCGGCCGGATCAGCGAGATCAGCGGCATCCCCAGCTCAGGCATGGCCACTATCGCCCTCAGGATCGTGGCCAGCGCCCAGGCGCAAAAGAGCATGGCCATTTACATTGACCTGGAGCAGAACTTCGACCCTGGTTACGCCGCTCGCTGCGGCCTGGCTTTGGAGCAGTTGGTGCTCGTTCGTCCCTATGATGTCGCCCAGGCCCTAGCCATCACCCAGGATTTTATACTCGGCGACGAGGGGAATTTGCTGATTTTCGACGCGTCCTCGAACCTGCTGGTCGAGCCCCGGTCAGTCCAGGCCCTGACGACGACCCTCGGCCGGCTTATTTCGCCCCTGAGCCGGACGCAGTGCCTTTTGTTATTTCTGACCTCGCTGCCGGCCAACAGCTCGCCCGCTCGGGCCGATGATCCGGTTAACGTCGCCCTGGCTCACTTCGCGACCATCCGGCTCTTTATTCAACGCGAACGCTGGGTCTACCGCCAGAGAGATATCGACGGTTACCAGGCCCAGGTCCTGGTCGTCAAGAACAAACTAGGTCCGGCCGGCCGGAAAATCAGCATTACTGTCACAGAGATCGATGACGTCAACAAGGTGGATGATTAATTCACTCAAAATTCGAAATTCACCATTAATTATTACTATGATCGCCTGCCTCAACATGCCTTATTTCGCCGCTACTGTGGAGCGGCGCGACACCTGCGCCGCCGGCCCGGCCGAACTGGGGCTGGTTATCGGCGGCCAACCATGGGAACCGCAGCCCGTTTACGCTTTTTCCCATGAAGCGGCCCAGCAGGGCGTCAAGCCGGGCATGTCCCTGCGCCTGGCCCACGTGCTCTCGCCCGAAGCGCATTTCATGGCCGCCGATCCACCTCGCTACCATAACGTCTCGGCCGAGGTCGCCGGTGTCTTGATGGATTTCACCCACCTGATTGAGATCGAAGCGTTGTGGTCGCCCAATATAAAGCAGGCAACTTCCCGGCCCCGATCGGGGCCGGGCGTCGCTTTCGGCCGCCGTCTGCCCGCGTCTTATAACCTGGACCTGGAATAATTGCCGCCGGCCGAGGCGTTGGCCCAGCCCCAGGAGATGGGTCGCCAGGTGCGCCGGCAAACCCAACTGACGCCGGCCGTCGGCCTGGCCAAGAGCAAATTCGTGGCCCAGGTCGCGGCTACCCTGGCCTGGCCCAACCATGCCCGGTCAATAACAGCCGATGAGGAAGGGTCGTTTTTAGCCAGCCAACCGGTTCACTTTCTGCCGCTGGACAAGGAAACGGCGCGGCGCCTGTCTCTGTTAGGTCTCCATACCCTGGGTCAATTAGCGGCGTTGCCCCAGGCCAGCATTCGGAAGTTGCTGGGGCCTTCCCTGGCGCCGGATAGCCCAGCCGGTGAGGGGTTCACCCAATTTTACCGCCTGGTCCAGGAACGATCTGGCCGGCGCAATTTGGGCGACGATCTTTTCTTATCGGTCAAAGCCGATCCGCCGGCCGGACAAGAGCAGATAGTTTACCGTTTTGACGGGCCGGTGATTGATATCCTGGTGCTGGAGCGGGTCGTGGATCAGGCGGCGACTGAATTAGCCGGCCGGCTGCAACGATCCGGGCTAGAAGGGCGCACGCTGCAGTTGATCCTGGGCTTGGAAGGCGGCCGGGAGTCTGATACGGGACCGCTGGCCCCCAGCCTGTCCTGCCGGGGTCCAACTGCCAATCCCCGGCTGCTCACTAGCTCGCTACACGGATTATTAAGCCAGGCCGGCCGGGATCTAGCTGCTCTCTCCGAGGGCGCCAGGGCAGGCGTCAGTTGTCTGACGGTCATCTTGAGCGACCTGACCCCGGCCACGGCCCGGCAACTCTCGTTATTTGACCAGCCGCGAATAACAGAACGTTTCCATGGGATGCTGCAAGATATCCTGGCCAAACACAAAGCCGGCTGTTTTTTTCAGCCAGCGCTAACCGACCCCGGCCATCCTCTGCCGGAGCGTCGTTTCCAATTGCAGGAGTTCACCCCTGCGTGACGCGCCTGTGGCCGGTTGGCATCCCCATAAGCGTCACCGTCGTCCCCAGGGCTGATAGCAAAGATGCAGGCATCGCAGATGGCCAGCGGCCGGCCGGCTTCACCTGGCAAAACCAAACCCACCAGGTGGATGAGATCACCAGAGCCTGGCGAGTAGATATCGATTGGTGGCGCGGCCGGGTCTGGCGGGCTTACTTTAAATTGAGCACCGACACGGGCTTGTTGGTCGTCATCTTCCAAGATTTATTGAGCGGTGAATGGTACTTGCAGCGGCTTTATGATTAAGGCGGGTCAGGGACATGGCAGCAGAGGAGAAGAAGAACAGAGGGGCAAGTTGCAAGTGGCAGATCAGCTAATGGCTAATCGCTCAAAGCTAACAGCTTACGTGGAGTTGCATTGTCACTCGAATTTCAGCCTGTTGGACGGGGCCAGCCATCCTGAGGAGCTCGTGGCCCAGGCGGCCGCGCTGGGTATGCCGGCCCTGGCTCTGACCGATCACGACGCCGTTTATGGCGCGCCGCGTTTCGTGCGCGCCGCCCGCGAAGGCGGCTTACGGCCGATCCTGGGTGCGGAATTGACCCTATCGGGCGACCATCACCTGACTTTGCTGGTCGAGAGCCAGGCTGGCTGGCATAACTTGTGTTACCTGATCAGCCGGGCGCGCCATCTGATGCCCAAAGGCCAGGCCATGCTGCCGGCCGAAGAGCTGGTCGGCTGCACCAACGGCCTCATCGCCCTGTCCGGTTGTCGCAAGGGAAAAGTGGCGACCGCGCTACGACGAAGAGATCGCCAGGCCGCTCTGGCTGCCGCCCGCGACTACCAGGTCTTATTCGGCCGGGACCATTTCTGGATCGAGTTACAACGTCACCATTTGCCGGACGACGAGCGGCTCGTGTCCAAATTGGTCGCCCTGGCCGATTATCTGCAAATCGACTGCGTGGCCACGAACAACGTCCACTATGCCGTGCCCGACCGGCAGCGTTTACAAGACGTCCTGGTTTGCATTGGTCATCGGCCAGGTCACCGGCCGGGTGGAGCGACTGAAGAGGGTCCGCTCACCCTGGATCGAGCCACGCACCTGCGGCGGCTCAATTCGGAATATTATTTGAAGTCGGCCGGGCAGATGGCCGCTCTTTTTCCCGATCAACCGTCGGCCGTGGCCAATACCATCCGCCTGGCCGAGCGTTGCCACTTCGATCTGGCATACGGCCTGCAAGATCTGCCACACTTCCCCACTCCCCATGGCATGAGCAGCGGCGCTTATCTGCGCCGTTTGTGCCAAGAAGGACTGGCCGAACGTTATCCGCTCTCTTCGAGCAATGACCGCCAGGAAGCAGAGCAACGACGATCGGCACGCCAGCTATTGGACCATGAATTGACGATCATCGAGCAAGCCGGATTGGCCAATTATTTCCTCATCGTCTGGGATATCGTGCGCTTCGCCCGCCAGGCCGGCATTCGATGCCAGGGGCGTGGATCGGCGGCTAATTCGCTGGCGGCCTACTTGTTGTATATCAGTCCTGTCGATCCCCTCGTTCACGACCTGGTTTTTGAACGGTTCCTGTCCGGCGAGCGGCAAGTCGCGCCGGACATCGACATTGATTTCGACGCCCAGCGCCGCGAAGAGGTGATCCAGTATATCTATAACACGTACGGCGCGGAGCACACGGCCATGGCCTGCACCTTCGTCACTTTTCGCTCTCGCAGCGCCCTAAGAGACACCGGTAAGGCGCTGGATCTATCGGATGAAGCGATTGCGAATGCGCGGCGGCGACTTGAGGAACAGCGGTTAGCTGTTAGCTCTGAGCAGTTAGCTTTCAGCCCTCAGCCTTCAGCCTTCAGCCTTCAGCCTTCCGATCCCCAGCCACCAGCCCCTGGCCCCCAATCCCCAACCGCCAGCGACCAGCTACTCGACCTGGCCGGCCAGATCGACGCCTTCCCCCGCCACCTGGGCATTCATTCGGGGGGGATGATCATCACCGGATCGCCTTTGATGGGCCGCGTGCCGACTGAGCCGGCGACGATGCCAGACCGGGTGGTGGTCCAGTGGGATAAGGAGGGCTTGGAAGATGCCGGACTGGTCAAGATCGATATCCTCGGCCTGCGCATGTTATCGGCCATCACCGAGACCCTGGCCTGGATCGAAAAGATCGACGGAGAAGCGCCGGACCTGGATAAACTACCCTTCGACGATCCGGCCGTCTACGAGATGATCGGCCGAGCCGATACCGTGGGCGTCTTCCAGGTTGAGTCGCGAGCCCAGGCCCAGATGCTGCCCCGCATGAAGCCCAATTGTTTCAACGACCTGGTCGTGGCCATCTCCCTGATCCGGCCGGGGCCAATCCAGGGCAACATGGTCCACCCTTACCTGCGCCGCCGTTTGGGTCTGGAGCCGGTCACTTACGCCCATCCCCTATTAGAGCCGGCGCTGGCCGAGACGATGGGGGTCATTTTATTCCAGGAGCAAGTCTTGAAGGTCGCCCGCGATTTGGCCGGCTTCAGCCCGGGGCAAGGCGAGCAACTGCGGCGGGCGCTGGGCAGCAAGCGGGCCGGAGAAAAAATCGAGCGTTTCTTGACCGAGTTCCTGGCCGGCGCCGCGGCCCAGGGTGTCCCGTCCGATACGGCCGAGTTGGTTTTTGACCAATTGCGGGCTTTTGGCGGCTACTCCTTCGCCAAGAGTCACGCCGCCGCCTTCGCCGTTCTGGTCTACCAATCGGCCTGGTTAAAACGCTACCATTTCGCCCCCTTTTACACGGCCCTCCTGAACAACCAGCCCATGGGCTTCTGGAACCCGGCCGTGCTGGTCAACGAAGCGAGGCGAGCCGGCGTGCCGGTCCTGCCGGTCGACATTCACCTGAGTCCAGCCCAATGCGCCCCAGTGCCTGAAACGGAAGGCGGCGGCATCCGTGCGGAGTGCAATGGCATCCGTGCGGAGTGCAATGGCATCCGTGCGGAGTGCAATGGCATCCGTGCGGAGTGCAATAGCATCCGTGCGGAGTGCAATGGCATCCGTGCGGAGT
>JBFFWQ010000067.1:0-32846 GCA_041570195.1 Promineifilaceae bacterium (SeqCode) | reverse complement strand
GAGTTGGCCGGGGTGCGCACGGCCATCCTGGGCACCTTGTGGGTAATTGCAATAACTGTCGCCTTTGCTTTTCCGGTCGGGGTAGGGGCGGCGATCTATCTTGAAGAGTATGCCGACCACGAGAAATGGTACAATCGGCTTATCCAGACCAATATCAATAACCTGGCCGGAGTACCTTCGATTATCTATGGCATGTTGGGCCTGGCCGTCTTCGTCAGGGCCTTGGAACCGATAACCAGCGGCGCCATCTTCGGCGCTGTGGGGGACGCGACGACGGCCAACGGCCGGACCGTGCTCTCAGCCGGTTTGACGCTGGGCTTGCTCATCTTGCCTATCATCATCATCAGCGCCCAGGAGTCCATTCGCTCCGTTCCAGGCTCCCTGCGTCAGGCCAGCTTTGGCTTAGGAGCGACCAGGTGGCAGACGATTTGGCACCATGTTTTACCTAACGCCCTACCGGGCATCCTGACCGGGGCCATCATCTCCATGTCACGAGCCATTGGCGAAACGGCGCCGCTGGTGGTCATTGGGGCGTCGACGTTTATTACCGTCGATCCGACGGGTCCTTTCTCGAAGTTTACCGTCCTTCCCATACAGATCTTCCAATGGACAACCCGACCTCAGGGAGCATTCCACAACATCGCGGCCGCGGCCATCATCGCCCTCCTGATCCTATTACTGATCCTGAATGCATCGGCCGTGATCATTCGTAACCGAACAAGCAAAAGAATGGCATAACAATGATTGACCTATCTTTTTCAGATAATGGCAGATATGCTATAGAGGCTCGGGGCATGAACGCCTACTATGGCGATTTCCGGGCTGTCAAGAACATTGATATTCAAATCAAGCCGCGCCAGATTACGGCCCTGATCGGGCCCTCGGGTTGTGGCAAGAGCACCGTTCTACGTTCTTTTAACCGCATGAATGATCTCATCAGCACTTCTTATCTGGAAGGGGAAGTGCTGTTTCACGGACAAAACATCTACGCCAGGGGAGTGGACCCGGTAGAGGTTAGGCGGCGTATCGGCATGGTTTTTCAGAAGCCGAACCCATTTCCTAAAAGCATCTATGACAATACAGCTTGGGGCGCTAAAATAAACGGCTATAAGGGCGATATGGATGCCCTGGTAGAGCGTTCTTTAAGACAGGCTGCATTGTGGGACGAGGTGAAAGATAAGCTGGATCAGAGTGGCCTATCCCTATCCGGTGGCCAACAGCAGCGCTTGTGCATCGCCCGGACCATCGCCGTGAAGCCGGAGATCATCCTCATGGACGAGCCGGCCTCGGCCCTGGATCCCATCGCTACGTTGCGGATAGAAGAGCTTATTCAGGAATTAAAGCGCGACTATACGATTATTATCGTCACTCACAATATGCAACAAGCCGCCCGGGCTTCTGATTACACCGCCTTCTTCAGCATGGACGATGATCGGGCCGGCTATCTGGTTGAGTATGATCGAACACAGAGTCTTTTCACAAACCCCAAGAATGAGTTAACGGAACAGTACATCACCGGCCGCTTTGGCTAGCTTTGTAACGTTAGCTGGAACCTGGCCGGGAGTTCAGTAACTGATTCTGTATTTCCGGTCCGGCCGGATTGACCGGCCGTCGGCTAGCGAGGATGGACAATGATACGAGGATCCTTCGAAAGAGAACTTCAGGATTTGCAGGACCGTCTATTGGCCTTGGGTAGCGAGGTTGGCGAGAATATCGTCAAGGCCGTAGACGTGTTACAACAGCGCGATTCGACAAGCGCCCGGCGCCTGATCGATGCCGACAAGGACGTAAATCGCAAACGCATTGAGATCATGACCGATGCCCTGACCCTGATCGCCACCCAACAACCCATGGCCGGCGACATGCGCTTGATCGCCAGCATCATCGAAATCACTGGCGAACTGGAACGGATCAACGATTATTCCAAGGGCATCGCCAAGAATAGCTTGCTGATTGGTTCGATGTCGATACCAGATGTCATCGGCCACATGCCGGAGATGGCGCGAAAGACCCAGGAGATGCTCCAACGCGCGCTTGAGGCCTCCAGCCGGCGCGACGCCGAGCTTGCCCAGGTGATCCCGGACGCCGACGACGAAATTGATGCCTTGTTCAACAACATCTACCGGGGACTGTTGACCTACGTGGCCGACAACCCCGGTTCGTATGAACTGATCAATTACCTGGAATGGGCCCTGCATAACCTGGAACGCGCGGCCGATCGAGTGACCAATATCTGCGAATGGGTTGTCTACAATGTCACCGGCGAATACGTCGAGATGGACTCTGAATTGGAGGCCCCGCCAACACCAAAGTGAATCTATGTCCAAGAAGAAAGTTCTATTCCTATGCACCGGCAATTCCTGCCGTAGCCAGATGGCCGAAGGTCTAGTTAAGCAATATCTTTCTAAAGAGTGGAAGGCTTTTTCGGCCGGGACCGAGCCATCGGGTTACGTTCACCCGTTGGCCATACAGGCCATGGCCGAGTTGGGCATCGATATCTCGAAGCAAAAATCGAAATCAACCGAGATATTTCGCCGCAAGCGCCTCGACATGGTCATTACCGTTTGTGACGATGCGGCCGAAGATTGCCCAGTCTGGCTTGGCGAAGGTGAAGTGACCCATATCAGCTTCCCTGATCCGGCCAAAGCAACCGGTACCGACGAAGAGAAGATGGATGTCTTCCGGGCTGTGCGCGACGATATCTGTAGGCGGGTATTCTACTATCTGGAAAACGGCCGGGTACTGATCCCAGGACACGTTCGTTAACAGGTTGTTAACAAGACCATAACCAATCCTTTACAAAACGCAAAAAAGTTGTTAAGAGAACAGTGGTATCCTAGTCACCTATCCTCCTCCTACTCTCTTTTCCGAGAACCCATGGCACTTGCTGGCTTGTGAGTAGGTTACCTATCAAGAAACGCTCCGGTTAAAGAGGTGTTCTCTTGAGAAGCGCCCCTATGAGTCAGCCTCAACAGGGAAAAGGGCTACCTCCCCTTTTCCCTGTTGTGCTTTGTGGTACATTAGTGCCTCTTGCCGGGCCAAATCGGCCCAGCGATGCAGAATGCAAGGCGACCCAACACCCCGTTTTCTGCTATCCAACGTAGGGCGATCGGCCTTTGCTGGCGAGTAATACAATGACGTTTGTCACTGGCAGAAGTGTATTCTGTCACTCGCGCAAGCAGACCCGAAGTCCTAAAATAGTTTAGATACACCAACAAAGATTGGAGGAAAAGTTTATGTCTGATGATAACAAGCCAACTTCGGCTGACGTGAAGAAATACGTCTATCTATTCACCGAAGTTGAAGAAGCCGAAGAATATGTCGGCGGCGAGTGGGAAGGCGTTCGCGGTTTGTTAGGTGGCAAGGGCGCCAACCTGGCTGAAATGACCCGCTTGGGCGTACCAGTTCCGCCCGGCTTCACTGTAGACACTGAGGCCTGCAACGCCTACCTGGCGGCCGGCGAGAAATTCCCGGCCGGGATGTGGGAAGAAGTGCTGGCCGCTGTGGCGGCTATTGAAGAAGCGACCGGCAAAGAGTTCGGCAATCCGTTGAACCCGTTGCTTGTCTCGGCACGTTCGGGCGCCAAGTTCTCGATGCCGGGCATGATGGATACCGTCCTGAACATCGGTCTCAACGCCGAGGTGGTGGAGGGCGTGGCCAAGCTAAGCGAGGATCGCCGATTTGCTTATGATTCGTACCGTCGCCTGGTACAAATGTTTGGCAGCGTCGTGCTTGGCGTGGACGATCACGGATTTGAAGATGCCATTAGCTATCAACGTGAAAAGTACGCCGTGACCTCCGATGCCAACCTACCGGCCGAAGCCTGGCAAGCGCTCACCGAGCAGTTCAAGGCCATCGTACGTAAAGAAGCAGGTATCGAATTTCCTGAAGAACCCTATGAACAGCTGAAGATGGCCGTTGAAGCGGTCTTCAAATCGTGGAATGGCAAACGAGCGATAGATTATCGAAACGCGGCCGGCATCGCCCATGACTTGGGCACGGCCGTGAATGTCCAGACCATGGTCTTCGGTAATATGGGCAATGATTCAGCTACTGGCGTGGCCATGTCGCGAAACGCCTCTACCGGTGAGCCTGAGCTCGAGGGCGATTATTTGATTAACGCCCAGGGAGAGGACGTCGTTGCCGGAATTCGTATCACCGAACCGATGAGTAGTATGAAAACCGGTATGCCGAAACTGTATGGTGAGTTTGAAGATTTCGCCAACCGGCTGGAAGGTCATTACCGCAATATGCAGGACCTGGAGTTCACCGTCGAGAATGGCAAGCTGTGGTTGCTGCAGACCCGCGATGGCAAGCGCACCGCTCAGGCTGAAGTGCGCATCGCCGTAGATATGGTCGAAGAAGGCTTGATTTCTAAGGAAGAGGCGGTCAGGCGTGTGCAGCCAGAACAAGTCGACTTTTTCCTGCATCCTCAATTGGACGAAGAAGCTCGTAAGGCGACCAAGCCCTTTGCCAAAGGGCTCAACGTCTCACCGGGCGCAGCCGTGGGCGTGGTCGCTTTTGACGCCGACACGGCCGAGCGTTGGGCCAAGGAAGAGGGCAAGCAAGTGATTATGGTTCGTCCGGAGACCAAGCCGGACGACGTACACGGCATGCTGGCGGCCCGGGGCATTCTCACCAGCCGCGGCGGCCGCACCAGCCATGCGGCCCTGGTTGCCCGCCAATTCGGCACGCCGGCCGTAGTTGGCGTCCACGAATTGGAGATTGACTTGCTCGGCCGGCAGATGGCCATAGGCGACTTGGTCATCAAAGAAGGTGAGTGGATTTCGCTGGACGGCACGTTGGGCCTGGTCTACCAAGGCGAATTACCGACCTTCGTGCCCGACATCAACAATCCCTACTTGCTCAAGCTGCTAAGTTGGGCCGACGAATTTCGCGTTTTGGGTGTGTGGGCCAACGCTGATTATCCGCGTGACGCGCAGCGGGCCCGGGAATATGGTGCCGAAGGCATCGGCCTGTGCCGCACCGAGCACATGTTCTTCGAAACAGAACGGCTACCCATCGTGCAGCAGATGATCATGACCAAGTCCGAGGAAGAGCAAAACGAGGCAATCGCCAAGCTGCTGCCCTTACAGCGCGAGGACTTCGCCGGTCTATTCCGCGCCATGGATGGCCTACCGGTCATCGTCCGACTGCTTGATCCGCCGTTGCATGAGTTCCTGCCTTCGCACGACGAGTTGATCACTGATCTTGCCGATCTCAAGTTGCGGCTGCAGCACTTGCAGAGCATTGCCGACATCGACCAGGTGTTGGCCGAGATCGCGATCAAGCAGCAATATCTGGAGCGGGTAGAAGCGCTGCACGAGATGAATCCGATGCTGGGTACTCGCGGCGTTCGCCTGGGCATTCTCATTCCTGAGCTGACCAAGATGCAAGTGCGAGCCATCTTCGAGGCTGCTTGCCAATGCGCCAAGGATGGCGTAGATGTCCATCCAGAGGTCATGATCCCGCTGACGGCACACGTTAACGAGCTACGAACGCAGCAGGTGGTGCTGGAAGCGGAGGCTGAGGATGTTATGAAGGAGCAGGGGATCGAGGTCGATTACAAGTTCGGCACGATGATCGAGATCCCGCGGGCAGCGCTGACGGCCGGTGAGATGGCTGAATTCGCCCAATTCTTTTCGTTCGGCACCAATGACTTGACCCAGACGGTCTTTGGTATTTCGCGAGATGACGCCGAAGCCGGATTCCTGGTCGAGTATATTCAGAAAGGCATCTTGCCCGAGAATCCGTTTGCCTCCATCGACCCCAACGGCGTTGGCAAGATAATGGAAATCGCCGTGACAGACGGGCGCAAGACCCGGCCCGATATGGAGATAGGTATATGTGGTGAGCATGGCGGCGATCCGAAGAGCATCGCCCTATGCCATAAGATCGGCCTCAATTACGTTTCCTGTTCGCCATTCAGGGTGCCAATCGCACGCCTGGCGGCCGCACACGTGGCGCTGGCCGATAAGAAGTAGCATCGACAATCGGCAGGGGCGCATTACCTTGCGCCCCTGCAACCCTTGTTCTCGGAAACGGGAGGGAGTTGGGCACAACGCGTGATAGGGGAACGCGTTGCGCGACAAATCTTATACGACACGTGTCACACTCGTTTGCAACACGGCATGTGTCGAGCATGTGGGTGTTTCTGGACAAGGTTCAAGGAGTCCTGCCATGAGTAAACAAATGATAACCATAGATGGCAACGAGGCTGCTGCTCGAGTGGCTCACAAGATCAACGAGGTCATTGCCATCTACCCCATCACGCCCTCTTCTCCAATGGGCGAGTGGGCCGATCAATATTCGGCCGAGGGGAAGACCAATATCTGGGGATCGATTCCCTTGGTCGTGGAGATGCAGGCTGAAGGCGGCGCGGCCGGCGCGGTGCATGGCGCGTTGCAGGCCGGCGCACTGACCACGACCTTCACGGCTTCCCAGGGCCTGCTGCTGATGATACCGAACATGTACAAGATCGCCGGCGAGTTAACCTCTACGGTGTTCCACATCGCCGCCCGCTCGGTGGCAGCCCAGGCCCTCTCGATATTTGGCGATCACAGTGACGTCATGGCCGCGCGCAACACTGGCTTTGGCCTGATAGCCTCAAACTCCGTACAAGAAGTGATGGATATGGCCCTTATATCGTCGGCCGCCACTATGGCCGCCCGCGTGCCCTTCCTGCACTTCTTCGACGGTTTTCGAACCTCCCACGAGGTCAGCAAAGTCGAATTGATCGACGATGAGGTGCTGCGGGCAATGATCGACGATGAACTGGTGTACAAGCATCGTACCCGCGGTTTGAGCCCTGATAATCCCGTGATTCGCGGCACCGCCCAGAACCCGGATGTCTTCTTCCAGGCCCGTGAAAGCGTCAATCCTTACTACGAGGCCTGCCCGGGCATCATTCAGAAGGCGATGGACAAGTTCGCCGAGTTAACCGGCCGGCACTATCATCTTTTCGACTATATCGGCGCGCCAGATGCCGAACGGGTGATCGTGCTCATGGGCTCCGGCGCCGAGACGGCCCAGGAAACAGTCGAGCACCTGGTCAATAAGGGTGAAAAAGTCGGCATCTTGAAAGTGCGGCTGTATCGTCCGTTTGACGCCCTGGCATTTGTGGAGGCCCTGCCGCCAACGGTGAAGGCGATCGCTGCGCTGGATCGGACCAAGGAGCCCGGCGCCACTGGCGAGCCGCTATACCAGGATGTCGTGACGGCCGTCATCGAAGCGGTGGCCGACGAAAAAGCGCCATTCCAGACCGCGCCGCGTATGATCGGCGGCCGTTATGGACTATCCTCCAAGGAATTCACGCCGGCCATGGTCAAGGCCGTCTTTGACGAACTGAACCAGGCCAAGCCTAAGAGGCACTTCACGGTCGGCATCAACGACGACGTCAGCCACACCAGTCTGGAATGGGATGAAACATTCAACATCGAGCCCGACGACGTCGTCCGGGCCGTCTTCTTCGGTCTGGGTTCCGACGGAACGGTTGGGGCCAATAAAAACTCGATCAAGATCATTGGCGAAGACACGCCCAATTTCGCTCAGGGACACTTCGTCTATGATTCAAAGAAGTCTGGCGCCGTCACCGTGTCCCATCTGCGCTTCGGCCCGCGGCCGATACGTTCCACTTACCAGGTCGCTTCGGCCAGCTTCGTCGCCTGTCACCAGTTCAGTTTCCTTGAACGGTACGACATGCTAGATCTGGCTGCCCCGGGTGCCACGTTCCTGTTGAACAGCCCCTATGGTCCCGATGAAACCTGGGATCGCCTGCCGCGCAGCGTCCAGGAAGCGCTCATCGATAAGAAGATGCGTTTCTACGTCGTCGACGGCTACCAGGTGGCCAGGGAAGCCGGCATGGGACGGCGCATTAATACCATCATGCAGACCTGCTTCTTCGCCTTGAGCGGTGTTTTGCCAACGGACGAGGCCATCCAGGCCATCAAGGACGCCATCAAGAAGACCTATGGCAAACGGGGCGAAGCGGTGGTCGAGCAGAATTACAGGGCGGTCGACACGGCGCTGGCCCACCTGCACGAGATAACCGTACCGGAGACGGTTAGCAGTGACTTTGAGCGGCCACCGCTGGTCCCAGCCAATGCGCCCGACTTCGTCCAAAAAGTGACGCGCCAGATCATCGAAGGAATGGGTAACGATCTACCGGTCAGCGCTCTGCCGGTGGATGGTACCTACCCCACGGCGACCACCCAGTGGGAGAAGCGCAACGTCGCCAACGAGATGCCCGAATGGGATCCTGATATCTGCATCCAGTGCGGCAAGTGCGTCTTCGTTTGCCCGCACGCGGTTATTCGCCAGAAACTCTTCGACAAGGAATTGTTGAGCGACGCCCCGCCGACTTTCAAGTCGGCCCCGGCGCGCTACAAGGAATTCAAGGATCAGCTTTTCAGTCTGCAAGTCTCGCCCGAGGATTGCACCGGCTGCGCGCTGTGCGTCGAAGTTTGCCCGGTCAAGAACAAGAGCCAACCTAAGTTCAAGGCCGTCAACATGGTCTCTCAGCCGCCGATACGTGAGACGGAGCGCGATAATTGGGAATTCTTCTTGGACTTGCCTGAGGCGGACCGGACCATGATCCCCCTGAATCAGGTTAAGTACAATCAGCTATTGCGGCCGCTCTTTGAGTTTTCCGGGGCTTGCGCCGGTTGCGGCGAGACTCCCTATCTCAAGCTGATGAGCCAGCTCTATGGCGATCGGGCCATCATCGCCAACGCCACTGGCTGCTCGTCCATCTACGGCGGCAACTTGCCGACGACACCTTGGGCCCAGGACGACAATGGCCGCGGGCCGGCGTGGTCTAATTCGCTATTTGAAGACAATGCCGAATTCGGCTTTGGCATGCGCATCGCTTTGGACCAGCGAATCGAAGCTGCTACGGGCTTGATGCGTGAGCTGCGCGAGGTCATCGGTTCGCGTCTGTGCGATGCGATTTTGTTCGCCGATCAGTTGTCCGAGGCCGACATCCAGGCCCAACGGGGTAGGGTGGCCGAGCTTAAAGGCCGGCTTAAAGAGATGTTGGACGGCGACGAGGCTGCTGTCGAAGCTGTGAAGCCTGCCCTGGCCAACTTACTGAGCGCGGCCGATGTCCTGGTCAAGAAGGATGTCTGGATCGTCGGTGGCGATGGCTGGGCCTATGACATTGGTTACGGGGGCCTGGATCATGTCCTGGCTTCCGGCCGAAATGTCAATGTACTGGTGCTCGACACGGAAGTCTACTCGAATACGGGCGGTCAAATGTCCAAGGCGACGCCGCGGGGCGCCGTTGCCAAGTTCGCTGCGGCCGGAAAACCGTTGCCCAAGAAAGACCTGGGCAAGCTGGCCATCAGCTACAGCAACATCTACGTGGCTCGGGTCGCTTTCGGCAGCAACGATGCTCAGACGATCAGGGCTTTCATCGAAGCAGAGGCTTATGATGGACCTTCGCTGATCCTGGCCTATTCCCACTGCATCGCCCACGGCTACGACTTGAAGCTCGGCCTGTCGCAACAGAAGGCGGCCGTCACTTCCGGTTACTGGCCCCTCTTCCGTTACAATCCAGAACGGGCTGAACAGGGCCTCAATCCTTTCCAACTCGATTCCAGGCCGCCCAAGACCAGCTTGAAAGATTACATGTACAAGGAAGGGCGCTTCGAGATGCTCAGGAAGAGCCACCCCGACCGCGCCGCCAAACTGCTGGAACTGGCCCAGGCGGATGTTGAATCCCGTTGGGCCGATTATTCGTCAATGGCCGGCCTGAGCGGCAATGGCAAAGGCAAGGCATAGTATCCAGAGTGAAGAGCTTTTTATCGCTAGCCGCCAGATGCTTTTAGCCATCAGCCAACGGTTGGTGGCCAAATGCAGACAGCTATCCTTTTAGGAGACAAGCCATGGACTTAACCACAACCTACCTGGGTCTAAAACTGAAGAATCCCCTTGTGCCCTCGTCGTCGCCATTGTCTCGCAACCTCAACACCTTGCGCCGCATGGAAGACAATGGCGCCTCGGCCGTCGTGCTGTACTCGCTCTTTGAGGAACAGATCACGATGGAAAGCCACGTGCTGAATGAGTATCTGACGCAAGGCGTGGAGAGTTTTCCTGAAGCCCTGACCTACTTCCCGGAGGCGAGCGAATATGAGACCGGCCCAGTTGAATATGCCGAGCATATTCGCAAGGCCAAGGAAGCCCTGGAAATCCCCATTATCGCCAGCCTAAACGGCGTTTCCACGGGCGGATGGGTCAGGTATGCTCGCGACGTCCAGGAGGCCGGCGCCGACGCGCTGGAACTCAACATCTATTACCTGCCGACAGATCCCAACCTGTCGGGCGGCGAGGTGGAACAGATCTACCTGGATGTCCTGCGTGATGTCAAAGAGGCCATCGACATCCCAGTAGCCATGAAACTCAGCCCATACTTCAGCGCCCTGGCAAACATCGCCAAACGCCTTGATGCCGGCGGCGCCAGCGGGTTGGTCCTGTTCAATCGCTTCTACCAACCTGACCTGGACATCGAGAATCTTGAAGTTGCGCCGCACTTGCTTCTGAGCACGTCGTCCGAACTTCGCCTGCCACTGCGCTGGATCGCCATTCTATATGGCCGGATAGAGGCCGACCTGGCCCTCACAACGGGCATCCATACGGCTGAAGATGTGCTCAAGGGACTGATGGCTGGCGCTTCGGTGACTATGGTGGCTTCGGAACTATTGCGCAACGGTGTCGGGCGGATACGGGAGGTCTTGATCGACCTTGAACGCTGGCTCGTCGAATATGAATATGAGTCGGTCAACCAACTGCAAGGTAGCTTGAGCCAGATCAATTGCGCCGAACCGGCCGCCTTCGAGCGCGCCAACTATATGCGTGTGTTGAGTTCTTTCGCCCCTGATTACCTGTGGCGCTCAGGCGCCCTAGGGGCTGTGCCAGGGGGCGGGTAGTTCATCTTTGGGGGAGCCTTTACCTTTCCTGTAACCTTCCCGTAGCGCGGGACGGCCGTTAGTGAGTGCCGCCTCGAGCCAGGCCGGCTGTCGTCGCTTCCTCACGGCCAGGTCGGATGGTCCGCACGGCAACGACCAGCAGAAACGCCATCAACAAACTCCAGAAGACAAAAGGCGCACCTGGGCCAATGGCCTGGAACAGCGCGCCGCCGACTACTGGCGCGATGGCATTGGCCGCGCTAAGGAAGGCGGCCGAGATGCCCAGCATGCCGCCAACATCGACGGCGTCCACCCGCTTGGTGATCAAGCTATTGATGGCCGGCTGCAGGATGCCTCCGCCGACGGCGATGGGGATCATGGCGACTAGAATCCATATCAAGCCCAGCCATCCGTTGTTGCTGTCGTTGGGCAGATCGACGGCGATATCCTCGGTCGGCAGTGTCTCGCCTGGTAAACTCCGATCGGCGGTTAGCTCGGTTTTCACTTGTTCCTGTGAGTACCAGGGCGGCGGCTGGCGGACGGTTAGACCTATCGCCAGAAGGCCGACGGCCAGCAGGGCCAGGCCGGCATAGATCAGGCGCCGGTCGCCGAAACGCCGGCTCCAACGACCGATCAGACCGCCTTGAACGGCGACGACGATGACCCCGACGTAGACAAAAATGACGGCGTTTCCCGAGGCGTTGAGCCCCAGCCGGCTGAGAGTGAACAAAGCCAGAAGTTGCTCAAAACCGCCAAAAGCCAGCTGTTGGGCAAACATCAGGATCAGCAGGGTGCCGACAGTGGGATGGCTGACAGCGTCGATCAAAGCCCTGAACGAGAAGGCGGTTCGATCCTGCTGTTCTTCGCGCTGCTCGGCCGGCAGCGTTTCTTCGAACCAGAAGGCGGTTAGCAAGATGGACGATAGTGAGAAAAAACCGGCTACAAAGGCCGGGACGTGGTAATTGTTGTCGCTCACAGCCAGAGAGACGAAGGCAATGACCGGCCCGATGATGAAGCCCAGGCCAAAGGCGGCCCCAATGAGGCCCAACCCTTGCGTGCGCGTTTTTTCACTGGTGCTGTCGCTGATGGCCGCCTGGGCCGTGGCGATGTTGGCCCCGGAAATGCCATCGACGATGCGCGACAAAAACAGCATCCACAAGGTGGTGGCGAAGCCAAGCATCAAGAAACCGATCAGGGTGCCTATTTGGCTGATGACCAACACCGGTTTACGGCCGAAGCGGTCCGACAACCGGCCGAGGACTGGGGCGCCGACGAACTGCATAATTGGGTAGGCGGCCCCCAACAGACCGATAACCAACGGGCTAGCCCCGAATGAGGTCGCATAGAGCGGCAGCAAAGGAATGATGATCGTCAGTCCTAGCAGGTCGACTAGGACGATGACGAAGATCGGCAGGATGCGCTTGAAGTCGAGTTTATCTTCGGCCGGCGGTGTGAGCGGTTCTTCCATCATATCGTTCAGTTCGCGCGGGAGAAGCCAGGCTTTTTGAGCTTTTGAGACTGGTCATGATCGCACAAAAGCCAGGCTTCTTGCATTTCTTGCCTGTGTTTATCAAAACCAACCCCGGGGCAGCACGCTAACCCCGGCGATGATCAACATCATGCCGACCAGAATGGCCAGGAAGTTGTTGCGATACTTGACTTTGTCTTCTTTGTCTCGCCATGCTCTTGATAAATGGGCCAGGATAATGGCTGCGAGCATGGTGACGGCGTGTTCAACGCGGAATTGTTTGAGCCCAAGTCCCATGAGTAAAATGAGCCCCAATAGCAGTTGCAGGTCGAGTAGACCGGTGTAGGCGGCCATGAGCCCACGGTCGGCCGCTTGGTAAGGCGAGCTGCGTAGCCAGCCGATCAGGAGCTTGATCACGGCGATGACGGCCACGATGACGACGATCCAGCGGTTGATTGAGTGAAGCGTTAGCACGAAGTCCATTTCGATAGATCCTTGAAGAGTAGCTGTCAGCTTTCGTCCTTCAGCTCCAGCCGAAAGCTGACGGCCCTTCGTTATAGGTGGTTGATGAATATGTTAATGGTAGTGTGCGGCACAGTAGCGGTTAGCCTATTTATGTGGTCTCCTCAGTGTGTGTTCAACAGGCACTGAATTGTGGACGGAAACGCACCTTTGTCAACCCTAGTTGACGGTGACTTTCGGCATGCCCGGCGCCTGCCGTTTGTCACTTCAATTACTGTCGTCCATCTGCCATACTGAGTGTAGTTGGACTGGCCAACAGTTGGCCTAGCCAATAGATGGCTAAGTCGAGACCCGGGACCGTCTTGCCGGCCCCTGCCAACTCGCAGGAGCTGTAAAGGATGACTCAATGAGCACAATGGATCCGCAGACCGAGGAAAGGCTGCGACAATTATTCAAGAAGCTCAACCATTTCATGATGCTTATCTGGCGGCTAGGCTTGGGCAAATGGCTCAATGCTTGGCCCTCGATCGGCGGCCGGATCATGGTCATCACCCATACCGGCCGCAAGACCGGAAAAAAGCGACGCACGCCGGTCAACTACAACGTGGTTGACGGCGAGATCTACTGCACGGCCGGTTTTGGTTCGAAGTCCGACTGGTACCGAAATGTGGTGGCCGATCCACGGATAGAGGTTTGGCTTCCTGACGGCTGGTGGGCTGGGGTGGTCGAAGACGCCAGCGACCACGAGAATCGGACGGAACTGATGCGCCAGGTATTGATCGGTAGCGGCATCGTCGCCCCGCTGTTTGGTATCGATCCAAAGAAATTGAGCGATGCCGAGCTGGAGCAGATCACAACCCCTTACTGCCTATTGCGGGTCGAACGTGCAGAAGCGCGCACCGGCCGTGGTGGTCCGGGAGAATTGGCCTGGATCTGGCCGCTGGCGACCATGACCTTGTTACCCTTGTTCCTTTGGCGACGCAAGAGATAATCTCTAAAAGGGTTGCTGGTCGAAACATGATAGTTGTCACTACCTAACTGTGCCATTCTACACTTCTAGTTTGCTGGACAGGCCAAGTATAGTTTTGGCATGCGGCAATATGTTTGCCATGCCTAGATATAGACGGTGTGGAAGATGAGGCAAAATAGCCCGCCCGTCGCCGGGTCACAGGTAGTGCAAGCTGAAGTCAAAAGAAGGGAGAGTGCTGCCTTGGCGCTCGGTCCGCAGGGGAGCAACTGCCAAAGCCAATGTTGTGTTAGAGCTGTAACGGAAGCGTCAGACAAGTAACAGACTATGAGTAAGATCGGCCAATGACGAACAACCTTTTGGAGGTAAATAATGTTAGAAACCCCTCTTGACCCCGAAGCTGTGGACGAAGCAATAAAGGAGCATTTGAATCCCTTCGCCATAGCCCGGGCGCAGCTTGACGAAGCCGCCGAGATCCTGCAACTGGAACCGGAGATGCACGCTTTCTTACGCCAGCCCATGCGCGAGTTTCACTTCACCATCCCGGTGCGCATGGACAGCGGCCGCAGCAAGGTCTTCGAAGGTTACCGGGTACAGTATAACGACGCCCGCGGCCCGGCTAAGGGCGGCATCCGTTTCCACCCGGATGAGACCGTCGACACGATCCGCGCCCTGGCGGCCTGGATGACCTGGAAGACAGCGGTTGTGGATATTCCGTTGGGCGGCGGAAAAGGCGGCGTGATCTGCGACCCGCGCATGTTGTCCCAAACCGAATTGGAGCGCTTGAGCCGGGGCTATATGCGGGCCATCGCCCGTTACGTGGGCATCACCAAGGACGTGCCGGCGCCAGATGTCTATACCAATCCCCAGATCATGGCCTGGATGATGGACGAGTATCGAGTGCTGGTTGGCCATCATGAACCTGGCGTCATCACCGGTAAACCGCTGGAGTTGGGCGGCTCGGCCGGTCGCGGCGACGCCACGGCCCGGGGCGGCATTTATACCGTCCGTGAAGCGGCCAACGTATTGAACATCGACCTGACCGGGGCCACGGCCGCCATCCAGGGCTTTGGCAACGCCGGACAATTCGCCCACCAGTTGTCGAGAGACATCTTGGGCCAGAAGATCATTGCCGTCAGCGACTCTCGCGGTGGCATCATCAACGAGGCCGGATTGGATTTCGAGGCCGTGCGCGACTTCAAGCTCGAGACCGGCACGGTTGTCGGCTTCCCGGGTTCGGACAAGATCAGCAATGATGAATTACTAGAGTTGAACGTCGATGTGCTTTACCCATCCGCTCTGGAGAATGTGATCACGGCCAAGAATGCCGACAAGATCAAGGCCAAGATCGTGGCCGAACTGGCCAATGGCCCGACCACGCCGGCCGCCGACGACATCCTCTACGAAAAAGGCGTTTACGTCATTCCGGACTTCCTATGCAATGCCGGTGGGGTGACCGTTTCTTACTTCGAGATGGTTCAGAATTCTTACCAGTTCTACTGGGATGAAGCACTGACCCACGAGCGTCTGGATAACAAGATCACCGAGGCCTTCTACAGCGTCCACAAGATGGCTCAGGCCAAGAAGGTCGACAATCGCGTCGCCGCTTACCTGGTGGCAGTCGATCGGGTGGCCCAGGCCGTTCGCCTGCGAGGCTGGATCTAATTCGTATCGCCCATAGACAATGTGCATTTAGTAGTGCCAATCACAGTGAGATAAACCTCTTGTCGGGGGAACATCCGGCAAGAGGTTCTTCTCATGTCCTGACCGCCAAGGTCTTGGCCTTTACATCTTCCCCATTTGCGCTTCACAACTTCTTCATACCAAAAGTGTAACCTTAGGGTATTGAACACGAAAGGTTACTAGCCGGCCTAAATACGATCTTCTGTAGCCAGGCTGGTTGCTAACAAACAAGCATTTACTAAACTTTGGAGGTAAATGATGAGAAAGTTGAGTATGAAGAAGTTCGCGCTAATAGCACCTTCAATATGGGCTATCATGGTTGTTGGGTTTCGATAGCCGCGTCCCAAGGGCCGGCTGTACCTGAGGCGCCGACTGGATCACCGGCTACGGTACCTGGCGCCAACTTTGTTGACGAAGACGGCGATGGCCGATGCACTTTGGCTGGTGGTCGTCAAGGCTATGGCCCGAGAGGACAGGGCGTTTTCACTGCGGCCAACGGCCGTGAGGCTCTGTTCGCCGCCCGAGATCATAAACCGGATCTGATCGTCCTTAATCTGATGATGCCCGAGATGGACGGCTGGGAATTCTTGCGCCTACATCGCCAGGAGCGAAATACGCCCATCATCATGCTCGCCGCCTGCGTCGACGATGCGGACAAGATCGCCGGCCTATGACCAAGGACCCAGTTGAGACAATTGGCTTCGAAGAAAGACTGGATCAGGCTATCTTTGTTGGAAAGGTCGGCGACCAATTTGCCGTTTAGCCGAAGGGTGGTACCGTACTCTTTGTTAAGGGACTGCGCATCAGGATAGGTCATGATTTACCTCCAGGCATCCAGGCAAGAGACACCAAGCTAATTCTACTAGAACATTAGGTCTATATCGGGTTGAGCTTTGATGACTTTCGTCGGCGGTTTATGATGTCGTTTATCACTGGCCCGATTCGATCGCCTTGGGTATGCTAAACAAAAGTGCAGGAGTTCAAGAGACCACGTAGAGGAGGTCGATGGATGTACGATCTGGTCATCATTGGCGGTGGTCCGGCAGGCCTTACGGCCGCCATCTATGCCATTCGTAAACGGCTAAACGTTTTCCTGGTCAGCCACGATCTGGGCGGCAAGACCAATTATCAACTCGAGCTACCGGATATTGAGACTCACCAGGTCATTCGCGGCGTAGATGTCGTCGAAAAGTTCTGGCGAGAGCTGGATTACCTGGAATTTGCCCGCCGGCTGGAGCGGGTGGTTAAGGTATCCAAAGAAGACGATATTTTTCTGGTTGCTACCAGCAATTGGGAGACGCTCCAGGCCCGATCTGTGATTCTGGCAACCGGATCCCGCGTGCAGCCGTTAGGAGTTCCCGGCGAGGACGAATTTGTCGGCCGGGGCGTCACTTACTCAGCCCTCAGTTATGCGCCGCTGTTCCTCGGCCGGACCGCGGCCGTCATCGGCGACGGCGACCGGGCACTGCGAGCAGTGACCGAACTGGCCGTGGTGGCCAAATCCGTCCACCTGGTTGCCCACACGGCCCGGCCGCTAGAAACGCCGCTGGTCAGGAGGCTGGCCGCCAAAATGCAGGTCGTCGTCTGGGAAGGCTACTTCGCTAAAGAGATTCTCGGCGATGAGTTCGCGCGCCAACTGGTCATCGAGACGCCAGAAGGAGCGCGGAGCGAATTGGAGATCGACGGCGTCTTTGTCGAAAGTGGGCTGATTCCAAACACGGAACCTGTTCAAGGCCTGGTCGATCTGGACGAAAAGGGGAGGGTGAAGGTCGATAATGTCAACCGTACTAGCTGCCCTGGCCTGTTTGCCGCCGGTGATGTGACCGACGCCTATGCCGAGCAAGTGTTGATTGCCGTCGGTGAGGGAGCCAAGGCGGCGCTCAGCGTCTACGATTACCTGCTGCCCAATCTATAGTCGCCATAAGGAGCGTCGTTCGTCGAAGCGCCATAAGCCGGCGGCCTGGGCCGCCGCATAAGCCTGGTCCATCTCCCGGCCGCGTGTCCGCCGTCCGATCTCTGGATATTTGTCGCCGGTCACTTTTCCAGCCGGATGATACTGGGCCATGATATTGACGTATGTGTCTGGCGACAGCTCCTCGGCCAGAAAGCGCATGATCGACCTCGTGCCAGCCACATCGCCGGGCATGACCAGGTGGCGAACTAAGACGCCGCGCTTGGCCAATCCATGCTCATCCATCTTCAGCACACCTACCTGACGATGCATCTCTTTCAGCGCCGTTCGCGCCGCGGCCGGATAATCCTTGGCCTTCAAATAGCGCAAGGAAAGCCGCTCATCCCAGATCTTGAAGTCGGGCATGTAGATATCGACCACGCCATCCAGCAAGCGCAGGCTCTCCAGGGAATCATAGGCGGACGTATTGTAGACGACGGGTAATCTCAGCCCTTGATCGATGGCCGGCACGAGGGCTTCCAGCACTTGAGGCACGACGTGTTCTGGCGTCACGAAGTTAATATTATGGCAGCCCATCTGTTGCAATTCCAACATCATCCGAGCCAGTCGCTCCGGCGAGGTCTGTGATCCAGACTTGACCTGGCTTATATCGAAGTTCTGGCAAAAAACACAGCGCAGATTGCACATAGAGAAGAAAATCGTGCCGCTGCCGCGCCAGCCACGCAGGGGATCTTCCTCACCCATGTGCGGGAAGTAGCTGCTGACTATCGCGAAGCGGCCGGTCTTGCAGGTCGCCTGTTTGCCTGCCATGCGGTCCACACCACAGTCGCGCGGGCAAACGCGGCAATCCTTGAGTCCCTCCACCGCTGCCAGGACGCGCGCTTGCAACTCGCCGCTGCGGTAAAGGGCCATATAGGCCGCTTCAAAATCGTGGCTGTTGAGCGTCTGCGCTCCGTTTGCTTTGCACACGCGCATTTATACTTCCGTCGCCCAGATTAAACCCGGACCGAACGTCGCAGTATTCCTAAGCGCTTGAACTTCACTGGGCATTTTGGCCGGTCGGCTACTGCGCTCGACTATTACCGGTGCCCAAACTTGAAGAAGCCGCCCATTTTGTCAAACTCCTCAAACTCGCGACTTCAACCCATCGGCTTTCAAGCATTATAGCATGACGGGCGTCCGCTAGTGCTGTCCGCGGTCACCGATCTTTGTGCATTATTTCACAAAGTGGAGAATTGTCATGTGTTTGGGGTGATAAGTGTCACTATCGCCCTCAACCAATGTGCCTTAAGCTTCTGATAGAGGCAGTACGGGCTGCGTTCGCCGATAGCCGGTTGCTAGCGAGCTAATCGTCAACGATTGGCTCGTTAATGAGCCAATCGTTAGGGTGCCGGCGCGGCATCTTTGCCGTTCATAGTAGCCTGCAGCCCGTATTCTGCCCTGGAGGTGTGGGGGATCGATGCCTGAAAGGGTAAACGATCACGCTAGTGTTCTCCGAGCGCTGGATGATGCAGTGGCCGACGCGGCCGGTTTCTTGGCCGAGGTCGATGAGGATTTGCACGATGGCCACCAGACCGCCCGCGAGGTGCTTTGCCACTTTGTCTTCTGGCACCGCGAATACGTGCAAATCGCCCAGGCCTTGAGCGACGGCTGCCAGCCGTCGCTCAGAAGGGGAACATTCGCCCAGTTGAATGCTGAGGCAGCACAGGAATTTGCCGGACAAGAAATGACTGATCTGACCTGTTCCTTGCTGGCGTTGGGGGAGACTCTGATTGGCCAATTACGGTCGTTGCCAGATTGGTCGATGATATTTCCGGTTAAGTACGGCAGCCGGCCTAAAAGCGTGGCCCAACGGCTGCCAGAAATCGAAGGACATCTGCGTGGTCACATACGGCGACTGCGGCGTGCGGAGCGGCTTGGCGAAGCGTGGGTGAAGGCTTATTATCCAGACCAAGAATAAGATCACTACTATCGATGGATAATAAGACCAGCGCCCGTCCGAAGCGCCGGCGCCGAATTTTGCGTTGGGCCGTCATCGGGCTAGTTGGCTTGTGCTTGGCCGGCGCTCTCCTATCTGCTCTGAGTAACTTGGCCCTGCCAGATCATGTCGTGCCTAGCGCTCAACTGCCGGCCGTAGACAAAGCCCGGTTGGCCCACACGGTGCAGTTGAATAAGGAACTGAGCGATCAGGTCTGGCCCGGCCTGGCCGAGGCCGAGATCCCGGTGCTAATTTGGAACAGGGACTAATCCTTCCTGGTTGGGGTAGATGACAGCCGTTACTGGGCCGCCGATGAGGAGATGGGCGCCGCCTGGCAGGGGGAAATCGACTTGCTGGCTCAGGCTGCGTTGCTAGACCGGTTGTCACCCGGTTGGAAAGAGTTGGTGATGAAAGAAGGCGTTTGGCTGGAGGATCTGCTGCGACAAGAGGTTGAACCAGCGAGTTGACGGCGTATCAAACGCCAAAAAACGCCCTCTGTAATAGAAACCAGTACAAACGCAGGTCATGACTTTCCTCATTGGTTTTGACTGCACTTTGTCACTACGATTCTGTATCGGGATCTGCGATACTGAAAGTGGCTGAGAAGCCCTCTTATTGACTATGGGTTAACGGTCTGAACCTTAACAACCCTCGAGACCGTTCGCCGTTAATCCTGGCGCAATTGCCAAGAGGCAGTTGCTTTGTTTCTGGGAGAACGGGCCACTCCAGTTCAGTTCAAATCTATACCCGTTGGCCTATTCCATTCTATTATCGGAGGAATTAGATGGCTCAAGGTCGCATCGTCATTGACGTTGAGCGCTGCAAAGGCTGCGAATTGTGTCGCGCCGCATGCCCGCAAGACGTCATCGAAATGGCCGATTATCTTAACAAGAAAGGGTACAAACCTGTCATTTTATTGGATCCGGAACACGATTGTACCGGATGCGCATTGTGCGCAGTTGTTTGCCCCGATGCGTGCATCACCGTCTATCGTGATGTGCCGCAACGGGCAAGGGAGGCTCGCCGCCATGTCCCGGCAATTGCTTAAAGGAAACGTGGCGATTGCCGAAGCGGCGGTGCGGGCCGGTTGTGAAGCCTATTTCGGCTACCCCATTACACCACAAACTGAATTACTGGAACACATGTCCAAACGCATGGTTGAGTTGGACCGTACCTTCCTGCAAGCTGAAAGCGAAGTAGCGGCCATTAACATGGTCTACGGCGCGGCCGCGGCCGGCGCCCGGACCATGACCTCATCCAGCAGCCCAGGCATCAGCCTTATGCAGGAAGGCTTTAGCTACATCGCCGGTTCGGAAGTGCCGGTGGTGATCGTCGACGTGATGCGCGGCGGACCAGGACTGGGCAATATACAACCCAGCCAAAGCGATTATAACCAGGTGACCAAGTCGGCCGGACATGGCGATTATCATCCCATTGTCCTGGCGCCGGCCACCGTCCAGGAGGCGATAGACCTGACGGTGCTGGCTTTCGACCTGGCCGACCAATACCGGAGCCTGGTATTTGTGGTAGCTGATGGGGCCATCGGACAGATGATGGAACCGGCCCAATTACCACCCATGAGGCCCCTGCAGGAAAAGCGACCGGAATGGGCCCTGGTTGGAGCCAAAGACCGCGACCCGAATATCATCACCTCAATCCGCATGGACGCCCAAGACCTGGAAGCATTCAATTTAAGGCTGCAGGAGAAACTGGAAATCATCCGCCAAAGCGAAGTACGGTACGAAGAACTCTATCTCGAAGACGCCCAATTAGTGCTGGTCGCTTACGGCACGACCGCCCGCGTGGCCCAATCCGCTGTTAAGCGCCTGCGCGACGAAGGCCTGCCGGTTGGTCTATTACGGCCGATCACCCTCTGGCCGTTTCCCGAAGAGCCGCTGGCGGAGCTGGCCCGGCGCAGCAAGGCCTTTCTGGTTGTCGAGATGAATGCCGGGCAGATGCTGCACGACGTGCGCGCGGCCGTCAGCACGGACATTCCCATCAAGTTCTCGGGCCGCATGGGCGGCATTGTGCCCATGCCTGACGAAATCGAGGAGCGAGCCCGAACATTGCTGGCTCTATTTGGAGAACCCGAGAGTGCCCTCAGGCAGGAGAAAGGCAATGGCCACCGTAAGCGCTGAAAATGAGAAGCTAGCTGAGAAT
The DNA here is from genome assembly GCA_041570195.1 of Promineifilaceae bacterium (SeqCode). Taxonomy (GTDB): domain Bacteria; phylum Chloroflexota; class Anaerolineae; order Promineifilales; family Promineifilaceae; genus UBA11865. Next base: position 11,312 of record JBFFWQ010000067.1, on the reverse strand, counting down.
GAGAAGCCAGCTAGATTTGAGAAGCTAGTCTACGAACGTCCGGAAGCCCTCGTCGATCTGCACACCCACTATTGCCCTGGCTGCACGCATGGCACCGCCCACCGCATCGCGGCCGAGGTCATCGACGAACTGAACATCCGCGAGCGGACGATTTTGGTGGCATCGGTTGGCTGTTCGGTCTTCGCCTACAATTACTTCAATCTTGATTCCTGTGAGGCGGCCCATGGTCGAGCTCCGGCCATGGCTACCGGCATTAAGCGGGTTAATCCCGACAACGTCGTCTTTACCTATCAAGGAGATGGTGATATGGCCTCCATCGGCATGGCCGAGATCGTTCATGTCGCGGCGCGGGGCGACAACATCACCACCATTTTCATCAACAACGCCATTTACGGCATGACCGGCGGGCAAATGGCGCCCACCACGCTGCCTGGCCAGAAGACCACGTCCTCGCCCTTCGGCCGGGATGTGAAGACAACCGGCCAACCCATGCATATGGCCGAACTACTGGCCACGCTTCCTGGCACGGCCTTTAGCGCTCGCCGCAGCCTGCACGACGCCAAGCACATTCTGCAGGCCAAGAAGGCGATCAAGAACGCCATCAAGGTCCAAATGGCCGGCCTGGGATTCAGCGTTGTGGAACTACTCTCTTCCTGCCCCACGAACTGGGGCATGTCCTCGGACGAAGCGCTGCGCTGGGTGGAAGAAGAGATGGTGCCAGTCTACCCTTTGGGTGACTATAAGGTGATCCCCGAGGTGCAGGCGCTGACAAAGCGCGGCCGAAAGCGGGCTTGAGTTCGACGAAACTTCACTGCATTCGGAAAGGTCTGCTGATAAGGAACACACTACATGGAAACATCACTCATCATTGCCGGATTTGGCGGCCAAGGCGTCTTATTTGCCGGTCAGTTGCTGGCCTACGCCGCGATGGATGCCGGCCGCCACGTGACCTGGATCCCTTCCTACGGCCCGGAGATGCGCGGCGGCACGGCCAATTGCACGGTCATCATTGGCGACGATCCGATCGGCGCCCCGCTGGTTGCCCAGCCGGACGTGGCCATCGTCTTGAACCAACCGTCGTACGACAAATACGAACCGATCATCAAGCCTGGCGGCCTCTTGGTTGTGAATCGTTCGATTGTGGCGGATGAAAGCGATCGAGACGATATCGATACCGTTTATGTGGCAGCCAACGCCATTGCCGAGGAATACGGAACAACCAAGATGCTTAACATGGTCCTGGTCGGGGCTATGCTGCGCCGGAGGCCCGTCCTAGAATTGGCCGTCGTGACCAAGGCGCTCGAGGAACACCTGCCGGCTAGCAAAGCCCACTTGATCGAGGCCAATCTGCAAGTTCTGCAACGCGGCTATGATGCTGCGATACCGCTGGCGACCTGACGGCAACTCATGATAATATTCTTCCCCGGAAACTGAAATTTGAGATTTCGATAATTGTTTCCGAGGAAATCACTGTAGCTCATCTCTTTTCTGGGAGCCAGTCGTCGCGCCGGCCGTGAGAGGTGGCTATGTTCAACAAAATTCTCGTTCCTTTAGATGGTTCAGAACTGGCCGAACGAGCGCTTGATCCCGCCCTGACCATTGCTCGCGCTCGGGACGCTGAACTCCTGCTCCTGAGTGTGTCCAGCTACCATCAGGTCCTACCCCCAGCGGCGGCCGGCTACGGACTGACTGCGACGGACCAAATCTTCGATCGAGGCCGTAATGACGCCAGTGACTACCTGGACGCGCTGCGTCGCGAGGCCAGGTGCGGCGATTGCCGCATTCAGACCATGGCGGTCGAAGGCGACGTAGCCGGCTGCATCCTCGACACAGCTGCAGCCGATGGGGTCGACCTGATCGTCATGACCACTCACGGCTATTCCGGCATCACGCGCTGGATGCTGGGCAGCATCACCGAGCGGGTATTGCGCGGCGCATCTTGTCCGGTCCTGGTCGTTCGCCAGGCTATTCCCTTGTGCAAAGCGCTCATCAACCTCGACGGCTCGTCACTGGCCGAAGAAGCCCTGGCGCCAGGCCTGGAGCTGGCCCGTATCTTGGGCTGCCAGGTGACATTGTTACGGGCTGACCAGGGTGAAGACCTCAGTTCGGTCGAGCAGGGACTTCTGCAAATGGCCGGCGCCGGACCTTGCCAGGAACTGGTCGAGGGGACTGAAGATCGGCTCAGCCATTACCTGGAATGCCTGGCCCGCCAGCACCGCTCGCCCGATCTGCCCATCGAAACGGTTGTTTTAAGAGCCCAGCCAGCCGAGGCCATCCTGTCTTATGCTGAAGTGGAAGAGATCGACCTGATCGTCATGGCCACGCACGGCCGGACTGGCCTGCGGCGTTGGGTCTACGGCAGCGTCACCGAGAAAGTTCTGCACCAGGCCGGCTGCGCCATGCTCATCGTCCGCCCGCCAATCGGCCAAGACCGCGGATCAGACGGTTAATATCTCCACAGCTGTCATGCAAGCCCCATCCTGTCAATCCTGTCCAAATTCCTAATCTGCCTCTCCTTGTAACGTGCCACGCACGTCTAAAGCAAAGGCGCCGTTTCCTTCGGGCAGAACGTACAGCGGATTGATTTCCAGTTCGGCAATCTCTGGGAAATCGTGGCCGATCTGGGCCACTCGTCTCAGGGCGGCGATAACCGCCGGCCGGTCGCCGGCCGGAGCGCCGCGCCAACCCTTGAGCAAAGCGCCGGCCAAGGTCTCGTCCAGCATCCGCCCAGCCTGGATATCGTCCAGTGGCGCGATGCTAACGGCCACGTCCCGGCGCAGCTCGACCTCGATGCCGCCGCTGCCGATCAGGGCCAGCGGCCCGAACTGGTGATCCCGGCGCACGCCGACGATAAGCTCCTGCCCGCCGGTCATCATTTTCTGGACCAGCACGCCGTTGATGGTTGCTTCAGGCTGCGCCTGGCCGATCCTGGCCATAATGTCACCATAGGCGGCCCGCACCGCCTCGGCGCCGGCCAGGTCCAGGATCACCCCACCGACATCCGACTTGTGGCTGAATTCTGGCGAGTCGAGCTTGAGAGCGACCGGGTAGCCGATCTCCTCCGCAACTTCAATGGCTTCACCGGCGTTGGTCGCCCGTCCGGACGGGGGATGGTTGATGCCATAAGCCGACAGGACGGCCGGGAAATCGTTGCCGGCCAGGGCATCACGGGCCGCGTTCATGTCGACTTCGTTCAGTTCGGCTGGCCTTTCTTGTGGCGTCTCTAACCAGGTCCGCCGGGCCAGCATCGCCGCCAGGGCCGAGGCGGCTCGTTCGGGGAAGGCGAAATTGGGTATCCGGCGCCGGTGCAAGATAGCCAAAGCCTGGTCCACCGAGGCCAGGCCCATGATCGAGGCCAGGACCGGCTTATTGTGTACGGCGGCCACTTCGGCCACTACTTCGGCCAGGCTGGCCGGCAAGAACCAATCCTGTGGCGCCTGGATGACCAGGGCCGCGTCGACCGTCGGATCTGACAGCAAGGCGTCCAGGGCCACGGCATACAGGCCCGGCCCGGAGCCGGCCAATATATCCACCGGGTTGGTGACGCTGCCCACGGCCGGCAGGCGTTTGCGCAGGTAGTCGCAGGTCGCTTCAGTCAAGGGGGCCAATTGCAGGCCCGCTTGCTCCAGGGCGTCGATGGCCAAGATAGCCGGGCCGCCGGCATTGGTCAGGACGGCCACCCGGTTGCCTTCCGGCAAGGGCTGCCAGGCCAGCGCTCGCGCCCAATCGAACAGCTCTTCCATGGTGTCGGCCCGCAAGACGCCGCTGCGCCGGAAGGCGGCGTCGTACGCCTCAGCGCTGCCGGCCAGGGCGCCGGTATGGGAGGCGACCGCTTTGGCGCCGCTCTCGCCATAGCCGCCCTTGAGAACCACCAGCGGCTTGCGGCGGGCGGCCTTTTCGGCCGCGACCATAAAGGCCCGGCCATCGGCTACGCCTTCAATATAGGCGGTGATGACCCGCGTCTGGGGATCGCCGGCCATGGCCGACAGCATCTCCGCTTCGCTGACGTCCACCTGGTTGCCCAGGCTCGCGATGCGCGAGAAGCCGACGCCGGCGCCGCGCGCCCAATCAATGACCACTGCGCACATCGCCCCTGATTGGGAGACGAAGCCGATGTCGCCGGCCTGGGGCATGCCGACCACAAAGGTGGTGTTGACCGGCGTGTGGGTATCGATGGTGCCGATGCAATTGGGGCCGATGATGCGCATTTTGTGTCTGCCTGCTGCTGCCAATAGCGCTTCTTCCCGGGCTTGTCCATCCGAGCCTGTCTCGCCAAAACCGCCGCTGACCACGATGGCGTGACCGATGCCCCGCTGGCCACATGCATCAATAACCCCGGCTACGGCCGCCGCCGGCACGATGATCACCGCCAGGTCGACCGGATCAGGTACCTTGTCGATAGCTGGGTAACAGACCCGGCCGAGGATCTCGGCCGCATGCGGATTGACGGGGTAGATGGGTCCCCGGTAGCGGTATTCGATCAAATTGCGCACGATGCCATGGCCCAGCTTGTGCGGGTCGTTTGTGGCGCCGATCACCGCGATGCCGTTGGGATTGAAGAAAGGATCGAGCATCGTCACTCCTAAGCAACTGGCTGACAGCTGAAAGCTGTCAGCTTTCAGTGAGCCAGTAAAGCGCGCCGTCAGGCTCGCGGGACATTAGTTTGCCGTCTACCAGGCCGCGTCGCAGGATGGCTGTGTCTTCGTGGTATTGGCCCAGGATCTCGTTGACCTCTTTTTCCGTATAACGCCGGCCGGGTTCAAAGGTGGCGGACACGTAGCGCAGGATACTCTCAAACTTCTTGCGTTTGGACGGGATGCTGGTCAGCCGTCCAGCTGACCCGGAATAGTTCTCGACCACCTTGCGATCGTAGGCGTCCAGATCCACGCCGGCCGTGACTCCGGGCAGCGTCTCGTCGGCCAGCAGCCGTTGGGCCATGGTCTGCAAGGCGCCAGTCTCCAGACGGTAAACATTGTAGTAGCTTTGCGCCTGGGCGCTGACCAATCCTACCTCACTCAACCGGGCCAGGTGATGAGAGACCGTGGAAGGGCGCAATGCCAGGATGGCCGCCAATTCCTCGCCGCTGTAGTCGCTCTGGGCCAGCAAGCCGACGATCTTGAGCCGGTTGGCGTCTGACAGAGCCTTAAAGAAGGCCAACAATTCGTTGAACTGATTTTTGTCGTTCATGTGCGTCAATCCAATTCGATATATATCGAAATAATTCTACAATGATGTCAGTATATAGTCAAGTTGCACAGGTGGTGATTTCCGGGGATAACCGAGAACAAAGAACACCAGGAGGTAAAGATGCGATCATTCTTCGACGTGCCGGCCGATTCCCACTTCCCGATTCAGAACCTACCCTACGGCATTTTCAGCCACAGTGGCGATCGACCGCGGGCTGGTGTGGCCATCGGCGAGATGGTTCTGGATCTGGCTGCACTGGAGGAAGCTGGTTATCTTGGGGGGGCGCATCTGGCAGAATCGCGCGTCTTCTCCTCATCGACTCTGAACGCCTTCATGGCCCTCGGCCGGCCGGCTTGGAAGGAGGCGCGGCGTGCTGTCCAGCAACTGCTGCGGGCCGACAATCCTGTCCTGCGAGATGACGACGGGTTGAGACGACGGGTCTTGATCCCCATGGACGACGTCGAGCTGCTTCTGCCGGCCGGGATAGGCGACTACACTGACTTCTACTCCTCGCGCGAGCACGCCAGCAACGTCGGCCGCATGTTCAGGGGCGATGAGAATCCCCTGCTACCCAACTGGCTCCATCTGCCGGTGGCCTACCACGGCCGGGCCAGTTCGGTCGTCGTCAGCGGGACGGACATCCGCCGGCCGCTCGGCCAGACATTGCCTGACGGCGCCCGGACTCCGATCTTCGGCCCCAGCCAGGAGATGGACTTCGAATTGGAGATGGGTATCTTCGTCGGCCCGGGTAATGCGCTGGGCCGGCCGATCCCGGTGGGGAAGGCGGCCGAGCACGTTTTTGGCATAGTCTTGGTCAACGATTGGAGCGCCCGGGATATTCAACGTTGGGAATACCGACCGCTCGGGCCCTTCCTGTCGAAGAACCTGGCCACGTCCATCTCGCCCTGGGTCGTTACTCTAGAGGCTCTGACGCCCTTCCGCCGGCCGGGACCTGAGCAGGACCCCGAACCGTTGCCGTATCTGCGCGGCGGCCGGGAGCGCGCCTACGACATTCATCTAGAGGTCCATCTGCAGAGCCAGGCCATGGACCGGCCGGCGGTCATCAGCCGCTCCAACTTCCGCCATTTGTACTGGAGCATCAACCAGCAATTGGCCCACCATACGATAACCGGCTGCAATATGCGGCCGGGCGATTTGCTGGCCTCGGGCACCATCAGTGGCCCCAGGCCGGATTCATACGGCTCGATGCTGGAACTGGCCTGGCGCGGCGAACGGCCCATCACTTTGCCCGACGGGGAGACCCGTCGCTTCCTGGAAGACGGCGACCGCATCACCCTGACCGGTTACTGCCAGGGTGACGGCTACCGGGTGGGTTTCGGCGAGGTGACGGCCAAGTTATTGCCGGCGGCTCCTCCGGAAACCACTTAGCCGGCGCGCAAAGTAGGGACTATTTGCATTTCGTCCACGTTCGACATGTACGTTGCGCGACGGATGTCACTGAAACCGTCGGTTAAAAACTCCCGCGAACCTGGTTGATCTGCTCCCGCAGTTTCAACGCCGCCTCCCGGGCCGCATCGGCGAAATCGGCCTGGGACGAGGCGTAGATGATGCCCCGGCTGGCGTTGATCACCGGCCCGGCCGTCGCATCGAGTCCGTGCTGCACGGCGGCAGTCAAATTCCCGCCCTGGGCGCCGATGCCTGGAATCAGGAAATTGGCCTCGGGCGCCATCTCCCGGGCTACCGCCAACTCTTTGGGGTAGGTGGCGCCGACGACGTAACCCACGTGACCGGCCGTCGACCAACCCTGGCTGCGGCGGATGACTTCGGCCGATAACCCCCGGCCGGCGGTCAAATCGCCCTGCAAATCGGTAGCGCTAGGATTAGACGTCCGGGCCAGCACATAGACGGCCTTGTCCGGCCGCTCGGCCACCATGGGCAGCACCGCTTCGGCGCCCACAAAGGGGTTAACGGTGACCGCGTCGACGTCCCATTGGTCGAACAACCCCTTGGCCCAGGCGGCTTGGGTATGGCCGATATCGCCCGTTTTGCAGTCGATAATGATCGGAATGTGGTCGGGGATGAAGGCGATAGTCCGCTCTAGCGCGATGATGCCGGCCGCTCCCCATTGCAAATAGAAGCCCAGGTTGGGCTTATATGCGCAGACCAGGTCGGCCGTGGCTCCGACGATGGCCTTGTTGAAGGGCAAGATCGGCTCATCCCACTTCAGGGCCGGGGCCGGCAACCGCTCTGGCTGAGGGTCCAGGCCGACGCACAGCCAGGAGTTGTTTCGTTCCTGAGCCGCCTTGAGTTTGCCTATGTAAGCCATCGACTATCCGCTTCCTTGCTCTTCGTCATACAGAATGACGATGAACCGACCCGGGCCGTGGACGCCGACGGCCATGGTCTGCTCGATGTCGGCCGTCTTGCTGGGGCCGCTGATCAGCGTCACGCTGGACGGCAAGGCGTCCGGCCGCAGAGCTGTCCAGGTGAAGATGTCGGTGCTCAGGTGAGTAGCTGGCGCCAGGACAATGTGGATTGGGGGCAGCAGTCCAGTGAGACGACTCAAGCCGGGCCCGCTGGCGACGACCACCGTGCCCGTCTCGGCCAGGGCAGCCGTGGCCACGCTGAGACCGGCATCGGCCATGGCGGCGAACTCACGCAGGCTACCCGGCGATTCTTCGCCGCCTGATCGGCCAACGATGAACCACGCGATATTCGGCCAGCGGCCGGGCAGGTTGGCGCTTTCCAGCAGGGGATGACCATCGGCGACAACCTTTCTAGCGCTAATTTCGTGTAGTAAGTCACCAGCCAGCGACAGCGCCTCCTCAAGGCTGCCAGCCCTGCTCGCTTCTCCCTTGTTGGCGTTGAGCGTGGTCACGAATCGTTCGACCGGATCGTCAAAGTGACGGCGCGAAAACCAGGCGCCGGGCGGTTCGACATCGCGGGCCTGTTTTCGTAGGCGGTTCAGGATCTCGTCGCGGGAAGACATCAGGGATTGGGGACCGGGGACTGGGGATCAGGGGTCGGGGATCGGGGATCAGTGTCGTCGTCGAGTTCGCCGTCTTGCCACAGGTCGCGGAAAGGTTTCTTGGCCAGGGCGGGTGGGCGGCGTTGGCCCAGGGGATTGAGCCGGCTGGGCAGGTTGAGTTGGCCCTGGTCGGCAAAGGGACGCTGCACGAGGCGGGCCGCGCGGGTCGACCAGCGCAGCAGGCGTTCATGGTTCAGGATGGACGCCGCCGCGCCCTCAATCAATCGCAGCGAAAGCGGCGCCTGATGCGTTTCGGCCTGGTCGGCCCGCAACTCGAGTAACAGGCGCGGTAAGTCGATGCGCACCGGGCAAACGTCCAGGCAGGCGCCGCAAAGCGAGCTGGCTTGGGGCAGGGCGCCGTACGCCTCGCGGCCGAAGAGCAGCGGGCTGACGACCGCGCCGATGGGGCCGCTGTACGGGCTGCCGTAGGCATGCCCGCCGGCCTCCCGGTAGACCGGGCAAACGTTCAGGCAAGCACCGCAGCGAATGCACTGCAATACTTCTTCGTACTTCGTGCCAACAGTCTTGCTGCGCTGGTTGTCGACCAGGACGATGTGTACTTCGCGTGGGCCGTCGGGATCTTCGGGCCGGGCCGGGCCGGTGATAAAGGTGGTGTAAATCGACAGCGCCTGGCCGGTGGCGCTGCGGGCCAACAGGGCCAGCCAGGCGGCAGCGTCGTCCCAGTTCGGGGCGATCTTCTCAATGCCCATGACGACCACATGCACTGGCGGCAGGCTGGTGACCATTTCGGCGTTGCCCTCGTTGGTGACCAGGACGATGCTGCCCGTCTCGGCCACGCCGATATTGGCCCCGCTGATGCCCACTCCGGCCGCCATGAACCTTTCGCGTAGCAAGCGGCGAGCTTCGGCCGTCAGTCGAGGGATGTCGTCGGGCGGTAGGGTCTGACCCGTTTCCTCGCTGAATAATTCGGCTACCTGACCGCGAGTCTTGTGAATGGCCGGGCCGATGATGTGAAAGGGCGCTTCCTGCGCTAACTGGAGGATCCATTCGCCCAAATCGGTCTCCACCGGTTCGATGCCCGCCACGCTCAAGGCTCGGTTGAGGTCGATCTCCTCGGTGGCCATGGATTTGGTCTTGGTGGCCAGGGTCGCGCCATGACGGCGGGCGACGTCGACCACGATCTGGCTCGCTTCGTCCCCATCGCGAGCCCAATGAACTTGGGCGCCATTGGACAGGGCCTGGCGCTCAAAAGCCTCTAGATGTTCGGCCAGATTGGCCAGGGTGGCCGAACGAATGGCCTTAAAATGGTCGCGCAGGGCATCTGCATCGGGTAATTCGGCCAGGGCGGCGACCCGGCCGGCGCTAAATTTGCCTGTTGCCCCTTCCAGCGCTCCTTGCAGGCGGATATCCTCGATGGCGATGAGCGCTCGAGAGCGGAACTGGCCCATTGTGGCCGTTGGATGGCCTGCGTCTGAGGACGCCGTCACCGGCCGGCCTCGTAGGTTAAGCATCCAGCTTGACCGGACAAACTGAAAGTGTGTGCTACAGGTTCATTCACGATGGTCCGCCAATGGCCGCGTTTGTTCTTCCAAAATCGATGCCAGGTGCTCGATGGGCGGGCCCTCTTCGCCAACCAGGCCGCGCATCTGCATCAGGCAGCCCGGGTCGGCCGTGATCAGGGTGGTCGCCCCGGTTTCGCTCGCTTGGCGCAGCTTCTCGGCCGTCATGGCCGTCGACACCTCGGGCATACGGGCCGAAAAGACGCCGCCAAAGCCGCAGCACCGATCAGGCTCTTCCATTTCGCGTAGTGAACAACCAGCCCCCTTGAGAAGCCGGCGCGGCTCCTGGCCCAGGCCCAGCAACCGACACATGTGGCAGGAGTCATGATAAGTCACCGAAGGCGGCCGATCAACCAGGGCGTCGGCCGGCGCCCAACCCAGTTGGTTGACTAGAAAATCGCTCAATTCGAAGGTCTTTGCCGCCAGGCGTTCAGCTCTATCTCGCCATGCCCGTTCATCCTCCAACAGGTGGACGTATTCCAGGCGGATCATGCTGGTGCAGGAGCCACTGGGCAGGACGACCACTTCGTAGGGCTCGAATATCTCGATGGTCCGGCGGGCCAGTTGCTGGGCCTGCCGGTGAAAACCACTGTTGAAAAAAGGTTGGCCGCAGCAGGTCTGTTCGGCCGGAAAATCGACCTGGCAGCCGGCCCGGCGCAGGACTTTGACTGTGGCAACGCCAATCTCAGGATAGAGTTGATCAACCAGGCAGGTAACACAGAGGGCGACGCGGGCGGGCTTATCCATAGCCTTATTTTAGCCGGGCTTTGACTTGGCTGCTAACTGAGGTTATGACCATGAGAAAGGTCGAGGCTTCGCATAGACAGCAAAAACTCAAAACAACAGAGCCGTTTCCTCGATCTGCAGCCAGCCGGATCCCCATTCGTCGACCAGCCAGCGACCGCGCAGCCAAAGGGGTAGCCACGGTTCAGGCTTCTGTAGCCCATCGTCGCCGCGAACGATGATGAAGCTCCGGCCGTCGCCCAGAAAAAAGCCGGGACCGCCGGTCCAGCCCGGCAAGCGCGCGCCGGCGACCGTCAGCAACTCGCGCGACCGGCGCTGATCCGTCGATGCCAGTTGAGCCAACGGGGTTACCTCGGGCGGGTTGCTCACCAGATCCAGCGGATGGACACTGATCGGCTGGCCCAATAAACGCCGCTCCCACTCGAGTCGATCGGCGGCCGATTCGGGTTCAACTTCCGCCCTGGTGAAGTCAAAAGTCATTTGCCGGGCGCTGCCGGCTCGGTTTACCAACTCGGCTTCAGCCAAAAGCGCCGCCCGGTTCTCGCCTAAGTCATCCAGGGCGCCACATTGGACCAGGTGCCGCAGTTCCTTTCCCTGCAAGGGGACGCGTTCGGCCAGATCTTGCAGGCTCACAAACGATCGTTTTTCCCGAGCGGCGATGATCTGCCGGACGCTGCGCCGCCGCAGATCGCGCACCTGGCCCAGGCCCATGAATAGGACCGGGGATCGGCGATCGGGGATCGGCGATTGGGGGCCAGGGGCCAGGGGCTGGGGGCTTCGGGCTGGCCACTGTTCACTGACCACTGACCACTGACCACTGTAGCTCAGGGTGAAAGCGCGGTTGCTGTAGTTGACGTGGGGCGGCCGGACGG
>JBFFWQ010000066.1:0-32946 GCA_041570195.1 Promineifilaceae bacterium (SeqCode) | reverse complement strand
GTTGGGCGGTTTAAGGGGTAGGTGTTGGAACCACCTGAATCGGAAAATCGTAACCAGGTATGGCACCCACGGCCGCCAGGTACATCTCGACGATTGTCTGGCTACTGGTGAAGTAGCCGCTGAGCATATCTTGAAGCAAAGGCGCAAAGAGTAACTCTTCGTAAAGGGATGTTACCAGGTTGCCTTGCTCATGGGCGAGACCCCAACGATCTGCTGAGGCCACGTCTCGGCTGAGCTGGTTTGCTGTTTCGGCTCCATAGATCTCGGCCAACGTCGTGCCATCTGCTGCTAGCGGCGTTTCGGACCACCGATCCACAAACCGAGTTGCCTCGTTCTGCGTGCCAACGCGCATGGGCACCTTCAGTTCCGGGTCTACCTCAAGCCATTGGGTGTAAAGCTCATCGAACCAGTATTCGGCAAAGGAGATGGCGGCCGGCCGATCGGCCGCGCTAGTAATTCCCAGGGCCATGATAGATGAGAAGTTGGCTGGCGTCGCCAAGTCACCTTCCCCCTCAAGCGTGGTGACAATGCCGGAATTCCGGGCCAGATAATCAACAGACGTGCACTCCGGGCAGGATGGCTGGTTTGTCTCGGCCAGCCCGGCAATGGCCGGCAGGACGGCCGGAGAGGCGACGATGATACCTGTGCGACCAGAAAGATAGCCGTTCAGAGCGCTGATGTCGGTCTGTAGGCCGATCGGGCTGTAGTTGTTTATCAGGGCTCGATAGTATTCCAGGGCCTCCAGGCAAGCCGGTTGCAGTAAGGTAATTTCACCCTCGCGACTGACCAGACGGCAACCATTGGCGGCCGCCAAATGTTCAAAGACCTGCTGGGTGCTGACCAGCGACGAATCGGTAGGAACTATGAGGCCGGAGACCGGCGAATCAGCTTCATGAATAGCTTCAGCCGCAGCCGCCAGATCGGCATAAGTTTGAGGAGCCGGCAATCCTAATTCCTCGAACCAATCAGTACGATAGATCAACAGTTGCTGCCAGCCATCACTGGGCAAGGCCACGATCGAGCCGGTATCGGCGTCGACCTCGAGCTGAACCAGAGCGTCTTCATCGAATGTCTCCCGCCCCAGGTTTTGAAGTACGGTCGTTGCTGCTTCTGAATCGAGAACGCCTCGAGAAGCCCAACCGTGACTATACTCAATTGGATGCAGCACTAGGTCTGGCAGCGTGCTGGATGTGACAGCGCTGGCTATCAGTTCCGGCAGTAGATGAGCTGCAACGCGAACGACTTCCACCTGAATTCCAGTCTGGACTGTGAAGTCGGCGGCACCTTGTTCCACTACTTCGATGCCCGATCCTCCAGCGTCGGCGACCCAAAACGTAAGATCAGAACCGGGCACCGTGGGTAATAGTTCTGCTTGTGTCGCCTCACTCGAATGCACCCCGCCAGCGGTGGCCGTGGGGGCGGCAGACAGTAGGGGCGTCGGCGTCTGCGTCGGGGATAAAGCGGCCTGGGCAGTCGAAGTAGCAGCCCGTGGTGGATCGAGAGGGCTGGGCTGGCAGGCGATCATCAAAACGGCTAGAGCGAATATCGGTAGACCCAGCGTTCGTCTCACAAGTGCCAGACATGATCGTCTGCGATTCGGCGCCAGGCAAGTCGAGGCGAGTTTTGACTCAGCGGTCATCGGCCGAATTAAGTTCGTAAATGACGCGCAGCCCGGTAAGCGTTAGCCATGGCTCTACGTGATTGACGATAGTTGTATGTGGGACGATGCGGGTGATCAGACCGCCCGTGCCAATGATCTGAATCGAATCGTTTTTCATTTCGGATTTGATACGCCGGACCATACCCTCAATCAATGAGACATAGCCAAAGATAAGGCCAGACTGCATCGCATGCACGGTATTGCGACCAATGGCCGTCGGCGGGGCTTCCAACGCGACTCGTCCCAACTGCGCTGCCTTGCGAGACAGGGCATCGGCCGCTAGTCCGAGACCAGGCGCGATGGCAACGCCAATCAGGTTGCCATCGGCCGATATCGCGTCGAAGGTGGTTGCCGTGCCCATGTCAATCACGATACATGCTTCACGGTACAGGGCAAAGGCGGCGGCGGCATTCACGATGCGATCAGCGCCCACCTCGGCCGGGTTGTCGGTCAGGATACCGATGCCAGTCTCGGTGTCAGAATCAACCAACAGCGGACCCTGGCCCAGGTAATCACGACACACGGCCGTGAATGTGTTCGTCAGCGGCGGTACGACGCTGGACAGGATGACCGCCCGTACCTGCCCATTGGCGCCGGCTTCACGCAACAGGGCATTCAGGTAGACACCGTATTCGTCCACGGTTTGGTCGTGTACTGTCCGCAGTCGCCACTGGCTTCGCCATGACTCTCCGTCGTACAGCCCAAGAGTGATATTGGTATTACCTACATCAATAGCTAGCAACATGAACATGGATTTTAGCTGACCGATAGAGCAAGTAGCAAACGCCACCGTTAGGACGACTTGTCCCAATTAACCATTGTTGTAAACTGGACACGCCAGCCTTTCGCGGATATGACCGTCCGGCAACTTGCCTCGGGCCAGCGTTGGCTTGATCCGAGATGATGCTAACGATCGATAGAGGTTTAATCTGGTATGAGAGAATCACAGAAGGTTCTGGTATTTGACGGCCACAATGACACGCTGCTCAATCTATACAAACCCTCAAAAGGGAGCGGCCGTTCGTTTTTTGAGCAAAGTGACAACGGCCATCTGGATCTGCCCAGGGCCAGGGAAGGCGGCTTCGGTGGCGGCTTCTTCGCCATCTTCGTGCCGCCGGAGAATAGCTCCGAGTCGGGCTCGGCGGGCAGTGGCCCTCCATCTACGCCACGGCCAATTGAGGCCATCTATGCCCAAAGAGAAACGCAAGGGATGATCGACCTGTTGTTTCAGCTGGAGGACGAGTCTAGCGGCCAACTCGAAGTTGTCCGAGATAGTGACGCCCTAAACGACTGTCTTGCCTCAGGGGTATTGGCGGCCGTGCTGCACTTCGAAGGAGCTGAGGCCATCAATCCCGATTTGAGCAACTTGCAGGATTATCATGACGTCGGTCTTAGATCTATCGGCCTAACGTGGAGCCGGTCCAACGCATTCGCCCATGGTGTACCATTTGAGTTTCCAAAATCGCCGGATACCGGCCCTGGCTTAACTTCGGCCGGCAAGGCCCTGGTGAAGGCTTGCAATGAGCTGGGTATTATGATCGACCTGTCGCACTTGAACGAGAAAGGATTCTGGGATGTGGCAGCGCACAGCGATTCGCCCCTTGTGGCGACCCATTCTGGCGTTTACGAGATTTGTGCTTCGACACGCAACTTGACCGACAAACAACTTGATGCTATTGGTGGCTCCGGCGGCATCGTGGGCATCAACTTCTACGTTGAATTCTTGCGGCCGGATGGCAAGGCGGACGCCGATACACCGCTTACGCAAATCGTCGAGCACGTGCAGTATGTGGCCGATCGCATCGGCATTGACCATGTGGCCCTCGGTTCAGATTTTGACGGAGCGCTGATGCCGGCGCCGTTGGGCGACGCGGCCGGACTGCCAAAGCTGATTGCCGCCCTCGAAGATGCGGGCTTTGACCAGCCTGCTTTGCGTAAGATCGGCCACGAGAACTGGCAGCGCGTCCTTGATATCACGTGGCTCAATTAGCTGCCGCATGAATTCGTCTTAAGTAACAGGCAAATTAGCTTCATGAAACTTGATCTGTTGCATGATTATGTCAATATAAACGGCATACGATTGCACGTGGTGAAGGCCGGACCGACGGATGGCCCGCTTGTGTTGCTGCTGCACGGTTTCCCAGAATTCTGGTATGGCTGGCGGCGCCAGATCCCGGTGCTTGCGGACGCCGGCTATCGAGTGTGGGTTCCAGATCAGCGCGGTTATAACCTAAGCGATAAACCGAGAGGTGTGGACGCGTACGGAATCGACCTTTTGGCAGACGATGTAGTCGGGCTTGCTGAGGCTAGCGGCCGGGATCAAGTGTGCCTGGTCGGCCACGATTTTGGCGCGGCCGTGGCCTGGTGGGTGGCCCGATTGTTCCCGGACCGCATTAAACGCTTGGTTGTCTTGAACGTCCCTCATGGATCCGTGATGCAGCGACACTTGAAAGAGAACCGGGCCCAAATACGACGCAGTTGGTACATCTCTTTCTTTCAGATACCGGCGATTCCTGAATTGGCGCTACGGGCTCGTGATTGGCGGCTAGGTCTCAAATCATTGCAAGCCACTAGCGGGCCGGGTTCCTTCAGCGATGACGACCTGCGAATGTACCGCCGCGCCTGGTCGCGACCAGGCGCGATGACGGCAATGATAAACTGGTACCGGGCGCTTCGACGAGCGCGACCGAGGCGTCGGGCATCACCACGCGTTCGCGTGCCAACATTGATGATTTGGGGCGCGCGCGACGTTGCGCTGGGTCGCGAGATGGCCCAACCGAGCATAGACTACTGTGAAGATGGCCGGCTGGTCTTCCTAGAGGAAGCCACGCATTGGGTTCAACATGACGAGCCCGAGCGGGTGAACACGCTTTTGACAGAGTTCCTTAGCAGAGGAGTAATCGATGGACAGTAGATTGGTACAAAGTGAGCAACTGGATCTAAGAAGGCGAATCGTAGGTTTTGACCAGCAAGTCCCGTTGCTAGACGGCCAGCACGTCCGCTACGTGTATCTGGACAATGCAGCCAGCACCCCGGCCTTGAAAGACGTCATGCAGGTGGTCGAACGCTTTATGCCCTATTATTCAAGCGTCCATAGGGGCACCGGCTTTAAATCACGTCTTTCCACGGTGGCCTACGACCAAGCGCACGAAATCATCGCCCGCTTTGTCGGCGCGAATCTGGAAACAAACACGGTCATTTTTGGCAAGAACACGACCGAAGCTGTTAACAAGTTGTCCTATCGCTTGCCCATGAACGAGGAATCGGTTGTGTTGTCGACTCAACTGGAGCACCATTCCAACGATCTTCCATGGCGGCGGCGAGCGGAGGTTATACACATCATGGCTACACCCGAAGGGCGGCTAGACGAGGATGACTTCGACAGGCAATTACGGCGCTACGCCGGCCGAGTGGCGCTGGTGGCGGTGACCGGGGCTTCCAATGTTAGCGGCTTTATCCAGCCGATCCATCGCTTGGCCCGCAAAGCCCATGAAGCCGGGGCGCGGATCCTGGTTGACGCGGCCCAGTTGGCGCCCCATCGGCAGGTCGACATGAAGGCCGACGACGATCCTGAACATCTTGATTTTGTGGCTCTCTCGGCGCACAAGATGTACGCGCCATTCGGCACGGGGGCGCTAATTGGACCGAACGAGGTATTCTTGCAGAGCGCGCCGGAGTATCCTGGCGGCGGTACGGTTGACGTGGTTACCCTGGACGAAGTGCATTGGGCCGGTATGCCGGACCGGGATGAGGCGGGCAGTCCAAACGTGGTGGGCGCGGTAGCTATGGCGGCCGCAGCGCAGGTATTGATGGAGATCGGCATGGATAATGTGGCCGACCACGAAGAGAAGTTGATCGCCTACACTTTGGAGCGAATGGGGCGCATTCCGGGGGTACGCGTTTACGGAGAGACAGATCCGGCACGAGCCGCTGAGAAGGTTGGCGCTATACCGTTTAACTTGGAGGGCGTTTCACATTTCCTGCTGGCGGCGATCTTGGGCTATGAAGGCGGAATAGGCGTACGAAGTGGATGTTTTTGCGCTCACCCCTATGTCGTTCATCTGTTGCAAATGGGCGAAGATGAGGCTTCAACCTGGCGGCAACAGATGTTGCAGGGCGATAAGTCAGAAATGCCCGGCATGGTCAGGGCCAGTTTTGGCTGTTACAACGAAACCGAAGATGTCGACCGATTGTTGGAGATGGTTGAGAGGGTTGCCCGTGGCGAGTACCATGGCGATTATCGCCTGATTCGCAGCACCGGAGAGTATATCCCGGCCGGCTATGAAGACCCATTGAGCCAGCACTTCTTGCTGCTGTCCAGTTAGCCGCGAGGAGCTGAGAGGTTGACGGCTGGCCCCAGCGAGAATGAAGGCAATCCCATTATGGATGACAATACGAGAGAAGTGTACGAACGCCTAAGCGAGCGCTATGCCTCGGGCGACGTGCCCTGGGACGATCCTTTGCCTCCCCCTGAGGTTACGGCTCATGTGGCAGACTTAGATGCGGGCCGGGCGCTTGATCTGGGCTGCGGGTATGGTCGGGCCTCGATCTATCTTGCTAGTTTGGGGTGGGATGTTGACGGCATTGATTTCATTCCTGAAGCCATTGCCGAAGCCGCTCGAAGGTCGAGGGCGGCCGGATTGAAGGCCCGCTTTCACATCTCGGCCGTGACCGACCTCAATTATCTGGCCGGGTCTTACGATTTCGCTCTGGACGTCGGATGCTGCCACAACATGGACGAGGACAACCTGGCCCGCTACCGCAAGCAACTTTGCAGGCTAATCAGGCCGGGCGGGGATTTCATGCTGTTTGCGCGCCTGCGCGAGGATGATGGGAGTCAAGATGACGGTCCCGGCGGAATTCCTAGGGACAAGCTTGAACAGACCTTTTCAAGCTGTTTTGAGCTTGTGCGCTTAGAAAAAGGAAGCACTGAAGTGCCAGGACAAGCATCCTGGCCTTCAGCCTGGTTCTGGTTTAAAAGACGCTAATCACCCTGGCCTAGCCTTCCATTTCGGAGAGCAGACTTTCAATCGCCTGCTCAAACAACTCGTATGGTTGAGCGCCGCTGACGCCGTAACCGTTGATGAAGAAAGCCGGCGTTCCTGTCACGCCAAGCTGCACACCTTGATTGTAGTCGGCGTCGACGGCCTCTTCTTGTTTACCTGAGGTCAAGCACTGTTCGAAGTCAGCGGCATCAAGGTCCAGCTCTTCGGCTAGGTCAATGAACGTCTCGGTTGACTGATCACCGCTCCACAGCGACTGGCGCTGAAATAGCAGGTCGTGCATTTCCAGAAAAGCATCTTGTTCACCGGCGCAGCGGGCGGCCTGCGCCGCTTCAGAGGCCTGCGGATGAATGCTATACAATGGGAAGTCCTTGAAAACGTAGCGCACGACGCCAGTGTCGACATATTCTTCGACGATACGCGGATAAGTCTCCTGGAAATGGCGCACACAGAACGGACACTGAAAGTCGGTGAATTCGACAATGGTTATAGGCGCATCCGGATCGCCGATAGTAAACGCATCGCCGATTTCCACATCGGCCGGTTCAGGTGGGCCGGCCGGTTCTTGAGGTTCTTGTGAGGCAGGGGCGTACGCTTCGGCCAGGCGACCCTCTTCGGCATACTGAATAGCCAATTCAAAATGCTCGAAAGGACGGGCGCCGTTCAGCGGATAGCCGTTGACGAAGAACATCGGCGTGCCGGAGACGCCCAAGGCGCGAGCCTCGGCCACATTGAGCGCCACGTCTTCCTGGTGACGACCGCTCTCAAGGCAGGCCGTCATATCCGACTCGTCCAGGCCAATATCGGCCGCATAGCTGACGAACAGCTCTTTGGCTACCTCTCCTTGTCCGGCCCACTCTGATTGGTTGGCAAATACCGCGTCGTGCATTTCCCAGTAGGCATCCTGATCTCCGGCGCAGCGAGCGGCTTCGGCCGCGGCTCGAGCGTCTGGATGTAGTTGGTCAAGTGGCAAGTCTTTGAGTACATAGTAAACGCGACCTGTGTCGACGAATTCGGAGACGATGCGGGGCATGGTGTCAATTGAGTGGCGTGAACAGTACGGACACTGATAATCCGTGAACTCGACGATTGTCACAGCAGCATCGGGATCGCCCATTGCCCCCGCATAAACATCGGTGAAAGCAGCCGGGGTTGGCGCGGCCGCGGGTTGCTGCGGCTGGCTCGGTTCATCACTGGCCAACTGACCGCCTTCTTTGATGGTGGCGATGGCTGTGTCAAATGCATCCACTGGCTGAGCCCCAACCAGCAGCTGGCCATTGATGACAAATGTAGGCGTGCCAGAAATGCCCAGGGCCGCACCGGCGTTGAGATCTGCTTCGACCTCTGCGGCGTAGCGATCTTCGGCCACACATTCTTCAAAGGCATCGACATCCAACCCTAACTCTTCGGCAAAGTCGCCGAATACGGCCGCCGCGTCCTGGTTCGACCATTCATCGGGACGTGAGAAAAGCATATCATGCATATCCCAATAAGCCACCGCTCCCTGTTCGCCAGCGCAGCGAGCCGCGTTGGCAGCGGCACTGGCCTGAGGATGAATGTTAGTTAACGGGAAGTCGTAGTAGATCAGCATCGCATCACCGGCGGCTATTTGATTGTCCAGCAATTCGGGCAGAGTCTGAGCGAAAAATCGGGAGCAGAAAGGGCACTGGTAATCCGAGTACTCCTCGATTATCACCGGCGCATTCGGATCGCCCTTGTACGGGTGGCCGTCGTCGGTGAAGCCAACTTGCAAACCGGTGGCGTCCAATTGTTGGGAGACATCTTCCACAGAGACGGTTTCTTCACCAGTCAACGATTCTTCTTCTGCTTCATCCGGCTCAGATGCAGCTTCCGCCTCTTCACTTCGTGATGTGGTTGCCGTCAGCTCATCTTGATCGGCCGCTTCGTCGACGCTCAAAATACTCCGCTCCTCGTTCGGCGTATCTCCTTCGGATTTAGAGCTATCCGCGACGCCACCGGCCGGGCCACAAGCCGCAAGAGGGATGAGGATCGATAATAATAGAAAGGGGCCAAAGACATAATTGGCCAATCGGCTAACGGCGTTCATATCACTCTCCAGCAATTCGCGCCCTAGATGACGCGGCGGCGAAGAGCCCATTTCTTTGAGGCCACATGCCACCGACTTCCAGAGCAGGCGCGCGCATTTGTCAACTTCAATAACGGGGCAGGGCATTGCCCGGCCGTACCGACGGCAATAGTCCGGGTTCTTCACCTGATTAACGAAACAGGTCTCGGGGCGCGAGACTGCCGACAGAAGGCCCGATTATGGCAGTAAGCGCAAAGCGGCGCAACAGTCTTTGGTCACGTATCTTGACGATTACTCTGGCGAGTACTCGGAGGACTCTCAGAAGCCACTTATGAAACAACCTTTGCGACGTTCGCCCCTGCCTTACCTTTGTGCTAGACTTTACTGTTTGGTGTTTTGGCCCTGTCGAGGTTGACTCTGACTTACAGGAGTCTGACCGCATCAGGTCACATGATTGGAATTTCATCTAGGGCAGCTATTCTGCAAGTCGTTTTCCTGGCCAGTCTATCCTGGGTCCTGGTTCAAAGCGTCTTTGCTCAAGTGGGTAACGGCATATATGAACCGACTGATGGAGACGAGGTCAGCGGCATCGTCGTCATCCGGGGCACGGCCGATCATCCGCAATTCCTGCGTTATGAATTGGCTTTCGTTCAGGATTCGATATCTGGGTCAGACTGGATAGTATTCGCCCAAGGCGATCAGCCGGTGCAGGACGACACGTTGGCTGTATGGGATACGACGGTAGGCCAACCGGTCTCGCCGGTCTTCCCTGATGGCCAATATCGACTTCGTTTACGCGTCGTGCGCGACGACTACAACTACGATGAGTTCTTCGTCACGCAACTACTGATAACGAACCTTTCGGCCACGCCATCGCCTACGCCGACGCTTACGAACACTTTGTTGTTGACGCCAACACTGCCAAATGCCAATGATCTTGAATCGACGCGGCGATCTGAGTCAGACATTCTGCCGACGCTTACTCCATTTCCTACGCCGTCTCCACCACCAACACCTCCAGGTGACCCCTTGGGGGCAACCGATTCGAACGGCGGTGATGGATCAGACGGGCAGGGAGGCCTGCTTGAGCGATTTACCAGCATTGAGACGTCGGGATTTGGACGGGCGTTTTGGTTTGGTGCCAAGATTGTCATCTATGTCTTTGTTGGTTTGGCACTTTACGTGTTGCTACGAGGCGCCTGGCGCTGGTTGCGGCGGATCCTTCGCCAGCGTTGGTATCAGTAGCAATTTCATGGACGGCACAACCAGTAACACGGTCAAACGATGGAGCAACCAGAGGCAAGCCAGGCATTGGAACGGTTCATGATCGTTGGTCTGGGCAATCCCGGCCGGGCATACAAAGAAAATAGACACAATATCGGCTTCAAAGTTGCCGACCGTTTGGCTGAACGACACGATATAAGCATGACGCGGGTTGAAATGAACACGATTGTGGGCAAAGGTCGCTTGGCTAGGAAATCGGTCATTTTGGCGAAACCGCAGACATATATGAATAGGAGCGGCAATGCGGTTGCGTCATTGGTGAATTACTACGATGTGCCTATAGCCAACGTTATGGTCGTCTATGATGAAATTGACCTGCCCCTCGGCACCCTGCGGCTGAGAGAGAAAGGCGGCTCGGGCGGGCACAATGGCATGAGGTCTATCATCGCCCGAGTAGGCGACGAATTCCCGAGACTGCGTCTGGGGGTTGGTCGGCCACCGGGCAGAATGGAGACCGCCGCCTACGTCCTACGCGACTTCAAGGTTGACGAGATACCTATTGCCTTGGAGATGATGGAAGCGGCAGTCGTAGCGATCGAATCGTATCTGCGCGACGGCATAGATCTAGCCATGACCCGGCATAATCGATCCGTGGACAATAGTTAGAAAGGGATTCAGAGCACTCTCTGAACAACAGCATGGGCCTATCAACGAAATGAATCTAACCAGCTTGCTGAGCGTCTTTGACGACCTTCCCGCTTATAAACATCTGCGGGCTGATCTTGACGGTGGACGTAGCCATGAGCCGCTCGGGCTGCTGGCTACGGCCAGGCCGGCGCTTCTGAGCAAGTTGTTCCTGGACCGACCGCAGACGATGTTGCTGATTACCGGGCGCGTTGAAGCCGTGCCAATGTGGCAGCAGATTCTGGACGCCTGGCTTCCTGAGGGAATGACGGCACTACGATTTCCCGAACCGACGCCCCTTCCGTACGAACGCGGCCCCTGGAGCAACAGTTCACGCAACCGGCGGCTAGGCGTACTCAGCAGGCTCATGGAAGGCCAGCATCCGTTGCTGCCCGGCCAATCACCAAAGCTCTTGGTGCTCACTTCGGCCCGGGCGCTGCTTCAGAAGACCCTGCCACGCCAGCGCTTCGTGGGAGCTACTCGGGTCATTCGATCCGGCCAGATTCTCGACCTAACGAAGCTGGTTGAGGGCTGGCAACGAATAGGATATGAACGTGTCAGCACCGTCGAAACGGAGGGCGGATTCAGTATACGAGGCGGAATTCTGGATATCTTCCCAGTTGGAGCTGCCTTGCCCGCGCGCATCGAACTATTCGGCGACGAGGTTGAAACGCTGCGAGCGTTTAACCCGGCGACACAGCGCTCTCAAGATATGATTCATGGCAAACTTGATCATATTGTCATACCACCCGGGCGGGAGGTTCTACCTGGCGACGCGGCCGAAGTAGGCCAGCATCTGCAGAGATTAATCGCCGAGGGCCCGACGGACCTGCCAAGTTGGCGAGACGACATCCCCGCATTGGCCAGCGCCAGTTCAACGCCGAACCTGGAGTATTATTTGCCAATGGCCTACTCGCAACCGGCCTCGCTCCTGGACTACTTGCCCCAAGACACGTTGATCTTGCTTGACGATCTGCGAGAGTATCTGGCGGCGGCCGAAGAGGTTCACGCGCATGCCGATCAAATCGCGAACGAACAGCTTGACACGCCGCCTGATTATCCGTCGCCTCTATTCGAGTGGCAGACGCTGACAGATGAAGTACTGGAAAGGACGGTAATGGTCCTGGGAGAGGGCCGAGACGACGATACTTCTTTGGATTCGGACCTCTCTGAAGCAATCCAGCCAGGCCCGCGTTACGGAGGCCAGGTGCGCCCGTTTCTAATGCGGCTGCGGGCAGCCCGAACGCTCGGGGAGACGACCGTGGTTGTGAGTCAACAAGCTGCCCGACTGGCTGAACTCTGGCATGAAGACAGTTCGTCGGCATCGTTCAACGCCGGTCTGCAACCTGAGGTTCTGGAGTCAGCGCCCGATATTTCGACGCCAGGCAGCCTGTCATTTGTTCAGGGTAGCCTTGGTGGAGGTTTTGTTCTATATGCTCAGGAGCCTGGCACAGCAATGGGGGCGGCTAGTCGCGACCGTATCCTCTTGAACGTCCTGAGCGACGCCGAAGTATTTGGTTGGAGCCGACCGGTTCCCAGGCGTCGACTGAAGCCGAGAGCAGTGGCGCCTGAGACTTACTATGCCGATATGGATCCCGGCGACTATGTTGTCCACCTGGAGTTTGGCGTGGGCCAGTTTGCAGGGCTGGTTGTACGGTCAGTAGGTGGAGCAAATCGGGAGTACTTGCAGGTCAACTTTGGCAACGGAGATGTTCTCTACGTTCCGGCGCACCACGCCGACAGACTGAGTAAGTGGATAGGACCGGACGATCGTTCACCGAAAATGCACCGACTTGGGGAAAAAGGCTGGAAACGAGCCAAGGCCAAAGCTCAAGAAGCGGCCGATGATTTGGCCGAGGATCTGCTCGATCTTTACGCGGCGAGAGAAACCATTGCCGGGCACGCTTTTGCCCAGGATGCACAGTGGCAGGCGGAACTCGAGGCCGGCTTTCCCTATCGCGAAACGGATGATCAGTTGGAGGCCATAGCTCAGGTAAAATCGGACATGGAGCGGCCGTATCCCATGGACCGGCTGATTTGCGGCGACGTCGGCTACGGCAAGACGGAAGTTGCGCTGCGGGCGGCTTTCAAAGCCGTGATGGATGAGAAACAAGTGGCGATCCTGGTTCCTACGACCGTGTTGGCCCAACAACATTATACTACCTTTCTTGAGCGCCTGCGTCCGTTTCCAGTGAACGTAGAGATGTTGTCGCGCTTCCGCACGACCTCACGACAGGAGCGCATCGTAAAGGGCTTGCGCGACGGCCAAATCGATATCGTGGTTGGGACTCACCGGCTATTCTCTGACGATGTTTCCTTTAAGGACCTGGGCCTGTTGATCATAGACGAGGAACAG
Organism: Promineifilaceae bacterium (SeqCode); assembly: GCA_041570195.1. Classification (GTDB taxonomy): domain Bacteria; phylum Chloroflexota; class Anaerolineae; order Promineifilales; family Promineifilaceae; genus UBA11865. The sequence continues at coordinate 19,972 of JBFFWQ010000066.1, read as the reverse complement.
CGCTTTGGCGTGAACCACAAGGAGAAATTGAAGCAGTTGCGCACCGAGGTCGATGTGTTGACCATGACCGCCACTCCGATTCCCAGAACGCTTTACATGAGCCTGGCGGGCGTGCGGGATATCAGCCAGATTGACACAGCGCCGGCCGATCGCTTGCCGGTGCAGACGTTTGTGGGTGAGCTCGAAGATTCGATCGTACGGCGGGCGATACTGCGTGAACTCGATCGCGGCGGACAGGTATTCTACGTGCACAACCGTGTCCACTCCATAATCAATGCCTTCACTCGCCTCACCCATCTCGTGCCCGAAGCGACCGTTGCCATCGGTCATGGCCAGATGAGTGAGCGCGAGCTAGAAGATGTCATGCTGCGTTTCGTAAATGGCGAGGTCGATATTTTACTGAGTACGACCATCATTGAGAGCGGCCTGGACATACCGAACACCAACACCTTAATCGTCGAACGAGCCGATCAATTCGGATTGGCCCAGCTCTATCAGTTGCGCGGCCGGGTGGGCCGAGGTGTGCGTCGCGCCTACGCCTATTTCTTGCATCCAAAGTGGAACGGACTCACACCCGACGCAAAGGCCAGACTGGAGGTCATTGCCGCCCAAAGTGAATTAGGCGCCGGCTACAGCATCGCCATGCGGGATCTTGAGATTCGAGGCGCTGGTGACTTGCTTGGGGCGAGGCAGAGCGGGCATATTGCGGCTGTGGGTTTTGACCTTTATACACGGTTGCTCAGTCAGGCGGTGAAGCGCCGCCGAGCTGCCCGCGACGGTAAGCAGCCGCCCACCGAATTGCCCGAGTCAGTGCTCATTGATTTGCCGTTGGCAGCCTATGTGCCGCAGGATTATGTGCCAGAGGCCTCGCTGAGGCTTCGTCTTTACCGGCGGATGGCTGTTCTGGATTCGTTACAGTCCATTGAGGATATGGCGGTGGAGCTGGCCGATCGCTTTGGACCGATTCCGGATCCGGTGGACAACCTGTTGTACCAACTGCGCGTCAAGGTACTTGCGGCCGAGGCCGGCGTATTGTCAATCACGTCTGAGTCCGGACAGTTGCAGATCCGCTTACCCGGTTCCGAGCACGTAGGCCGTCTGCGTTTGCAGCGTCATTTGGGGTCCGATGTCAAAGTAAGTCGCAACGGCGTTTGGCTTGGCCGAGGACTGACTACCAGGGAATGGCAGGTGGTTTTGGTTCAGACATTAGAAAAGATACGCGATGCAAGGCTGACCACCGCCTGACTGTGATCCAACCATAGTATGATTGTTACACGACCACGGAACGAGTTATAATCGGCCAATGCGCGTCCAATTCTACGATAACCTTGATGGGGGCCCTCGTTCTCGAGAAGAAGTGCGGTTCAACAAGCTGGGATTGTATATGTATGAAGACGGCCAGCGAGTGGCGATCGGCTTTGACATCACGCCCTTCATGGAACGGCCATCTATCCTGGTTCGAGTCAGGAACGCCAATGGCGAAGAAGCTGCCAGCCTAAGCGTAATAGAGGCCATGCAACCCAATTTCAACTTGACACTGCATTTACGGGATGGTGATCGAAGGGATCCGTATGAGGTTGAGGCGATTCTCTATTACGTCGATGATGAGGGCGATCGCCAGGTCTGTGATCGGCACACTAGATCCTTCAAGACGTCAAAACCCGGTGATCAGTAGTCAATTCACTCAACAATCTGGTTAGCGAGTGACCAGGTTGCCAGGCACCCATGAACAGTTTGCAGCGTGCGAAATTACGTGTGAAGCGCTTTGGTAAAGAGCAGCAAGATCTATGTCATCAAGATCGCTAATTGGCCGAACGGTCGGTAAGTATCAAGTCACAGAGAATCTGGGCCGGGGTGGCATGGCCGAGGTTTACAAAGCCTACCAGGAGACCCTTGACCGCTACGTGGCGATCAAGGTCATGCACTCATTTCTGGCCGATGAAGAAGGCTTCCTGGCTCGTTTCCAAAGAGAAGCCCGGGCAATGGCCGCTCTCAATCACCCCAACATTGTCGGTGTTTACGATTTTGATATTTACGATGACATGTACTACATCGTCATGGAATTTGTGAGTGGTGGCACCTTAAAAAGCCGCATTGCAGGCATGTCAGGGCAAGGAGACACAATGCCTCTTTCGGAGTCGACCCGTGTCGTGCTGGAGGTGGCCGATGCCCTGGCCTACGCTCACGGGCGCGGCATGGTTCACCGTGACATCAAGCCCGGCAATATCATGCTGACCGAAGAGGGCCGGGCGGTCTTGACCGATTTTGGCATTGCCAAAATCCTGAGCGGACCTTCATTCACAGCAACTGGAGCGATGGTTGGAACGCCGGCCTACATGTCGCCGGAGCAGGGTCTGGGCCAGGCTGGCGACGAGCGCAGCGATCTCTATGCGTTGGGCGTTCTCTACTACCAGATGGCGACTGGCCGGCTGCCATATGATGCGGATACGCCATTGGCAGTTATTCTGAAGCATGTGAACGAACCTGTACCATCGCCGACGGATTTGAATGACGACATTCCGGGTGCCATCCAGACAGTCATCATCAGGGCGATGGCCAAGGATCCCAATGAACGTTATCAGTCCGCCAATGAGATGATCCAGGAGTTGCAGGCAGCGGCAAAGGTTAGCGATCTCGACCTGGCGGCGGCCGCATTTATCACCGGCGCTGATCGAATGACAACCCCGCCACCGGCAAGACCGGCTGCGCCTGCGGACGCAACGCAGTTGGCTCCGGCTCCAGCGCCCGCCACCGTAGTCGCTCCTCAGGCAGCAGCAGCCGACGCAACGCATTTGGCGCCAGCCCAGGATCCGGGCCTGACTGAAGTGGCAGTTCCGCCGCCTACGCTGGCCGCTCCAGCACCCGAAAATAAACGGAGCCGCCTCGGTCTTATCTTGATCATCCTGCTGCTGCTGATTATCGCCGCCGGAGCTGGAGGTTACTTCATCTTCGCCGCTTCTGGTGGGGCCACGCGCACGCCGGATGATGCCTTGGTGGTAGCAGCGGGGACGGAAACGCCATCGCCTGAGCCGTCAGCCACGCCAACGGTTGAACCGCAGGACACGGCCGATGTTGGCGCGACGGCCGTGGCGGCAATTGCCGCCACGCTGACGGCCGAACCCACAAAGACGCCGGTGCCATCGGCGACCGTTCTACCGAGCGCAACGCCGCCGCCTGATCAGACCGCGACATTTGTCGCGTCTTGCGAGCCAGAAATAGCGCTGCTGAATAGCTATACATTCCAGAATGAAGCTAGCAGCAGCACACCGGTCGACGTGAACTTCGTCATGAATTGGGTGTTAACCAATGATAACGCCTGTCCAGTTGAGGCTGGTGCCGAATGGACGTTCGTCGAAGGCGAAGAGTTCGGTCAGTCCGGCCCGGTAATCCTCGACGATCTGTTACTTGAAGGGGACGAGACGACCCTGACAATTGGGTTGCGAGCGCCTAGCACGCCCGGTCGCTATGAAAGCACCTGGCAGTTACTCGATGCCTCCGGCAGCCCATTGGGCTCGTCACATTCTTTTGAGGTTAACGCGTTTGAGCCGCAGACGCCGACGCCGGTACAGACGGCTACTCCGGAGGCTACGGCGACTTCAGAAGTGGTCGAACAATTCGGTCGTAATCTGAGCGTTGCCAATTGCGAGTACGTGGATATCAATTGGCAATGCGATCTCATCGTACAGCCCTACGGCGGCCGAGCACCCTATACAGTCGCTGTGTCCGATCAGGTTCCACCCAAGGTGTATGAGGGCAATGGCCCGTTCACCCATACCATCCTGTGGGGCAGGTGCAGCGCCTGGGTGAATAATATCTCGGTAGAAGACGCCACTGGCCAAGCTATCTCGCAGGCGGAATACTACGATCCGAATGCTCTGTTTCCAGGTGGCTGTACTCCTCCAGGCTAGCCGGGCCAAGCTGCCCAATCAAGGAGTGACACGTGTTCCGCGAAATTGAACTAGCGACATTGCAAGTGGAAGCGATCCTGCAAGATTATATGCTGCGCGGTGAGTTGCAGCCCCGCGGCCAACTCGTTGCTTACCTCAACGATCGCAATTGGACCTACCTTCCTGTTCGAAACGCAGCGCTCAGCGCGCTGGCGGCCGACAGGCGGGTAGGTGAAATAAAGCAGTCGTCGGCGGTCATCAACAAAGATCGCCTGGCGGCGATGAGCATCTTGCGAGAGGACGAAGCCGCTCAAATCCAGCTACCGATAGGCGAAAGACCAGTCGTATTCTATATCGCTCACTTTGCTATCCAAGGCAATCTGCACGTGCGTTCCGATGCTCCAGACGAAGATATCCTTGACGACTTACACGACTTCTTTCCCGTATCCAAGGTGACCATCTTTCCGGTCAGGCCTGTCGCGACGGCTCCCACTCGTCAGGTTCCGCTGCTATTGATCAGCCGACCGCTGACACAGGCCTATCAGGTTATTAGGGGAGCCGCAGGCGGCCCACAAGAGACGAGCGATCAATCCGCGTAGCCTTGTTTGGCTCGCAATCGGTCCAATTTAGCTTTAGTTTCGCGCCAGGTGATCGGCGAAAGCCCTAATCGCTGGCGGATTGAGCCGGGTTCCTCACCCCTGAGGTAGTCCCGAAGGGCCGAAACCCAGCGCAGATTCTCGAAGGAGAGCCGTCCCTGAGCCAGTCCGGCCGCCTCACCCACGTCACTAAGAATGTACTCTAAATTGCGCGCTGTGCAGGTGAATAGAGTATCGGTCGGTTCATATTGGGCCACGTATTCGTCCACGATCTCCAGCCAGGCGGGATCGAGAGGGATTTTGCGCTCCTTGTAGCGCAGACGGGGATTCTTGATCCGAATAAAAAGATAGGGTTCGCCTGGATTGTCGCGATCGATGTGGTTGGGCACGATGGCCATCGCCTCGCCTTTCTTGATGCCTGTCTGCAGCAACAGAGTTAGCAGCATGTGAGGTCGAGCATCGGGCTTGCCCAGGCCGATGCCCTCGCGCATGTCGCTGCTGACAGTCAAGGCTCTCTCAAGTTCGGCTTCCGTGGGGATGTTGGGCAGCGGGCTGCTAACGCTGATCTGAACCACAGCTGCAGCTGGGTTTTCAGTCAGTACGCCAGATTCCTGGAGCCAGCCGAAAAAGCGCTTGAGCGTAGTCACGCGCCGGGCATAAGATTTTTGACTACAGGGCACACCGCGTTCATACAATAGCCAGTTCAGAAAATCATTTAGATTCTTGGTGCCGACCTGGCCAACCGGCTGGCCAATGCCCAGGTACCTTCCCAGCAGGCGTATATCGCTAGCGAATGCCTTGCGCGTGTTTTCAGAGAAGCCCTCTTCCTCCATGAATCGCTCAAAGGCGCCCAAAGCCGCTTGCAAGGAGGCATCGGCCGAAAGTTGTGGTTTGACGCCGTCTGGAAACGTGCTGGCGGGGAAGAGATCAGCCTGATTGTCCAGGTTCATGCGAAACTCCTTATCTGTTACGCGGACTTCGTATAGTTATCGCTACCAGGATAAATCAAAGACTTTTTCATGTCAAGACATGAACGTGTAATGGAATTCGTAAGCGGGTAAAGGTTATGCGGTCATGCCAACAAACGCAAAAACGCACCAGGTCAGGACATATGGCCCACCATCCTCTCAAGGAGGACAGCTGCTCTAGCGAGGAGGCGCCTGAGCTCCCGGACCGGTAGAAAGGTCTAGTAGTTGGCCGCTACGCCGGCGAGCGATCACGACTGCCCGCAGCTGGCCGAACGGCGTGGGTGAATCGATGTAGGCCAGGCGGTCGCCTCGGGATGGCAATTAGCTGGTACTTTCTTCTCACTGACACCCCAATAGCGGTGAGCAAGCAGATCTTCGTCCGAGCCAACGACAATCATATCGCCGACGGCCAATGTTTCAGGGGAAGTAGGACCTAATTGAAACTGGTTGCCGCTCCTGACAAGAGGCACCATACTATCGCTGGTAACATTCAGGAAGGGGAACTGACCGCAATCCAGAGCCTCAAACAACAAGTCTAGGGCCGTTGACGATGGAGAATCAGGCATCGCGTGAAGCTGCCGGGCAGTACAGCCTACAGTAGGCTATAATAGCATTCCAAAGCTGCTGCAAAACGGAGAGTGTATCATGAACGTCCGATGTTCTTACTGCCGCCATACATTCAATTTATCCAAGGATTATATGGCCCAGGCTGTAACCAAAGCGACCGAAAAAGGCCAGAAATATCACTCGCTTGAGTGCATCAATTGCCGCAAGCAAATCAAAGTGCCGGTGTCTCAAATGAAGCGATATGTACCCGAGCCGGCCGAGCCTGAGCCAGCTGAGGAAGAAACAGAATCGTAACTTCGTGCGCCGATGTTTGCGCGTAGGGAAGTTATTCACTCCATTCCAACTCTTCATCTCCAATAAAAACCATATCACCGTTGTTGATGCCGGCGTCCAACAATGCGTTACTGATGCCCATCGTCTCAAGTATTTGCTGAAATCGGCGCGTAGTAGCCTCAAACTCCCAATAGGTCATGGCGGCCACGCGTTCAATGCGGCGACCTTCAACACGCCATCCGTCCCCTTCGCGGCGTATGCTAAAAGCGTCCTCATCTGGCAGCGGGCGGATGACGGCCGGTACTTCGTCAAGTACATCCTGTTCAGGTACGCTCTCCAACATCGCCGCGGCCTGGAAGAGCATCGTTTTGACCCCTTCACCGCTGGCGGCCGAAATAGCACTGAATTGGTAGCCTGATGCCTCGATCTGTTCTCTGACGATGGGCTCCCAGGCCTGGGCGTCTGGCAAGTCCATCTTATTTAGGACCACGATCTGCGGTTTCTGTTCCAAATGAGCATCATAGAGAGCGAGTTCCTGGTTGATCATCGCCCAATCCTCGAGCGGATCGCTGGCGGCCCCATCGAGCAAATGAATCAGGGCCCGCGTGCGTTCGATATGACGGAGAAAGTCATGCCCGAGTCCGGCGCCCCCGGCCGCGCCTTCAATCAAGCCCGGGATGTCGGCCAGAACAAAGGTCTGGTATCCGCCTAAATCGACAACGCCCAGACTGGGCTGTAGCGTGGTAAAGGGATAATCTGCTATCTTAGGCTTGGCGGAACTAACCACCGACAAGAGAGTCGATTTTCCGGCATTAGGCACGCCGACAATGCCAACATCGGCAATGAGCTTGAGTTCCAGAGTGAGCCAACGTTCCTGGCCAGGCTCGCCGCGTTCGGCCAGACGAGGAGCCTGGTTGGTGCTTGAGGCGAAGCGGACGTTTCCTCGGCCGCCACGGCCCCCACTGAGTATCAGCGCTTCCTGATTATCATGCGTCAGATCGGCCAATAACTCGCCGCTGTCGGCATCGCGGATCAAGGTTCCGGCCGGCACTTCGAGGCGCAAGCTCTTGCCATTGGCGCCGGTCATCCTATTGCGACCGCCATGGCTGCCATTGCCGGCCCTAAAGTGATTATTGCGATGGTAGCGAACTAGGGTGCTGTCATGCCGGCTTACAACAACGTGCACATCGCCGCCCCGGCCGCCATCCCCGCCGTCCGGTCCACCTCGTGGAACGTGCTTCTCTCGGCGAAAGCCGATCATGCCGTCGCCGCCGTCCCCGCTTCGCACGTATATCTTTGCCTGATCGTAAAACATGCCGTTCTTCAGTCGTCAAGGAATTGCAGGAAGATCTAGCACTTGGCTGTTATGATCTCCACGCTTTCCCATTCAGTTCAACTATCCAGAAGGTTGCGCAGGGCAGATAAGCGCGGATCTATCTCATCGATTTCGCAATGGCAGTCGCCGTCATTCAGGTTCTGCCCACACTCGGCGCAAAGACCTTTGCAGTCGGCCTGGCAAAAAGGCTGCATTGGTATGGCGAGAAGGCCTAGCTGGCGCACTAGCGGCGCGAGATCGATGAAACCGTCCTCGCCGACCACGAATTCGCCTGCGGGCGCCGTTTGAGGCGGGTGGTAATAGAGATCATCCAGCTCTATATTGATCGGCAAGCGGACCGGATCCAGGCACCGGGCGCACTCGGCTTCGGCAGTTGAGGCTAGTTTACCCGTGATGTAGATGCCTTTTGAGTTGCGGATTGCCTGGAAGGCGCCTGTGAGCGGTTCTAGCAATACTTCGTCCTCAATCAGGATCGACGGATAATCAAGCTCGATGGTCCGACTGGTGCCGGGGTTCGCCTCTATAAGAAATCCGAAATTAAAGCGCAGACGTGATGGTTTCTTGTTTGTCAACGGGAATCCCTCAAGGTGGAATCAAGGGCCAAGTTTCGGCTCCTTGTCGCCGAGCGAGTATAACATGCTGGCAAGAAGCGCGTCAACGGGTGGAGGCAGTGCGCTAAGGCTACAATAAGATCGAATTCATAAAGAGGAGTGAAGAGTGAAGCTTCTGGTGGCGACGCGGAACAAGGGCAAAGTGGCTGAATTGGCAGATATGCTGGCTGATTTGGATATTGAATGGCTCGGCCTCGAAGATATTCCGTGGGCAGAGGATGTTGCCGAAACCGGCCGGACGTTTGAGGAGAACGCAATTTTGAAAGCAACCGGCTACGCGGCGCAGACGGGCCTACTGACGCTGGCCGACGATTCAGGACTGGAAGTCGATGCCCTGGGCGGCCGGCCGGGCGTGCACACGGCCAGATATGGTGGAACGGGACTGACGCCTGTGCAGCGCTACAAATTGCTACTAGAAGAGCTGAAAGTGGTTCCATGGGCTAATCGCCAGGCCCGCTTTCGCTGTGTGGTGGCCTTGGCCACGCCGAAAGCAGTGGTTGGCACGGAAAGCGGCGTCTGTGAAGGAATGATCGCCCTGGAGCCGGCCGGCGAAGGAGGTTTCGGCTATGACCCGGTTTTCTATCTACCTGAAAGACAGAAGACGATGGCCCAACTGCCGGCGGCTGAGAAGCATCTCATAAGCCATCGCGGCCGAGCGTTTGCTGCAATGACGCCATTGTTGCGGCAGAAACTGACCAGTGAATAGACGCTGAGGCAGCTTTCGTTCGCCGACGTGAGGTCAAAGTCCTAGCCGGCGCCGGGTGAAATCCGCGATGGATTTGGCCACTTCGTCCGGCCGTTCTTGGGCCAGCATGTGTCCGGCATTCTCAATCGGCACGTATTCGGCTCCGGGAATCTGTTCAGCCAGGAAGCGGCCGTACTTGGGCGGGGTCAGCCGATCTTCACTGCCGGTCAAGACCAGTGTAGGAATCGAGAGTGATCCCACGCTAGCCATAACGTCAAATTCGTTACAGGCCAAATAATCTAGCTCAACCGCGGCCGGGTCACACGCTAGCATCAACGCTCGGCCACGTCCGACAACTTCCGCAAGCGCATCTTGACCCCAGGCCAACGTGGTTACGAGTTCGACGACCTGTTTGTAATCGTCGGTCAGCAAGTTAAGCAGCTTTTCTTGGACTCTGAGCCGCGCGCCCGTCGCCACCAAGACCAGGCCAACGACGGAGGTCGGCTCGCGCAAGGCGATCTCCATGGCGATGGCGCCACCCATTGAATGACCAACAAGCAAAATCTCAGTTAGACTAAGAATCTCGGCCAGAGCCATTACATCGTCGGCAAAGGCGCTGACCGAAGAGCGGCCTGGTTTCGCTGAGCGACCGTGCCCAGGTAGATCAAGGGCGCAACTGCCCATGTTTTCGACGCGTCTCAATTGAGGCGGCCAATCGAGATGTGATCCGGCAGCGCCGTGTATTAACAAACATACCGGCTGGCGATCGAGTGCTCGAGCGGCGTAAAACAGTTGCTGGTCGTTTACGTTAATGTAAGGCATGTTTCTCTCCGCATCATCGCGGACAGTTTACACGAAGAAGCATTGATCTACGAGGTCAAACTCTGCAGTGCGATAAGCGGCCGCCGCAAGTTGATCACTTGATTCTTATCAGATTTCGGGAATGCCCTGCCGGTGAGAGCGATAATTGACCCGGCTCATGCTGGCGGCTAGAATCGATCCATGAGGATTGACATTCTGCCAACGATTGAGCGAGTTGTATTGAGCGAGTCCGTTGTTTGCGAAGCTATTAGGTTCGACATGAGGTCAGTTTCATGAGCCAGTTAATCATCGAGGGTGGTCGCAGACTGCAAGGGACTATCACTGCTAGTGGCAACAAGAATGCCGCGCTAAAGTTAATACCGGCCTGCCTGATGACCGACCAACCGGTTATTCTGCACAATATCCCCGATATCGCCGATGTCCGGACGGCGCTGGCGATCATGCGTGATCTAGGGGTTGAGACGACGTTGCTGGGACCTGGCAGCTGGCGCATACACGCGGCCGAGATAAATAAAAGCGTGATAGATGGTCGGCTGGCCAGCCGGATTCGGGCCTCATTCGTATTCTCAGGTCCGCTGTTGGCGCGACTGGGCCGTGTCACCTTGCCGGGACCGGGCGGAGATGTAATTGGCGGCCGGCCACTGGACACTAATGTGCAGGGACTCGAGGCTCTGGGCGTCGAAGTGTTTCTAAACCATGATGGCACATTTGAAATGCAAGCTGAGTCAATGCGCGGTGCTGGTTATTTGTTGCAAGCCGAGGCCAGCGTTACAGCCACTGAGAACACACTCATGGCCGCTGTTTTGGCCAAGGGCGATACAATCATCGACAATGCGGCGCGGGAACCGCATACGCAGGATCTGTGTCGTTTCCTCAACAAACTAGGCGCGAAGATAGAAGGTTCAGGGACAAGCCGGCTGTTGATTCAGGGCGTCGAACGGTTGGGGGGCGGCGAATTCACGATCGGAGCTGATTACATGGAAGTCGGCAGTTTCATAGGGGCTGCGGCACTGACCGGCGGTGAAATTCGCATTCGCAAGGCCGAGCCGAACAATCTGGGGATGATCGGCCAGGTTTACCGGAAATTGGGCGTCTGTTGGCTAGATGAAGGAGATGACATTCTGGTGCCGGCCGATCAATCGTTGGAGATCGTGCCGGCGTTGGGCGGCCGGATCCCAGAGGTTAAGCCTCATCCTTGGCCGGGCTTTCCGCCCGACTTGATGAGCATTGCCGTAGTCATCGCTTCCCAGGCCACAGGTTCGGTACTGCTCCATGACTGGATGTATGAGAGCCGCTTCTTCTTTGTCGACAAGCTCGTTTTCATGGGCGCCCGCATTGTTCTCTGCGATCCACACAGGGTATTGGTGCAAGGTCCCAGTCCGCTTTACGCTAACCCGCAGGGCGTCACCAGCCCAGATATCCGGGCTGGAATGGCTATGATCCTGGCTGCGTTATGTGCCCGCGGCACCAGCACGATTCACAACGCCCAGCAGGTCGAGCGCGGCTACGAGGCCATAGAACAGAAACTCCAGGCACTGGGCGCCAGCCTCCGGCGAGAAAACGACGATTGAAAGCTCAAAAAGCTTTTGTTTTTGGGATTAGGTGAGGTGTGAATAAGCGTCGCCTGAGAGGCTGGCTGGCCATAGCCTTCGGGCGCGGCGACATTTGACACGCCCCTGGCGTCATGTATAATTTCCTGTCGCCTTGAAGGTACGTTGTTCTAGGAGATCGAGTTGTGTCTAGTCATCGGGCTAGGAAAGCAACGGTCAACTCGAAAACGGAGTGATTTGAACATCTCGAGGGCTATAAGGCCCTCGTTTTTTTGGAGAGGATAAGCAATGCCCAAACGTACTTATCAACCGAAGATTCGCCGCCGAGTGCGCGTCCACGGCTTCCGTAAGCGTATGAAGTCTCGCGGCGGTCGAATGGTGCTCAAGAATCGACGCAGTAAAGGGCGTAGTATCTTGAGTGTCAGTAAGAACAACCACGTTAAGCGAATCAACTGGAATGGTACGCGAGCTGTCAGCTATCGAGCGATGAAGGAAGCCACTGGCGGCAAACATTCGTAGCGGATGCAGCGACGTTATAGGTTGCGACATGCGTCCGATTTTGAGCAACTTCGTGAACATGGCTGGAGATTCCATCATCCGTTACTGGTCCTGGTTGTTAGAGACAATGGGACGTCTGTTAGCCGATTCGGCTTTTCCGCCGGCCGGCAGGTTGGCAAGGCCACAGCTCGCAATCGTGCCAAGCGCTTGCTGCGCGAGGCTGTCCGGCGGCGACAGGGTCGCATTCTTTATGGCTGGGACTGTCTTTTCATCGCCCGCAGAGCAGCGGCCGAATCATCATTGGCCCAAATCGACGACGCGGTCGGCCGAGTTCTCTCACGGGCCCAATTGCTGAAGGCAGACCTGTGATATCGGATGGATCTAGTGATCTAGTGCCGGAACACAGTAGTTCTTCATTCCAAGATAGAGCGCGAGACTGGGCGTTATGATGAATCGAGTAACCGGTGCGATTGGCAGAGGCACGACAAAGATCGCACTCCTTTTAATCAGATTTTACCAATTAACTTTATCCCGGGGATTACCTGCTAGTTGCCGCTTCACACCATCATGTTCGCACTATGGGTATGAGGCAGTTGAGAAATATGGTGTTCTGAAAGGGGGTTGGATGGCAGTGCGGCGAATCGGCCGTTGCCACCCCCTAAATCCAGGTGGTTATGACCCGGTGCCTTGACGGAGGTACCTTGAACGAAGCAAAGCGCCTGCCCTTGGGGCGGGCTATTATATTCTTCATTATGGCCAGCTTTCTGCTAGTCGCTTGCGGTACGCGGACGGCCAATACGAGTTGGCCAGGCATGTCAGCCGATAGCCAGGGCGTGATCTACGTCGCCTATGGGCCTGGCGTAGCGGCCGTTGACCCCGAGACAAACGAGCAGCTTTGGTTCTATCCGCCAGGCGGCGGCAGCCCAACTGTTCAATTCTATGCCGCTCCTTCGGTGGTCGATGGACAGGTTGTATTTGGTGACTACGGTGCTTCGGGCGGCATATTGTCGCCCAATGTGAAGGTCAGCGTCTATTCGCTGGATGCGGCCGATGGCGCAATGAAACCAAACTGGCCTGTTAGCGAGATCGCCCAAGATAGAGTCATCGCTCCGGCGTTGCAGGTGGGCGATCGCATTTTTGTCGGCACGGCCGACAACTTCGTATTCGCGCTTGACGCAACGACCGCGCAACCAGTGTGGTCAGAGCCGTTCGAGGCGGGGCATAGCATCTGGGGCCAGCCTGCGTATCAGGAAGGCATCCTCTTTGTATCGTCGCTTGACAAGAGTGTTTATGCGCTGGATGCCGAGAGCGGCGCTGTACTGTGGCGCACTGATACTGGCGGCTCAGTTTCGGACAAGACGGTCAACAATTCAGAGCTCGTCTATGCGGGCAGCTTTGACAATCAGGTCTTTGCCCTGGACATGCAGAGCGGTGATATTCGCTGGACAGCTCTGGCCGAGGCCAGCGTTTGGGGCGCGCCCCTGTTCGTCGAGGGTAATGTGTTCTTCGCCGATCTTAACGGCAACGTCTATGCTGTTGACGCGCAGAGTGGCGAAACAATCTGGCAAAAAGCAGGTGCGGGCTATGTAATTGCGCAGCCAGTCTACGCCGATGGAAACGTCTACATCGCGTCGGCCGGCGATCAGAATCTGGCTCCTAATGAACGCAGCGGGGCCCTGATCGCTTTCGACGCTGAGACAGGCGATGAGTTGTGGCGATCCTCGACACTGGCCCCACTATACACGACGCCAGTGGTCGTCGACGAATCAATTGTGGTGGCCCAAGAGGATCCTCAAGCGCTACTGGTCTATTTCGATCTCGAATCCGGCGCTCAAACCGGAACTTACGCACCGCCGTCTACGGAAAGTTAGCGGTAAATCTAGGCCCTGGCTATCAGGGGTCTTGAAGGAATAATGCCATGTGGGATACATTGATCATAGATCCGATGACCAATGCGCTGATGTTGCTCTATTCGTTTCTGGGTAACAACTTTGTGCTGGCCATTGCGGTCTTTACTATCCTGATTAGATTGATAACCTTGCCGCTGAACCTTCGCCAGCAGCGCAGCAGCTTGCGCATGCAGGAGATGCAACCGCAAATACAGGCCATTCAGAAGAAGTACAAAGACAATCCGCAGCGGATGCAGGAAGAGTTTAAGAAGATCGGTTATAACCCTACCGAAACACTAACCGGATGTTTGCCATTGCTCATTCAGTTCCCGATTCTGATCGGGCTGTACCGGGCGATTGTTATCTTGTTGGGATCTACACCGCAGGCTCTATTTGAACTAACAGACAAGATATATCCCTGGGTCAATGATCTGGTCGGGGTAAGTACGGCTTTACCGATTCCTAACAAGTTTTTGTGGTTGAATCTTGGGCAGCCGGATCCTTATTACGTTTTGCCGGTTCTCGTCTTTGCGACTATGTTTATTTCTCAGAAGTTAATTACGCCGGCCAAGAAGAAGGATGATGGCAAGCAGAAGAAAGATGAGAATCCAATGGCTGGCATGACGCAGTCAATGCAGTATACCATGCCGCTGATGTTTGGTTTTTTCTCGCTCTCCTTTCCTTCCGGCCTATCAATCTACTTCATTCTGTCGAATATCATTGGCATTGGTCAAGGGTACTTGACCCGGCGCAATGTTGCCAAGGAGAAGGCGGAAATGGAGGCCAAGAAGGATATGCCCAAGACGACTGGCATTCCGGCCGAGGCTAATTTATCCACATCGGGCGCCAGCTCAGGCGGCGGTTCGAGCCCGACACCGGCGCGAAAACGTCGTTCAAAACGCAAACGGCGATCGGCCAAGCGCTAGTATCAACAGATATTGGGCGGTCAATTAATTAAGCAGGCTTATCTTTGCTGAGAGAGGCGATTTCATGGCAGCGGATGAACGCGATTTAGAAGTACAGGGCGTCACTGTCGACGAGGCCATAAACAATGGTCTTGCCCAACTGGGTGTGGGCCGAAGTGATGTCATTGTCGAAGTTGTCGACGAGGGAAGTTCTGGTTTCTTGGGACTCGGAGGCCGGGAAGCGGTGGTTCGGCTGAAGGTCCTTGGCCAACCCAAGTTTGAAGAACCGGTGGCCGAACCTGTAACGGAGCAATCGGTAAGTGAATCGGAGCTAGCTGAGGATGTCGGCCGGCCGACGGTCGAGAGAGAGGAAGGCAAAAGGGCCGCAGAGGCTGATTATGCCTTGGGGGTGGTCACCACGCTATTGGACAAGATGGGCGTAGAGGCATCAATTGCCGTATCAGAAACAGAGCCTGACGACCTGACGGGCGAAATACGCAGCGTTATTGATGTGAGAGGTCAGGACATGGGCGTACTGATCGGTCCACGCGGCGAAACGCTCAACGCCCTACAGTATGTGGCTCGACTTATGACAGGACACAAGTTGCACCAGAGGACGACATTCATCGTCGACGTGGAAGGATATCGTGAGCGGCGAGAACAGTCTCTAGCCAGCCTGGCCAAGAGGATGGCTGACAAGGCGGTTCGCGGCGGCCGGCCGATGACCCTTGAACCCATGCCGCCGAACGAGCGCCGCATCATCCATCTAACGCTTCGTCCGGACGATCGTGTTTACACTGAAAGCACCGGCGAAGGCCGACGGCGCAAGGTACGCATCTTTCCCAATTAGCCCCTGGCAGCCCAGACTGGGTACTTTAGAGCGCAACCAGTCGCAGGCCAATCACGGCCTCGACACTCTCTAGCGCAGCCAACGCTTCATCGGACGGACTATTGTCCAGGCTAATGAAGGAAAGCGCCTCGCCTCCAGGCCGGTGCCGGCCCATTCGCCATTCGCCAATATTGACGTTATCGGCGGCCAGTATGTTGCCGACGCGGCCAATCACCCCGGGAACGTCTTGATTGCGCAGGACGAGTAGAATGCCCTGCGGGTTTACATCCAGGTGGTAGTCATCAACCTGAATTAGACGCGGCTGCACGCCACCAAATAGAGCGCCGCCCAGCAGTCGTTGCCCATCGTCCCAATAAACGTGGCAGGAGATCATGTTCGGGTAGTCGACCAGGCTCAAGCCCTTGGTTTGTGAAACGGCGATACCATGATCGGCGGCTAGCAAGGGCGCGTTGATATAGTTTATTGGGTCTGGCAGCACTTTTTCTAGCAGACCTTTTAGCATCGCCGCCGCCGCCGGCCGAATCATCCGCTCTGCCATATCACCCCTGATCTCGACTTCCACTCGACGAATTGGACCGGACGCCAGGGCGGCCTGCAAGACACCAAGTTTTTCGGCAAGCGCCATGTATGGCCATAGATCACTGAAGTCGGGACCGGCGTGAAAGGGCATGTTAACCGCGTTGCGAAAGTCAGTCCCACGCAAGGCATCAAGCACCTGATCGACGATCTGGGTGGCCACATCTCGTTGAGCCTCGTAGGTGCTGGCGCCCAAGTGAGGGCTGTGCAGCACATGCGAGTGACCTATCAGAGGATTGTCATCGCCCGGAGGTTCCTGGCCATAAACGTCGACGGCCGCGGCGCGGACTTTGCCATTATTCAGGGCTGTTGCCAACGCTTCCTCGTCGACCAGCTGGCCGCGAGCACAATTGACGACGATCACACCATCTTTCATTTGAGCCAGCGTTTGCTGATTGATTATATGTTTTGTTTCCGGTGACGTGACGGTATGTAGAGTGACGTAATCCGCGCTCGACAATAGATCATCCAGGTCAACCAACGTGACGCCCAGCTCACGGGCCACGTCTTCGCTCACAAACGGGTCATAAGCTAGGATCTCCATGCCAAAAGCCTGGGCGCGGGTGGCCACGAGCCGGCCGATACGACCAAATCCGATGATCCCCAGTACTCTGCGATAAAGTTGTTGCCCGACGAAATCAGAACGACGCCACTCGCCGAGCTTAACCGACGCGTGCGCCGGCGCGATGTGCCTTGTGACGGCCAGCATAAGCGCCATGGCATGTTCGGCAGTGGCCACCGCATTGGCCTGGGGAGTGTTCATGACGATAATGCCACGAGATGTTGCCGCCTGAACTTCAATATTGTCGATGCCGATGCCAGCCCGACCGACAACTTTCAGATTGCGGCCGGCGGCTAGTACATCCGCATTGACCTTTGTGCCGCTGCGAACAATGATAGCGTCATAGTCGCCAATAACGTCAATTAGCTCATCATGGGTCATATTCAGCATCACGTGGAATTCAGTATCCTGGGCCTTCTTTAATCGTTCCAGCCCCGCTTCGCCCAATTTGTCCGAAACCAGAATCTTGTACATTAGTTGTGTTCCTTGCTCGAATGCATGAGCTGCGTTACGTCGATCCTAACGACGTCAGGCGCGCTTCATGAATGTATCAATACACGATAGCAACTCTTCCAGTTCAGGCAATTGCAAATCACCCATGTGGGCGATCCGGAAAGTCTTGTTCTTGAGCGAGCCGTATCCGTTGGAAATAATCATGCCTTGGGTTCGCAAATACTGATTGAGTGTCGTAATGTCAACAGCGAGGTTGTTCGTTATGCACGTCACCGTCGGCGAGCGGTACCCTGCAGGCGCAAACATCACAAAGCCACGATTGTCAGCCCACGAGACCGTTCTGTCGCGCAGAGCACCATGGCGCGCAAATCGACTTTCCATACCTTCGGCCAACATGTCGTCTAACTGCTTATCTAGCGCGTAAAGAAGCGATATGGCAGGGGTGGCCGGCGTTTGATCCCTTAGTAAGTATTTTTCTAAGTCGACGAAGTCGAAATAGTATCCACGATTGGGAACCGCCTTGGCCTTGTCCAGAGCCCGATCGGAGACGGCGCAAAAAGCCAGGCCAGGTGGCAGAGCAAAGGCCTTCTGGCTTGAGGTAAGCGCAACATCCAGATCCCAACCGTCGAATTCTAATCGGGCACCAGAGAGCCCGCTGACTGAGTCAACTAAAATCAGGATCTCATCGCCGCCAGGCAGTTCGCGTACTGCCTGGGCGATTTCGCCGACCGGACTGACTACACCGGTGCTGGTTTCGTTGTGCACTACGGTGATCGCGTCAAAATCGTCCCTGGCCAGGCGCTCGGTTACCTGTTCGGGCAAAACCGGCAAACCCCAGGCAACATTAAGCACGTCGTTGGCTTTTCCATTTGCCTCGGTGACCATGTGCCAACGCTCGGCAAAGGCGCCGTTGACACAGTTCAACACCTTTTTGTTTACGCAATTGCGGATTGCCGCCTCTTGTAGCCCTGTACCAGACGAAGCGTTGACGTAGACTCGACTCTCTGTCAGGAAGACCTTTCTGATCTTGTGCTGGACGGAGGCAAAAAGGTCAGCGCATTCGGGCATGCGATGGCCAACCATCCAACGGGATTGGGCTTCAAGGATGGACGTCCGGACCTCGGTTGGTCCGGGGATGAACAGTCTAGTATGGCTTTCGCCAGGCTTGGTAGAATCTTTCTTCAAGCTGCCCGTCATTGAATTCAATCGCTCCTTCTGTGACATAATCAATTGCTTTCTTCAGCAACGGCCGAAACTCCGTGTTTTCTAGCTGCTGCAACGCAGCCGGGCCGGCTGCCATAGCCAACAACGGTGCGAGACTGGGGCTGGTAATAAAAGCCGGAGCTTCTTCGTGCACTTGACGCCGGTCGACGACGCCGCCGTAACCGACGAAAAGATCAACGGCCGGACCAGCCAGCAGATCGCTCACTCCATCGCCGATCAAAAGACTGCGGCCAGCCTGGTCGGCCAGAAAATGGCCTACAATCTGCGCCTTTCCATCGCTCACCGTGAGCGGCGCCTCGTCTACGGTCAGATATCGTTCCGAAATGTTGGGCCGTTCCTCCTGGTTATACCACCACTCTCCGGAAAGACGGTCGTACTCAATACCCACCGCCCGAATGTGATCGCGCGGAACGCCAAGATAAAGTCCGAAATCGTGCACCGGCTCGGCCAAGCCTCCACTTATTATGTAAACATTATGATCGAGCAACTGCAGCGCTGCAATGAGATCGATCACGTCGGGTACTACGTTCTTCTTATATACCTGGCGGATGGCCCTAACCTGGCCTCTTGTCGGCCTCAGTGTCCTCAAACGCTTGGCATAGATCTCCTCCAGGTTAACGTCACCGCTCATTGCCGCATCGGTCAACACAGCAACTCGCCAGCTCTTGCCAGAAGCATCGGCCAAGGCGTCAATGCCTTCAACGGTGGTAAGCGTGGAGTCGCAATCGAAAAAGATGTGCTTATATGGTGGCCAACGCATGGTAGCGTCACCCGTTAGGTGAGGGCTCGTATTCCGGCCTGAGTCATGAATGACAGGTGGATAACTTCGTTGCTGGCTACACAGCCCGGATCAGCTAAAGACCAGGTCTTACCGGCCGGGTTGGTGACCTTGCCTCCGGCCTGGGCGATGATCACGGCCGCTGCGGCCACATCCCACGGTCCAACGCCGTAATTGAAGTAGACGTCAATGCGGCCGGCAGCAACCCAGGCCAGGCTGAGGGAAGCCGATCCCGTTGCCCTTATGGTGCGCGCTTGCTGAGCGAATCGGTTTATGGCGAACAGCATAGCTTGTCGTTTTTCGAAATCTCGACTCCAGTCCATGCAGATGACGGCCTCGCCGACGTCGTCGACTTCGCTGACCGATATTACGTGACCGTTAAGTGTACTGCGGCTTCCCGTTTCAGCACTGAACAGCTCATCTCGCATAGGATCATAGATGACGCCAGCGACCGGCACATAATAATGTTCGCTGTTTTCGCTCGATGCCTGTTGAGCTGCAGCGCTGATCGATATACAGTATGTGGGAATCTGGCGGCTATAATTGGTGGTACCGTCAACCGGATCAATCACCCAGATTACCGGGCCAGCCTGGGGCAAGGAAGGGTCGTCTTCCTCCGTAAGAAAGCCATGGTCAGGAAACTTGGCTCTGATCAGCCCTGTGATGATCTCTTGTGACGCATAATCGGCATCTGTAACCACGTCCCTGTATCCCTTGCTATCTATTTGCCTGGGTTCATTCCACTTTCGGCGCAGCAGTTCCCCTGCTTTCAGGGCAGCTTGCTCGGCCAGGTTTTTGAACTCGGCTGTGTCAATTGACGTGGCAGATTGCATAACAGTTCTTCACCTATCGTTTGCGTTACTTTGAGCAACGTGTCGTCCCAGAAGAATCCGGTAGTCGACCTGAGATTATAGCATGGCACTATACCACCAGAAAATCGCC
>JBFFWQ010000065.1:0-33212 GCA_041570195.1 Promineifilaceae bacterium (SeqCode) | reverse complement strand
GTGTTTGCTCAACGTAAAGCTTGTAGCATCGCTGTCCAGTTTTCGAGCGAGTTCCCAACCGGTGGCGCCGTTTTTGAAAAAGATATCAAAGGGAAATGACTTAACCGGTAAGCTGCGAATTTCACCAGGGTCGACCACCCAGGTGCTGACAAGCGTGCGTCCCGCGTATATTTGTGCCTGCACCTTTAGTTCTGTCTGGTTGTCAAATGTTATTTCTGTCTCCACTAGTTTTCCTTCCTTCTTCATGTTCACGACATCAGAACAAACACGCGCCCGTATGATACGCTTCCGCGACAGTTGACAAAGTTCCCTTGCAGCCGCTTGCAAATGGCGTTTGACGGTCAGCTAATGGTACCACTGGCGCTCTCCGGCGACATCGGCCAGTCAGGGAGTAGTTAACTCCGCCACTTGGGGGATAAATGAGTAGCGTTGAGGTGGTTTAACGAACGGCCGTTTAGTCGACGAGGTGGTGGCGTACAGCCAGCGCCGCGGCTTCCGTGCGGCTGGTGACGTCCAGCTTGCGGAGGATGTGGCTGACATGAGATTTGATAGTAGACGGGCTGACGACGAGTTTTTCGGCGATCTCGGTGTTGTTTAAACCTTCGACCATCAAAGCCAGCACGGCGCGCTCGCGCTCCGTCAGATCGTGACCAGGCGTTGGCGGCTGGGTGGCCGCATGGACCAAAGCCTGGGCAGCGTCCGGGGACAGCGTTCCGCGGCCGGCATGGGCGGCGCGGATGGCCTGGTCCAGTTCGTCGGCCGTCACGTCCTTGAGCAAATAGCTGATGGCTCCAGCCTGCAAGGCGTTCTGGATCAGCTCTGCTTCTTTAAAACTGGTCAGCGCAATTACCTGCACTTCGGGAAAGCGCTGGCGAATGACCCTCGTGGCCGTCACGCCATCCACATCCGGCATGGCCAAATCCATGAGCACAATGTCGGGCAGGAGGCGGGCACACAGTTCGATAGCTTCTTCGCCGTTGTTTGCCTCGCCGGCCAGTTCCAGGTCGTCAAAAACCTCTAAGAAAGTCGCCAGTCCCCGGCGCACCATCGTATGATCATCGACGAGCATCACGCGAATAGGCTGGGAGGGGGTCATAGAGCCTTCTCTTCCGAGAGTTCTGTCCAGCGAATGACGATTTCAGTGCCGTGGCCCGGCTGGCTAGTGACCGACAACATTATGCCGGCAGCTTCCGCGCGCTCGCGCATCATACTCAGGCCATAATGGCCCGACGTTGTCTGCTCAGGATCGAAGCCCTGGCCGTCGTCGCGGATATGTAATTCGAGGGCGCCGGCATCATACTCAAGCAGGATCGCCACCTGGCTAGCTCTGGCATGTTTGGCAATATTGTTGAATGCTTCTTGGCACAGGCGGTAGAACGCTACCTGCACGTCGGCCGGCAAAGCTCCTGGCTCCTGCAAAGCCCCTTCCCCCACCACGGTCACCACGACCGGGATGTTCGTCCGGCCGGTGAAAGCGTTGCCCAACTGATGCAATAGATCGTCCAATTCGCTGTCAATCAGGACCTGGGGTCGCAGCTCGGCCAATAGCCCGCGCATCTCGGCCAGGGCGCCCCGGGTCAAACGGCGCAAGTCTTCCAGTGATTGTCGCCCCTTGGCCGGGTCTCGTTCCCAAAGGCGCGGCAGGACTTCGGCGATCAGACCGGCTGAAAAAAGCGACTGGTTGACGGCATCGTGCAGGTTTTGCGCCAGGCGTTGCCGTTCCTGCAGCGTGGCGAGGGTCTGCGCCTGTTCGTACAGTTGCGCGTTGACCATCGTAATAGCTGCCTGGTTAGCCATCGTCAGAGCCAGGTTGGCCTGGTGAGTTGTAAAGGTGTCCGCTTCAGCGCCGGCTATGCCTATGCCACCAATAACCCGGCCCTTCACGGCCAGGGGGACCCACATCCACGCCTTTACTCCCTCCAATAGCACGGTCGCCTGATCGTTCAGGAGCGACCGGAGCAACTGCGCTGCCGGTTCGTCGTTCCAGACGTCGGCGATCCGTTGGGGTTGGCGCTCGTTCAACAGCGCTGTCTGGGCCTCCGGGTCGTCCAGCCCGATACGGAAGGGCATGGCCTCTTCCAGACACTGCGGCCCGCGCACTGCCAGGGCGACTAGGTCTGACTCTTCCAAGCTGAACAGCACAGCGTGCGCATATTCAATAATCACCCGCAATTGGTCGAGGATCAAACCAGGTTTGAGTTCCAGGGCAGAGGCCAGCGTTTGGGAGATCTCCAATAGGGTGGACTGCTCGCGCGTACGGGCCTCCACCTGCTGCCTTAACAACTGCTCAGCCCGGACTCGCGCGCTGACATCGCGGACGACACTGAGTAGACAGCGTCGATCCTGATAAGTAAAACCCGTCCCGTGCACTTCGACCGTTAAAGGTGAGCCATCCCGGCGCAGGTGGACGGCTGTGGCTTCAAAGTCGTTACCGGATTGAATCACCTGCACCCACTCGGCAAACTGGGAAAAGCTGTCGGGGTGGATATAGGTACTGGGCTGTAAGTCGATGAATTCCTCGCGAGGATAGCCGTGCATAGCGCAGGCCGCGGGATTGGCCTCAACTACCAGACCAGTTTCGACGTCGTTGAGAATCAGCCCGTCGCTAGCTGCTTCAAATATGCGCCAATAGGGCCGTTCCTTGTCTTCACTCTGTACGTGGTGTTCCCTGCTGCGGGTAGACTCTGTGGCTGACGCTAGCTGTAATTCGTTCCGCAGACGGGGCGGCCGAGATTTGGCAACTCCTGAATTAAAAGGATTTGTGAGTGGCAAAGCCAAAATGTACGCCGGATTCCGGCGTCGGTGGGCCAAAGAGGCATAAATACCAAAGACAGGCAGCATCGAGTTAGTGTAGCCGAACATGGTGCGGCTGTCACCCTTGTCATCCGGTCGTGGTGGAAATCAGTGTTAGTAGGCCAGAACAATTGTTTCCGGTCAGGCATTGGTTTTCTTTGTCGGATCAGATGATGTGGTGGGCGGCGGACTTCGAGTGCAAAAGCCCGGTCGTCGAACAAGCTGGATGGACCTGTTCGGTGACCTGTCGACCAAAGTTCGCCTTGTACTATTCCTCCTTTCCACGGAAGGCATGTCAGATTCGATTAACGGCGAAAAGAGAAAATAGTATGCAAGGAAAAGAGTGGGGGACTAGGCACCTTTCCAAGCGAAAGATCGGTATGGGTCTTGTCTTAGCAAATAAGCATAGTAGGCGCGGCAGGGCTCGAGCCTGCGTACCTCACGGATGTGAACCGCAAAAACGAGGCTCCAGTCGCTTAGGCAATTCTACTGTTGAACCTCGATAGCCAAATCAATCATTGATGATTTCGTTCGGCCGAGGACAAGTAGGGCCTGTTTCCCACGCGTCGCCTATCTCAAAAAGAATAGCGGTACCAACCGCATGCATCATGCCCCATTCAGACGCCGCACTTCCCGGCTCAGATTTAAGAAACGCCTACCATCTATTCACCGCTAATCGATCAGACCGTGTCCACACTCGACGAGTTCCTTGAGCACCTGGGCAAAGCGGGCCGCGGGCGCGCCGTCGGTGATGTTGTGATCGTAGGTGACCGTGATGGCCAGGAACTCTCGAGGCTCGATGCGGTCGCCGACGATACCCGGTTTTCTCGTGATACCACCGACGCCGATGCACAGCGAGGCGTCCGTGTAAGGGATGATGTGACCGCCGCCGGCGCCAAACATGCCGACCGAGGTCAAGAGCACGTTAAAACCGTCGTTCACGATCCATTCAGGATTATTGAAGAAATAATGCATGACTCTCGATCTGATGAACCGGGGCAGCTTTGAATACATGCGGGTGCGGCCGATCTGCTTCTGTTTCTGCTCCTCAGTGAAACCAGCTAGCTCCCCGTTGATTTCGACCACGCCCTTCCTGTTTGCCTGCCTGACGTTGAGTGCCAAGGGATGGCTCTGGCCGTCGATTTCAGCCTCCACCATGCAGCTGACGTGCATGTCATCGTAGACGACGAGTCGTCTGGCCGATATCCTGCGAGAGGAAAGGCGTTTGTTGGTCATCGTCGCGTCGGCCGCGCACTTGATGAGAAAGGCGGTGAGGGAGATAGATTCACCCGTCGCTACCTTCTGCTTTTGAAGGTACTTTCGAACATCGGTGATATCGGCCTCGAAGAGTATATGGATATTGTGCTTCTTGCGCACCGGGATCATGACGTCGATCACCGCTTCGCGGACGCGATGGAAGGGCTCGATCGTGTAGCCGGGGCCCTGGTTGTTATTTCCCATAATTCCCTCCTGTCGTTCGGTCTTCACCCATACATAGCTCGGTGCAACGAATAGATGTAGATACGCTTCCAATCAGTTGTTTTTCAAGAAGTCCACAACTCGCGCATCAACGATTGGATACTGGCTGAAGCTCATCTCGTGATTACAGTGCGGCACCACTTCTCCTTCGAAATTCGGAATGAGCCGGCGCGCCCGGGCCATTACTTCCGCCGCATCGTACATCACTTCGTTCTCGCCTATGAGCAATAGCATGGGCATGGACAATGCACTGAGTTGGTCGTCGGAGAAAACATTGGGCACGATTGGCCTGGTGTCGGGTGGAAATCGAAAATGCTTCAATCCCAGATATACTAATTCAAGGACGTGTTGATCAACCGCATCGTCGGGGTTGGTGTTATACCCCAGCCAGCCAAAGAATGAGTTCAACGCAAAGCGTGTCGGGAATATCCCCATCAACAACCCGCGCAGATTGAACTGTCCGCCAGGCGCCTGGAAGGATGCCGCTGGAGACAGAAGAGCAAGCTTCTGTACCCGCTCTGGTTCGGTCATGGCGAAGTAGAGCGCTAACCAACCGCCATAGGACAGGCCCACCAGAGCAAAACGGTCGAGGTTTAGCCCATCCAAGGTGGCGCTTAACCAGGTGGCAAGGTCGGCCGCATCTCGTACCGGTTCGCCGGGGATGCTTTTGCTGGGATGACCCATGATGTCGATGGCATAGACCCGGTAGTCGTGGCTGAAATCTGCTATGTTGGGCGACCACATAGCCAGCGTGCCGAAAAAGCCGTGTAGGAGCACCAATGGCGGGGCATCCTGCGGACCACTGACGACAACATGGGTTATCCCAAACTGGCCGGGAACCTCGATCTCTTCATACGGAACGGTCCACAATTTCATCGCGGCTTCATAGGCTTCCAGATAGGCAGCTTCCCCTTCAGGCGTCTTGAACGAATTAGTGAGTGTCATTTCTTTATTACTCCCCTATTGCGCAGCAGCGCCAGAAAGCGATCGACATCGTACAGCGCCGACTGGGCGGCCGGATTTATCTGCGGTAGCGCCAGGTCAAAGGCGTGGTCCGTCGATGGGAAGACGACATTGATCGCCGGCACACCGGCTTCAACCAGTTTCGCATGCAGGGCACAGGTGGGCTCGGCCGGGACGAGGCCGTCCTGCTCGCCTTGAAAGAGCAGAGTTGGCGGGCTACCAGGCTGAACATGGCTGGCTGGGGAGCCTAATTCATAAGCGTCAGGCACGTCCTGGGGCCAGCCACCCAAAAAGATATCCAGCCGGGCGAAATCACGCCTGGTCATGGTGGAATCCGGACCAATGGCCACTGGCGGCCGGCCCGCCATTTTCCGTTGATCCGTGTGCTGATATAAAGCCAGTAAGTCAGTGGGCGGGTAGTAAGAGACGACGCCACGCACCGATAGATCGACGCCATCGAGTTCCTCTGGCGTGAGCTCCGGATGTTCAGGCGTATATGCCGCCAGCAGGGCCAGATGACCGCCCGCGGAACCGCCGCCCAATACGATCATCTCCGGGTCCACATCATAATCGTCTGCGTTGGCCTTCATCCAGGCAACCGCCCGCTTGACGTCGCCAACCATTCCGTAGATATCTACTTCAGGAAGGAGGCGATAAGCGATGTCCATCACGGTATGGCCCTGAGAGACCAGATGGCGAAAGAATGGCCTGGTGAACATATCCTTGTCCATTATGGACCAGCCGCTTCCGTGACAATAGATGAATACCAGGCCCGAACCGCTGCCGCTGGCCGGGCGCCAGAGGTCGCAGAGCAATTCCCGTCCCGTACCCATATCGCTAGCGGATGCCGGTTCGGTTATTGTCCAGAAAGGTACATCGCGCTCCCAGGAATACTCCGGAGATCCGTTCAACTTTGATACCCCAGTCCAGCGCCTTTGAATCATGTGCTCTGCCTGCCCCGGGGCTATTTTCTCTGACCAATCGACGCCGAAGGCTTCTTCAAACCCGTCGTGGTCCCGCGTGCAGCGCCAGACATACCAGATCATCACGCCGGCGCCCAAGATCCCCAGCGGAATGGCCCAGTAAGCGCCGGATGCCCAGCCGAGAATCGCGCCGGCTGCGCCCATGATCGCCCAAACCGACGACAATGCGCCGGCCGTCAGTTTCGGCAGCCATACGAAGAAGAATCCTAAGGTAAAACCCGGGTGTTTGATAAGCAGCATGACAGCCATCAGAAACGATAAACCTGAGAGAATGGTTGCTAGTATTTCCATGACAACCTCCTTTGAAGATAGCTCTTAGCAATGAGCTTCTAGCCGTTTGTGTCTTCATGAATGGTGGTGTACTGAGGCACACGTGGGCTTCTTAGAATTCAATCTGCGGCATCAGCTGCAGTTCAGGAAATCGAGTACTCGCGCATCGACGATCTGATGTTGTCTGAAGCACATGTCGTGATTGCACTCCGGCACCAGCTCTCCCTCGAAAACAGGAATGAGCCGACGCGCCCGATCCATTGCCTTTGCCGGGTCATAAATGACTTCGTGGTCGCCAATGAGCAGTAGTACGGGTACGTGCAGTGCGCGTAGCGCGTCATCTGAGAACGCACCGGGCATGATGCGCGATGACTCGGGCGAAAACCGAAAGTGCTTCATGCCGAGATATGCCAGGTCAAGAGCGTTCCGAGTAACGGTATCGCCGGGGGTGTCTTTGAGGCCCATCCAGCCAAACATTGAGTTCACCGTAAGGCGAGTCGGGAACATTGCCATCGGTATCATGCGCAGAGTGAACTGTCTGGCAAACGGTTGGAAGCTCGCCGCAGGAGACAGGAGCACAAGCTTACAAACGCGGTCCGGCGCGGCCATGGCGAAGTTTAGGGCTATCCACCCTCCGTAAGACATACCCAGCAGTGAGATGCGGTCGAGGTTCAACCCGTCTAATGTCTCGCTCAACCAGGCGACGAAGTCGGCCGTTTCTCGTATCGGTTCATCAGGATCCGGGATACTCTTGCTTGGTTGACCTATCACATCGACGGCACAGACGCGATACGCCTTGCTGAATTCGGCGACATTCGGCGACCACATAGTCAGCGTACTCAACATCCCATGTAAGAGCACCAACGGTGGGCCATCCCTCGGTCCGCTGGCGACAACATGTGTTGTCCCAAACCGGGTTGGAATCTCCATCTCTTCATAGGGAACGGGCCACAACTTCATGGCCGCTTCGTAGGCCTCGAAATAGGCGGCTTTCCCTTCGGGAGTCTTGAAAGTTGATGTTTGAGTCATCGTTCGTCCTTTGATTTACAATCGTGCCACGCGGTTGACTGAAATGAGCTTTAAACCCAGGTCGCGAATCCGCATCAGGACGCCATGCAGGGCAGCCTGATCGAGTTCACCAGTCAAGGCCGTTTCGCCTTCTGGCTCGAACCGCATGGACAGTCCCTCAAACCGACCTACCCAGTTATCGCTTAGATGACCGGCCACTCGGATCTCATACAACTCGGGTGCATTTATCTTGTCTTGAGTCTTCATAGCTAACCATTCCTGCGTCGGTTTTGTTGCGCCTTTCTACCCTGAAGTATTGATCACCCGAGCAGTTTTGTCGCCATGCTGTTGAGTAATCTTCAGCATGTCATATTAGATTTCGGTATTACTCAAAGGTAGTATTCGGCTATTAGACTGGGGCGATTAGAGCAGGTTCAATTCGTGGGCGCGGGCGATCGCCTGGGCGCGGCTGCGAACGCCTAACTTGGCATAGATGTTGCTGGTGTGTTTCTTGATGGTGTTTGTAGAGACCACCAGCTCGCCAGCGATCTCCGGGTTGGAATAGCCTTTGGTGATGAGACGCATGATCTCCAGCTCGCGCGGGGTGAGTGGGTCAGGCAGCTCACCCGGCCGGGTTCGCGCCGGTTCTCTAAGGGCGCTTGGCCAGGCGTCGCGGCCGGCAGCCAGCAACGAATCCAAGTAAGGATAAGACGATTGTGACGTATCCCGATCAGCTCTCAGGTCGCGCAGAAGCGGCTCAATTCTCGGACCGGCATCCAGCCAGCGCCAGATGTAGCCTTCAGGCCCGCTCAGGGCCAAGGCCTCGCGCAGCGCGGAGCGGGCAGGCATACGCCGTCCCAGCGCGTCCAGGGCCACAGCTTGCAGCGCCAGCAGGTGGATCAATTCGCCATGACTATTCGTGACCCGGACCCGGCCGATGGACTCGTCCAGTGCCGCCAGCGCTTGCTCGAAGCGTTCCTCGGCGCACAACAGGCGTGGGAGCAGCCATCCCTGCCAGAGCAGCAGGTTGGCGTGTTGTGTAGCAGCGGTCATTTCTTCCAGGATTTGCAGCTTGTCCCGCGCGGTTTCCGCGTCGCCTACTCGGAGGTAATGGGCGGCCCATTGCCAGCTGAGCTCGCCGGTCAGGTAAGGATCATCCATGTGGTTCAAGATGCGCTCGGTCTCTTGTAGGATAATTTCCGCCTTATCCAGGTCGCCGCGTGCGGCCGCCAGCTGGGCACGGATGTAGCGACCTGTCCGCACTGCTTCGCCGAAGCCACCAGGGCGGGCGACGCGCAAACCGATGCTCAGCTGCGCCTCTGCATCGTCCAATTGATACTGCTCCAGTCCGATCCTGGCCATGGCCACGTATAGCGACCCGGCGGCCGGGAATTCGCCGTGACCTTCTCTCACGGCGCCCTCGATGGACCGGCGGCAGAGCGCCTCAGCTTCTTTCAGCCGGCCCTGCACCAGCAAGTACATGGCCTGCCCATAAGTACATACATAGGCGCCAACCAGATTACCCTCTGCGGCCGCCAGCCCGATGCCGCGCTCATAGGCCGCGATGGCGCCCTCAAAATCACCGGCTCCGGCGCGCGCCGCGGCTATCATATTCCACCCTGTGCCGATGACGTCCAACGTTTCCGGCCGCATCAGACGGGCGGCTTCTTCGGCGTGCGCCAGGGATCTGGCGTGGTCGCCCCGGCCGCGGGCCAGCACAGACCGCATCATCGCCAATTGGGCAGCGACCAGGTCCTTTTGCGCGCCGCTCAAAGCTCCGTCGTCCACCAGCCGTTCGTACGCGCTGTTCGCTTGTTCCAGCTGCGGCTCGATCGCCGAACCTTGCCCACTGAGGAACAGCGCCCAGCAATTGGCCAGGGCCACGACTGGATCGTCCCTCTTCATCTCATCTGGCAGCGCATTCAGCCAGCCCAGCACGGTGGCGATCTCGCCTCTATGCAAGACTGAAACCCAGTGTTCCAGGAACAGTTCCCTGGCGCGGACCATGTCCCCAGAAAGCAGGCCATGGTCCACGGCTTCGCCGGCAAGCCCCTCGCTCTCGAACCAGGCCGCCGCCTTCAGATGGAGCCCGTCCACCTCGCCGGGATGATCGCGCTCCAGTAGAGCTTTTAAGACTTCGGCGAACAGATGATGATAGCGGAACCAGGTCCCGCCGGCGTCGAGCGGTATCAGGAACAGGCTGCTGCTGCGCAGATCGTCCAGCACCTGCTGGCTGGCTTCCTGGCCCGTAATCGCCGCGCACAGCGCGGCGCAGAACCTGTCCAGGATCGACGTCCTCAGCAGGAATTGGCGATATGCTGCCGGCAGTACACTGAGGACTTCTTCGGTGAGATAGTCGAGAATGAACTGATGGCTGCCGGTAAACTGCTCGATAAAGTCCTGGTATGAAGGACGACCTTGCAGGGACATGCAGGCCAGTTGTAGGCCGACGATCCAGCCCTCGGTGCGCTCGTTCAGGTCCGCGATCTGATTGGGCTCCAGGCCCAACGCCATCATATCATTGAATAGCATCCCGGCTTCATCGGTGGAGAACTGAAGATCCAGCGCCCGAATCTCCACTAGCCGGCCGTGAGCCCGCAGACGGGCCATGGGCAGCGGCGGATTGGCACGGGTGATCAGGACCAGGTGCAGATTCGGCGACTGGTGTCCCAGCAGATAGCCAACGCCCCCATGAATCTGCTCCGCCTCGATGAGATGATAGTCATCCAGGATCAGGATTAACTCTTGGTCCAATTGGGAGATATCGTTCACCAGGCTAACCACGGCCGGCTCAGTGCTGCGCAGCTGAGGCGAGCCCATGATCTGGCGGGCTTCGTCCCCAACCTGCGGGTCGACGGTTTGAATGGCGGCAATGACGTATGTCCAAAACTTGACGGGATCGTTGTCACCCCGGTCAAGAGACAACCACGCCGCCTGACCATCTGACTCGGCCAGCCAGTTGCTCACCAGGGTCGATTTGCCGAAACCGGCCGGGGCGGCGATCAAAGTGAGTTTGTGACCCGGTTGTCTCGCCTGATTTAGCCGCTCGATAAGTTGCGGCCGCGAGACGAGGTTTGGTCGGACTGGCGGAACAAACAGCTTCGTCCGTAGCAAGGTCTCAGGCATACGCACATTATAGGCGAAACTGTGAGTTTCGGGGACCCAAAAAGCCATGGCCATTGTTTGCTCCAATTGCCATCCTGAACGGCGTCCTCGGAGTGATACCGGCCTGGTGGGATCTGCCCGGCCTGTTTTCGCCTGTGGTCACGTTGTCATGTTTTCCATGTTCTGCAAGAATTGGCAAATCACTACTATTGACCGCTCCCATTTGAGACTATAAGGAAGGCTCATGACCGTAAAACGACGTGTAGGCGTACAATTTCACCCGCAACACACAACTTATGAATCCTACGCTACGGCCGTGCGCCAGGCGGAAGCGCTTGGCGTAGACTCGATCTGGAATTGGGACCACTTCTTTCCTCTCTACGGCGAGGCAGACGGCCAGCACTTTGAAGCATGGACATTGCTAACGGCCATGGCTACGCTCACCGAAAGGGTGGACATAGGCTGCCTGGTCACCTGCAATAGCTATCGCAACCCATCGTTGCTAACCCATATGGCCAAGACGCTGGACCATATCAGTAATGGACGGCTCATCCTGGGCCTGGGCGCCGGATGGTTCGAGCGCGACTATGACGAGTTTGGCTACACTTTTGGCACGGCCGGCAGTCGTCTGCGTGACCTGGGCCAGGCGCTGCCCGTCATCAAGAGGCGCATGGCTGAGGAAGTGCCGCCACCGGTCCGTAACCCGATTCCGATCTTGATTGGCGGCGGCGGTGAAAAGGTGACCCTCAAACTAACGGCCGAATATGCCGACCTATGGAACGGCTTTGGCCCACCGGAAACATGGCATCATAAGAACAACGTGTTGACCCAATGGTGTGAAAGCGTCGGCCGAGATCCGGCCGAAATCACGCGAACCGTTGCCATCAGCAGCAAGGACATTCCCGGAAACCTCGAGACCTTCGCCGAGGCTGGGGCCACCTACTTCATTCTGGGATTAGGCGAGCCGTGGGACTTTGATCTGGTGGCCGAGCTCCTCCGCTGGCGCGACGCCGCTGGCTAGACAATGAACGACGCCTTCTCTCGCTAGCATGAGAAACGCAGGGGCCACTAGACAATGACAACCAAGCGGCTGGCGCAGGGGGACTCGAACCAAAAGCTGAGCCAGGCTCAGCACCTCACGGATGTGAACCCCAAAATCCAGGGTCACGTCTATAATGTCATTCTACTCGTGGTAGAATCCTTTAATAATGAGTGGTTTTGAAAGGAACCGTGGGGTCTCATTTGCAGAGTTATTGTAAATCAGCCCCTGGGACCTAAATTGATATAACTCCTCGATATTCTACTATCATCAATACCGGTGTCAATTCCAGTCCAAAAAACTCATTCCAACGTCAAATAACTGGTCTTTGTTTTACGGATACGCCTTCCGGAACAACGCCCTTAGAGGTAAGCGCCGAGGATGCGCGTGGGATTCAAACTGTAAAGATTGACGGGTTTTCGAGACAACCACTAGAGCGATGGTGAAGCCACCAATAACTGCCGATATCCTCATTCAGGATGGCTATAACTTGGAAACAGTAAACGTTAAGTGTGTCAAATCGTTGCGAACCAAGCATTATTTTAGATCCTTCCCCCCGTTTGTGACAGACCGGTTAGACTCGGCCACCTGTTCTAACGGTAAGCTTCTATCAGTGACTAAATTCATCTTTCCAACCTAAATAAGCTCCCTACTGTTACTCCTTACCTCCAAGGGTAGATGAAAGGTTTCATAACTGAATAATTGTGGTATTTCTCAGGCTTCCCGCGAGCCTGGTCCTCTCGACAGACGGTAAACCTTCCATCCAAAGACAGGAAGAAAGATGATATTGGCAAAGACAGCAATTCCCATCATTTGCACTCCGGTTTCTCCTGTAACAAACAGGCTGGCGACCACACCGGCGACCCCGATCACACCAAGAACTATGCTCACCACCCCGAAGCGTCTGCCAAAGGCAGGAGCTTTAAGCATGGCCACTCCGAAAACGATGAAACACAGCGTCATGAAGAGGCTCCCTACGAAGAAGAACGTGTGAGTTATGCCCTGAGTCGTCTGCCACAAAAGAGCAAGGGTTGCCTGGGTCTCGGGAGCCGGCGCAGGAGCTTGATTAAGGTAGGAGATTGGAGCGAAGGCAAAGAACGTGGATGCATCTCCAAGAGCAGTCGCGATGTAACCCACAATGCCCAGCACGCTTCCAAAGAGGGCGAATGCCAAGTTATCCACCCGGAGGGCCCGATATAGGGCCAGGACTAGGGCAACCGACAGAATGGCGATCGTCATCATCAGAATCGTGCTCATCCCTAGAGCCATTCTAACGTCGGTGAACCTCAAAAGCCCTTCTGGAATAAAGGGATCTATAGATCCGTATAGTGGCATCTCGATAATCCAGATGATGAAGGCCAGTGTACCGGCCAGTCCGCCCCATCGAAGAACACTCTTCTCATTCTCCGAAGGGGATCTCTTCTCTTCAAATGACATGGTACTTTTCCTCTATATCTTCATTATTGATCTTTCTATTTCCCAATCACTGCGCTTAACAGTGGCAGGCGCGGTGCATGGTCAGATTTCGTGATTTTGTCCCACATTTATGACGACATTTCCCTTTTTGTGCCCCTTTTCGACATACCGGTGAGCCTCGGCAGTCTGTTCCAATGGATAGCGTCTATCGATGACCGATAGAATCTTTCCGGTCTCGGTAAGTTCTTTAAGGAAGATTAGGTCTTTAGCCACTTCTCTAGATGGCCTCAAACCTGTCTGCGAGATGATTGCCCTTTTGCTACCGATTTTTGAAGTCCATAACATCTGGAGATAAATTGCCAGTGTAGGGACAGTTGAAAGATAGACTCCTTCTTGCTTTAGCGAGTATTTGCAAAGTGAAAATGAGCTCTTGCCTACCGTGTCAAAAATAATGTCAAAGGTCTGGCCGCCCTTGGTAAAATCCTCTTTAGTGTAATCAATGACCATATCGGCTCCCAGGGATTTCACCATTTCTAAATTAGTGGTACTGCATACCCCTGTAACTTCCGCCCCAAAGTACTTGGCAAGCTGTATCGCAGCAGTACCTATACTTCCGGAAGCGCCATTGATAAGCACTCTATGTCCGCTGTGAATATTTCCCTTATCTCTAAGGTATGGCAATGCTGTTAATGCCCCTTCAACGATGGCCGCCGCTTCTTCATAGGTCATATTTACCGGTTTACTTGCTAACACATCTTCTTCAGACAGGCATATGTACTCGGCATAACAACCAAAACCAAGGTCGGTACCTCCAAAAACCTGGTCACCTTCTTTAAATAGCTTTACTCCTCCGCCTACTGCTTCTATTTCTCCGGCTAAATCAGTGCCTGGTATAGGGTTTTTTGGTTTTGTCAGACCTGTAAAAGGTCTGGCCATTAACGGGCCCTTTCGCATGGCGCAGGCCGCCGTCGTAACTGCTGTTGCGAATATTCTTATCAGTACTTCATTGTTCCTAGGAGTAGGTTTTTCTACCTCTTTGAGCTGAAGAACATCCGGTGATCCGTATTTTGTGGCCACAATTGCCTTCATGAGTTTTCCTCCTAACTTATTCTCTGGGATGGTATTTTGTTTCTGAATTTAGACAGAGGTTTTTTCCTGCCTGGATCGTTTTATTTCAACGAACCCGTAAGCAATCGGACAATAAGCTGCCGCGCCGATATACACAATGATTGCCAGTACCATTAGCACTCGAGCGATGTCGTTGGAGATCCATCGCACTAAGAAACTAAGAGAATCCGGCATAACGTCGGCAAAATGAGCAAATTCGAAGGGAAAGACTATTAAGAGCCCGATGGTGCAAACAGCGGCCAAGATAAGTCCACCGAATACGTCAAAGAGGCGAGAATAGAATCTTTGACCAAATACTCCTTCCAAGCCCGCTGAAATAATCCCCAGAATCAGCACACCATAAAACAGGACCATCTCCGGTGTGCCGAATGACGCTGTGAAGAAACCTGTTGACCGCCGCTGATGGGCAACGAAGTACAGAATCAACAGGACGCTAAACACAACAATAGCGATGCCCACGAATCGTTCGCCGAACGGGATACCTTTATCTGCCTCTGCCTTACCTCTAGAAAACCAGCTCTCATTCTCGCTCATCAATTTCCTCCAAGACTACTGTTTAACATCTAGCGCATCGGTCCGGGCATCTTCAACCCGATTGACCGAGAGCAATAGCATTCCTAAATCACTCAATTTCTTCAACAATCCATACATCGCGGCCTGATCAATTACTGGACCTGTTAAGAGCGTAACGCCGTCATCTTCCAGAGTGATGGTCAGACCCCCAAACCACTCCGTCCATTGACGACCTAGGTGGCCCTTGACTCTGATTTCATAAATATTTGTTTGACCTGGATTAGTTCTCGGGTTGATCTTGTTTGACATTACCTTGTACCTGTTGAGACCAGTCATATAGGTCCGTGCCACCTGCTCAATGTAAAAGCAGCATACCTACAACACGGTATCAACGTATAGATACTAAAGTAGTATTGGGGGGTATCGATATGGAGTTAGATAGAGGGCTAAAGGACTAAAACCTTGGTCAAAGAGGAACCATTGAGGCAGTGATTGATCCCAGGCAGACAGGCAAGCTATTGTTTTGGCAATAAAAGACCCAATTCACGAGCGCGAGCTGTTGCTTCCGTGCGCCTTTGGACCAGCAGATTGTGGGTAGACTTAGGTATTGATTACAACAAACTCAATTCACGTGCGCGAGCTACTGCTTCTGTGCGCCTATTGACCTGCAGCTTGCCGTAAATATTCCCATTGTGTCTTTTGACAGTACTGAGGGCTAAAAAAAGCCGCTCGCTAATCTCGCGATTTGAGAGTCCTTGGGCAATCAGTTGAAGTACTTCTAGCTCGCGAGGGCTCAAGGGTTCAATAAGGGGTTGTGCATTAGGTAAGTTAGGTTCTTCTTCGCTCCCTTGGTCTTCAGCTTCAAATGCGGCTAGCAGCTTATCGCAATAGTCCGGCATAATCCCATGAGCCGCGGCTTCGGACAAAAGTTGAGCCATCGGCAACCCTTCATCGAGGAAGATACGGATGGGGCCACCCGGCTCGGCTAGTGCCAATGCGTCACCAAGCAGCTGCACTGCCTCCTCGGTTTCGCCATTCGCATGCTGGGCGACTGCTTGTAGAACCTTAACCTTGAGACGTTCATCTTCCAGGCCCTTTGCGTCTGCCCGCTGGCCTAATGGCTCCAGCACCGCCAGTGCCGCGGGGGCTTCTCCCTGAGCTAGATGTACCTGTGCCTGGCTAACAGGGAGTTCGTGCTTATCAGCCAGATTAGCGGCTGCCGCTATGTCACCCTGCTGCAGCAAGGTAAGTACTTGTACGGCCGCAATCTCAGGCATCCGAAACATAAAGTTATTCAGGCGTACAAACTGTTCGGCATCGGCTAGAGTCGCGCTCGCACCGGCCACATCTCCCTGGACTAATTTCATACGGGCAAGAAGCACCCCGCAGACAGCGAGTGTGTCCACGCCCTCTATCTGCTGCGCAAGTTGGGCGCTCTGATGCACATGCTGTTGGGCAGCGACCAAGTCATTCCACTTGTAGAAAATACTCGCCAGACCAAGATATGATGCGCAGGCAAAAGGCAGCGGCGGATCGCCTGCTAACTGCAGGGCGCGCTGATGAGTCTCGGCTGCCAGATAGAGCTGGTTATCTGTTTCTTGTATGTATCCCAAGCTGGTTGTAGCTGCTATGGTGAACATGAAATTGCCAGATACTTCGCTGTTAGATATGACCTCGGCATAAGCGCGGCTGGCCTTGTCCCGATCTCCTTGGAGTTCGTAGGCAAAGCCCAGTGTCCAGGTAGCGGCCGTGCGGACAGGCAAGTTGTCCCGGTGTAGAAGCTCCATAGCGCGATTCGCCTGGGTAATGATGGTTTCTATCTGGTGCAGCGAGACCGCCATCATGGCCCGAATAGCGGCAATATGTCCAACAAGATCTTGAGCCTTGCCATCCAGCTCGGTGCGTTCCGGGGCTGCCTGAGCAGCGAGAGCCGCCTCGGCGGCTTGCAGTTTCTTTTCGATGCTAGACGATTTCCCGGCAAAGATCAGCGCCGATGCATGCGTCACCCACAACGAGGGTCTAGCATCCAGCACCGTTTTTGGCAGCGACTCCAGCCAGTTCAGCACAGCGGCTGCCCCGCCGCGAAAGTGCAGTGGCAGTCCTGCCCCTTCAATCAGACGCTCAGCGCGCTCAACATCATTGGCTTCTGTAGCATGGTGAAAAGCTTCAATCTCCAGGTCATTCTTCTCGTACCAGGCGCTGGCACGGACGTGTAGTTCGGCCACCCGCTCAGGCCCCTGCTGGCCCAGTCGCTGCCGCAGCAATTCGGCGAAGAGGTGGTGAAAACGATACCAGCGCCGCTCATTGTCCAGCGGCACGATAAACAGATTGGCGGCCTCGAGTTCTTCCAATATTGCCTGGCTGTTTTTTTGGTCAGCAACGGTAATCTCTTCGACCGAGGCGAAACGCACTGCATCGCACAGAGGACCACACATTCGGCTGAGGATTGAGGTCTTCAATAGAAAGTCTTCAGTGCCTTTTGGTCGCTGTTGGAGCACTTCATCAGCCAGGTAGTCTTGGATGAAGCGATCACTGCCGGTGAATCTGTTTATGAAGTCGGTGATTTCGTCACTTCGCCTTAGTCCATGCATCGAAAGCGCCGCCAGCTGCAGTCCGGCAATCCAGCCCTCTGTGCGGGTCTCGAGCGCAGCCACGTTATCTGAGGAAAGGTCGAGACCCATCACTTTGTCCAGGAACGTGTTGATTTCGTCTAACGAAAAGCGCAGGTCATCCTCACGCATCTCGGTCATCTGATTGCCAGCACGCAGGCGTGATAAGGGTATGGACGGATCAATCCGGCTGACGATGACTAGATGCAGCTGAGGCGGCAAATGGTCGAGGAGAAAGGTGAGAGCGTCGTCGACGGATGTCGACGCGTCATCTTGCTGAGATTCGATGACGTGATAGTCGTCAAGAACAAGGACGAAATTGTTTGGAATGGTGGTGATTTCATTGAGCAAGGCCGTCAGAATCATCTCAGCTGGTGGTGGCTGGGGGGATTGGAGAACTCCCAGCATTCCTGCTCCTATATTCACCTCAATCGTCTGCAAAGCAGTGATGATGTAAGCTAGAAATCGTGCCGGGTCGCTATCACCTTCGTCCAGTGACAGCCAGGCAGCTGGTCGCTCGTCACCGGAGACCCATTCGCTGACTAGGGTGGTCTTACCAAAGCCAGCTGGGGCGGACACTAGGGTAAGTTTGTGGCCAAGCAGTAGACCCTGATTGAGCCGTTGGATGAGGTCCGGCCTGGGTACCAGGTTCGGCCGAAGTGGTGGGACAAATAGTTTCGTGCGCAGGAGCGTCTCAGGCATACGTCCATTATAAGGGAAAACTATGAATTTAGGGGGTCACCGCGCGGAGTTTTGTCATCAGAATGCGAAGTTGACGCCACATGAAGTCAATGGCTCTCTTGACCTTAAGATGGAACGGTAAGAGACACAGAAATGCCCTGGTCTAAGACCAGGGCCAGAAATATGGGCGCGGACGGACTCGAACCGCCGGCCTCACGGACATGAACCCGACGAACTGGGATCACGCTCTTTAGCCTTTCTGCGCCACCATCAGACTTGTGCCCGGCAGCTTGGCCAGCTTATGCGATCGAATGTCTTCGAATCCTGCTTGCGTGAGCAGCGCCTCCATGCCGTCGTGACTGTGAATCCGGCCGTCCGCAAACAGATACAACTGCAGCGCCAGCAGGCGGATAAAAGCGTTGGCCGCCGAACCGGACACTTTCCCCTCTATCTGGTCCAGAATTGCCACCTTTCCTCCCGGCTCGAGAGCGTCAGCCGCCTTCGCAAGCAGCTTCAGGTTCGTCTCCTCGTCAAAATGGTGGATCATGTTGAACAGCAAGATCGTTTCGTATCCCCGGCCCCAGTCGGCCGCCCACAAATCCCCTTCCTGCAATTCGATCCGGCCGTCTAGCTTGTATTTGATCACGTTCTCCTGGGCCGTAGCCAGCGCCTTTTGGCTGTCCAACACTGTAGCCCGCAGCTCTGGATAAGCCTGGCACATGACGACGCTGTACATGCCGTGCCCACCGCCAACATCCAACAGGTTGGCCGGCCCGTCTGGCAGCGCCAGCTTCCGGGCGATCTCCGGCCCTACGTCGTGCGCCGGCAGCACCAGCGCCTGCTGGAACGAGTGCGCCAGGCCGGGCGTCGACTCCAGCCAGGTGTAGAAGTCATACGGCCGCTCCCCGGTCCGGATCACCTCCGGCGCGTACGACCACAGTTCCCGAAAGGCGGCATCCCAGTAAGTCAGCAGCGACGCCGTATCCAGAGCCTCACTATTCAGCAGCCACTTCTGCGTCATCCTGCTATTGGCGTACCGGCCGTCCTTCTGTTCCACGTAGCCGGTAGCCGCCAATGCCCCCAGCAGCGGACCGATTCCGCGCTCCTGGGCGTCCAGCCTTCTTGCCAGCTCGGCCGGCGTCGCCGCCCCCTCGGCCAGCGCATCGAAGACCTTAAGCTGGACGGCCGTCGACACCGCCTGGTAAGCCAGCACCCCGGCTATATCCAGCATGATGGCCGGTGCCAGGTTAAGGTTATGAAAGGCGAATCTTTCCAGGAAGTTCGGCTGCACAGGCATAGCGCCTCCTCTTCTTAAGATATCTTGGACAATAAGCTATTTGCTGTCCCGTTGTCATGGGTCTGGTGTCCCGATTCGGTCGGGAAGGCGAATTGGGACAGGTTCCATCGGTTTAGATTCCTGTGCGCAACTCCAGTACTGGGAAAAGTGGCCGACTTACCAGGAAACGACTGTAAAAGCCAAACTGTTGAATTACAGGCTTTGTCTTCACCAGGTTCCTATGGCGCTGCGCAGCAGGTGACTTGAAGGGCAGGAAGATTATAACCAGGTGGTGGTACAATCAAAGTCGCAGTCCTTATCGGTCCCTCGCAATCAGAACTTCTATTTCGCACAGTCCCGATTAGCGATTGGCGATCTTGAGGAAGGTGATCAATGGCAGAGCCAGCTGAAACGCCGTCAAACGTCTATGATCTATCTGAGATCGATCTGAGTACGTTATCACCCATAGTAAGACGTGTTTTCAACCATCAGACTATCTCAATCAGTGACTGGGAATATGGCCGTGTACATGGTGCTGGTAATGTGGGCACCGCCCTGTCAGGCGTATTTCGCTTTTCGGGAAGTGCCCTTGCTCAAGACAAGCCTTTTGAATGGTCTCTTATTCTTATGGTAGTTGGCACGACGGCGGCCAGTGACGATCCTTCTGAGCCAAGATATTGGAAGCGAGAGGTACAGGCCTATCACTCAGGAAACCTGGCCAGTTTGCAATGATGGTTTACGGCCTTGGCTATGGCCTGTTTCAACTCGATGAGAACCTTTTTCCCTGGTATGAAAGGGCCTTTGGACGGCCGATTGACGAGATAATGGATCTGTTTACCAGGCAAAATCGCTACTTGCTCGAGCTGGTAGATGAGGTCAAGAACTTACTGTCTATCAGGTAGCGTAGATTCCTTGCGGGAACTGGGAGAAGGATCTACCTGAGATCCTTACGGAAGTAACGCCCAACTTCCTGGTAGCCCATCGCTGCATGCGCTCCGGGACTCAGGGGATAAGCAGGTGTCGTGTCTGAAGCCATTTCCAGACATCCGGCCGCTCGGGCCCACGATTCAGCCCGCTCTACCAGGGCCCGGCCGATACCCTGCCCGCGCCAATCCGGGTCTACATACCACGCTTCCAGGTAGCCGATGCGCTCCGTCTCGCAGCCCGGCGCATTCTGATGAATGGAGACCTCGACCAGGCCACACAAGCCGGTATCAGGTCGCGGACAGACGAAGGCGGCCTGCAGCGTGGGCAGCACGGTGCGGGGAACTTCTGCCAGGAAGTGGGCGATTTCCTTTGCCACTTCGTCAGGATCGGCATCTGGCCACAGCGCCAGCCGCATGCGGCGCCACTCGTCCGCATCGACCGCTCCCACCGCACGAATTGCCATCGGTTTCTGCCTCAATGTCACTCGCCAATTCTATCACTATATCGCTTTCACTTTAACGACGGTTATCCTGGTGAACAGCGATGGGTTGCTCTGGCTGGGTCAAGGCCCCCCCAAACCAGCGTGTAGGAAGGGAGACTTCCAGAGCGCAAGAACTCTAGAAGTCTCCTACTTCGTGCCATATTTTATTGGCGCGCCATATTATTGGCGCGCCATCGCAACCTTGTAACGTTCTTCGGGCGTGATCAGATGGTCGAGATCTTCGGCGTTCTCGTCAATGTCAATCTGCACCCAATTCACTTTGCCGCTGAACTCGTTGTCTTTCGAACCATAGTCTGGAGAGACAGGCGAGCCGGCATCTGAACCAACGTCACAGGTATCAGTACCGAAAAGCATCGGCACTGTCATCTCCACGCGGCCTTCGCCGTCTTTCTGGCCGTCCACATACAACGAGACATTGCCCCCCTTAGCCAGGCCGCCGCCGTCGTAGACGAACTCCATACGTACCTGATGCTTGCCGGCGGGGATCGCCTGCTGGCCCTCGGCGAAGTAATTCTCGATGCCAAAAAAGTTGTAGCAGTGCTTGAGCTTGCCGTCCTTGGCGTACAGGCTCCAGCCACCGATTCCGGCGCCCATGGAGACGATGACGCCGTTAGCGCCGGATTCCGGCACCTCGATCTCAGCGGTCAACGAATACGATTTGTTGTGAGTCTGGAGAATCACATGCTCCTGCAATCGGTGCATGCCACCAAACAGCATTTGCGTCTTGCCCTTGATCAACTGCGGACGGCCCGCGATGTCAGCATTGAAGCGCTCAAATGTTCGATCATCCAGTGGCAGAACATTGTACTTTGTCGCCTCAATCAGGAACAGCCGCTGCAATTCGGCGAGCTTCTCCGGGTATTCCTTTGCCAGATCTTTTGACTGCGTCCAGTCGGTGTTGGTGTCATACAACTCCCAGACATCCTCGTCAAAGGAGCGATCGTAGGCGCCGACCCAGGGCACGCCGTGCCGGGTCACCGCCGTCCAGCCCTTATGATAGATGCCGCGGTTGCAGAACATTTCGAAATACTGGGTCTCATGCCGTTCGGCCGCCTGGGCGTCGTCGAAAGCATACAGCATGCTGACGCCCTCGAGCGGCGCTTGCTGAATACTATTCACCATCGTCGGCGCAGGAATTCCCGCGGCCTCGAGGACCGTCGGCGCCACATCGATCACATGGCTGAACTGTGATCGCACCTCACCCTTGGCCTGGATGCCGTTCGGCCAATGCACGATCGTGCCGTTGCGAGTACCGCCCCAATGGGAAGCGACTTGCTTGGTCCACTGGTAGGGCGTATCCATGGCGTGCGCCCAGCCCACCGCGTAGTGGTTAGAGGCTTCCGGCCCGCCAAAATCGTCGATCTTGCTCATCAGGAACTCAGGGGTCTCGATCGTGCCCATGCCGTTCAGCACAGCGATCTCGTTGAAGCAGCCGTTGGGCGTCCCTTCAGCGGAGGCGCCGTTGTCGCCGAT
Source organism: Promineifilaceae bacterium (SeqCode) (assembly GCA_041570195.1). GTDB lineage: Bacteria > Chloroflexota > Anaerolineae > Promineifilales > Promineifilaceae > UBA11865. Next base: position 11,047 of record JBFFWQ010000065.1, on the reverse strand, counting down.
GATGTAGTAGATCAGCGTGTCGTCCAGGACTTCCAGGTTCTCCAGCGTATCGATCAGGCGACCGATATGATGGTCGGTGTGCTCGAGGAACCCGGCATAGGTCTCCATTTCGCGGGCGAGAATGGGCTTGAGCTCCTCCGGCATGTCATCATAAGCGGGGATTTCGTCAGGCCGTTTGGTGAGCACGGCGTCGGCGGGGATCACGCCCAGCTTCTTCTGGCGTTCAAAAATCTCTTCGCGCAACTTATCCCAACCACCGTCGAATCTGCCCTTGTACTTGTCGATCCATTCCTTGGGTACGTGGTGCGGGGCATGGGTGGCGCCTGGCGCGTAATACATGAAGAAGGGTTTGTCGGCCATGAGCGCCTTCTGTTGGCGTACCCAGGCGATGGCTTTGTTGGTCATATCCTCGGTGAAATGGTAGCCTTCCTCGGGGGTTCTATTGGGTTCTACCGGAATCGTACCTTCGTAGATGCCTGGATAGTACTGGTCGGCCTCTCCCCCGATGAAACCGTAGAAGTATTCGAACCCCCCGCCGCCGGCGGGCCAAGAATCGAAAGGACCCAACGGGCTGGTCTGCCAGACCGGCACCTCGTGGCATTTGCCAAACTGTGCCGTGGCGTAGCCGTTGAGTTTGAGCGTCATGGCCAGCGGCGCTTTGTCCTTTGGCAGCACCGAGGTGTAGCCGGGCGCAGAGGTTGCCATCTCGCAAATGCCGCCCATGTTCACCGAATGGTGATTGCGGCCAGTCAACAGCGCCTGGCGGGTGGGAGAACACAGCGCGGTGGTGTGGAATCGATTGAGCTTCAGGCCGTTGTTAGCCAACCGCTCGGCCGCCGGGGTGTTGACCGGACCGCCAAAGGCGCTGCTCGCGCCAAATCCAACATCGTCTAGCAAGATGACCAATACATTCGGTGCGCCTTTCGGGGGCCGGATATCCCGAATCGGCGGGAATTTGGTTTCCGGATCCTTGGCGTCATAGGTCGTCAGACCCACGTACTGCACTTCCGGGATAGGAAGCACGGACCGTTGAATCTTATCTTCTGTACGCATCGTTTAGCTCCTTATCTTGATACGATGGATGGGTAATATATCGCAGAAGGTACAATAGAGATGCACTAAACCAGATCGCATATGTTGTCAAATGCTGTAGATGGAAGTCAACTCAACAGAGTCTCCCGGGGGTTCGATGAGGAGTGCAGCGGCAAAGAATCTGCAGGACAGCACGTTCAACAGAATACGAAACTTCGCCACCATCATCCACGGGACATTGTCGCTCGTCAGCAGCATGCGGACGGCAAAGGCACTCGCACGATCTGTCTATCACATATTGGCAGTAAGCCAAGACTACCCGTTTAAGTCTGGCAGATGCTCAAGGATGGTCCGGCTTGGAACTCTCCTGTCGGAACGAGCGCTCGTGGCAACATCGTGCCACAAAATTTGACCGTCCTGATCGATAATGAAAACAGAGGGTAATACCCCCTGTACGTACACGCCATACGCATCAGAGACAGCATGATCCATATCGACTAAGATGGGAAACTGGGCGTTTGTATTCTCGACACTTCTCAAGGCACCATTTTGAGTCTGATGGGCGATAGCGATGACCTGGGCTTCACTTGCTTCGAACTTGGCACTATCTTCTACCAGCTCAACGAGCTGGTCCATACAGGGAGGTCACTCATAGCCGGAATAGAAAACCAGAACGACCTCCTGGTTTTCTTGGAGTTCATCAGCCAGGTGCACAGGACTCCCATTGTGGTCATTCAGGGTAAAGTCGGGGGCTAATTCCCCCGTACGTGGACCAGAGGAGGTCGGCTCAGTAACTGCTGTTGCTGTTGGCGCTTCCGGTGTATCAGAATTCGCGCCACAAGCTGCCATTAACAATGTCAGCACCGCTGCAATTCCAAACCAGACGACATGTCGCGTCTTCATGATCTGCCTCCGTTTTACTTTTCTAGACAACTGGCCTAGCTCCAATCTTGTTTAACAGGATACATGACCTTCACAGAAAGCACAACATCGTGAGTCGGTTCACGGAACGGATCCTGTCAAGTATTATGGATCACTGGTTCAGCGGCGGCGTCCAGTTGTTGGTTAACAACAGAATCAGGTAGCAAGCCGGGCAGGATGTGCGTCTTGCCATCTGGGAACCTGGTGCCCACCGCAACGAGGGCAACCAGATGGGGTGAATTGACCCGTCGCCAACGGCCTTCGGCGCGCATGATTTCGTGCAATTGGGATTTAGCCCGTGGTTGAATTCGTTTCGGCAGCTTGTCGAGCACGTTCGCGATCTTGTCTACCCAGCAGTGCTGTTCCTCTGCTTCAGGATAGACATCACGCAAGGCGGCCCAAAAACCGAGAGCGCCATCGGCAATCCACAACTTTCGGTTGTATCTCGAAGGAGCAGATCCAAAGGCCTGAGCAGTCGCGAGCTCACGGCCGATGCGCTGTTTGACCCGCCGGGTTAGGACTATTCGTTATGAAAAATGCTCTGGCTACGAGCAACGATCTTCCACACTACCGTTCTCGTACCCTTTCAGGCGCTAGCTCCCGTTGCTGCCAGCCCCAACGGCACTGCCATTGACGCGCATGAAGCCCAACGTCCCGAAAATCACGCGCATCAACCTGTGGCCGAAATCGGGTTTCAGGAACTGATTGGGGCAGCTGCCTGGGATGACCGTGATGCCATTCTCCCGGCACACCTGCACCGCGTCCTGTGACACGCTGGTCGTGCTTGCGGACAAGCCCGGCTTGGTGCCCATCATACAATGCATCCATACGTGCTTGACGCCCAGATCGACGCACTGCTGTACGATTTCTTCGGTGACGCTGGGGTTGGCGAGAATGAAGACGGCATCTGGCTTCTCAGGGATGGCGGTCAGGTCTGGATAGCAAGGATCCCCTTCATAGGTCGTTAGTCGCGGGTTTACGCCGCTGACACGGTAGCCGGCATCCTTGAATCTTCTATAAGCTGCATTGCAACCCGTCTCCCGCAGATCGGAAACGCCGACGACGGCGATCTTCTCCTGGGCGAGGAACTCTTGGACGAGCGGATCAATCTTCATGACGACTCCTTTATTTAGCCTTAAGTCATCGGCCGCCGACAGATGACAACCAGAGTACCCTGCCTGATAAGTCCCGGTCACGACCGAAGTAGTTACCTGGAAGCCTCGAGTTGGCCAGAACTGTATCGATATCGCATCAGCCCCGATTGCCGTTCCCACCTGGCGACCAGTGGTTCAAAAGTGTACCTGCAGGACATTATCGAATTCCTTACCAAACAGATCAACTGATATTGATCACGGTTTTCAATATGGCAAAGGTCACAAATTTCGCCAAGGGGGCATCCATTGGCCCCAGCCATCCAATCCTGTCAACCCTGGATATCGTGTCCAACATCCTCTTCCTTCGCCCGAGAACTGGCCAGAGCCTGTCTGGCCAATTCCAACTCCTCCTCCAACTCATCCAGCTGCATCAGCATGGCCGGCGAAACCGAATGGGCCGGCCAACGATTCTTCAAGTCGGCTATCTGCGCCTCAAGTTCCTTTATTCGTTGCTCTTCCATGTCCTCAGCCTGGTCTCGCTACCAACGACCACTTGGTCTATAATTCTGTGCCAGGAAATTGCAGGGCGCAACCTGAACTCACCTTTCATCCCTCTGCCTTCATCCCTTTACACGGAGAACATCATGACAGCTTCCGCGACCTCTGATCAAGTACGCGCCTCTTTGCAGGCCTTTCAAGATGGTTATTCCGCCCGCGATTTCGGGCGGCTGGATGAATTCATGGCGCTCTTCGTCCAGGACGACGGCATTGAACTCATTGGCATTGGCGCGGCGATTCGTGGCGGCAACGAGTGGTTCCAGGGGCCGGAGCAAGTCCGCGATATCATAGAAGGCGACTGGAAATACTGGGGCGACGTGGTCCTGGACGTGCCTGGCGCCAAGATTACCGTCGCCGGCGATATAGCCTGGCTGTCGACCCACGGTCAAATCGTACAGACTTCCACCCATGACGAAGCTTTACCCTTCTATATGGAACAGATGGCAGAGCTACTCAAGGACGAGAGTATGGACCACGACACGCGGCTGATGGAGGCCACCCACTACGGAATGCGGCGGCTGCGCGAGCGGGCCAAGGGCAGGGGTCATGGTTGGCCCTTCACCCTGACCGCCGTTCTCCAATGGATCGACGGCCGCTGGCGCTTCCACACCATCCACTGGGCCATGCCGGTCGATTGACACTAGCCGCCAGGCCGCACTTGGTTAACGTGATTACAGAACAGCCGGGTGACATGAGGTAATCTTTGGCATGATTGGTCCGTCCGAAGACCGTTAAGGTCAACGAGCGGATCGCCTGAGTGACAAGCTAAACGGAGAATTACCTTATGTCAACTTTTGAGACCGACATAATCATCGACGCTTCGGTGGAGCAAGTGTGGGACGTCCTGGCCAATATCGGCGCCATCCACGAGTGGAACCCTGGCGTGCGCGAATCCTACGCCACCTCCGACGATACAACCGGCCTGGGCGCCACCCGTTTCTGCGATCTGGGCGGCAAGAACTATCTGGACGAACAGGTCGTCGAATTCGAGGACTGCAGGAAGCTGACCATGCGCGTCACCGGCACCAACATGCCCTTCGAGGCGGCTGACATCCATTTCACCCTGGAGGCGCAGGGCGACCAGACCCGGGTGACCTGCGCCCCCGACTACACCCTCAAGTACGGGCCCATGGGTTCCATCATGGATCGCTTCTACGTCCGCGGCACCTACGAGAAAGGCATGCAAAAACTGCTCCAGGGCCTCAAAAAACACGTCGAGGCCCAACCCGTCACGGCCGAACCAACGCCCGAATCCGCGGTCGCCTGAACCCGACGTACGGGCAAGGCGGCCGAGAAACCACGTCTGGGCTCACCAAAACCTTCCAATCCCGGTCGCCTTGCCCCCCTTCTTCCGGCCGCCCGAAATCCATTCGTACGGGCAAGGCGGCCGATAAACCACGTCTGGGCTCACCAAAACCTTCCAATCCTGATCGCCTTGCCCCCTTCTTCCGGCCGCCCGAAATCCATTCGTACGGGCAAGGCGACCGGCTAACGATCCACGGAGATCACCAAAACCTTCCAGTCCCGGTCGCCTTGCCCCAGATCTCCGGCCGCCCGAAATCCATTCGTACGGGCAAGGCGGCCGATAAACCACGTCTGGGCTCACCAAAACCTTCCAATCCCGGTCGCCTTGCCCCAGATCCCCGGCCGCCTTGCCCCAACCGGTGATCGCCGGCAACGGCGGGGCAAGGCAACAGGACGACAAGGTGTTTCGCATCCCACCGGCATTCCCTGTTGCCTTGCCCCTACGGATTGTTGGCGATCATGATCCGGAACGCCGCATTTTGGACACCAACGAATCCAGATTTTCCCTATCCTCGGCCCATCGGTCTGGATTCGCGCGAATATATCGCCGGATGGCTTCCAGTTCGCGTTCGTTGCGCACAATCCGCTCATAATAGCCACGCTGCCAAACCTTCCGGCCGGGCGTCCGCCGGACATTATTGATGCGGCGGGTTACCAGGGACTTGTAATTCCCTATGATAGTTGGCAACGATCGCGGAGTGGCTCCCCTCTCTGGCACAGGATCGCCTTCTTCACCAATGACCGAAGTCAGAATAACGATGCCGTGCAAATGGTTGGGCATCACAACCCATTCGTCCAACTGTGCATGAACGGCGTGTGGTTGTTCAGGAATGAGGCGCCAGGTCAATTCCGCAATCTCTCTGAAACGCGCATCGGCAAAGAGACATTGCTGCTGATAGGTGCAGATGGTGACGAAATAAGCGCCCGGCGTCCGATAATCCCAGCCCTTCAGCCTTATTGAGCGCCGACGATGTTTGGCCGGATCATAACCCCTACCCATGGCTGGATTCTACCACCAACCGATCGCCAACCAAACGTCCGCATTCCCCCGGCCGCCCGAAATCCATTCGTACGGGCAAGGCGACCGATAAACCACGTCTGGGCTCATCAAAACCTTCCAATCCCGGTCGCCTTGCCCCAACCCCCAACCCTCGGCTCCCAGCCCCCAACTCATGACAAAAATCACCTGACAGTTCCCCTTACCCATGATAGCATCCAGTACCATGGGCAAATCACGAGGCAACTTCGACTTGAACACCTGGCTGTGGTGGATTGCGCTGACGGCCGTCGGCAACGTTACAGCAGTGATTATCATTTCGCTGGTTGGCGGCCTGTTGGGCGCTGCCTTGGCTGGCGCCAGCGGCGACGACGGTTCGACGACCTTTGCCCAATTAGCGGCCATCGCGCCCGTTTTCGCGCTGGCCGGGGCGGTGCTCGGCGCAAGCCAATGGCTCATGCTGCGCCGCTACATTCAACGGGCCGGTTGGTGGATAGGGGCCACGGCCGCCGGTTGGATGGCCGGCTACCTGTGGTCCCTGCTGCTCTTCCCGCCCGGTAGCGATACGTCGCCCAACCTCGCGCTCTGGCTGCTCTTCCTGTTTATCGGCCTCGCCAGCGGCTCGTGCCAGTGGTTACTGATGCGGCTGCAATTCGAGCGGGCATCTATCTGGATCGCGGTGGCGATCGGCAGCATGGCCATCGCCTCGGCCGGCTTGATGCTCGGCGGCATCAGGGGCCTGGCCATATTCTGGCTGCCGGCCGCCGCCCTCAACGGCTGGGTCCTGTTGCGCTTGCCGCGAAAGGAAAGCATGAAGGCGGAAGGATGAATGCGGGCTACCGGCCACCGGTCGCCGGTCTTTGATGACTGAATACTATCAACCAGAAACCAAAAACTGACAGCTGACAGCTGAAAGCCGAAGGCTAAAAGCTAAAAGCTAACTGCTCATAGTTAGGTGCTAATCATGTCCGAATCAATGCGTATGTGGGTTGAAGTTTCTTTTAACGTTGTGTATCTGATCGTCGTCTGGGGCCTGGTGGTGGCCATGATCCGCCGCCAGCCAGACGTGCCCGATGGCGACCAGCCGGTCACCCAGCTCTTCATCTGGGCTTTCGCCTTGCTGGCCCTGGGTGACACCGGGCACGTCGGCTTTCGCGTGCTGGCCTATTCCATGGACGGTCTGAGCACGATGGTCACGCTGCTCGGCCGCCAAGTCGGCCTGGTCGGTCTGGGCGCCCTTTCAACGGCCATAACTGTCACCATCTTTTACGTGCTGATGCTGGTCATCTGGCGCCGGCGCTTCGATAAACCTTACGGCTGGTTCGGCGCGCTGCTGCTGATTGTCACCGCGGCTCGCTTCGCCATCATGCTGTTTCCCCAAAACCAGTGGAACAACGAAGTTCCACCCCAACCCTGGGGCATCATCCGCAACCTGCCATTGACCATTCTGGGTCTGGGCGTAGCCTACCTGATGCTGCGCGATGCCCTGGCGACACGGGACAACACCTTTAAATGGATCGCCATCATGATCCTCGTCTCCTACGCCATGTACATCCCGGTCATCCTCTTCGTCCAGGCCGCGCCCATGGTCGGCATGCTCATGATTCCCAAGACCCTGGCCTACGTGGCCATCGGCTTCATCGCCTATCGCGACCTATTCCTCGCTCGCGATCGAATGGCAGTGCTCAGTGGTCAGTGATCAGCGGTCAGTGGCTCATGGCTAGCAGCTCGAAGCTCATAGCTCACAGCTAGCAGCTATCCATGCCCACGCTCGACGACCTGATCCCGTCCAACACCTTCGTCGGCACCAGCTTGATCTTGCGCCGGGGAGACCGGTTCTTGTACGGCATCCGGCCAATCATGATGGCCGGCCGGACTCAGATCCTGGAGTTGACCGGCATCGGCGGCGGTTTGGAGAAAGAGGACGAAAGCTACACGGCCGGCGTGCGTCGCGAGGCAATAGAAGAAACCGGCAGCGACGTGACCATCGTCGACTGCGCCTCAACCTGGATCGTGCCCGGCCGCCAGCAGGTAGAGCAGATAACGCTAACAGGAGATCGACGGCCGGCAGCCCTCGTCTACCGACACCACCGCACCCCGCCGCGCCAACCATGGCACCCCGACAATCAAGGCGCGGCCTGGCTCATCGTTTACCTGGGCGAACTGCAGGATGAACCAACACCTACCATGGAACTGCCGTGGCTCATCTGGCTTTCGGCCGCCCAGGTTCAGCAAACCGCCCATGACGACGTGCCCCTGCGCGACCTGCTACTGCACGGCGCCGAACTGATCACTCGTCCGGCCGATCCACCTCCCTCACCGGCCGCCCTGACCCGCCTGACCGACTCCCAGGAAGCGCTGGCCCTGGCCCTGGGCGAGCGCACAGTCGCAGTCTATGAGTCATGGTGATCTGCGGTGAGGGAGCTGAGGAGAAAAGGAGCCGAGGGGCAGAAGAGCCGAAGGCTCAAGGCTGAAGGCTGACAGCTGAAAGCTGACAGCTAAAAGCTAATCGCTAACCGCTTCCCGCAAAAACTCCACGATCCACCGCGTATACTCCGGATAAAGACTGATGTCATTGTGACCGGCGGCCGGGATTTCTTTTATTTGCTTTGGGCCGGCTAGCGCCTCGTAGATCTGGCGGCCTTCTTCCACGGGCACCAGCATATCCTGTCCACCGTGCAAAACCAGCGTCGGACAACGGACCTGGGGCGCCAGCTCCAGCGACTCGAACAATCTGGGGATAGATGCCCGTGGCACCCAGGTGGCGTGACGGGCCACCAGCTCGCGCATGGAAGTGAAAGCGCTGTCCAGCACCAGGGCGGTTGGTCCATCGGCCGCCGGCACAGTGGCCGCGCTGTGGATGGCCACCGCGCTGCCCAGTGACTTGCCCAGCATGGCCGCCGGCAGCCTGTCGACCGCTGCTCTTTCCCTCAGCCACCCCCAGGCCGCCAGGCCATCCTGGTAAAGACCCTTCTCCGACGGCCGGCCGGCGCTGTCCCCGAAACCGCGATAATCCCAGATCAACAAGCTGATCCCGGCCTCGATGAAGGGTGGGGCGGCATGGACCCAGTCGCGAATATCACCCGCGTTGCCGTGACTGTAGAGCATGGCCAGCCAGGGCTCGGCCGCGGACAAGTACCAGCCCGACAATCGTGTACCGTCGGCCGCGGCGAAGGACGCCTCTTCATAGACCAGGCCCAGCCTATCCGGCTTGAAACCCGGCGCGGCAAACATGCTTTCCGGCCGGTAGACGAATTGATTGATCAACTCTAGCATAGAACGAACTCCTCTTTGAGACTTTAATCCACCGTTGCCGAAAGCGCAACTGCGCACTCTTGGTCCCACAATCAGCTTCGCACCCGTCAGATTCCCATCGTCCGCTATTAACTGCCGATCATCTTCGCATTCAACACATTCAATTTATTTAATTTTTGTTAAAAATATAACTTTATGGTAGAAAATGTAGCGTTGGCGCAGAATCCTGAGTTTGCATACAAAAGAAAGGAGAAAGAAACCTGATGTAGTCAGAGACTGATTACCCGTTTGCCTTGATGAAGCCCGTAAGTTGATACAAACACAGAATTGGAGAAAAAACATGTTTAAGGATGTGAATTGGAGAAAAAGAGCTGTGAAAGCCCGATCAAGACTTGTCTTTGCGTTTGCATTCATCGTCGTTTTTGCCCTTACCGCATCGGTAGGGTTAGCGCACCCGGACGGTGAGGATGACGGCGGCGAGCACGAGCACACGATGCTTGAGGGCGCCCGGCGCGACCCCAGCGCGGCGCTGGTCACGCATGATGCAGCCGCAGCGGACATTGTCAGCGACGGGCCTTTTGCCAAAGTCACCAAGAACCTGGCGGCCGCTGGAGAAGGTGTGCGGGATGACGCGAATGCCACCACCGACGTCTGGGCCCACGAGGGCTATGCCTACACCGGCACGTTCAACAACCCCTGCGGCGGCGATCCAGAGGCCGGCGTGTGGGTTTGGGATGTTCACAACAGGAATAAAGTCGAGTTTGTAACCGTCATCCCCTCCCCGACGGGCAGCCGATCCAATGATGTCAGGGTTGCGGCCATGAACTCCGGCGACGTCCTGGTGCACTCGAACGAGAGCTGCAATGGTGGCCCCGGCGGCTTTGAGATCTACAACGTCGACGACCCAACCAACCCGGTGCCCCTGGCCTCTGTCCAGACCGATGACGTGAACCTCTTGCTGCGGGACGGGTTGGGCTTTGTGGACTTCGGCGTGCACAACCTATTCCTCTTCACCCAGGGGGAGAAGGACTACGTAGCCGCAACGGTGGAATCCGAGTTCGGCAACTTCCAGATTTTCGACATAACAGACCCAACGAACCCATCGCTGGTCGGTTTCTGGGGTGCAGAGCAACTCCTCTTCCCCGACGTTGACTGGGTTAATACGACTGATTTCGCTGGGGTGATCCTGCCTGCCGATGCTTACCTCTTCAGCGGCTACGGGGCCTCCCAGAACCGCTTCCTGCACGATGTCACCGTCAGCGCCGACGGCACGCAGGCCTACCTGGCGAATTGGGATGCCGGTTTGGTCTTGCTTGACATCAGCGACCCGACCAGCCCGAGCCTGGTGTCGGTAGCCATTGACCCGACCAGCGAGGATGGGGAGGTCAACAGCCACTCGGTCTGGCCCAGCGAGGACAGCACTGTCGTCATCGAGGGCGAGGAAGACTTCTCTCCGTTTGAGTCCCAATTCGCTATCACCAGTGGCCCGAATGCCGGAACGTACCCCTCTGCCGAGGGCGCGTTCACAACAGACATTGCCAGCCTGCCTGGAGCCACGATGAGCGGTCCAACGACCTATGTCGGTCTTGCCTGCACCGGCGGCGACCCCGTCCCACCGGCGACGGGCTCGGGCCAGATCGCGCTGATCCAGCGCGGTGTCTGCCGCTTTGACGACAAGGCCACCAACGCCATCAGCGCCGGCTACGACGGTATGGTCGTCTTCAACGATGAGGCTCGCGGCGATGCCCTGGCATCGATGGGTGGCGATTCGCGCGATATCCCCGGCGTCTTCGTCGGCCACTCGACCGGCCTGGCTATCGCCGGTGTAGCCTCTGCTGCCGACCTGGTTATTGGCGCAGTTGGCGAAAGCGTCTCGGCAGCCACC
>JBFFWQ010000064.1:0-33482 GCA_041570195.1 Promineifilaceae bacterium (SeqCode) | reverse complement strand
CTGCCATTCAAGCTGAGGGTTCTCGTCAATCCTGTTAACCAGGGCTACGGCGGCAATCAGAAGCTCGGTTACTGGTATGCGATTCGTAACAACTTCGATTTTGTAGCCTTGCTGCATGGCGATGGCCAATATGCGCCCGAGATGTTGCCGTCACTGATAGTACCCCTGATGTTGGACGGAGCGGAAGCAGTCATCGGTTCGAGGATGCTGCCGGCCAATTCTGCCTTGCAGGGCGGCATGCCGCTATACAAATACGCTGGCAACAAGATCCTGACCTGGTATCAGAATTTGCTGATGGGGTCCAGGCTAAGTGAATATCATTCCGGATACCGTGTTTATTCGACGCACGCACTCAGCAATATCCCGTTCGAACTCAACACGAACGATTTTCACTTCGACACCGAAATCCTACTCCAGCTACATCTTGCCGGCTACCGTATCAGGGAAGTGCCGATTCCAACCTACTATGGCGACGAAATCTGTCATGTGAATGGGATGCGATATGCCATGGATGTGGCCAAGACCACCGCCAAGGCCAGGGCTCAAGAACTGAGCATCTATTACGAGCAAAAATACGATTGCGCCGCCCCAGATTTGCCAACCGCCCACTATAAGGCGAAACTCAACTTCCCGAGTCCCCATTCGCTGGCCCTGAACATGGTTGAACCAGGCTCGCGCGTCCTGGATCTGGGCTGCGCCGGCGGTTATCTGGGCCAGGCTTTGAAGGAGAAAAAAGGTTGTCATGTGACCGGGGTCGATATGTATCCACTGGCGCCGGAAACGGAACTCGATCAATTTGTCCTCCATGATCTGGACCAGGGATTGCCAGAGATCGACTACGCCGGCTTCGACTACATCTTGGCCCTCGATGTCATCGAGCATCTCAAATCGCCTGAATCATTTGCGACCGAATTGCGTTCGGCCGCCGGTGCAAACACGACAGTCATTATCAGCACGGGCAACGTTGGTTTCTTACTGACCAGGTTCAGCCTGCTGTTTGGCAACTTCAACTATGGAAAACGCGGAATTCTCGATCTGACGCATACGCGCCTGTTTACATTCGGATCAATAACCGCCCTTTTCCGCCAAGCGGGCTACGAGGTAATGGCTGTGAAGAGCACGCCGGTGCCCTTTCCGTTCATCCTGGGTGAGGGTCGTCTAGCTCGCATCCTGCTAGGACTAAACCTGTTGTTGGCTTGGCTGCGCAAGTCCCTGTTTGCTTTCCAGTCGTTCCTGGTGTTGCAGCCGCGGCCGACCCTTTCGCACCTGATGCACCAGACAAGGGTCAACTCCGACCGTCGCCGGCAGGCGGACCAGATAATCTCAGAGAAACCACCGATCAAGATCTGAATCTTCCGGCGATGCTAGCAACTCACGGCGATTCAAGAAGATGGCTTTGGTTGACGCTGTTCGTCACGGCCGCCATCGTCCTCGTCGTTCAGGTCCCCTTGCTGCTTGAATCGTTGTATGTCGACGAGGATCTGCGCTTCTTCTATTGGCTCTACCGCATAGGCGATCCGGCCCTGTTCCAATCGGACCCGTTGCTCGGCTATCAGATCGGAGAACTCAATGTCGGCCGGATAACGGTACCCTACAACAAGGTCGCCCTTCTGTACGGTACGTTGTACCTTGTCGTGAGCCGCTTCATCACCCCCTATGCCTTTAGCAAGCTGTTGATGCTGCCCCTGGCTCTGATCGCCAGCTACTATCTGTTTCGCTTGGGCCAGCGCCTCGCGGGCGCCTTTACGGCATGCTTACTCAGCGCGCTCTTCACCTTGATCGTCGTCATCCCGTACAGCGACATCACTTATGCCAGCGGGCTGCCCCGGGCCTTCACGCTGCCCCTGTTATTGGCCATGCTGTATTACATGACCGTGGGCAGCACGCTGGGCATGGCCGTGGTATTGGTGCTGGGCATGTTCTACCCGCCGGCCTTCTTGACGATCCTGCTGACCTACGGCGTCAAATACGGGCTGGAGTCGGTTCGTCGCCGGAGCTTGGCGCTGACCGGCCGGCAGTTCACGATGCTGCTCGCGGCCTTGCTCTTGTCGATCCTGTTGCTGACGCCGGCGCTGCTAACAGGCCTGAACCAGGTGCCGGTCGACAGCCAGGGTCAGCAAGGGTCGACCGTCTTTTCTAGCCCGCTTTATGGCCAGGACGGCCGTTATCCGTTGCTCAATTCAACGTTCAACGCAAACGGCGGTCTCTTTGATTTTGGTCCCATCGGCTACTACAGCATGCTTCTGCTGCTATGCCTGATACCAATCGGCTTGGTACTGGGCCGGAGATTCCGGTCGTTGCCGGCGCCGTATTGGTACCTGGTGCTGGGCAGTCTGACCGGCTTTGTCCTCAGCTGGCTGGTCATACTGCTTACGCCGTCGGCCAGCCTGCATATGCCCAGCCGCTACACCCAGGGGACGGTCTTCATCGTCAGCCTGACCCTGTTCGCCATCAACGCGCCGCTGGCGATCCAGGTCGCCTCCAGACGCCTGGCGAGCAATCAGGGCCGGCTTGACTGGTTGCTGGCTGTCGTAGGCCTGGCCCTGCTCCTTCTGGTGTTTCTTTCGGGCGCGCCAACAGCCCTGTCGGCCAGCACTGGCCTGCTGGTGGTCATCGCCGTGGGGCTGGCATTCGTTGGCCGGCGACGTTCACGAACTGCGGCCGATAATGGAAGAAGTCCGGCGGCATCGGGCAACTCCGGCGCCAATAGAGGACGCGGGGCAACCCGCGTCCAGACGGTCCTGGCTTTCTTGCTGCTGGCTTTGCCGCTGTTGGTCTTCCTGCAATTGCCGAACAGGCTACACCGGCCGGGATCTGAAAGCGCGGAGTTGGTAAGTTTCGCCAAGACGCTACCCCAGGACACGCTGATCTCAGGCTACCCGTGCCTGGTGGACGATATTCCACTGTACGCGCAACGGACGGTTCTGTTCAGTTGTGAAGTGGAAAGCAGGGATATGGCGCTGATGCTGGCTGCCCTGGACGCCTACTTCGCCGAGGATGAAGCTGAAGTGCTGGGATTCTGCCGGCAATATGGGGTTGACTACATGGTGGCCAGCCCGGAAACCTTCACCGAAGCGTACCGCGAACAGGAGCGGATCATGTTCGAGCCGCTCGACAGTTATGTGAGGCAACAGCTAGAGGGCAGAAGCGACTTCGCCCTGGATCAGATCCCGGAAACGAGCAAGATCTTCCACAACGACACGCTCTATGTCTTTCCCTGCACGGCTGACGCCTTCGCGGCCGGCAAAGTAGTGGGAGCGCGACCGGACGATGAACCTTAGCATACCAGCATCCGCGATCTAGATGGCCAAACCTGGCCGCATGGCACTATGACAACGGATTACCAGTGAGCGTTATGAGGGTGACTCCCGCAGGCGGCTAGCCCTAACAAGCCCTGGGGGAGCAGGGCTGATTCCCGACCGGAGAGATTCCAGACGCTTGAAATGCCGGCAGTGGCAAGCCCATGCTGCTTGGCCGAGACCGTCTGGCTCGGTACCCCAACAACAAGCCAACAAGTACGCCACTGCAACTCCCGACCAGCAAACTTACAAGTCCCTGCAAAGCGGCGTTGCCCATCATGCATTCGCTGCTTCCGCTGCAAGATGCAGGAAAGGGGATGGTTCGAAAACCAGCTGCCGACCTCTCGCAAACAATCTTCCTACCATACCTTGTCGATGGCGATTGGTCTAGTGAGCCTGACAACAAGCCGACGCCGATTCCTCACACTGACGTCAGGTACGGCTCCTTTCCCAACCGGATTTCCGGAAGATCCAACACCAGAAGCAACGCTTGACGCGCCTGAAGAAAAAGAAAGTGCCAAGAACCGGGGCGGCTCCTGGCACTCATACTAATCAAACCGTAAACCTTTGGCTACCGAGTCTTGATCTGCGAGTAAAAGACGTCGGGTACGCCGTTGCGGCCGTCAGCCCAGGTGACGTGCACCCGGTTAGAATTGCTGACGTGGAAGATGTAGTCACCGAAGTTAGGAATGATATTGGTAGCAGTCGCACCCCAGTCAGTCGTGACTTCGGTCACCCTCATCGGATTGCTGAAGCTAGCCCCACCATCGGTAGAGCGAGCGTAAAAGACATCAACCAGAGATGTGCCGTTTGTCTCTTCACTATCATTGTAGGTAACGTCTACATCTCCATCTGATTGGTTACAGCTCACCACAGGCCAGAATTGTATCCTTCCATCTCCACCTCCAGCTACCAGCGTTGGCGTACTCCAGGTCGCGCCGTTGTCGTCTGAATAGCTAAGATAGACATCGAGGTCAGGATTGCCAAAACCGCCTGTCTCGGCCTGCGAACCGCCATTTGCAATGCGAGAATCCTGGTAGACAACATATACTCTTCCGCGATAAGGATCCTCCTCTTTGGTCGCCACACAGATCCTGGGGAAATCGTTGTGACTACCGCGATTGTAGTCGGCTGGCGGTGTACAGTGTGTTGGCTGATGTTTGTCCAGGGGCACTCAATTCTTCTCTTGAGAAATGATCGACTTTGCCTTATGATACGGCAGTAATCGGCCAGGCAGATGCCGCCCGTCTAGATTCTGTACATAGTTGGGATGTACAAGGGCGATTGGCATCAACACCTGCTCAAGGCATTGCTATGTCATTACCTGCAAACGAAGACGGACAGGGATTGGTGGAGTATGCTCTAATCCTGGTTCTGGTTGCGATTGTGGCAATCGCCATTCTGGCCCTGTTGGGTCCGCAAATCGGCAACGTGTTCAGCCAGATCACATGGGTACTAGACAATCCGATGGGGGGTTTCGGGGCGTACCCTCCCCCCTAGAAGCCAAAGGAGTCGATATTGCTGCCTCGCCTTCAGGGCTTGTCACTCGGCTAACGTCTATGCCCTACCGTGCGACTCGCCTTCCTTGTCGGTGAAGTAGACGACCATGAGCCCGGTTTACTCCCCATACTGATCATCCGAGCCCAGATCAGGCCGCGTCCTGAGATTGGACATCGGTCTAGAAGCTTGCTGGAAGTTTACATAAAATAGCGATCTGCTAACCAACCTTAGCGGCGATTTCGCGCAGACGGGATTCGGTCAGGAGCAAAGCCAGGGCGGTGGGACCGTCGCTGATCTGGTTGGCGTGGGCCATGGCCAGGACCTCGTCCAGGGGCCTGGGACGGACTTCGATGACCTCGGCCGCTTCGTGTTCGGTCTCGCCCAAAGTCACGCCGCCGGCGATGTAGATGTGGGCCACTTTGTCGCAGATGCCGTTGGCGACGCTCTGGCCCCAACTACTGGGAGAATCTTTCTGTCATGGTTTTCCCAAATCGTATAGCGCCAACTCGATGCCGGTAAACTGCCATTCACCCACGAGTTGGTACTGCGTTTCCATCCAGGCCTTGTGAGGGCTGTGTTGCGCTAATTCAGCCAACAACCGGTTGCGCTCCTTGGTGAATCCATGGGGATCAGTCACCCAGAAATCATCTATCAGCCAGACCCTCTCCGAATCGGCCGTCGCCAGACCAACCCGGCGAGCCATCTCCTCCCCGAATGTCGCCGAGCGTGCCACACCGTTACCGCCCTCATCCAAACCGGCGTGTTGTACCTCATCCCAACCATAATAGCTCAGCGGCAGCATATGAGCCGGCCGGCCCATGAAAACATCATCTGCTTCGGCTGACTCACGGAGCACCGCCACTGCCGAACGCCAATCCTCACGCCAGTAGTCAGGTTTACCGTAGAGATTGCTCAACGTCGCCGCGCTGAGCGATGCAATGAGCAACAACGCGACCGGTCCCAACCAGCGACGTGAACTCTTTTCCGACAACGCGGCCAGGCCCCAGGCAACGGCAACCAGTAGCGCCGGTAGGGCCATTATCAAGTAGCGATCAACGTAGACGGATCGCTTTTCTGGGATCGGCCAGTTGAGCGAGATCAAGTAAAGGATCAGGATCGGGATGCCGCACCAGAAGAGCAGCAGCCGGTAATCCAAAGCCTCTCGGACTCGCGTGCCGGCTGCCGTACTCGGCAATCGCCGGCCGAAACGAATAGCGCCATGTACCAGGAATATCAGGAAAAGCCCCAACGCCAAGTACGGGGCCGGGCTCGCCGGATCGATCGATGGGCCGATGCTCAACGATAGTAGCGTATTAAACGGCTCAAATAGCCCGGCCGGCGCGATCCAGTTGCCGAATTTCGCTTCCCGGAATCCGCCAGTCAGCAACATCGCTCCCGGCCAAACGGCGAAAAGTGCGACCGCGGCCGCTGCGGCCGCCAGCCATTTCAGAAAGAACGCCCGCAGCCGCCGGTAATGGATCGACAGATATGCGTAGTGGGCTACCGGCAACAAAAAGGCCAAAAAATGGGTGTACAAGAACAACGTCAGCGTGAGAACGTACACCATCCAGAGTAAGGGTCTCTCCCGCCGCATCAACATGAGTAGGCACCAGTTGGCGAAGATGGCCAATGTAGCCAACATGGTATACATGCGCGCTTCCTGCGAATACCAGATATGAAATGGCGAAATGGCCAGCAGAAACGCGGCCATCAGGCCGGCGCGCCGGCCGCCAACCTGGACGCCCAACCTGTATATCAGCCCAACGCCCAATATGCCCCACATCGTTGAAAAGTAGCGCAAGACGAATTCACCTTCGCCAATTGCGGCCCAGCCACGCATCAACAGGAAATAGAGTGGCGTGTGAGTGCGTACGGCGAACAAGTCGGCGAACATCTCATCTAGCGGTATCACAGCCCGGTTCCAGGTCGTTAGCTCGTCATACCAGAGGCTTTGCTCTCCGAGCTGAAACACCCGCAAAGCGGCCGCCAGCACCAACACCAGTACCATGGGCACTGCCGCCGCTTTCATTCGCTGTACTCGAAACCTTCCGCTTCTATCGCTCATTGAGAGGACCATCACACATTTCATTCTGCCGCCTCTTGGCTTGCCAGCGCCCGTCCGTCACAGGGCAGAACCTAATAAGGCAAGATGCTGAATAGCATGGCTAGCAGGAGTGGCAGTATCAGCGGGGGCTGCCACTGATGGCTCTGTCTGGGTTACGGCGACGTGAGCCTCAACAGATGCAGCTATTCCTTCCTTACCTGGCCCGGAGCGACAGTTGCTCGGGATGATTACGGCCAAAAGGACAGCTCTCAAGAATACAAAAGGCTTCCTCATCTCTCCATCCAAATCGTCCCTAAGGCATTATAGACCACCAACAGTCTAGCTTTACAGCGGCAACCAATCAATATGACCATGTCACTACTTCAGCCGGTAACCATTTCTACGAAGTTGTTGCGTTCTCCGGAAGTTACTTCTGTTGAGGGATAACATGCTGCACAATGCAGTTGGGGCGGGGCTTGGGGTTAGGCTGGAGAAGAGTAGGTACTACACGCTTCTAAGTAAAACGGTCCAGCCTTGATCGTCAGTTGGCAGGCTCTCCTTAAGTTGACATAAAATTGACACCCATTACCTAGTCTCAGCGGCGATTTCGCGCAGACGCGATTCCGTCAGGAGCAAAGCCAGGGCCGTCGGGCCATCGCTGATCTGGTTGGCGTGGGCCATGGTCAGGACCTCGTCCACGGGTTTGGGATGGACCTGGATGACCTCGGCCGCTTCGTGTTGTGGCTCCCCTAGCGTCACGCCGCCAGCGATGTAGATGTGGGCCACCTCGTCGCAGATGCCGTTGGCCGAATAGAATTGGCCGAAGTATTCGATCCATTCGGCCGTCCCGCCAACCTCTTCCCGCAGCTCGGCCACGGCCGTTTCTTCCATGGACATGCCGGGCTTGAGGCCACCGGCCGGCACCTCCCAGCACCAGTCGTCGACGGTGTAGCGATAGTGATACAGCAGGACGATCTCGCCCGCCGGCGTGACGGGGATGACCCATACCGCGCCGGGATGTTGGACGACGTTGTAGACGCCGGGCCGGCCGTCGGGCAGGATAATCTCATCCTGGCGCACGCTATACCAGGGACACGACCAGACCACGCGACTAACGGTGGTGATAAAAGGCGAAGGACGCTTCTGTTGTTTCATATCAGGATAACGGAATGGGACACAGATTTACAGGATTATCAGGATTGAAGAGAATGGGACACGAATTGTCACAGATTGGCAAGGACGGACAGAAAGGGGACATAGAGATAGCGACTTCGTATAGTAATCCTGAGCACCTTGCACAATGGCCTACTCTCGCAATACCTTGTCAGGGATTATCCGCGCTCGTCTGCGTCCTTTTGGCCTCTTCGATGAAAGCTTTGATCAGGGCGTGATCCTTGCGGCCGGGGCGGGCTTCGACGCCGCCGGCCACGTCTACCGCGAACGGTTTCACCTGCTCGATGGCTTCGACCACGTTGTCCGGATTCAAGCCACCAGCCAGCATCAGGCGCGGCGTCTGTTGGGCCAGGGCGGCGGCGATAGTCCAGTCAGCCATGCGGCCGGTGCCGCCGGGCAGGATCGGATGATAAGCGTCTATCAGCACGCTGGGCGCGCCCGGCCGCAGCTCAGGCGGTATGTACCACTCGACCTCCGCCTCAGCCTCCGCCAGCCTGGTAGGCTTCAAGACTTTGAACGCCCGGCCGTAGATGGGTGAATCGGCATCGCCAAGGGTATTGGGCGTCTCCTGGCCGCTCAACTGGGCCAGATCCAGCCGGCACTGATCCAAAATCTGGGCCATGGCCGCCGCTGTTTCGTCGACGAAAACGCCAACCAGCGTCGGGCAATGGGCCCGGCCGTGCAGGGCGGCGCTGATATGGGCCACAGTCGTCGGTGTCACGGCCCGCTTGCTGGGCGGGTAGAAGATGAAGCCCAGGAAATCGGCGCCGGCCTCAGCCGCAAAGAGGGCGTCTTCAAGATTGGTGAGACCGCAGATTTTGACCGCTGGGGGTTGGGGGTTGGGGGTTGGGGGCTGGTTGCCGGTCATGGAGATTGGGGATCTGGCATTGGGACTCAAGGGCCGGCGTCACTCAAAACAAAGCGACGCCGGCTTGTGTTATGTTAAGTTAGATCTGCACTAGTCGGCTAGGTCGGCGGCGATCTGCAGCTCGCTTTCTTGAGCGGCCTCGGTCGGGCGCGGTCGGTCTTGGCGGATCTGGGGCGTCAACGCCTGGGCGAAGGCCCGGGTACCGGTCACGGCCAGCTTCTCGAACAGAAACTCGAATTGCTCCTGCAACGCGGCGCCGATTCGCTCTTGTATGGCCTGATCCAGATCCCACCAGGCCTTCTTGTACGGGGCGATGGCCTTCTTGCGGGTTGAATACAGGAATTGGTCCTCGGTTTTGCCCTCCTGCCACTCGCCTTTCAACTTCTCGTACAGATAGCTATAAGCCTGGTCCACGACCTCGGCCGGCAACTCGTCAAAGATGATGTTCTGGAAGCCGGTGGCCAGGTGGATCTCCAGCGCGTCGCTCAACGGGAAGCGATCGAAGGCGCTTGGCGGCAGGGTCGAAGCGCCATGCTGCACCGCCCCGCCAATGCCATATTCCTCGCGCGAAACGCGGCTGAGTTCGGCCAAGGTGTCGAAGTCGACCTTGACCTGGGCCAGCGTGCCATCGGGCAAAACCACCCCGCCGTGACTGGTGCCGGTCTGGACCGAGATCTTGGAGATGCCGGCCACCTCGCCCAGGACCCGGTAATAGCCGTCCATAAAGGCCCGTAACTCCGGGATGGTCGAGTTGTGGCCGCCCACCTCCCCGATCTCGCCGCCCAGGGAAACGGTGACGCCCTCGGGCTCGTGCTGGCGAGTGTGGCGGGTGAGCTCGGCGCACACTTCGTAGTTATGTCGCTGCTGGTCATCCAGGCCTTCAAAGTCCAGGTCCACCAGGGTCGAGGTGTCGATGTCAATGTTGTAGAAGCCGGCGGCGATGGCTTCCTCGATCAAATCCTTGACCGCGCCAACTTCTTTTTCAGCGTCGGCCGCGTAGCCCTTTGCCGAGACCTGGAAGTGGTCGCCCTGGATGAAGAGCGGGCCGCGGTAGCCTTCCTTGATGGCCGCGCCGGTGACCGCGGCCACATATTCGGCCGGTCGCTGATCGGTATAGCCCATCTCCGAACGGGCGATCTCGAAGATCAGGGCGCCGACGTCGAGCTTGTTAGCCGCCCGGAAAATGGCCCGCGACATGGTGTAATTGAGGGCCCGGACGTTGATGGCCGGCACGGTCAATCTTTTGGGCAATTCGCCCCGACCGGCGGCCATGTACAGATCGTGGATGGAAGCCGGATAGATACCCAGGCTCTGGCCCGCTTGCCACAGCAGCCAGCGCGCTGTGTCGCGCACCAGGCCTTGAGCGAAGACGGCGTTGTAGACAAGGTCACCGACCTGTTCGCGTAACCGCTTTTCGTCGACCACGCTTACCTGATCGCCGTCGACGCTCAGCGCGCCCGACAGGGAGTCCAGTAGTTGGTCAACCGTTTGCTGAATCATGGTGAAAGCTCCTTAGAGAATTTGTCAGGATTTACAGGATTAACAGGATAAGATGATACCAATCGCATAATTCCCTGGCTGTCACTTGTGACCGCGATACAGCGTTGTAGAAAAAGAAAGCGCGCCATCTTCCCACCGGTCAGAAGCGTGAGCACGATAATTATAGTCTTTCAAGGGGGGAATACAACCGGCACGTGACGCTTCTTTGACGGCCGCCACTTATGATTCTAAGATCGTTGACCCAACAGAGGTTGAACAATGGCAAACATCCTGATCTTGTTGCCAATTCTGCTGACCTTGGTCATCGTCCTCTTGGTCGCTCATTACTTCTACTGGAACGCTCGAGCTAGACGACGCCTGGATTCTGGCGGGACCGTGGTGGAGACAGACCTTGGCCGCATCGAATATAGACAGTACGGCCGCGGCCCGGCCATCTTGATGTTCCATGGCTCCCCGGGCGGCTATGACCAGGGCGAAGTAGTTTATGACATGGTCAAGGAAGGCTATTCGGTCATCGCCCCCTCTCGGCCAGGCTATCTGAAGACGCCGTTAACCGATAGAACCTTTGAGGGGCATGCCGATCTGCTCGCCACTCTCCTGGATAAGTTGGGCATAAACAAGGTTGC
Source organism: Promineifilaceae bacterium (SeqCode) (assembly GCA_041570195.1). Lineage (GTDB taxonomy): Bacteria > Chloroflexota > Anaerolineae > Promineifilales > Promineifilaceae > UBA11865. The sequence goes on along the minus strand of JBFFWQ010000064.1, from coordinate 22,472 downwards.
CGTCGCCGGATACTCTGGCGGCGGTCCCACGGCCATCCACTTCGCCGCTCGCCATCCCGATAAGACTGCTTGCCTGATCCTGGAATCGGCCGTGTCCACCACCTTTATCCCGACCGACAGTGCCGTAGACAGTTTCTGGGGGCGCCTTTTCCTGCAGGAGAGCTTTCAAGACGTATTGGGTTGGGGCACGGCCGTCTTCATGACCTTGATGCCCATCACCATGATCAAGACCATTTTGCCCATTGAAACGACCTACGACGAAGAAGAATTAAAGGATTATCTGGACTATATCAAGAGCAATCGGCAGCACATCGATTTCTACAAGAAACTCGTCCTGTCGACGCTTCCCTTAAGTTTACGAAGAAGCGGCCTCGACAACGATCTCATCCAGTTTAAAGCGGTCCAGAATTATGCTGGAATTCCGCTCAAGACGCCCACCCTCATCCTACACTCACCTAACGACAATGACGCCCCGTATGAGCAGGCCGAATATTCGAAAAGTATCCTGCCCGAGGCGGAGCTGGTCAATTGCCACGGCGGTCACTTGATCTGGATGGGTAAGGACTCAGGACGCCTGCTGGCCAGACGACGCGATTTTTTGCGCCGCCATCACCACTAATATCCGGAGGGGCGATCGACCAGGTTTAGCAAGGGGGCGCCGGCCAGGTAGCGGCCGAGGTTCTCGTTGAACAGATCGATAGCGCGATCGTCGTAATAGTTCGTGAAGCCGCTGACGTGCGGGCTGAGTATGACGTTGTCCATGGACCACAGTGGGCTTTTGTCGGGTAGGGGCTCGGTTTCGAAGACGTCCAATCCCGCGCCGGCGATCCAACCTTTCTTGAGCGCCTTGATCAGGGCCGATTCGTCGACTATGGCTCCCCGGCCGACGTTGACCAGGAAAGCCTCCGGCTTCATTTCGCGCAACAGCGTTTCGTCGACCAGGGCCCGCGTGGCAGGCGTTAGCGGCAAGGTGATGACGATATAGTCGCACTCGGCCACCATGGAGCGCACCGCGGCCGCCGGGTAGATGCGGTCGGCCATAGCGCCGAAGGGATCGCCGGCGCCGGGCAGCGTATAGCCGTTGTCCCTTATTTCGCGGGCATCGCGCTTGGAGGCCAGGACGGTCAAGCCGAAAGCTTTGGCCAGCCGGGCAACCTCCCGACCGATACTGCCGTAACCCAGGATGCCCATGGTGCGGCCGCGCAAATCGTCGGGCACGAACTTCGTCCAGCGCTGTTTAGGCCACTGGCCCCGGCGCTGCTGCGCCAGCCATCCCGGAACGCGGTTCGCCCAGGCCAGGATCTGGGCCATCACATATTGGCCCATGTTCGGGGCGTGGATGCCGCTGGCGGTGGTGATCTGGATATCGCTGTGCCAGATCTCTTCACCGGCCAATTGGTCGATCCCAGCCCAATGCGTCTGCACCCAGCGCAGATTTGGGGCCAGCTCCAGAGGTGGAATTACCCGCCGATCGCTGATGTAGACGACTTCGGCCGTCATGACGCGCCCCTCTGGCCATGATTTACCCGACAAATCGAGATATGTTACATCAATCGCCATCGAGACGGCCCGGATCTTTTCGATGAGGTAATCTGGGAACCGGCTTGTTACCAATACTTGGGTCATCAGCAATGCTCCTGTTTAAGGCTCCCAGTGTAACATATCTAGAGATGAACGGTATGCCGTAAAGACCTCCAAGCTAACCTCCGGGTCTTTCAGCCGAGAACCGGTCCATTACCGCTATCAAACCCCCCGAGGTTTGCTGCCGCGCTACCAACCGGCCGCTTCCTACGTACTGTATAATGTGAGTAGCCAAGATGTAGCAATCGGCGGAAATTACTTCCATGCAACAGACGCTGAACCGCCGCCGATTGGTACGTCGCCACTAATCTAGAATTCGGAGGTGGATCATGCGTACAAGCTCCATCGTTGCCGGCCTGATCCTGATTCTGGTCGGCCTATTTTTCCTCCTGCTGCCATTCTTTCCAGACCTGGCCGATTCAATCAACATCGCCGATCTCTGGCCGTTGATCATCGTCGGCGTAGGCGGCCTGTTTTTGCTGGGCGCCCTATTGGGCACGCCGGACCTGGCCATCCCCGGCAGCGTCATCGGCGGCATCGGCCTGATGCTCTATTACCAGAATGCCAACGATGCCTGGGAGACCTGGGCCTACAGTTGGGCCCTGATCCCCGGTTTTGTAGGTGTTGGCATCGTCATTCAGGAAATGCTTAAGGGTCAGGCGCGCAAGGGTCTGCGCGAAGGCGGCCAATTGATCATTATCAGCCTGGTTCTGTTCGCGGTTTTTGGTGCATTTCTGGGCGGCCTGCTTAACTTCACTACCGTCGCCGCCCTGGTGCTCATCGGCGTCGGCCTGTGGCAATTGGTGAAGGTGATGGCCGGCCGGGCGCAGACCGACAAGTAGCCTGATTCATCACCTTCTGCCATTTCCCGGAAATCGGCCAGCCGGTTTCCGGGAAAGTTGCTCTGCCTCTCGGTTGGCAAGCTGCCAGCCATCCCCAGTTCTGTAAACAAGACAACAGTTATCCAACCGCCTGCAACCTTTTGGCTAAAAGGGCGTATTGGATAGCGAAACATATTCGGAGGTAATAAGATGAGTGACAAGCAACTTTATCGTTCGACAGAAGACCGCATGCTGTTCGGCGTATCCGGCGGCCTGGCGGAGTATCTCAATATCGATCCGGTCCTGGTTCGACTGTTCTTCGTCCTGCTGGCGTTGAGCACCGGCTGGGGCTTCGTCGTCTACATCCTGCTGGCCATCTTGATGAAGGAAGATGTGCCGGTAGCCAAGGCTAATAGCTTTGACGATGAGGAAATCGTCATCAAGGAAGTTTCTTAGTTCCGGTAGCGAAGACGGTATCGCTCCTGACCGTCAGGTACAGCCCGGTACGTCCACCAGGCGGCGCCTGACTTACCATTTACCCAAACCGACCAAGCCAGTTCACTGCTGAACGCTTAATCACTACTACTGGCTCGCTATTGGAAAGAAAGATAAGCGGCCGCTGTCTTCGGGCAGCGGTCGCTTTCTGTTATAATCCCGCTCATGGCTTCCCTGTTTCAAAAACTGACCACGCTGGTCCGGGCCACGTTGCACGAGCTGGCCGATCAAGCCATTCAACGGAGCGACCTGGCTGTCTACGATGATTACATCGGCCGGGCGGAGCGCGAACTGGCCCAGTTCAGCGCGACCATCAACCCAATGATCGCCCAGGTCAAGACCACCAGGCGGCGCCGAGAGAACCTGGCCGACAAGGCCGCTAAACTGGATTTCGCCGTCGACGATTTTCTGCGGCGAGGAAGACAGACCGAAGCCATGGTGGCCCAGAAGCAACTCATGTCGACCATGGAGCTCATCGAGACTTATGATGGCTCGCTGGAGCGGCAGGTGTCGGCGGCCGAGAAGCTGCATGAGGTGCGGGTTAAGTTGGAAGGCCGGCTAGCCATCGCCAAACAGGAACGACAGGAACTGGGTTTCCTGCTCCAACTGGCCAGGGCCAAAGAGGTGTCGACTGATGCCATGCGCTCGCTAGACTCGCTCATGGGCTACGGCGACGGCGAGGTGTCCCAGGCGGCCGAGAACATTCGCCGGCGCTTGGATCATGCCGACGCCGCCTGGGAGGTGCAGGCCGGCGGCCTCGATAATCAACTGGACGACGCCATGCACAGCCTGGAAGTGGAGGCCGAACTGGCCAAGCGCATGGAGCGACTGGGTATTTGAAGACCGCTCTTGTCCATGACTGGATGAACCAGATTGGCGGCGCCGAGGACGTGCTTGAGGCGCTGGTTGGAATGTTCCCCCAGTCACCTCTGTATACTTCGCTCTATGCGCCGGACCGCATGCCCGACGCTTGGCGCAAGTGGGATATCCGAACGTCCTTCATCGATCACCTGCCTCTGGCCCGGCGAAAGCAGCAGCTATACTTCCCCTTATATCCGCTGGCCTTCGAACAATTCGACTTCGGCGACTACGACCTGGTCCTGAGCAACAAGAGTGGCTTTTGCCACGGCGTGATCACCGGCGCCAGGACCGTGCACATCTGTTACTGCCTGACGCCGACCCGCTATGTCTGGCGCTACCATCAGTATGCCGAGCGGGAGCAGTTGGGCCGGGCGACGCGCTTGCTGCTGACGCCATTCTTAACTTATCTGCGGATGTGGGACCGAATGGCGGCCGATCGCGTCGACCATTTCATAGCCATTTCGGAAGAGGTGCGTCGGCGAATCGGCAAGATCTACGGGCGCGATGCCACTATCATCTACCCGCCGGTGGATACCGGCCGCTTTGAACCGGCTCCGTCGACCGACGATTATTATCTGTTGGTCGGCCGCCTGGTGCCCTACCGGCGCATCGACTTGCTGGTTGAGGCCTTTAACAAGCTGGGTCGGCCGTTGCTCATCGCCGGCGCCGGCCGCGACGAGGACCGGCTAAAGGAGATGGCCGGATCCAATATCACCTTCCTCGGTTATGTGCCCGACGAGCAGTTGCCGGATTTGATGGCCCGTTGCCAGGCCTTCATGTTTCCGGGCGAGGAAGATTTCGGCATCGCACCGCTGCAGGCCATGGCTGCCGGTCGACCGGTCATCGCCTACGCAGCCGGCGGCGCCTTGGAGACGGTCATCCCAGGCACGGGCTGCTTATTTGCTGAGCAGTCGGTTGATGCTATCATCAGGGCCGTCGAAGGTTTTGACACGGCCGCGGTAAACTCGGGCTTTATTCGAGAACATGCACTTGGATTTGATGTAAGCGTCTTCAAACGGCGCCTGTCAACCTTCGTCGATCAGAAGATGGCGGAATCTGGCAAGAGATAGATGGAACTTCGAGAGTTTTGGGCTTTGTTGAAGCGACGCTGGCTGGTGGCGGCAATCCCGGTGGCCGTCGTGCTGGCCATTGGCCTGGTGACCTACCGGTCGCCTGGCCCGCTTTACAACGCCGGGGTGCGCTTCATCGTCGGCCAGGAGCCGACCGAGTCGACCACGCTTTCGGATGAGCAGCGCCTGGCCAATTGGAAGGCGTCGGAATACATTGTCAACACCCTGGCCGACTGGGTGCGCGGTGGACAGTTCGCCGAACTGGTTAGCCAGCAGTTAGCCGGGCAAGGGATCGCCGTATCTGCCCAGGAGATCGTGGCCGGTACGGTTTCCGATAGCACGCGCAGTATGATGGTTTTGTCCATGACTTATGGCGACGCGGCGATACTGGAACAGATGCTGAATACGGCCGCCGTCGTGCTTAAAGAGGCCAACGACCTGGGCTTGCCCCAGTTGGGCGGCCAGACGGCCGACCTGGTCCAGATGGACCAGCCCATCGTCAACAGGATTCCGCCCGGCATCACGACCCAACTGCAGTTGCCGCTGCGCATTGGCCTGGCCCTGGCGGCCGGCGTAGGCCTGGCCTTGTTGGTTGACTACCTCGATCCGACCGTGCGCGGCCGGCGCGAGGTAGAGTCGATGGGCCTCCCGGTCATCGCCGAGATTCCCCGGAAGTGATGAAAGTGGGTAGTGGCGAGTGGGCCGTGGCAAGTGGCCAAGACCTAATAGCTAATAGCCAAGAGCTATTAGCTCAGAGCTGAGAGCTGTAAGCTGACAGCTTCTCACGGAGTAACACGTGGAACTAGGTGATTATGTGCGAATATTGCGCCAGAAGGGATGGTTGATCATCCTGGTGGCGGTGCTGACGGCCGCCGCCGCATTTGGCTTCAGCAAGATCCAGACCCCGGTCTATGAATCGAGCCTGCGAATGTTGGTCCAACCGGCGCGAACCGATTTCGGCCAGGCCCAGGCGGCCAAGCAGTTACTTCGCGGCTACGTGCAATGGATCCGCAGCAGCTACCGGGCGGCGACGGTCATCGATCAGCTACAGTTGGACATGACCCCTTCTCAGTTGCTCTCCGACGTGGAAGTGGCCTCCGACGACTCCAGCTTCGTCGTCCAGCTCAACGTCGAAAACTCCGATCCGGATCTGGCCAATGATATCGCTCGCACCTGGGGCAACGTCTTCGTCCAATGGCGGATCGACGACAATGCCACCCAGCGCAAAGAAGACCGGGTTGACGTGGAGTTCATCGACGATCCACAGGCCGGCCTGGCCAGCCCCAAGACCAAGATCAATACCCTGGCTGGGGCGGTCTTCGGCGCCCTATTGGGCGTTTTGCTCGTCTTTGGCCTGGAGTGGCTAGAATCGGGCGTCGTTCGCCGCAGCGAGGACGTCGAACGTTTTCTGGAGATCCCGGTCATCGGCACGATTCCGGGGCAGAAGTAACCAATAACTAAGAACTAATGACTAACAACCAACAACAGACAACCAGCAATCTTATCACCTTGTCCGATCCCCGTTCGCCGGTGAGTGAGGCCTATCGAACGTTGCGGACGAATCTGTCTTTTTCTAGCCTGGACGAGCCGATTCGTTCACTGGTGGTGACGTCGCCGGCGCCCGACGAAGGCAAGAGCACGACTGTCGCCAACCTGGCCGTGACCATGGCCCAGGGTGGGCGAAGCACGATCCTGGTCGATTGCGACTTGCGCCGACCGGCGCTGCACACCCTGTTCGGCTGTCGCTCTGAGCCTGGACTGACCAATCTGCTGCTGGAGGAGGATGGCCAGCCGGCATTGCAGCAAACTGAGGTCGAGGGTTTGCAGTTGCTGCCTAGCGGTCCATTGCCACCCAACCCGGCCGATCTCTTGGGCTCGCAAAAGATCGACAAGGTCATCGCTTCCCTGGCCGAGATGGCCGACGTGGTCCTTTTCGATGCGCCGCCGGTTATCGCCGTCACCGATGCTGCCGTGCTGGGCGCCAAGGTGGACGGCGTGCTGCTGGTGATCAGCGCCGGCAAGACCCGCCGCGAGCACGCCCAACGGGCCAAGGAGATGCTGGAAAAGGCCAACGTGCGCATCGTGGGCGCGGCCCTGACCAACGCCCCCAAGGACAGTTCCATCGGCGGCTATTACGAGTAGAATCGCCGGTCGCCCAAGCCACCGCACATGTCGTTCCGACATTTTGCCGGCCGTCTAACGCGTCGACGCTTCCAGGACCGGGTAGGAGCTATTCCCCATTTTGGGCGGCCGCCTTTGTGACTATCATTTGGGGTTGATGCCGCTGTTGCCAACACAGGTTTCAGCGCCAGGGCAAAGGAAAACAGGCAATGGCCGATCTGGACCGGTTTGAGGGGGACAACCAGCGTCGCCGCAATCTTTGGCAGACGGTTGCCTGGTTCATCGTTCTCCTGTGCACGCTGCCCCTGATGAGCGGGCCCATTATCAGCTTCTCAAGAGTTCCCGAAGTACTGCCCATCCTGCTCCTGCTGTTCGTTTGCGCTGGTCTTGGCTGGCTGTGGTTGGTGATCCGGGATCGCGGCCGCAACCTGGTCACCTCCGTGGACCCGGGCCTGGTGGCCATCCTGGCCGCCCTGGTACTCACCACCGTCACTTCCCTTGATCCTTCACGTAGTTGGCGCGTCACAGCCCATTGGGCAGCCTTCATTGTCGTCTTCTATATCGTCGTGACCGCCGTTCGGGCTGGGTGGCGGCCGGCCAATCTCGTCCGCGCCTATCTATTGATCCTGACGCTCTACATCCTGGTCGGTTACCTGCAGCTGCTATCCTGGATCGCCGGCCGCCTGGCCGAAGGCGGATCGCTGTTGGGCAACGGTCCGGTCGTTCGGATAAGCGGTCTGGCCAACAACCCCAATCCCTTCGCCGCCCTGCTGGCCGTGGGCCTGATCCTGGCGCTTGGCGCCTATTTGGCCGCGCCTGAGGGCCGGCGGCGCTGGCCAATCCTGCTTTGGCTCATCGCCGCTGCGCCCTTAGTCGCCTTTCACGGTTCGCGTAATGGCTGGCTGGCCACCGTCGCTGGCCTGGCCGCTCTATTGCTTTTCCGCCAGCTGTTCCGGCATGGCCCCGGCCGTTTGCCCCGAAGGTCCGTGCTCAGAGTGGTCGGCTTTGTGTTGGTGGCCTTGACCGCGGCGCTTGCGTTGGTCCTGCTGCTGCGGCCGGGAACCGTGAATCCGGCCACGGCCTCCAACTACGCCAATCGGTTGATCTTCTGGCAATTCGCCGTCCAGACCTGGCTATCGTCGCCGATCCTCGGGCAGGGACCAGGCACCTACGCCTCATCCTTTCTCGAGTCTGCCGGCGTGCCTTTCGCGCCGCTGTTTGTCGCCGCCCACAGTTTTCTATTTGATTCACTGTCGGAAATGGGCCTGGCTGGACTGGCTGCACTCGGGCTGCTCTTTTGGCAGACGGCTCGCCTGGCTATTCGGTCGCTTCGGGAAAGCAATTGGCAGACAGAAACACCAGCTCTGTTGGCCGCGTTGGTGGCCATTGGCGCCTTCAGTCTTTTCGATACACCGTGGATACAACTGAAATTCGTCACCGCGTTGTTCCTGGCCTCCTTTGTCGCCCAGGTGGAGCCGGCTTACATCCTGTCCGGCCGTCGCTCGGCCTGGCGCGCGCGACTGCCGCTCATCTGGTTACCCCTATGGGCCATCCTGATCGTCAGCGGGATCATGGGCTGGGGAGCGATGCGCGCCTATGGTCAGGGCCTGGATGCAGCCCGGGCTGGGCGCTGGCCCGAGGCCATAACCAAGTTCAAGTCGGCCCAGGACCGGCTTCCTTATAACGACGCATCATTCTCCCTGGCTGAGGGCTATGCGGCCGGCGTCCTGAGCGCTGTCGACCCCGATTACCTGGTCCCGGCCATCGACGCTTACGAGACGGTCGTCGATCGCGAACCAGGCTGGTCGCTCAACTGGGCCAATCTGGCGGCCCTCTATTGGCAGGCGGGTCGGAGCGATCAAGCCTTGGCCGCCATGGACCGGGCTATTACGCTGGCGCCTAATGTACCCTTGTATCATCTCAACCGAGGTTTATGGCTGGAAGAATTGGGACAGGCACAAGCGGCGTCTGAAGGCTATCAGCGCTCGCTGGCGCTCGATCCTGGCGCTGGCTCTGGCGACTTCTGGTCGGCAACGGCCGCCAGGCGGTCGGCTTTCGAACTGATCGGCCCGGATCGCCCGGATTCGCTGGACAGCCATCCGGCGCTTGCCAGGGCTGTCGCCGCCTTGCACGATAGCCGGCCGTTGGACGCCAGGGACAGCCTGGTAACCGCCCTTGAACGAGATCCGGACCTTGCTGAAGCATACCTGCTAACCACCGTGGCCGACATCTTTTTGGCAGCCAATGGAGGGTCGACGAGCACTTCGTCTACCGGCGAGTTTGGCCAGGCAGAGTCGCTGGCTGTGCGGCAGGGACTGAGGCGGGTCGCGGCCGTCGATTCATCCGGCCGATTGCTGCCCCTGATCCTGCTCTGGGCCAGTTTTGAGGATGGTGTTCGGGAGGACCAGGCCCGGGCGGCCGTCAACCGGTTGAACGGCAATTCGGTATATGGCTTCGGCCGCGACGAGCGCAGCACCTATGTACGCGACGTCTTTGTCCGCCTGGACATGCCGGCCGAGCTTTTGCCGCAACTACAGTGCCCGGCGCCCGGCGAACAGACTCGGCGCCACCTGGATCTATTCCGCACCCTGGCTGAACGCCAGGACCTGGATGCGGTGTTGGCGGCTCTGGACGGGGCGCCCGGCGTAGGCCCTGATGGTCTGACCTCGTGCTTGCGTCCAGCCAGCGCTGGACATCCCCCAAACGGTTGATTGACGACGGCCATGGCGATTGTTAGGATCGAACGCCTACGGACATCTGCGACATGAACACTGCCGAATCCGATAGCCAGGACAACCTGCTCGCCGGTCGCTTGGCGATGGTAACCATCCTGCTGCTTGCCGCCGCCTTGCGCTTCTTCCGCCTCGACGGCCAGAGCATGTGGTTCGACGAGGCGTCTCGCTTGCTCATCGCTCAGAGTGATGTCCTCTCCATCGTGCGTGAAACGGGCGGCGATACACTGCCGCCGCTGTTTCACCTGACGATGCACTTCTGGGGACTGGCCGGCCAAAGCGACTTCTGGCTCAGGCTGTTGCCGGCCTTCGAGAGCCTGCTGTTGGTGGCCGTGGTCTATGCCTTGGGCCGTTGCCTGTTCGCCCAAACGCTGAGATCGACCGGCAACAAAACGGGATTGATCGCCGCTTTGATCTTCGCCGTCATGCCTTACCAGGTATTCCAGGCCCAGCAAGCGAATCTCTACAGCCTGCTTGTCCTCCTCGCCGGGCTGCAGGTACTCTTTTTCTGGCTGGCCTTGCGAGACGGCCGCCGGGCATGGTTCGCCGGGTATGTGCTCACCGCCGCGGCCGGTATCTATGTGCACTACTTCGCCGCCCTGGTGACCCTGGCCTTGCACATCTGGCTGTTGGCAGCCGGACAAATCCAGAGTGGACGCGATTACCGCCGGCGCTGGCCGTCGCTTTTGGCAGCCGACGCCTTTCTCATCCTGCTGGCGCTGCCAATAGGCTTTTATTTCCTGCGCGGCGCAGGTGAGGTTGGCGCAGGTTTTTGGCTGGAGCGACCGAGCGTGGTTGCGCCGCTGTCGACCCTTTACCTATTTACGGTTTCTTATTCCCTGACTGGTTTGTGGGCTGCCGCGGGGTTCATTCTGACCTTGATCCTGGTCGCTCTGGTGTTCTTGGAACTTGCTTACGGCTACCGCCAGCGGCCACAAGAGCGGCCGGCCCTATTGATGTTATTGTTGTTGGCTTTCCTGCCCATCTTGCTCATCTTCTTGGTCTCCCAGTTCGTGCCTCTGTACCTGGATCGGACGCTCATCATCTGTACGCCAGCCTATGCTTTGTTGCTTGGCCGGGCGTTGGCTACCACGCGGCGCCGATCGCCAGTGCCTTACCTGGCCGGGGCTTTGCTGGCCGTGTTGATTGTGTCGCTGTACGGTTACTATGTCGTCGCCGACCACAGCAAGCCTGATTATCGGGCTGCCTCCGCCTACCTGGACCAGAAGGTCCGGCCGGGCCAGGCACTGGTGCATACCGGAAACGGTTCCTTTATTCCGTTTTTGTTCTACCGCGGGCCGGACGACCATTTCCTGCTAGACGGCGATCCGGCGCCACATCACCCGCCAGAGCTGCACCAGGTGGCCGGCGGCCGGAGTGTGGACGAATCGGAGCTGGCGATGTGGCCAACCATCTGGCTGGTGACCGCCTTCGACCACAGCATTCCCTATCAGGAAGGCGTGCTGACCGGATTCGACGCCAATTACGAATTGCTGGAAGAGACGACGATTGACGGCATCGTCTTACGCCACTACGATATGGGCGGGCAGTGATGCTGCTGACCAGCCAACCCAGCCAACGCCGCACCGTGGCGCCTACAGAAGGACATAACTGCATTATGTTGCCGATTAACAACATCGGCCAACGTTATCGACGGCGCGCCGGCCGCTCTGCCAGATGCTCATCGAGGTCAACCGGAGGCCGCCGTGGCGCCTGAGAAGAAAGGCGGCCGGCTATTCTGGTTGCTCATCGGCCTGTTTTTGCTGTGGTTAATGATCGTCCTGGCCGCCTACTACGTCGTCCAGAACGCCTACCTGGGGCCGGTCTACGAGGCTCTGGGCGGCGGCATTCGTTGGCGACCCCCTGCGCTGTCGGGCGGTGCCTTGTTCCGTTCGACCCTTGACCTGCTGGCGGGGCTCTGGATCTTGTTTGTCATCCTTGGCCTGGGGCGCTGGCTGGTTGGGCGCCTCACTTTGGCCGGCATTACGCCGCTGGAGGAACTGCTCTTCGCCATGGGCGCCGGTGCCGGCGCCCTCGGATTGCTGGTCCTGATTCTGGGGCTGGCTGGCTTGCTGGGGCGGCCACTGCTGATCGGCCTGGCGGTCGTATTGACCCTGGCCACGGCCAGAGGCAATCTGGCCTTGCTACGTCGCTTGTCACTTCCGCGACCGGGAATGGCCGTAGCCATTCTGCTGCTGGCCACCGCCATCCTGGCCCTGACCCTGGCCCTGTTGCCTCCGACCAGCTGGGATGGCCTTTTCTATCACTTGACGGCGCCTGAACTCTACCTGGAACAGGGCCGGATCCGGCCGGGTCCCGACATCCCTCATTTCAACTTCCCGGCCTTGATCGAAATGAACTTCCTGCTGGCCATGGCCATTCGCGGCGACGCGACGGCCGTTCTATTGCACCTGGCTTTCGCCCTGCTTTTGGTGGGTCTGGTGTATGCGCTGGCCAAAGAGCTGCTGGCGGTTAAGAACGGCTGGCTGGCCATTCTGTTTTTGCTGTCCATCCCTATGGTCTTCACCCTGGCCGGCTGGGCCTACAACGACCTGGCTCTGGCCTTCTTCCAGGTTGCGGCGTTGTATGCTATTCTGAAGTGGGTGCGCCGACGACAGCCGGCCGTGCAGCAAGAGTTGCTCTTGCATGAGGAGCTGGCCTCCCAGCAGGAGAATTCTTCTCGGCCAGAGCTAGAAGGAGAGGATCCGGGGGCTGAATCTGGGATACGTGGTAGGTTCACGGACGAGGGCTGGCTGATTGTGGCCGGCGTCATGTGCGGTCTGGCCATGAGCGTTAAGTACACCAGCTTCGTCGCCCCGCTCACCCTGCTGGCCCTGTTGCTGTGGTGGGGGCGGCGTGATTTGCGACGGGTCGTGTGGCCGGCAGTCTTGCTGATGGGCGTGGCCGCGATAGTTGCTGCCCCCTGGTATCTGAAGAGCCTGGTCTTCACCGGCAATCCGGTTTACCCATTCGTCTTCGGCGGCGTCAATTGGGACGACTTCCGCGCTGCCGCTTACGCCGAATCAGGCACGGGCATCGGCTACGACCCAACAACTTGCTCCGCCGGGGCGGCCGAGCACCTGGTCGGCCAGCATGCCCAGGGCTGCGATTTGAGCCCGGTCTACCTGGTGCGCCGGCTGCTGACGCTGCCGTTTGATCTGACACTGGGCCTGCGCGACGCCAGTCGTGACGGCGACACGGGGCCGCTATTTCTGCTGTTCCTGCCGTTGCTGATCGCCTATGTCCTGTTTCGACCGGGCGGCCGCCGGCCGCGCGATTTCAACGCCTTGCTGCTCTTCGCCCTGGTCCAATACCTGTTTTGGACGCTGGGCGTCGTCATGTCGGCCAGTTTGTGGCAATCGCGCCTGCTGCTGTCGGCCCTGGTGGCCCTCTGCCCGGCGATGGCCTGGCTGTTGGAGGACATGGCCCGCTTTGACAGGCCGCGCTTCTCTTTGCAGCGCCAGCTGTACCTGGTCATTGGCCTGGTTCTTCTGCTCGGCGTGGTTATTCGTTTCGCCAACTGGTTGCCGCAACAGCCGTGGACCTACTTGATCGGCGATGAGCCGGAACAGACGAATTTGGAGCGCCGCCTGGGCTATCATTATCTGGCCATGCAAGAGGTCAATTTACTGCCCGAGGAAGCGGCGGTAGCTTTCCTGTGGGAGCCGCGGAGCTACTACTGCCAACGTGATTGCCGGCCGGATAGCATTCTCGACGAATTCGGCCACTTGACTTATGTGCACGGCGACGCTGGGTCCATCGCCGAGGCCTGGCGCGAGGAAGGCGTGACCCACGTGTTGCTTTTCCAGGCCGGGCTGGAGCTGATACTGTCCGCCAATGCGGCCGGCGAGGAGCCGCTGCCTGAGCCGGCCGCCCTGAAGGCATTGCGCCAGGAACACCTGCATCCTGTCGAAACCATCGGAGATGACGTTTACCAACTCTTCGCCCTACGGCCGTGAGACGCGTTCTTGGAATCTGAGCCAAAACGATTACAATCGGATCACAGCGCCTACATGAGGGAGAGGAAATAACGTGAAAGGATTGATACTTAGCGGCGGTAAGGGCACACGCCTGTATCCGCTGACCTATACCAGCGCCAAGCAGTTGATTCCGGTGGCCAACAAGCCTGTCTTGTTTAGGGTGATCGAAGCCATATGCGATGCTGGGATTGAAGATATCGGCATCGTGGTTGGCGACACAGGCGACGAAATCCGCGAGGCCGTCGGCCGGGGCGGCCGCTGGGGAGTGAATATCACCTTTATCGAACAAGACGCGCCGCTGGGCCTGGCCCACGCGGTCAAAATCTCCGAGCCCTTCCTGGGCGACGATCGTTTCGTGATGTTTCTGGGCGACAATGTCATTGAAGGCGGTATCAGCCCACTCATCGCCGACTTCGCCCATAGCGAGTGGAACAGCCAGATCGTCCTGACCAGGGTCGACCGGCCGGAACAGTATGGCGTGGTCGAGATGGGCGAAGACGGCCGGATCGTGCGCTTAATTGAAAAGCCAAAGAATCCGCCCAGTGATCTGGCCCTGGTGGGTATCTACATGTTCGACGAGACGATCATGGAAGCGGTCAAGGCCATTAGCCCGTCATGGCGTGGCGAGCTGGAGATCACCGACGCGATCCAGTGGCTGGTCGATCAAGGGCGCAGCGTCCATCCCTATGTGCATCATGGCTGGTGGATCGATACCGGTCGCCCGGGCGACATGCTGGAAGCCAATGACCTGGTGCTGGAAGAATTGACCTATACCGTGGACGGATACGTCGACCGGGCCAGCAAGGTCGGGCGGCGGGTGAAGGTCGGCAAAGGCGCCGAAATCATCAACAGCGTCGTCCGCGGTCCCAGCATCATTGGCGATGATTGCCGGATCGTCAACAGCTATGTCGGCCCCTTTACCAGCATTTACCATCATGTCACCATCGAAGATAGCGAAATCGAACATTCGATGGTGCTGGAACATAGTCAAATCAAGAATATCGAGGCTCGTATCCAGGACAGCCTGATCGGCCGCTACGTGACCATCGAGCGTTCGCCTATGCGCCCCAAGGCGCACAAATTGACCCTGGGCGATCATAGCCAGGTAGGGATATTGTAGATTGCGGGCACTTCTGCAACGGGTGAGCCAGGCCAGCGTCACTGTTGACGGCCAGGTGACCGGCGCCATCGGCCGCGGCTTTGTCGTCTTGCTGGGCGTGACCCACGACGACACTCAGCTCCAGGCCGAGTGGCTAGCCAATAAGATCGCCGGCCTGAGGCTTTTTGAGGACGAAGCGGGCAAGATGAATCTATCCCTGGCCGACGTCGGCGGCGGAGTGCTGGTCGTATCGCAGTTCACCCTTTATGGCGACGCCCGCAAAGGCCGCCGGCCGTCCTTCACCAGGGCTGCCCGACCGGAACAGGCTGAACCCCTGGTCGAATCCTTCGCCGAGGCGCTGCGTCGTCACGATGTGCCGGTCGAAATGGGCGTTTTCGGCGCTATGATGCAAGTCCAGATTCACAACGACGGCCCCGTTACGATGATGCTGGAGCGCTAACTGTCCGTTACTGAGAGGTTGAGTCGATGATACGTGGCAGCAAACCCAAGCTTGTACTTTTGCAGCTTCTTGTAGTGGTATTGATGGCGGTGTTTCTGGCTGGTTGTGGCGCCGGCGACAATGACCAGAGCGCCCCGGCCGAGACGCCCTTGACGGAAGAAACGGCCACTGACGAAGCGGCCGGCGACCCTGAAGATACCATACCAGAGAGCGGCGCTGGCCAAGAGGCGCAAGCGACCGCCCAACCGGCCGAATCTGAGGACGAGCCCGCCGAGGCGCCGGCCGCTGCTACTGCCCAACCGACATCGACCGCGCAGCCCGCGGCGACGCTTTTTCCGACGGCGACCCCTTCGCCCGTAACGCCTACGCCCGACGCGCCGCCGGCCCCGCACGTCGACGTCGAGCAGGCGGCTTACGCAGAGAGCGAGTGCAGCGACAAGTACCCTTGCAACGACGACGTGGCCGGCTGGGACGCGCGCATGCGCGTGCCGGCCGGCTTTGCGATTGATTACTTCGCCCGGGTGGACGATTTGCCGACGAGCCTTACCTTCGGACCTGATGGCGATCTGTACGTCGCCGCCCGTTCGGGGATCATTTACGGGATAGATGAAGAGGGCGAGATCTCGTCTTTCAACAGTGGGTTGTTAGTGCCGACCGGCATTGCCTTCCAGCCGGGCACGGACCGGATGTATGTTTCGAGCCGGGTCACCGACGCCAACGTGGATGGCGAAGGACAGGTCTCCGTCATCGAGGACGGCCGGGTCACGACTCTCTTTGGTGGATTGCCTTGCTGTTATGTGGGCATGCACGGCCCCAATGGCATCGCTTTCGGCCCGGATGGCTACGGCTACGTGGGCGTTGGCGGCCGGTCCGATCACGGCGAGATCCTGACTGCCGATGGTCAAGGCGAGTTGGACGAGCGCCACCCGCTGGAGGCCTCCATTCTACGCTTTGCCCCCGATGGCGGCCTGGTCGAGAACTACGCCCGCGGCTTTCGTAACCCCTATGACATCGCCTGGGACGCCACGGGCGAACTGTACGCTACCGACAACGGTCGCGACGGCGATCGCGACCTTGATAACCCGCCAGACGAGCTACACCAGGTTATACCCGGCGGCGAGCACGGTTACCCCTGGTATGATTGCCCGAACTGTTTCAGTGCCCCGGAAGGCGTGGAAATCATCCCGCCGCTGTTTGATTTGCTGCCCCATAGCGCGGCGGCCGGCATCACCGCTTACCATCATGAAGCGTTCCCGGGCTACTATGACGACTTGTTCCTCATCCTGTGGAGCTCCTTTGAAGGCGCCCAGAACGTGTTGCGGGTCGACGCCGAACGGTCGGAGATCAGCCAATTCGCCACCGGCTTCGCCCAGCCCATCGACCTGACCGTCGGCCCGGATGGTGCGCTATATGTCGCCGACTACGCCACCGGCATCGTTTTCCGTATTCAGTACACCGGTTGACTCTCATATCAACGCACTACTCGAATGAGAGACCTTCCCGCCATCTTGCACGTAGATCCTAAATCCCGCAGGTCCTGCAATTGCGGCTCTAACATTGCTCCAACCCTATTCTGCAACTGCTCTGCTATAATCATCGTATATGAGCATTGAACGACGATACCAGGCAGTCCTCGAACGTATCACCGCCACGGCGCAACGTTCCGGCCGGCAAGCCGAGGATATTACCCTGGTAACGGTCACCAAGACCTGGCCAGCCGAGACGGTCGTGGCTGCACATCGGGCCGGTATGCGCCACTTCGGCGAGAACCGGGCCGAGGAATTGTCACGCAAATTGCCGGCGGTCGAAGCGGCACTCGGCCCGGACTCCGGCATAAGCTGGCACGCCATCGGCGCCCTGCAGAGTCGTAAGACGAACCTGGTCGCTGACACGGCTGACGTCTTTCACGCCTTGGATCGGGCCAAGATCGCCAACAGGCTGTCGCGGCGACTGGTCGAAAACGGCCGGGGCGACGTGAATCCTTTACTGGTCTTCGTCGAGGTCAACCTTTCTGGCGAGGCCACCAAGTCGGGCCTGGATTGCCGTGACTGGGAAGCATCTGCTGAACAGAAGTTAACGCTGCAGCAGATGGCGCGTCTGGTTGTCGAGCTGCCCGGGTTGGTGCCGCTAGGGCTCATGACCATGGCGCCCTGGCAGGTTGAAGAAGACGTGATTCGTTCGGTATTCCGGCGCCTGCGCGAGTTGTCCCAGTGGCTGCAAAACGCCGAACCAGAAGGCCAATGGTCGAAGCTGTCTATGGGCATGACCGATGACTTTGAAATAGCGATAGAGGAAGGCGCGACCCATATTCGCGTCGGCCGGGCCATTTTCGGCCCACGCCTCTAACACAACGCGCGTCTTAGAACACGAGGAATATATATGAACCCGGCAGTGCTATTCAGTAGCCTATTCAATCTCCTTTATTGGGGAGTATTCATCTTGCTGATGGCCCGGATGGTCCTTTCCTGGACCAATATCGGCGGCTATCAACTCCGGTCCTGGGTCTACCGGTTGACCGAGCCGCTGCTGCAACCCATTCGCAACTTGCTACCTCAAAGCGGCGGCGTCGACTTCAGTCCGATGGTTCTGATGTTCGGGCTAATTTTCCTTCGCCGTATCCTGGCCGGCATTCTCTTCTAATTTGGTTCGTATGGCCGATTATTGTTATGATTGGAAAACCCATGACAGATGAAAGCCAGCCAGATCACGACAACAAGTTAAGGGAATTTGAGGATCGCATCGCCCGGGGTGAGAAGATCGAGCCCGGGGACTGGATGCCCGACGAATACCGGCGGCAACTGATCCGTATGATCTCGCAGCATGCTCACAGCGAAGTGGTGGGCATGTTGCCAGAAGGGGCCTGGATCACGCGCGCCCCCAATCTGCGGCGCAAAATGATATTGCTGGCTAAAGTCCAGGATGAAGCCGGGCACGGCCAGTATCTGTACCACGCGGCCGAGACCTTAGGTATTAGCCGCGAAGAGATGCTCGACGCTTTGCTGAGCGGCCGGGCCAAGTATGCCAGCGTCTTCAATTATCCTACCTTGAACTGGGCCGACATCGGCGTCATCGGCTGGCTGGTAGACGGCGCGGCCATCAAGAACCAGACCATGCTCGCTCGTTGCTCGTATGGCCCCTATTCACGGGCCATGGTGCGCATCAGCGCCGAAGAAGGCTTCCATATGAAACAGGGCAAGGAGATGGTCATTCGCTACGCTCAGGGCACGCCTGAGCAAAAGGCCATGGTCCAGGACGCTATTAACCGCTGGTGGTGGCCGACCTTGATGATGTTTGGTTTGCCTGACCAGACTTCGACCAACAGCGCCGTACTGACCCATTGGGGCATTAAGACCCGCAGCAACGATGCCCTGCGCCAGGAGTTCGTCGACGAGCTCGTGCCCGAGCTTCAGCTGCTGGACCTGAGCGTGCCCGATCCGGACCTGCGCTACGATGAAGAAAGCGGCCACTGGCTATCCGGGCCGATCGATTGGGACGAATTCTGGCGGGTGGTCAAAGGCGACGGTCCATGCAACGCCGAACGTTTGGCCGCCCGGCGCAAGGCCCACGACAACGGCCGCTGGGTGCGCGAGGCCATGGTCGCCTACGCCGATCGAGAGTCCCGTTGACCGACAGTCAGTGGCCACGCTATGAGGTCTTCATCCAGGAGCGGGCCAATCGGCCGCACCAGAATGCCGGTTCCGTTCACGCGCCGGACGCGGAAATGGCTCTGCAAAACGCCCGGGATATCTTCGTCCGCCGGCCGCGATGTCTGAGCCTGTGGGTGGCCCCGGCCGAAGCCATCCTGACCCGTTCACAGCAGGAATTGGCGTCTGATCGTCCGGCCGATACGGCCGGCGGCCCGCTTGAAACCTACTACGTCTTTCGCAAAACAAGCCAGCGTAATACGATGACTTACGTCGTCCACAGCGGGCAAGTGGAGGCGGCCTCGCCCGAGCAAGCGCTGGCTCACGCCCGGCGGCAATTCGACGACGAGCCAACCTATATCTGGTGGATATGTCCTGCGCGGGCCATCGCCCGCAGCGTCGAGGATGATTTGGCCAGTATGTTTGCCCCGGCGGTCGACAAGGCCTATCGAATGCCCCAGGATTATCGGGTGGCTCGAGAGATGATGGCGGTTAAACTCGGTCGGCGTTCGCAAGAGAAAGATTCGAGATGAGCGTTGACCTGGATCCGGCCGTCCGGCGGCCGTTGGCCGACCGGTTGCTGGCCATGGCCGACGACGAGTTGATCCTGGCCCACCGCAATTCGGAGTGGACCGGACACGCCCCCATCCTGGAAGAGGATATCGCTTTCGCCAACATCGCCCAGGACGAACTGGGCCACGCATCCCTATGGTACGCTCTGTTGGCCGCGCTGACCGGAGAAGATCCGGACCAGTTGGCCTTCTTCAGGGAGGCGAACGCCTTTCGCTGCGCGCAATTGGTCCAGCTACCCCGTGGTGACTGGGCTTTCAGCATGTTGCGCCAGTACCTCTTTGATGCCTACGAGATGATCCTGTTAGCTGATCTGTCAGTCAGCCGTTACCGGCCGTTGGCCGAGGCGGCGGCCAAGATCCGGCCGGAAGAGATCTACCACCATCGCCACACAAGCACCTGGATCCGCCGCCTGGGCCGCGGCACTGAGGAAAGTTGTCGGCGCGTCCAGCGGGCGTTGGATATACTTTGGCCCATGACGGCCCAGTTGTTCTGGATGCCGGACGAATATGGGATTTTGGCGGCGGCCGGCATCATGCCCGACCTCGGCCAGGTGGCGGCCCGCTGGTTTGAATCAGTCAGGCCATTCCTGGTCGACGCGCACCTGACCCTGCCGGCCGATTTCGACGCCACGGATGCGCCGCCGCGCGGCCAGCACAGCCCGCACCTGGCCCCGCTGCTGGCCGAAATGCAGGAAGTGGCCCGCCTGGACGAGGCAGCCCAATGGTGATGGCCCAAAATGCATCTGGATCGGCCGCCAGCGGGAGCGTGACGGCCGAGGCCATTTGGTCGGCTCTTCAAGAGGTCAAAGATCCGGAGATCCCGGTCATTTCTGTCGTGGAAATGGGGATCGTGCGCGATGTGACCGTTTCGCCAGCCGGCGTGATCGTCAAAATGACCCCTACCTTCTCCGGCTGCCCGGCCCTGGACGTCATGCGAACCGATATCGAAAGCAAGATTCGGGAGCTGGGCGTCCAGCAGGTTCAGGTTAATCTGGTTTTGCACCCACCATGGAGCAGTGACTGGATCGACGAAACAGGCCGGCAGAAGCTCAAGCACTTTGGCCTGGCGCCGCCGCCCAGGCATGGCGGCCGCCTCGAAGTGACATTCTACGAAAGCGTCCCCTGCCCGCGCTGTGACTCGCCCAACACCATCGTCAGGAACACTTTCGGCCCGACCCTATGCCGGGCCATGTATACCTGCAACAATTGCCAGGAGCCCTTCGAGCAATTCAAGCCGCTGTAGAATGAAACGTGAGGATACCTGACCTTAGGCAGCGTCTCTCACCACATAAAGCCTTCAAGGTCAGCGGTATTGGGTATGCTTCGCTCTGAAGACTCCGCCCAACACGACAGGTTCACAATCGTCTGTATATAACCGGAACAGTTACTCAATGACCATCAAGACTGGACCACGAGACGGCCTTTCAACCGGCGATCTGATCCTGTCAATCCTGTCCGAATTCCTACGCCTTGGCCGCCATCTCTTCGCCGAAGGTCAGCAGGGCCTTAACCCTTTCATCATCCGGCGCTTCGGCGTAGACGCGCAGCACAGGCTCCGTGCCCGATGGCCGGATCAACAACCAGCTGCCGTCTTCCAGGTAGTACTTGACGCCGTCGGTCGTCTGCACATCCTCGACGATCACGCCGGCGATCTTGTCCGGGGCGGCGCCGACCAGCATCTTGACCATATCGGCCTTGGCCACCGGCCGGCTGAGTTTCATGTCAGTGCGCGAATATTGAGCCGGCCCTACATCTTCCAGTAGATCGACCACCAATTCGTGTAGCGACCGGTCGGCTTCGGCTATGACTTCTAGCAAAAGCAGGCCCATTAGGATGCCATCACCTTCTGGGATGTGACCCTTGATGCTCATTCCGCCTGACTCTTCGCCGCCCATCACGACGTTGTTGTTGATCATCTCGTCGGCAATGTAGTTGAATCCGACCGGTTTCTCGACAATAGGAATATCATGGCGGGCCGCCAGCCGGTCGAGCATGCGTGTCGTTGACACGGTGCGAACTACCCGGCCGCGTAGGCCCCGTTTCTCCAGCAGATAACGCAAGACCAGGGCGAAGATCCGATGAGGATCGACGAATTCGCCCCGGTCGTCGACGGCGCCGATGCGATCGGCGTCGCCATCGGTGGCCAGGCCCACGTCCCAGTGCCCGGCCTGGATGGTCGACATGAGCATACCCAGGTGTTTGGCGATGGGTTCAGGGTGAATGCCGCCGAAGCCAGGGTTCATTTCATGGCGGATGTTCTGGACCCGGGTTCGGCCGCGGGCCAGTACCTCGCCGATGACGCCCCGGCCGGCGCCGAACATGCCATCGGCCACCACCCGCAATTCGGCCGAGGAGATACAGTCCAGGTCGACCAGAGTGCTGAGATGCTCGTAATAGGCCCAGGAGGGATCAAATTTCTGAATTAGGCCGTCGGAGATGGCCCGCTGGAGACTCATCAAGTTCGGGCCGCGAACAGAGGCAAGATTGCGTTCGATATGATGCTCCACCCGCCGGTTCTGGGTTGAACTGGCGCTGCCGCCATAGGCTGCTTTCATCTTGATGCCGTTGTAGCGAGGCGCGTTGTGGCTGGCGGTGATCATGACTCCGGCTGTGGCCTTCTTGTTGACGACGGCGTAACTGACGGCCGGCGTAGGCGTGTCGGCGCGGGCCAGCCAGGTCTGGATGTTGTTGGCGGCCATGACCCGGGCCACTTCAGCCCCGTAGCGATCGGATAAGAAGCGGGTGTCGAAACCAATGACGACGCTCGGATCGGCCTGGTCTTCTTCCAATATATAGTCGGCAATGGCCTGGGCCACCAGGCGCAGATTGCCAAAAGTGAATGTCTCGCTGATGACGGCGCGCCATCCGTCCGTTCCGAATCTAATGGTCATGAGAACTCCTGAATGAATCCTGTCAGCTTTCAGCTGTCAGCTCTTGCCTTTAGCTGTTGGCGGTGAGCTAATAGCTATAAGCGGTTCTGGTCGATCTTATCTGTTAGCTCGGTTCTTGAGTACGTTACTAGAGTCATGATCGTGG
>JBFFWQ010000063.1:0-33648 GCA_041570195.1 Promineifilaceae bacterium (SeqCode) | reverse complement strand
GTTTTCCCGAGGTGCAGGTAATTGCTCTGACCAGTTTTAAAGAAGCAGAGCTGATCCAGAACGCATTGCAGGCTGGAGCCATAGGCTATCTGCTCAAGGATGTGACAGCCGACGAACTGGACCAGGCCATCCGCGCCGCCCATGCCGGCCGCGGAACGCTGTCCCCGGACGCTGCCCAGGCTTTGGTCCACGCGGCCACCCAGCCGCCAACGCCTGGTCACGACCTGACGGAGCGCGAGCGCGCTGTGCTGGCCTTGATGGTCAAAGGTTTGAACAACACCGAGATCGCTGAAAAGCTGATCGTCAGCCCATCCACTATCAAATCCCACGTCAGTCATATTCTCCGCAAGCTGGATGTCACCAGCCGCACGGAAGCCGCGGCGCTGGCTGTACGCCACCATCTCGTCGACTAAACGGCCGTTCGTTAAGCCTACCCTTCGCTATTTATTTATCCCCCAAGTGGCGGAGACAAAAACACCCTGACTGACCGATGTCGCCGGGAAGCGCTGGCTGTACCATCGACTCGCGCACCAACGCTGTTTATTGATTACAGGCTGCACGAGGACTTTGTCAAGTGTCGCGGAAGTGCGTCACGCGAGCACCTATTAGCTCTGGTGTTATGACCATAAAGAAGGAAGGAAAGCTGGTGGAGACAGAAATGACATTTCATAACAAGACGGAAATGAGGGTGATGGCGCAGATATTCGTGGGACGTGCGCTTGTCAACACCTGTATGCTCGACCCTGGTGAAACTCGCATCCTATCGTCTGATTCATTGCGCTTTGATGTCTATTTCAAAAACGGCGCCACCGGTTGGGAACTCGCTCGAAAACTGGACAGCGATGCTACAAGCTTTACGTTGAGCAAACACCAGAGACAATACGCCGTGCATGAAGCTAGAGACATTGACCCAATTGAATTAGGTACAGAGTCCGAGTTGGCTGTCAAACGTTCAATGAAATAAGGTGAAGCATATGTTTGTAAGATTCGAGGAGTGGCTGGTCGACCAACAACATCGAGAAGATTTCATTGGTGATCTTGCTCGTCTTCCAGGCATGCAGAATATTGATCACATACCCTCAAGGCGCAAACCCGACGAACACAAGAACTGGGCCGAAATCGTCATTGGAATCGCTGAACCAGGATACATCGCCGTTTTCAACGAGGCCTGGCAAGAGTTTCTACTGGATAAGGAAGCAGCAGCAGACTCCCTGCTTTGATTCCGGTTTCTTTAGAATGCCGTTCCGAAATCAGCTTACCCTCACGCCTCTTGCCCTTGCTGATCTCCCCCAACTGACGGAGCTAGAAGCCCCCTGATCGGCCGATGTCGCCGGGGCATACCCATGTTAGCATAGTGAAAGGAAGGCATGAATAGAAGGGGAAACAATTATGTTCCTAGGTAAAGATATCATAGGTAACCCGGTGGTTACCATCAGTAACGGCCGTTCCATTGGTAAAGTCAAAAATATCTACCTGACCACTGATTTGCAATCTGTGGCCGTTATTCACCTGGGTACCGACGGGCTGTTCAGCAGGCGGCTGAAGATTTATGCGTACAGCCATATTCTCTGACGTACACGGCAACCTCACAGCCCTGGAAGCTGTCCTTGACGATATTGCAAGACAGGCGCCAGATCTGACTCTATTCGCCGGAGATCTATGCGTTTTTGGCACGCGGCCGGCTGAGTGTGTGCAGCGATTCAGAAAGGAGAAAATCTCGAGCATCCGCGGCGACACCGACGAATGGATCAGCAACCAACCGCTACTCTCCGGTGACATTCAAGCAGAGGAGCGAAAACGGAAGCAGGATGTAGATAGTGCTGCTGACTGGGCGTGGGCGCAGCTAGATGAGATGGATCGCGCCTGGCTCCGAACCTTGCCGTTTCATCGACGGATTTCACCTACGCCACATCCGAAGGACGACCTCTTCGTGGTGCATGCGAATCCGCGCGATATCAACCGACCTATCCTGCCACCTAAACCATTACAGAAAAACCTCTACGGCGAGGTCAAACAGCCAGATGATGCGCTACGGTCATTGTTGGAAGGGCAATTCTTGGGCACACTGGCTTTCGGACACATACATGTGCCTAGCATCCGTTATTGGAAAAAACTGACCCTAGCCAATATTAGTTCAGTGAGCCTGCCCCAGGACGGTGATGTCCGGGCCAAGTATGGGTTGTTCACATGGAAGGATCGAGATGGCTGGGCCATCGAACATCGGTATGTAAGCTATGACATCGATGCAGAAGTTGTTCTCCTAAATCGTTTGAAGCCACCGAAATGGCAGGCGCTTAGTCAACGCCTGCAAACGGCGAATACGGGTAACTTAGATCTAACCGAGCGATAAGCACTCCCCGATCTGACCAAGCGCCTTATGCGTTGGCGGGCGGTCTGCAATGGCATGAAGGTTGAGCGGGCTCGTCAAAACTAAACAGATTGTTGGCGACCGTGACAGTTATTGTTGATGGAGCGGAATTAATCACCATTGAAGAAGGTGTTAATCCAGCGAACATCTGTAACGCGCCTTGATTTCCCTGGAGTACCAGCGCCATAACAAGGAATCTATGTTGGATAATGATGTGTGGTCCGAATTTCACGGCCCAAACGCAGGCTACATACTGGCACTTTATGATCGCTACCGCCAGGATCCGGGATCGGTGGATATCGCTACCCGAGAATTATTCGAACGCTGGACGCCAGAAATCTTTGATGGCGACGGTACGGTCACTTTGGCCGAACCGTCAGTTGTCAAAATAATGGGAGCGACCAATCTCGCCGGAGCTATTCGCGAATATGGACATTTGGCTTCCCAGATCGATCCTTTGGGTCTCTATAATCCTCCCGGCGATCCAACCCTGGAACTCGCCTATTATGGCTTAACGGAAGCCGACTTACAGCAATTACCGGCCAACCTCGTGGGTGGGCCGACGGCGGTCGATGCGGCCGATGCCCTGGAGGCTATTCAGACTTTGCGGTCCGTTTACTCCTCAAGCATCGGCTATGACTACGACCATTTGCGCGTCCCGGAAGAGCGGAATTGGCTCCGCCATGCGGCGGAAGACCGTCGGTTCAGCCCATTGCGTTTACTGTATGATTCGAAAGGATTATTAGAACGTCTGACTGAAGTAGAAGGCTTCGAAACCTTCCTGCACCGCATATTCCCAGGCGGGACACGCTTTTCCATTGAAGGTCTTGATATGCTGGTTCCGATGCTGGACGTGATCACCGGTGGGGCTGCGAATGCTGGCATCTACACCATCTTGTTGGGTATGTCTCACCGAGGCCGGCTTAACGTCCTGGCCCATATTTTGCAAAGACCCTATGCTAAGATCTTGACGGAATTCAAGGATCCGGATCGACCAGACGCTTACGACGCGCGCAACTACCGTGGCTGGACCGGGGATGTGAAATACCATGCCGCAGAGCGCCGGGAAATCGACTTGGAGAACGACGATGCAATCGACCTGGTAATTAGAATGGCCCCCAATCCCAGCCATCTGGAGCTTGTCGGACCAGTTATAGCTGGCATGGCTAGGGCGGCCGGCACTTTTGTCGATGAACCGGGCCGACCACGCTTCGACCACACCGTAACGCTGCCCATCGCCATTCACGGCGATGCCGCCTTCCCGGCTCAGGGTGTCGTGGCCGAAACTCTGAATATGCACCGGCTGCCTGGCTACCGGGTAGGTGGCACTATCCACATCATTGCCAACAATCAGATCGGGTTTACCACTAACTATTGGTCAGGGCGCAGCACACGCTATGCCAGTGACCTGGCAAAAGGCTTCAATATCCCGATTGTGCACGTTAATGCCGATGATGCGGAGGCTTGTATTGAAGTGGCTCGCCTGGCCATTGCGTACCGGCAGCAATTTCAAAAGGATTTTCTGATCGACTTGATCGGCTATCGGCGCTATGGCCACAATGAGGGTGACGAGCCTCGCTTTACCCAACCGCGCATGTACCAAGTAATCGACAGTCAGCCCACAGTGCGGGAGCAGTGGGCTGAAACGCTGGTGGAACGGGGACTGATAGACAGTGCCCTGCCAGGACAGCTGGTCAAACAGCATCTGAAAGAGTTGCAGGGAGTTTATTCGTCGTTGGGGGTTGCGGAGATTGCGGACGAATTGGAACCGCAATTGGATCTTCCAGCAGAAGGGGCGGCTAAACGAGCCCCAACGGCCGTCGACGCCGACAAACTATACCAACTTCATCATGCTGTACTCAATATCGCCAGCGACCTTAATCTTAATAAGAAACTGGCGAGGGCGATGAGCGGTCAACGTTCTCTCCTCGATGATCCCGAAGAACATACCATCGACTGGGGGACGGCCGAAAGACTGGCCTTTGCCTCTATCCTGGCAGATAGCATCTCCATTCGCCTTACCGGCCAAGACGTGGAACGAGGCACATTCAGCCATCGCCATTCTCTTTTCCGAGATAGTGAGGGTGGTAGAGTGTATATCCCTCTGCAAGAGATCCCCCAGGCTATGGCCGCCTTTGAGGTCCGCAACAGCCCATTATCCGAAAACGCTGCTCTTGGCTTTGAGTACGGGGTCAACATTCAAGCACCTGAGCGACTGGTAATCTGGGAAGCCCAGTATGGCGATTTCATTAACGTTGGCCAAGCTATAGTTGACGAGTTTATCGTCTCTGGCAACGCCAAATGGGAGCAGACGCCATCGCTGGTTCTGTTACTCCCTCATGGCTACGAGGGGCAGGGACCGGACCACTCTTCAGCCCGGCTGGAGCGCTTCCTGCAACTGGCAGCCAAGACAAACATTCGCATCGCTTATCCGACCACGGCTGCCCAATATTTCCACCTGCTGCGACGACAAGCAGCCCTCCTCGAGACAGATCCTTTGCCCCTGATCGTAATATCGCCCAAAAGCCTGTTGCGGCACCCGAGAGCCGCGTCTACGTTACGCGAACTGTCAGAGGCGGGGTGGCAACCGGTAATTGACGATCCAAAAGTAGCTTTGAAAGACGCCAGCCATGTGCAGAGACTGATATTGTGCAGCGGCAAGGTGTATGTCGACCTGGCCGATATCCAGGACCAAAAAGAGGTGATTACGGTGGCCATCGCCCGTGTGGAGCAGCTCTATTCGTTTCCAACTGACCAGCTTGACGGGGTGATGAAGCGTTACCCGAACTTGCAAGAGGTCGTCTGGCTGCAGGAGGAACCGGCAAACATGGGCGCTTGGGAATTTATACGCCCACGATTAAGGGAGTTGATTGCCGGCCGATGGACTCTACGCTATATTGGCCGGCCCCGCCGAGCTAGCCCGGCCGAAGGTTCTTCAGCCTGGCATAGACGAAACCAAAAGGCAATCATTCAACAAGCGTTCCATCTTGATAAACTGACACAGGAGTAGGAGCAATTATGGCTATTGACATTCTTGTTCCCCAACTTGGCGAATCCATCGTTGAGGCCACGGTGGGCGAATGGCTTAAGCAGAAAGGCGAAGCGGTTGCCATTGGCGACCCACTGGTTTCGCTGGAAACGGACAAGGTAGATGTAGAGGTAGGCGCGGAAGTTGTGGGGATCCTGGTTAGCATTGAGCGCGAACAGGGCGAGGATGTGAAGGTGGGGGACGTGTTAGGTGCCGTCGAATCAGATGGTCAGGATCTGACTTCCGAAATGTCGCCGCCGGACGCAGTGCGGGGTACAGAGCGCAATGAGGAATCGCTAATGGAGTCACAAGTGGAACAAGCAGCTGAAGTCGAAAGAGAGTCGAAAGACGCGCAACGAGCCGCGATAGGGAGGGCGACTCCCGTTGCCAAACGATTGGCCGACGACGAAGGAATAGACCTAGCAAAAGTATCTGGCAGCGGTCACGATGGCAAAGTTACCAAGCAGGATGTCGAAGCTTATTTGGGACAACGGGCGGAAGAAGCACCGCGGTCCCAAGAGGACGAAAAGACTTCCCCTGCAGTATATTCTGAAGGCCCAATACTAATGGTTCGCGACGCCCCTGAAGCTGTGGCGGGCTCCACCACGGCTCTCCGGCGTGAAGAACGAATCCTCATGTCTCGCCGACGACGCACCATCGCCCGGCGCTTGGTAGAAGTACAGCAATCGGCGGCCATGCTCACTACCTTCAACGAGATCGACACGGGCGCGATGATGGAACTACGCCAGCGCCGTCAGGAAACCTTCGTTGATCGACACGGCGTCAAACTGGGCATCACATCCTTCTTTGTCAAGGCTGCCCTTAGCTCGCTAAGGGCTTTTCCCAGGCTCAATGCGGAGATAGACGGTAAAGAGATCGTCATCAAACATTACTATGACATTGGCATTGCCGTGGGCGATGAGGAGGGCCTGGTCGTGCCGGTCATCCGTAACGCCGACGGAAAAACATTTGCTGAAATCGAGCAAGAGGTGAAAACGCTAGTCCAAAAGGCGGTGAACGGAGCATTGTCCCTGGACGACCTCCGTGGCGGTACCTTTACTATCACCAATGGTGGCGTTTTTGGCTCCATGATGAGCACACCGATCCTCAATTCACCCCAGGTGGGGATATTAGGCCTACACGCTATTGAGGAGCGACCTGTCGCCCGCGATGGCGCGGTGATTATCCGCCCCATGATGTACGTTGCCCTGACCTATGACCACCGCATCGTCGACGGCCGGGAAGCCGTACAATTCCTGGTCAGGATTAAGGAACTTATCGAGGAACCGGAGATGCTGTTGCTAGAAGGGTAAAAAGAAAATAGTTGATAACACATTGATCCGTTTTCTTAAGAACGCCGTTCCGAAAGCAGCTTACCCTCACGCCTCTCGCCCTTGCTGATCTCCCCCAACTGGCGGAGCCAGAAACCGCCTGACCGGCCGATGTCGCCGGGGCTTGCCCATGTTAGCATAATGAAAGGAAGAGATGAAGCAAGGAGAAACAATTATGTTTTTGGGTAAAGATATCATAGGTAACCCGGTGATTACCGTCAGTGACGGCCGTTCTATTGGCAAAGTCAAAGATATTTACCTGGCCACTGATTTGCGATCTGTGGTCGGCATTTACCTGGGTACCGACGGGCTGTTCAGCAGGCGATCGTTACTGGTCAAAAGCGAAGACGTCGTTACCATGGGTAATGATGCCGTTTTAGTCAAGCATGAAGATGTCATTCAGGAAGAGAAAGATACTCCTGAGACAGAAGAGAACTGGCTGCGACGCGATGAGTTGCAAGGGCGAACAGTTGATTCGCCGGGCGGCACCAAAATCGGCAAAGTTGGTGATGTGATCATAAACAAAGAAGGCACAGTGCTGGGCTTCAGTCTTAGTTATGTGTATATTTCTGGCCCAATCGCCGACAATAATTCCGTCGCCATCCACACCGTTCAGGATGTGGGTCATGAAGATGGCGTTATGACCATTGACTTAGAGCAGGCCGAACGGCAAAAACTTAGTGTAACCTAATCAGTCGTGGCATTATGCCAAACGACACCACCCACCTGTAACGACTAGATGGCAAGGCTGACCAACTCGTTGGTAACCTTCAGCAGAAGTCTGGATACACCAAAGAGCTGGCCGATAAGGAATTGAACGACAAGCTAGAAGCCGCCAAGGTTCACTAGAACCGTTTTAGTCAGATTGGCTCAATGAGTTGGTATCATGTGGACGAGCCGATAATGGATAATCATGCCGCTTCCGAGAGATGCGCAAACCCAGCTTGCAGCCATGGTAGTGCATTTTCTTGGCCGAACAAAAGCCATAATCGGCAGACGGTTTGAAATAGCTGTCAACCCCCGCTTCGGGTGAAGGTACAAACTGGGAAGGGCAAGGTGTCAATGACTTGCACCTCATCGGCTGCCTGACTACTGATGGGGCGCTCGGCCTGGAAACCATCGCAGTAAAACCGATCTTTGACGGCAATCTATACGTGATCTTGAAGTAGAAGGGAAGTATCCGGCCAAAGAAATCGTACGGGAATTTATTGATCGCCACCAACGACGTAACGTCCTGGTATCTCGCGGCTGAGAAATTTCCTTCCATCCTATGCGTGGTACACACACCGAAATAGTGGGACCCGATTGTGACACTTGCGCAAGAACACGGCGCCAAGCTGCCGGCTCACCCGGATTCGGTGGTGCTTGATGCGTTTCTCATCAAAGCGAAAGCCGCCGCTTCGCTTCCCCGACCCTTCCCTCGCAGTGACGAAACTTCTGAGAGTAGGCGAATTACATTTCCGAACGACCGGACGACGACACGGCCCCAGGCCACTCAGGTCTGGCGGCCAAAGATTGTACCCATTACACCGCCCCGAAACGCCGTTACACCAATCTGATCACCCAGCGCTTATTGAAAGCTGCTATTGCCAGCCGGTGAACTAGATGTACAGGCAAACATTTCGTCATAGAAAAGGATGCCGCATTGCATTCTATAGTAATCGTAAGCAGCCGCCTGGACATTGAAGTGCGTTTAAGATTTACCAGGGCAACTTCTGGGTTTTGCGCGGCTCTTTGGGCGGTCTCACGCCATGTAATAAAGCCACGTGACAAAGGGATTTCGACAGACCTAAACGTCGCCAGTTCCGACAGCAAATGCAGAGAGCCGGCAATCTTCGTGTTTGATCGCGTACTGGCGAAGGTTCCCCGTTACAATGGAAGTTGAGGCTTACTAACATCTTCGATAATATGGATGCGTCATGACTCTTGAGATTGGACTCACACTCGGAATTATTGTTATGGCGCTGGTCTTATTCGCCACTGAGAAGTTTCGCGTCGATTTGATCGCCTTAATTGTACTCTTGGTGGTCTCGATCACGGGCCTGGTTTCCAAGGAGGAGGTTTTTTCAGGTTTTGCCAACCCGGCAGTGATCACCATCTGGGCAGTTTATATTGTTTCTGGGGGGCTTTTCAAGACCGGAGTGGCAGACATACTTGGGTCGTTCATTTTGCGCCTGTCGGGTACCGGGGAAGCAAGGCTCATCGCCGTGATCATGCTGGTTTGCGGCATTCTGTCAGCTTTTATGAATAACGTTGGAGCGGTAGCCGTGTTGATGCCGGCTGTGATTGGAATCTCGAACAAGACGAAAATCCCAGTTTCTAAGCTGCTTATTCCATTGGCGTTTTCCTCACTGCTGGGTGGAACGATGACCTTGATCGGAACCCCGGCTAACATATTAGCACAGGGAATTCTCGTTGAAAAAGGGCTTCCCAGCTTTGGGTTTTTCGAAATCACGCCCATGGGGGCCATTGTCCTATTAACCGGGATTATCTATATGGTGTTGATCGGCCGTCACCTGCTGCCGGTCCGAGCAACTGCTTCTGACTCACAGGTTTCCAAGCAGTTGCGAGCTTATATCGGCGAAGCGCAGGTAAATCCTCAAAGCTCGTTGGTTGGTAAGAACCTATACGAATCCAAACTGGGAGAGGAATTCGACCTTAACGTCTTATCCATTCATCGAGACGGGAATTTGATCACCAGGCTGCACCGCGACTTCATCATCGAACAGAACGACCGACTCATCTTGGAAGGTTCGGTACAAAACCTGATGACCGCCCAGGATGACCTAAACCTCAGCATCCAGTCTGACCCTGAAATCGATCTAGTCGACCTGGATACGGAAGATTCCTATATTTTTGAAGCCACCCTTTCCCCCAGCTCCAAGATTGATGGTCGGACTTTAAAGGAAATCAGATTTCGAGACCGCTTTGGCTTCACTGCCCTGGCCATCTGGCGTCATGGGGAAGTGATCACACAGCGGCTGCGTGATATCCCTTTACATTTTGGGGATTCGCTCCTGCTGCAGGGGCCACCCGGACGCGTGGCAGCGCTAAATGACGGAAATGAATTCCTGGTCATGCAGCATGTCGATATCGAAAAACGCGGTCGTAGAAAGAAAGCACCGTTGGCTGCTGGGATCATGTTGTTAGTTATCGCCCTGGCTATCTTTACCGACCTCGGTATTGCCATCAGCATGGTAACCGGCTCGGTCTTGATGGTGTTGACCGGGTGCCTGACCATGGATGATGCTTACGAAAGCATTGATTGGCGCACTGTCTTCCTGGTCGGCGGCATGCTCACCTTGGGAATTGCGATGGAGAACACCGGCACAGCACAGTTCCTTGCGGATGGGCTTTTGGGCGCGATCGGAGATTGGGGTCCCACGGCCTTGCTGGCCGGGATCTATTTGCTCTCCGCCCTGATTACCCAGCCGATGTCCAACGCAGCAGCAGTGGTCCTGATGGTGCCTATTGCGGTTGAGATCGCCCTAGGTATTAACGTAAATGTCCTGACGTTTGTTATGGCAGTGGTGATTGGTGCAGCCACCAGCTTCATGACTCCGGTAGGCCATAAAGCAAACGTTCTGGTCTTTGGTCCGGGAGGTTACAAGTTTTTCGATTATACGCGTGTGGGCATTCTCCTGACCGTATTACTATTTATCGCCTCGATGGTTTTCCTGCCGATTCTCTGGCCATTTTAGAACAAAGTGACTCGGAAAAGAACCACTTGGTTTCTCAAATATCAGTGAACGGACTGATGTCCTGTCCATAATAATCTAGGTGCAAATCCTTTGTGACCAGCCTTTCTCCTAATCTACTTCGCGGCTTGCTTGGAAATGACAATTCCTTAGACATGAACTCTATATCCCCCAGTTGGCGGAGCTAAAGACCCCCTTACCGGCCGAGGTCGCCGGGGCGTGGCCATACTATCATTAATGGTGAGAGGATCTAAACAGATAACAACATAGGCACTGTGGTCAACCAGCGGCCTAGACGGAGGAAACTCGCAGTCAAGAGGTATCAGCTGCGCGCCCGGTGTAAGTTAGAGATAACAAGCACCCTCTCATCAAACTTCTCCGGCCACCGATAAAGAAGGCTGTACGGGTAAATGGATAACAAAGTAACGGTTTATGATTATGAGTATGAAGGCTCCAGGGTAAATATCAAGGTTGGTGTTTATGGTACGCCCGGGATCATTTGGATCGGCAGCTCGAGCTACTGTTTAGTATCCGATCATCTCGGCAGATATCGTACCAGATCCAACCAGAAAGTAAGCATAACCAGTGTAGACGGTAACGGCGAGATCCGACGAATAGTACAACCTTGGGATCAGGAGAGTGCTGGGCTTGCTGAGAGATTCGAGGTTACTTCGATATAAGGATATCTCGGCCGAGCCTTCCAAAACCCATTTATTCCTATTCTACCTAAATCCCATATCCCCCACTTGGTGGAGCTAAAAACCCCCTGACCGGCCGATGTCGTCGGTATGTATTGAAGGTACGATTAACTCATGATTCGTGTTTTATTAGCCGCTCCCCAACCAGATGTACGCGCCGCCCTGCGGCTGTTGCTGCTGGACTTAAGCATGGAGTTAGTCGGCGAGGCGCCCGACTGGCATACCATCTTAGCCCTGACTCCAGAAGTCCAGCCAGAAATGTTATTGGTGGACTGGGATTTAATCACCGTAGAATCCGGCAACACCCTGACCCAGTTGCGGGAAGCCTGCCCGGCCGCGGTCGTCATTGTCCTCATCAGCCAACTGGATGCCCGCCAGCAGGCAGCTCTTTCGGCCGGAGCCGACGCCTTTATCAGTAAAGGCGAGATGCCGGACCGTGTAGCTGACCGCCTCCGGGCGGCAGCCGAACTCGTTCTTTATAGTTGAATTCCTTCTTTTTCTTATTCGTTTGGCGCGCCGCCGCGCTGATGCTTAACAAAGGAGATATACGATGCAAGCCAGCCTGACAGGTATTCGACAGAACTTTACAGATATTCGACACAGGTGGAGCCAGGCAAAGCTGAAGAAGTCAGTGGTCTTCTGGATCGCCATCGGCGCGGTCGTTCTCACCCTGTTTCTCGGCTTCACTCGAGGTGGCTGGACAACGGGCGGGTCGGCCGAGGAAATGGCCGCAAAATCCGCTCAAAGTGCCGTGATTGCCCGGCTGGCGCCGATCTGCGTGGCCCAGTTTAATGCCGATGGCCAAGCGGCTGTGAAGCTTGCGGAGTTGAAGGCAATAAGTTCTTCTCGCAACCGCACCGCTTACGTAACAGACCAGGGCTGGGCCACGATGCCTGGCGAAACAGCTCCCGACAAACGGGTTGCGGCCACATGCGCCAGTCAGCTCAACCTCATTGGCGAGTAAGCGCCAGGAACGGCCGACCTCGACTTAGCACCAAATCTGATTAAAGAGGGCCGCTCCGTATGCATCTAGCAACATAAGAAGCTTCAAGATGGAACAGTGGGTAAGAGTATCTACAGGATCGTTCCTGGGTACACCGGACCTGAGGTTCGAGTTGCCAAAAGGACTAGGTCAAGTTTACAGAGAGAATCAACATGTATCCGATGTTTCCTACCGATTCGACATCAGAGAAGTGGCAGGCGAACTAGTAAAAATCTGGGGCTACGTTGAAATTGTCGGTGGTATTCAAGACCAGTTCGGATATGGTGACGAGTATACGTTGCGTCTGGACAATGGTCGACTAATTGAGATCGTCATCAAGACATTGAACTTTAACAGCGGCGAATATCTGTTTGCGGACAAAAGCGCAGAATAGGTCAACTGAGAGTGCCGAAACGAGATATCGATACGGATGCCAGCTAGGGCGACGCTGTGATCTATGCCAAATATGTATACCGGCATTGAATTCAAGAAAGACCGATATCCTGGCCATTGCCCAGTAATCGTCGGCATTTATTACTACAAGGAACATAAGACTCATGGCAAAACAACTTCGTTTTGGCGAGGATGCCCGCCGACGACTCAAGGTAGGGACAGACACTCTGGCCCAGGCTGTCAAGACCACGCTAGGCCCCAAGGGCCGCAACGTCGCCCTGGACAAGAAATGGGGCGCGCCCATTGTCAGCCACGACGGCGTTACCGTGGCCAAAGAAATCGAACTACCCGATCCGTTTGAAAATATGGGCGCCCAACTGCTCAAAGAAGCGGCCACCAAGACCAATGATGTGGCCGGCGACGGCACCACGACCGCTACCGTGCTGGCCCAGGCCATTGTCAATGAAGGTCTAAAGAACGTGGCCGCCGGGGCCAACCCCATGCTGCTGAAGCGCGGGATCGAACTGGCTGCCGGGGCGGTAGTCGACTCCATTCGCAAGAGTTCGATTGAAATCAAAGGCCACGATGACATCGCCCACGTGGCCAGCATCTCCGCCGCCGATACCGCCATTGGCGAATTGATCGCCGATGTGATGGACAAAGTCGGCCAGGACGGTGTCATCACCGTGGAAGAAAGCAAGGGCCTGGCCTTTGAAGTCGAGTATGTGGAGGGCATGCAGTTCGACCGTGGCTACATCAGCCCCTATTTCATCACTGATACCGAAACAATGCAGGCGGTCCTGAACAAGCCCTATATTCTCCTCTACGACAAGCGAATCTCCATGGTCGAGGATATAGTGCCCATCCTCGAGAAGATGGTTCAGACCGACAAGCGGGACCTGGTTATTATTGCCGAAGATGTCGACGGCCAAGCCCTGGCCACGCTGGTGTTGAACAGACTGCGCGGCTCCTTCAACGTTATCGCCGTTAAGGCCCCGGGCTTTGGCGACCGCCGCAAAGCGATGCTGCAAGACATTGCCGCGGTCACGGGCAGCATCGTCATCACCGAAGAAATGGGGCGCAAACTGCAAAGCGCCACCATCGATGACCTGGGCCGGGCCGACAAAGTCTCTTCGACCAAAGATGACACCATCATTGTCGGCGGCCATGGCCAAGCAGAAGAGATCAAGGCTCGCATTAACCAGATCAAGATCGAGATCGAGAAGAGCACCAGCGACTACGACCGGGAGAAGCTGCAAGAGCGGAGGGCCAAATTGGCCGGTGGTGTGGCCGTCATTGGTGTCGGCGCCGCTACTGAAACCGAGTTGAAGGAGAAGAAGCATCGGGTTGAGGATGCCTTGAGCGCCACTCGCGCCGCGGTGGAAGAGGGCGTGGTGGCTGGTGGTGGCGTGGCCTTGATCAATGCCATTGAAGCCATTAAGGGGCTCAAAGATGACGATCCTGACATCAATACAGGGATCAACATCGTTCGCCGCGCTCTAGAAGAGCCAATGCGCCAATTGGCGAGCAATGCCGGAAAAGTGGGGGCCGTCATCATCAACGACGTGCGTCGCCGGCGCAGCGAGGGTGGCTTCATCGGCTACAACGTGATGACCGAGACGTACGAAAACATGCTCGAGTCCGGCATCATCGACCCGGCCAAAGTGACCCGCAGCGCCGTGCAAAATGCGGCTTCCATCGCGGCTATGATCCTGACCACCGAGGT
The DNA here is from genome assembly GCA_041570195.1 of Promineifilaceae bacterium (SeqCode). Lineage (GTDB taxonomy): Bacteria > Chloroflexota > Anaerolineae > Promineifilales > Promineifilaceae > UBA11865. The sequence goes on along the minus strand of JBFFWQ010000063.1, from coordinate 19,424 downwards.
TCTCATCGCCGACATCCCCGAACCCGCGCCGAATGGCGGCATGGGTGATATGGGCGGCATGATGTAGAGCGAACTGCTCTATGCGCAGAATAAGACATAAGGAATTTCAGAATGGAACAACAGTGGAAAGATTGGGCGAAAGTATCAGCCGGACCGTATCAGGGTAAGCCGGAATTAACCATGCCGGGAATTGGTGAAGCAGGATACGTAATACATGTGCGCGATCGGGCCGGTAATGTTGTCAAACTTATCCCCTCCATACCACAGAGAACTGGAACTATCGTCAATTTGGGCGGGGCGCGCATCATAGCTCATCTTGCGACGGGGCCCACGCGCATGGGTGGGTTTCTGGCTACAGGCGGTGACAACTGCCTCTATCACCTCGAATCCAACGGATCCCAACACCGATGGCAAAAGACGTTTGGTCCTGGACGATTCCTTGGTACCGTCTTTTCACGGGTCACCTTGGATGGCTACGCAGAGATATTGGGAGAAGGGACGGACCATCGGCTCGCTTATGCCTGTGTTACTCCTGAACAAGACAGAGACAATATTAAGCAGTGGGAAGATCTTGGCCAGCCAGGCGAAGCCGGTGGCAAAAAAGGCCTGAACGGGCCTCCGGCTGTTGTCTTTCATGGGCGCGGATTGCACGTATTAGTACGCGGGCAGGACAATCACCTGTGGCACACCTTTGGGAAGGATAACGAGCAGCAAGGAACGAGATCCTTTGACCGTTGGACCAACCTGGGCGGTCGTCTAACTCAGGTTCCAGTGGCCATTTGCACCCAAAAGAGGATTGAATGTTTCGTTATCGGCGAGAATAACGAGCCTTTTGTGAATACATGGGATGGAACACATTGGAGCGGTTTTGAGAGTCTGGGCGGTCAGTTGCAAGGTTTACCATCAGCGATATCAATCCATGGTAGCGACAAAACCTTTGTCTTCGGGCGCGGCATGCACGACAAGCTTTGGTGTTCGCAACGGAATGGCGGTGGCTGGCAGGAATGGAAGTCTCTGGGCGACGACTTGACTGGCGATCCGGCCGCGTGGGAGGAGTCTTTTTCCGACAGCGGTGAAGCATTGATATCTTGCATCGTCTTGCGCCAGAATGGCAAGCTTTGGCTTCGGGAGCTCCAGCTCTCAATGGATGAATATTCTGAAAGGAGGCCTATTATATGAGGCCAGTGGACAAATCGAATCGAGATGCTGCCCGAGCGCGTCAATCTTTCAAGACAAAGGATGACTTTCTGCGCTGGTTGAGAAAGAAGAACCCTCGCCAAAAGCGACTGGCACAAGACGACGTCACTCAAGCTGACCACGTCACCTCGCGAGCATTGATGGTTTGGGCTGATGATGGTGGTGCAACCGGTTAATTCACCTCCATGGTTGATTGGCTTGAGCGACGCGGGTAACGGGAGGAAAGCATGAAGGGGCGCGATATGTAAAATCCCAGGGTAAATACGGAGTGATCTTTCAGGAGTTGGATAATGGTGAAGTCAATACATTTCACACTGCAAGCGCCATCCGCGCGGCATGCGTGAGAAGTAATCTAGGAGAAAATGAAGAGATGTCTAAGAAAATCTATGTGGGCAACTTATCTTATGAGGCCACAGAAGAGAGCGTAAGCGAGATGTTGGCGGAATATGGCAAGGTTGATTCCATGGCTTGGATTACAGATCGTGACTCCGGACGGTTTCGGGGTTTTTGTTTTGTAGAGATGGAAGAATCCGCAGCCAATGCAGCCATCAGGGCCCTAAATGATAAGGATCTGGACGGCCGTATGTTGCGCGTCAACGAAGCGCGGCCACGTGAGGATCGTAGTAGTGGGCGTTCGAACTCCAAGTATCCACACAGTGGCGGAGGAAGCTTCTAGTAGTCGTTGGCTGAGTTCGTAATACACGAACCGCAAACAAACGGAAGTATTCACGGTCGTTTCCAGAAATGGGAACGGCCGTTTCTTGATCTTCAGTACTTATGGCGCCGAGTTCCATCAGCGAGCTTTCCCCCTGGCTCCTAACGATTTTCCCGGGCCGATCGCGGCTATGTACCTCTAGCGGCAGCCTTCTGGGAATTGTGTCCGCAAATCTCAGTCTGATTGTCTGATTCTAGGAAGCCCTTATGTCCCAGGATTGACATAGGGTCTGGCAACTGTAGAATATCGATAAGACACATCTATTTAGGTATGAAAGGCTGATTTACAATGACGATGCAAATGAGACCTCACAGTTGTTAACATAACCGCTAATTGTTAAAGGATTCTACCTAGAGCAGAATGACATTACAGACGTGATCCCCGTTCCCCAATAGTGTAAATAAGAGGTTCACATCCGTGAGGTCGCGAGCTCTAGTACGCCGAGGAATATCCCTTCTTTCGTCCGCTTTGGCAGCTCCACCAAGCCAGTTTAGGGCCGCTGCTACCCGATACCAAATTCTCCAGTCTTCCTGTCAAGATGCGGCTTGATCTATCCACTCCTCATGCAAGGCAATGACCTTTTGAGCCTGCCTGGCTAGCATATCCACCAATTCGTCGTCTAATTCGCCGTCCTTAAAAGCGTGGTAGGCTTCGCCGCACAGGCCGGTATAGGCCTGGTAGGTCTGGGTCGAGCGGAATTCATGGCCCAGGTCTGACCCGATGGCTTTCGTGACGTCGTAGATGATGGTCAGGGCCCTGGACCAAGGCTCATTGCGTTTCAAGGTTGGGATAAGCCTTCAGCTGTCAGCTGACAGCTTCTATTCTCTAGCTGTGAGCTGCGAGCCGTTAGCTTTGAGTCTACTGCTTTCATGTTTACTGTAAGGCAAGCTGATTGATCGTTATGTAAAGTTATCGCCTTCTTATCACTCTGTGCCTAGAGCTGCTTCGACGGCGCGCTTGATGTCACCGCTGGCCACCAGCAGCCTGATGGCCTCGATATGATCGGCCAGGACGACGTCTTGTGAAAGAAAAGGCACGTGCTGGCGAATGAGCTCGTAGGCTACGGCCGTACCGGCGCCTAACTGGTCGACCCCAAGGTCGCGGCGGCGGAAGTCGACCGCCTGGGCGGCAGCCAGCAGCTCGATAGCCACGATGGTTTCGACGTTGGCCATGACTTGCTGGCAGTGGCGGACGGCGGCCGGGCCCATGCTGACGTGATCTTCGACGTTGGCGCTGCTGGGGATGGAGTCGGCGCTGGCCGGATGGGCCAGGACCTTGTTCTCCGAGGCCAGGGCGGCGGCCGTATATTGGACCATCATCAAGCCGCTTTCCAACCCACCCTGCTCGGTCAAGAACATGGGCAGCAGTCCTTCGTTGATGTCGGCGTCAACTAGCCGGGCTACCCGGCGCTCGCTCATGTTGCCCAACTCGGTCAGGCCCAGCTTCATGTAGTCCATGGCGATGGCGATGGGCTCGCCGTGGAAATTGCCGGCCGAAATGACGTCGACCTGGCCGCTCCCCTCGTCGACGAAAATGATGGGGTTGTCGTTGACGGCGTTGAGCTCGATATTGAGCACCCATCGGGCGTAGGCGATGGCGTCGCGTATCGCGCCGTGCACCTGGGGCACGCAGCGCAGGGTATAGGGGTCCTGGACGTTGAGCGAGCCAGCGCCGCGCAGGAATTGGCTGCCGGCCAGCAGCCGGCGCAGGAAAACGGCGCAGTCTATCTGGCGCGGGTGCGGCCGGACCTCGTGGACGCGGGCGTCATAGGCCCGATCGGTGCCGTAAAGCGCTTCCAGGCTCATGCAGGCGGCGATATCGGCTGTCAGGGCCAGGTTGATGGCCCGGCGAACCAGCACTGCGCCCAGACCCACCATCATGGTCGTGCCGTTCACCAGGGCCAGGCCCTCTTTGGCGCGCAGCTCGACCGCGGCCAGGCCGGCCGCTGAAAGGGCTTCGCCGCCTTCCAGCACCTGGCCCTGGAAATAGGCTTCGCCCTCGCCGATCAGCACCAGGGCCAGGTGGGCCAGCGGAGCCAGGTCGCCGCTGGCGCCCAGGGAGCCCTGGGCCGGGATACGAGGATGCACGCCGCGGTTGAGCATTTCCAGCAGCAATTCGACGACGGCCGGCCGCACCCCCGAATAGCCCTTGGCCAGCGTGTTGGCCCGGGTCAGCAGCATGGCCCGCACGTCGCCCTCTTCCAAGAACGGGCCGACGCCTACAGCATGGCTGCGGATCAGATTGAGCTGCAGTTGGCGGACCTGGTCGGGTGGGATGACCTTGTCTTTGAAGCGGCCGAAGCCGGTGGTCACGCCGTAAGCCACGGTGCCGTCAGCCACCAACTGCTCGACGGCCGCCCGCGAGCGCTTGATGGCGGGCAGCGCGGCCGGGTCCAAGGCCACCTCCCGGCCGTGTACCACCCGGATCAGATCATCTACATGCAGGTCGTTGCCATTAATGAGCAGTGGTTCCATCGAGGAGCTCCGTGAGAATGGGACGCAGATATTCGCGGATAACGCAGATAAGGATAACCAATCGAGATGAAGTTGACATAACAGAAAGCGGTTCCATGGTCCGCGCTGAAGAGAATGGGACGCAGATTCTGGCTGATTTTCGCAGATAAGGATGATTAAATGGAGTTATAGTTGACATAACGGTCAGCGGTTCTATGATCGGTGCCTGAGAGAATTGGACACGGATCTTCGCTGATTCTCACGGATCTGGAACAAGGTAACTTGACATAATGCTAAGATGAGAAGTGGTACATCCCGAGAACTTCGTGCTCGCAGCTCGCAGCTAGAGGCTGACAGCTGATGGCTGAAAACTACCTCTCCATCATCGGTATTTTCACGCCGCGCTCGCGGGCCACGTCGACGGCTCGCTGGTAGCCGGCGTCGGCGTGGCGGGCGACGCCCATGCCCGGGTCGACGGTCAAGACGCGCTCAAGCCTAACCGCGGCTTCGGGCGTGCCGTCGGCGACGATGACCTGGCCGGCGTGCAAACTGTAGCCGATGCCCACCCCGCCGCCGTGGTGGAAACTGACCCAGGTGGCGCCGCTGACGGCATTGATCAAGGCGTTGAGCACCGCCCAGTCGGCGATGGCGTCGGAACCGTCCAGCATGCCCTCGGTTTCGCGGTTGGGACTGGCCACCGAGCCGCTGTCCAGATGATCGCGGCCGATGACGATGGGCGCGCTGACCGCGCCAGAGGCGACCATCTGGTTGAACAAAAGCCCGGCCCGAGCCCGCTCGCCGTAGCCCAGCCAGCAGATGCGGGCCGGCAGTCCCTGGAACTCGACTTCCTTCTGGGCCATGCGGATCCAGCGGGCCAGGTGGTCATCCTCGGGGAACAGCTCCAGGATGGCTTCGTCGGTGGCATAAATGTCGGCCGGGTCGCCGGACAAGGCTACCCAGCGGAAGGGACCCTTGCCCTCGCAGAAGAGTGGCCGGATATAGGCCGGCACGAAGCCGGGGTAATTGAAGGCCTCTTTCAAACCGTTATCGTAAGCCCGCTGGCGTAAATTGTTGCCGTAGTCAAAGACGATAGCGCCCTGGGCCTGCCAGTCGAGCATGGCCTGGACGTGCCGAGTCATGGAGTCGATAGCCCGCTTCAGGTAAGCATCGGTATCGTTTTCGCGCAGGGCATCGGCCGCTTCCAGGCTGAGCCCGGCCGGGATGTAGCCGTAGAGCGGGTCGTGGGCTGAAGTCTGGTCGGTGACCACGTCGGGCACCACGCCGCGTAAAACCAGTTCGGGCAGGACCTCGGCCGCATTGCCTACCAGGCCGACGGACTTGGGCGTCTCCTGGGCCAGGGCTTCTTCGACCCAGGTCATGGCCTCTTCCAGGCTATCGGTAATGGCGTCGATCTGGCGCAGTTCCAGCCGACGCTCGGCCCGCCAGCGGTCGACCTCGACCAGCAGGCCGACGCCTTCGTTCATGGTGATGGCCAGCGGCTGGGCGCCGCCCATCTCGCCCAGGCCGGCGGTCAGGACGAATTTACCCTTCAGAGTCCCCCACCCTTCCTGGCGGGCCAGCGAGCCCAGGGTTTCGTAGGTGCCTTGCAAGATGCCCTGGGTGCCGATGTAGATCCAGCTACCGGCCGTCATCTGGCCGTACATGATCAGGCCCTCAGCCTCCCACTTCTCGAAATTCTCCTGGCTGGCCCAGGCAGGCACGATGTTGGAGTTGGCGATAAGCACCCGGGGCGCGTCCTCATGGGTGCGGAAGACAGCGACCGGCTTTCCGGATTGGACCATGAGCGTCTCGTCCGGCTCCAAATTCCGCAAAGACTCCAGGATGGCCTCGAAGGCCGGCCAATTGCGGGCCGCCCTACCCCGTCCGCCGTAGACGATAAGGTTGTCCGGGTCGAAGGCCACGGCCGGATCGAGATTGTTCTGGATCATGCGGTAAGGCGCTTCGATGAGCCAGTTTTTGCACGTCAATTGGGTGCCGGTGGGGGCGTGAATGGTTCTGGGCATGGCGGGGCCTCCGTGGTCAGTGCTGAACGTAGTCAGTGGTAAGTGGACTCGGCAAGTTTGCCGCGTGAGCAGTGATTCTTCGTGGCTATTGTATCATTATGCGGGTTTGGTTCAATGTGGACGGCGCGTTTCCGCAGGGCAAGCGCATATAGATTCTAAAATGGCATGATGATACGTTTGCGCTCAAAGACGCTGATGAAAATGACTCGTCTAACGGTCAGAATAGATCTTATGTCAAATTCTCAGCCACGTTTTGCACCCGCCGCAGCTGATTTGCAGCCGCCTGGCATCAATTAGGCTGGATCGGCTTTTATATGCGATTGCCCGGCAAAAGGAGGCTCAAAACGGTTACGATTCTGGATGAATAATGTCAGGGCCTTTTAATAACAGACGATTATCAGCATTTGATACACCGTCTGGAGTTGTAAGCTGCAATCGCTGCAATGACTCAAGGGTGTACATGCCAACAGCAAAGTTATACTCGCCCGGTGGGGCCTGGGGATCGACGGTCAAAGTATAAACATCCTCGATTCGTTCGCTATTTTGCCACAAGTAAGTTGGGTACATGCCACCTTGGGGCTGGCTGTCTTGTTGGGCTTGTAACTGGCCATCAGGATCCAGAAGATGCGTGAAGACTGTAAAATCTCCTTTGGGTGGCTGCAGCGCCTGCCAGTAGAGGGTCAAGCGCACGTCATCACCTGGCAACGCTTCGGCGGGCTCGAAGTCGTAGCCTAGCAAACGGACATCTTCTGCAAAGTCGGCCAATACGGGATGGTTGATATCCTCGTCGTTGATAATCGGGCTAACTTTGAAAAGCCATGTGTATGGCACGCCGTCAAATTCGACGACCAGTTTTGGCTGCCTATCTTTATAGTCATTCCAGAGCCCTCCCCATTGTTCCTCTTTACCACGTCGCAACACCGCACTTCTGCTGAAGAGTAGATAATCCACTTCTTCGTCAGTGATTGGCACTGTCTTACCATCGAAATATCGCATGAATGATACGGGGGAATGAGCGCCGACAACCAACAATTGTGAGAAGGGCAAGCTATTCAAATAATCGGCTGAGATTTCTAGCCCCTCCCCTTTCTCCTGTCCGGAAATTATATTACTTTCCAGGATGCGCTTCGGGCCGCCCAAGAGGTAATTATAATGAGTGCCATAATAAGGATGGCGCGAAATCGAAATGACGGCCTGGAGGATAACAACCGCAGCCAAAGAAAGATTTAAGAGGTGCTTCCTGCCTTTCGTGATCCAACGAAAAAAATAAACCAAACCAACGCCTGCCAACAGGATAATGAACTGTAAAGCAGGCAAAGCGTACCGGGAAACTTTTTTATCTCCAAGAGTCATCATCACGACGAAAAAGACAATAAAAACTAATCCAAAAAGGATAGCCAACCGCTTAAATTGCTGGAGCTTCCAGTTGAAAAGCAGGGGAATACTCATAAGAAAACCGATAAGTGTGACGGCCGTTGTCTTGACAGCCATGTTAAACGGGTAAAAAAGAGGGCCTGGGTCAGTGGATATTGGCTGATCCATAAAATAGACCGGGCTCTCATGCGCGGTCTCAAGATAGTAGTTGGCCAACCCGAAAGTCAACTTGAGCGTCTCTGTCGGTTGGACCCACATAGAAGGCCAGAGCAGAAAGTAAATCATGGCGAATGCGGCCAACCATATGATAGGCGCAATCGCAATCTTTCCGGCATCCTTCATTAATCCTTGCCGGTCCTTGATCCCTTTCTGCCTGTTTCTGGAGGGGATCCATTTTACCAGCCAACTGACACCCAGTACCAATAATAGGTACGGGACAAGAAATAATGCCGGCGCTTTGGTGAGCAGCGCCAGGCCAGCGAATAAGCCCGACCAGACGAGGTCCCACCAATTGTGATTCTTAATAAACACCCAGAGAAATAATGTTGAAACCAAAAGAAAGACGCTGAGCAGGGCATCCACATGAACACCAGCTGACACCGAAATATGATAGGGATCCAAGGCCAACAGCAGAGCAGCAACGCCAGCAACTTGGCGATCGAAAACTTGCGCCATGAGGAAATAGGATAGAACTATCATGAGGGCGATAACCAGTGCTATTGGTATTAGCTCGACGTCGACCTGCCGATTCATAGTTCGATCCGTGAAATCAGGATCCAGTAGGCTAGCAACCTGTTGAGCCAGGCCCACTAACCACATAGTCGTGACCCCGGGATGGGGGCCAAGCAGAGTGTCCGCTAGTTGGCGAGAAAGAATAGCTTCGATAAATAATCGGCCACGCGTATGCCAATTTGAATAGATCTCAACTTGTTGGATGACTCGAGGTAAAAAGGAGACAACAAACAGTAGGATTGGAAAAGCATGCTGAACAATTCGAGAAGGGTTATGCAAAATTATCTCTCGTTTACTTGATCTCGCCCCCCTTGTTACCTTCATCATGATATCGTTCGATATGGCCAAAGATTATACAGGCATCCAATTATCCATCCGATTTTTCTCATTGATCGCGAGTGGATGGTAAGCCATCGATCCTGCAGTTTTTCGGCTGGCCGGTAAGCCTACTAGTCCGCTTTCATCCGTATTGTTCCCATTTGATCTAAAACCACGTTGGCTGATGATCATAGCGAGGGCTTGGTGTCCTTGCCATTGGTCATGGTCGTGGGCTTGCGAATCAGCCATGACCTTTTTTAGCGTTGGCCCATTTGCGCAGATACATGAAGATTTGAGCAGAGTACGAAACCGCCCGCTGATTTCAGGTACGAAATGAAGGCTTATCAGAAAACAGAATCATTAGTACAGAGGCCGATCGTGAAACTGATTGGCCCGCGTATTCCGGTTCATTTTTCCATTCCTACTATTTGTTATTGCCTTTTATCCGCAAGCTATCCAGCAGGTAGAGACCTGCGATATTTGGCACGCCCGCGGAAGGGTATTTATTGATGCTGTACTCAGTAGAGACCTGGTTACTCCGCATCCTGGCGTTATCACTATGTGGCTGGCCGGACTCACACATGAACTTGATACTACCTTAATCTCCAACTTTGAGAATTTATCACAAAACAAGCAAATGTCAGTAGGGGTAGCACCCTTGGCCCTAGTTATCTCGCTTACGATAGTTCTGGCCTTCGCTCTCATGGCATAGCTCTTCGATTGGCAAGTCGCTGCTGTGGCCACCTATGCTCTTAACCCTCGGTCCTTGTCACACTACCCTTTCGAAAGCCATTCATGTAGATGCATGGGTGAGTGTCTTCGCAATGATTTCGGCGCTTTTCTTTTGGGCATTCATCAACGATCGAAGACGGCGTTATTCTATCCTTTCAGGATCGTTTGCCGCTCTAGCTTTGCTCGCAAGAACGCCAGCCATATTCTTGGTACCTCACTTTTTTTGGTTGTCGGCATCTGGCAATTAATTATGATGATGGGTAGTGGTGACAGACTTCAATTTCCTTAGCGACAACAGTTGGGTAATTCGATCAAAGTATTAGGCCTGGCGTTTTTTTTATGGACCATAGCCTTTGTTACGGTTTATTTCCTGCTCAGGCCATCCATGTGGAGCCAACCGGTCAAGACATTGAGGACGACGTTCGGGGGCGCCGACGTCTACCGACGGACGCCACATCCCAATCCTATCTTACTCCTGGGACAATCTTCTTGGGAAGACCCAGGTCCAATGTTCTATCCAGTCAGTATATTGGATAGAACAACAGCCGTGACACTTATTGGTTCTTTTGATCAGCATTGCCCTTCAATTTAGTCGCAAGCTGGATCGAGACAAGCGGCTGTCCGTTTTCATGGGATTGGCACTGGTGGTCTTCTTTAACTTGATGATGACACTCGATTTTTTACTCGCAGCTGGCTATTGAGAGGTGTAAGGGTCAATCAATGGCAGAATTTTTGGGGCCTTAAGCGGATCGAATCCCTAAGCATATGGTTGAATTTGATGGCGTCCCTTACGTTTGGGTACATGGACCAGGACCAGAAGTTAACGAGAGGGATATAACCTACACTGTGAACGCCGATGTTGGGAAGGATTTTCGGTTGCTGGCCTATGAATTTCATCCTGCAGAAGCGCAGCCTGGCGATATAGTAGATCTGACTCTCTACTGGGAAGCTCTAAGCGAGACCAACGCTGACCATACTGTCTTCAACTCCCTATTGGATTCCAGCGGTCAGCTACGAGAACAGATAGACAGCCAACCCCAGGGGGTATGTATCCAACATACCTTTGGGAAAAAGGTGAACGCGTTGCCGATAACTATGAATTTACCATCAAGTCTGATGCACCTGCGGGCACTTATGGTTTTGCCATCGGCATGTGCGAATTGCAGACCTTGGAACGGTTGCCGATAAACACACGATCAGTCGAAATGACGCCAGATGACCGTCTTATCCTCTCCGGCCCCACTGTTTCAAAACCGGAATTATGAAGTCGAAGGCTGTTCCTTCAATTCGATCCAGATCGCCTTGGCGAAGGCAAACAATTCACCAGAGATAGATTTTATGTCAAATTCACGGCTACGCTTTGCACCGTCCGCAGTTGATTTGCAGCCGCCTGACATCAATTCGGCTGGATCGGCTTTTATATGTGACTGCCCTGCGCGTTTCCACAACGCATTATGTGGCCCCGGAATCTAGCCGCTCTATACATTATGTCAACTAAAAGCCACTGAAATGTCCGGCCGGTTGTTGGCTGTTATTATGCATCGGCGGCCAATTAAGAATTGGCACCTACAGCTAACCCATCGGGAAAAGCTGGCCTAATGTCCCCAGCGCTTCAAAATCATTCACCCGGATTTCGCCGGTCATCATGGCTGCGGCCGGATCGCGCATGCCGTTCATGGTTTTCACGAAAGATTCAGCGCTCTGGGTCATGACCAGATCCGCGCCCGGAGCGGCGCCATCCTTGATCTCGGCCGCTAGCGATCCCATTTTCCCTACACGGCTATCCCGGGATAGCGCTTTCTGCGACCGCTCGATCCGGCCGTTGCAAGCGCTTATGAACGTCCAGGCTAACCTGGAGCAAGAAAACCGCCACGACCAAAGTCACCAGCACGCCGACGTTCAGTGAGCCCCCGAGAACACCCAAGGCCAACAGCACGGCCGCGCCTCCAATTCGAAGCCACGGCTGCGGATTTCGTGTCAAGGGCTCGTCTTTCTCCTTGGTTGCCCATTCAATAGCGGCGTAGGCCAGTAGTGCAATTGCAAGAGCTGTTGTGAACAGAATTCGTTTATGGTCGTCAAATGGTTCACCTCGCGTCGCCGAGAACACCTTCGTGCCCAGAACACCATAGGTTGTGATCCCCAACATAAAGGGGTAGTGGCCGTAGAGCCAGATTCCCAGGCGAGAGCTGGCCTTGGAAAGGCTAAAATGCTCCAGATGGTCGAAGTACAACCACCAAAGGCTGATTGAGATACCCAACAGGCAGAGACCGGTGTATATGTTGAGCGTTGTCAGTTCCCGATCTTCCGCGGTGGTAACCAGCTTGATAAAGAACTCGCCCAGTACGATGATGGTCAATTCGCCAAAGCGATGCTGCATGTAGTGGTACTTCGAAGGCGGATGTGGTTGTTCAGATCGCCCTGTCAGGTCACGGATAAGACGTGCGATGACCGGCGAGAAGACGCCAATCAGCGTTACCACGCCCCACAGCCAGAAGTTGGTAGGGTTAACCAGAGCAATGCCGATCCACAACATCCCAACGAAAATAAAAACGATAGCGTAATGGCTGGTTATCGTCCGATACTCGGGGAACTGCTTCCAGGCCCGGGCGTACATCAGAGCCAGAACGAACTTCGAAAGGCCATACGCGACGAGAAAGGCGGCCGCGGACCCGCCAGTCACTTCATGAATCTCAAACGCCATGCCTAGCATGAATGCCATATAGAGCACTGTCAAAACTCGCTGCCCGATATCGTCAACAGGGAAATAGCGGCCGTACAGGACAAACTCTAACCACGACCACCAAATGGGAATGAATAAGAATGCAAACTCGACGGCGCCTTCCAAAGTCAAATCATGGCTGAGACGATTGCCGAGTTCAACAAGAATGGCGACATAGACCAGGTCAAAGAACAGTTGCAGCCAGGTGCTACCTTTGCCCTCATCCGGAACAGTGTGTATACGCAGTAGACGGAACATTGCAGCCTATCTCCTCCATGCTGTTTGTAGACTCTTTCTGGGCCAGGCGATTGCGGCGCAGACGCAAGGGGTCGCCTATCAGGATACAACCGCCAATGAACGCCCAAACGCCAGCTGCCCAGTAGACCAGGGTACCGCTTCTACCCGGTGGCACTAGCACCATCAGAAATCCCAGGACGACCTCAAGCAAACCTAGCAGGAAACTTGACCAAGACCTGGCGTGCTCGGCATCTTCGGCCCCACGGCCGTCGTCAGGTCATCGAACTACGTGTTTAAATGATCCCAGCTCCCCTCAATGTGGGTCATGAATACATTCAGCTGAGTCTCTTGGTGATCATTCAAGTTCTCCTCCTGTCTTCTCCAGAATCGACTGTACCTTTGGCTGGGCAAGGAACGAGGCTCGAAGGTCATCGCCGCCGGCGTGTTCGGCGATGTAATCGACGGCGGCGCGCGCGTCTTCGTAAATCGACCCCGCTTGCTCTACATTGCCTCTCTCTTCTTCCATCACGGCCAGGCGAGCGCAGACCTGCCAAAGTGTTGTCCGCGCTTCCTGCCCCAGAGCCAGCGAATGGGCCTCTTTCAGTGCTTCATAGGCGGCATCCGGTTGGTCGGCGGCGCACAGGATCTCTGCCTTGAGTAAGAGCTTCTCCGGCAGGAAGCCGAACATGCCGTCACCGCGGATCTTCTTCAAGAAGGGTTCGACGAGCGACAGCGCTTCCTGCCAATCACCGGCCGCAAGGGCCAATTCGGCCCTGGCTTGCGGCAAAATGGACGACAGGGGGACCATGTAGTTATCGATATCGATGTCTTCGTTGATGGCGGCCAACGCCTTTCGCCCGGATTCGAGATCGCCTATCTTGACGTAGGCGCGCGCCAAGAAGCAGAGGAACATGTCCGGCCAGATGAAGGTTGAGGTTTCTTTGAAGGACATCAGTGCCTCGGCCAAGTCCAACGCCCTGTCCAGTGCGCCCAGTAAGAAAAAAGGCAGGAGAGGTTGCAGCTCATACACCTGGGGCGGGAGCCGCTGCTCGCCGACCAGGATCGACTTGGTAAGCTCCATCCTGGCAAAATGGGCGCTGAAATCGCCTATCACCGGGTAAAGATCGAAAAGGCCGAGCGAACTGCCTACCAACCCGCCGTGATTGCCGATGGACAGATCGATCTCCGTGGACCAATCATAGGCTTCCAGCGCCTGGGTAAACATGCCTTTGGCCTTGTAGGCCAGGCCTTGTCGCTGGGCAGCGGTGGAGGCCATGGGCAGATTGCCAAATTCCTCAAACTTGGCGCGCGCTTCGGCAGCGTAGTCTGCGGCCGTATCCACCTTTCCGACGCCGATGAGCGGGATGGCGAGGTCCATGAGGAGCAGGGCCAGCAACTCCAGATGGTCCTGAGACAGTTCCGGGCCGGCGACCAACTCGCGGGCGATGGCCAGGCCCTGTTCGCCGTATTCAAGCGCCCGCCGGCCGTCGAAATAGGTGAGGGCCAGAAGCCGACTCCACAGGCCGCGGGCTTCGGTGAAACGATCGCCCAACTTCCGGGCCAAGGCAATCGCCTTTTCGGCGTATAGACGGGAGTTTTCCGCGTCGAAGCTGCCGGTGATGTAGAGAATTGCCAGGGCGGACATACCTGCCAGGCGCAGGGCATCATCGCCGCGCGTTTGCCCCAGCGCTTCGAGGTCCTGGTAGGTCTCGAGCGCCTCGTCGTGGCGCAACATCAGCTCCAGGACCCGGCCGCGACGTTGATAGAGATGGACCAGCTGTTTGCCGCCAGCGTCGCCCTGGTCGGCCCATTCCAGGGCCTGGTCATAGTAACGCAGGGCTTCGTCAAGGACAAACAACCTGAACGCCTGGTCGGCGGCCAGCGTGGCATGCAAGAGCGCCTTATCTGCCTGCTGGCCCTCGGAATAATGGTAGGCCAGCGTTGGGGCCAGCTCGGCCAGCCGGTCAGGGAATAGGGCTTCGAGGGCAGCGCCCACCCGGCAATGGAACTCGCGGCGGCGTTTGAGCAAGATCGTCTGGTAGGCGATCTCCTGGGTCATCGGGTTGCGGAAACGGTATTCGACATCGGGTACCCGGGCGGCTTCCTGGATCATCTCCAGGCGCACCAGGCGGCCGGTCTGCTCGTCGACCACAGCCACAGAAAGCTCATCAGGACGGCCGATTTCGGCCAGCACGCGCTGGTAAAAGGAGCGGCCGATCACCGAAGCGAGCTGCAGGACGTGGCGGGTCTCCTCTTCAAGACGGTCGATACGGGAGGTCAGCAGGCCTTGCAAGTTGTCGGGGATGTCGATGGTCGCACTATCCGAGGTCGCCCGCCAGGTGCGGCGCGGCTCGCCGTGTTCCAAACGTTCTTCGGTCACCAGGGCGCCTTTTTCGATCAGCGTGCGGACCACCTCTTCCACATATAAGGGGTTGCCGGCGGCGCGTTCGCGGATGCGGGCCCGCAGGCCGTCCGGCAACTCGGCGATGGCCAGCAGGCGGTTCACCATCTCGTCGCTCTCGTCCGCGGTGAGCGGGCGTAGGTTGATCTCGGTGTAGCGATGGGGGTATTCCGTGTCGGCAGCCTGCTTAAGCCGGTAGGAAGGCGCACCGCGATCCGGTCGGAAGGCGCAAATCAGCACCAGCGGGCAGGCTTCAACGACCGGCAGCAGGTGCAAGAGCAATTCGACAGAGGCCGGGTCGGCCCAATGCAAGTCGTCAAGCACCAGCACCGAGGGCCGGGCGGCGAAGCGAGCTTGCCACAGTTCGGACATGACCACATAGAGTTCGCGCTTGAACTGCTCGCCTTCCAGGGCCGGCCGGCCAAAAGGATCGGGCAGACCGAATAAGGCAGCAAGAACCCGAGTAGAGCGCGCTTCGTCTCCGCCCGGGATTTCGGACGCCAGCGGGCGAATCTTCTCCCAGAGGCGATCGGCGTCTTCGACGGCGGAGATGCCGTTCAAACGCCGGATCAGCTGCTGGAATAGGACGTATGGGTAGCCGCTCTCGTAGGAAAGGGAAGCCGTTTCGTACCAGTCGAAGGTCGAATCTTCTGATCGTGCCCGGCGCAGTTCCTTAACCAGCCGGCTTTTGCCCAGGCCGGCGCCGCCGAGCAGGCAGACGATCCGACCGATACCGCGTTCCAAGTAGGCCAGGGCGCTCTGCAGCAGGTCTAGTTCGTTAGCGCGGCCGACTATCTCGGACTCCAGTCCTTCGATGCCGCGCAGGCGGCCGGCGGTCGCTTTTCGGTCAAGAACGCGGTAGGCGAGGACCGGTTCCTCTTTGCCCTTCACCTCGACGCCGCCTAGCTGCTCAAAGTCAAACAGCGGCATCACCTGCTTGTAGGTATCGTGGGCGATCTGGACCGTACCGGGCGCGGCGGTTTGCTCCATGCGGGCCGCCAGGTTGATGGCATCGCCCATGGCCGTATACTCCATGCGCAGGTCGGAACCGACGGCGCCGACGACCACCAGGCCGGTATTGATGCCGACGCGCACGTCGATCTCCAGGCCCCATTCTTTCTGGATCTTCTCTCGGTACGGCGCCAGCCCATCGACGATCTCCAGCCCGGCGAACACCGCGCGCGACGGGTCATCTTCATGGGCGATCGGGGCGCCGAAGAAGGCCAGGATGCCGTCGCCCATCAAGCGGGCGACCATGCCTTCGTATCTGTAGACGGGGCGGATCATGTACTCGAAGGCGCCATTGATGATCTCGGTCCACTCTTCCGGGTCTAGCTGGCCGGCGGCCGAGGTGGAGCCTTTCACGTCGCAGAAGAGCATGGTAACGACGCGCCGCTCGCCGAAGGTCTTACCGCCGGCACGGGCGGCATCAAGCTTGGCCATCAACTCCCGGGGGATGTATTGCTCCAGGCCGGGTTGCCCCGGAGGTTCCGCAGGAGCTGGTTGTTCTGGCACCGGTTCGGCGGCCGGGAGAGGGGCTGGGGGAGCGGCCGGCCAGCCAGCATCGGGCATGCCATCCGGAGACCAGAGGAACTGGGAACGAGGCGTGAGTCCCAAGCCACAGTTCCCGCAGAAGTTCACGTCGGCGGCAACATCATACTGGCAGCGGGGACACTGCCCGACCAGGCGCCGGCCACAATTAGAGCAGAAATTGTGCGTATCCGGATTTTGCGTACTGCAATTGGGACAGGTTATCTGTTCCATCGAGTCTCAATTGTGCAAGGGAGGCCATTAGGCCTGGGTTGCGCGTTCCGATTCTTCAAGCCAATTGTACGGCTCTTCGTTCAGAGTTGCCCGCTCTATTTGCGGATCTTCATCGATCGGTTTGCCTTGCGAGCCGGCGATATCAATCGTCGGCCAAGGGGCACCACAACCAGCCGCCTTCCGATTCGACGACGTAACCGAGGGCCGGGAATGGCGGGAAGTGGTGGCCGAAGATGAGGGTATTGTCGGCCGCCGACTGGTCGAAAAGCCGGCGCTTGGTGGTTATCGCCTGTTCCGGATCGACGTCGTAGCGCGGCGTCCAGGCCGGGTGTTGCAGATGCAAGGGAGACAGGGCCACATCGGAAATATGAAGCAGCCGGTTCTCCCCAGAACCGATGGCGAGGGCCATGTGGCCGGGCGTGTGCCCAAAAGCAGCCAGGGCCCGGATGCCAGTGTGGATCTCCGTTTCGCTTTCGATCGGCAACAAACGCTCCCGTAGAACGAAGAACTGTCGTCGGGCAAGCTGCACCCAGGCCACGGGCGCATGCTTGTAGGCCATGTCCGAAGACCAGAAATCAAGCTCCGCCTGCCAGATATAGTAGCGGGCATTGGGAAAGATGGCCCGGCCGCCCGAGTCAAGTAAACCGCCAATATGGTCGGGATGGCCGTGGGTGATGATCAACGTGTCGACGTCGGCCGGAGATAGTCCGGCCCGTTTCATATTCTGCAGCAGTCTACCGGCCGTCGGCGCCACCTTCTCTCCCGCGCCGGCGTCGACGAGTATGCTGTGCCGGCCGTCGTCGACATGCAGGCAAGTCAAGGTAGAGATGACGCTTTGCCTGGCCAATTCCCCGGGGTCCAGCGCGGCGCGCAATTCCTCTTCGGTCGCGTTGGCAAAAAAATCGCCGAGCGGGTACCCGTGGTAGCCGTCGCCGATAGCTGTACAGTTAAAGTCGCCGACTTCGAAGCGATAATAGGCCCTTGACTTGCCCGGAAGCGTGATGTGGTTCATGAGACCAATTATGGACGAATTATGACTCGGAGTAAACCAGGCGGCCGGCAGAACCCGTTGCCGGCCGCCGCGATTGGTGGTTGGTGCTCAGCCAAGCGGGGCGGTCAACTCCAGCTGGATGTTGTCCGGATCCCAGAACATCATAACCGCGATGCCAAAATCGGTCAGTTCCTTGATCTCGGCGTGGCGCACGCCAGCCTCGGAGAACAGCTTCTGGGCGCGCTCTAACTCCTGGAAGCTCTCGACCGTGAAACTTAGATGATCGAGCCCAACCCGATTCTCGTTAAAGCGATCGCCGGCGATGACCTGCGACGGGTCGGACGCTTCGCCAATAGAAATCAGCATGTTGTCGTTGCCGAGAATCGACCGTGTGGGCGTAAACTCGGCGATGACACTGAAACCCAGAATGCCTGTATAGAACTCGCGAGAGCGGCCGAGATCGGTCACCGTCAGAGTCAGATGATGATACCCCTTCAGATCGAGTTGAGATGACATGGTTACCTCCTGTGACATACCAATACGCCGGTCTGATGGGAAGCAGGCGGCCCTCGACTGAAACGAGTCTGGCCCCGATTAACCTCACGGCCTTCCCGGGCCTTCCCGGCAACGTTAAGATGGACTGTGCAATGCGTTCTACGGTGGAATGACGGCAACAGTTTATCACACTTCGGGCGATAGATAAACTGCGCACCTCGACCTTATAGTTGCCGAAGCCTTGCCGGCCGGGCACGCCGCTGGAGGGGGGAAAACATGCAGCCGCGTGCCGCGCCACCGGCTAAGCCACGAAGATGGCTAAACGAACGTGGCGATCTCGGACAACGGCTTCTTGTTGATGATAGGCACCTGGGCATCCTCGGCCGGGTGGCCGACGACGAGCAGCAGGAACGGCCGTTCGTTGGGCGGGCGGCCGAGCACCTCGTTGAGGAAACCCATGGGGCTTGGCGTATGGGTCAGCGTGGCTAGTCCGGCATTATGTAAAGCTGCGATGAGGAAACCGGTGGCGATGCCGACCGATTCCTGGACGTAGTAGTTCTTGACCTTACGGCCGTCGGGCAACAGGCCGTAGCTCTGGGCAAAAATGGCGATGAGGTAGGGCGCGGTTTCCAGGAAGGGTTTGTGTTCGTCGGTGCCTAGCGGGGCTAAGGCATCCAGCCACTCCTGGGGCGCCCGCCCGCTGTAAAATTCGCGCTCCTCGGCCTCGGCCGCTTCACGGATTTGGCGCTTGACGGCCGGGTTGGAAACGACGGCGAAGTGCCAGGGCTGCAAGTTGGCCCCGCTGGGTGCACGGCCGGCGGCCAGCAGGCATTGTTCGATGACCTCGCGGGGCACCGGCCGGTCGGAGTAGTCGCGCACGGTGCGGCGGCGGCGGATGTCAGCGTAGAAGGCGGCCGCGCGGGCAGCCATCTCCTCTGAGGAATAGTCGACGTAGCCGGTTAAGGGGGTGAATCGGGCGTTGGTCATGGGTCACCTAAAGAAATGGAACACGGATTTGCACGGATGACACGGATCAAAAAGAAAGAATGGGATGCAGATATTCAAGTAATGTGTAGCTTGCCGGGCCAAGAAGCCAGGCTTTTTTACCATACTCGGTCTCATTCGAAACATGGTTGAAAAGCCTGGCTTCTCACACTCGCCTGCCAGAAGCCAGGCTTTTTTGCCGTACTCAGTCTCATTCGAAACATGGTTGAAAAGCCTGGCTTCTCACACTCGCCTGCCAGAAGCCGGGCTTTTTTGCCGTACTCAGTC